>CAZOLW010000026.1:2294-64311 GCA_964580775.1 uncultured Chitinophagaceae bacterium | reverse complement strand
ACAATTTCGCAACCGCCATAATAACGACGACCGGGGTAGCCTTCAGCATATTTATTGGTTAACACACTGCCCATTGCCTGAATCACCTGTAAAGAAGTGAAGTTTTCAGAGGCAATAAGTTCAATTCCGTGACGCTGACGTTCTAATTCCTGGTTAATGAGGTTGAAGATGGCTGTGTCTCTTTGCATGAGTATTGATGAATTTATTTGTTGCTTGGTTATAAAGAACCTGAATTGCCGACCCGGTTATCAAAATCCTCCTGTTTCTGCTTTCGAGCCGCAAAAATAAGCCGTGCGGTTTTGTGATCTGTTAATATGGTCATTTTTTTATAAACAAGCTTCTTACATGGTTCGCTCCGTTTATTCAAAAAGTCCTACATTGCCGCTTCGATTACACGAAGCTTATATTAATGAAAGCAATAATTCCGGTGGCAGGTGCAGGAACAAAACTGCGGCCACATACATATACACAACCCAAGGCCCTCATCCCCATTGCGGGAAAAACGGTACTGAGCATCATTGTAGATCAGCTGCATGAGGCCGGTATCCATGATTTTGTATTTATTGTGGGCTATTTGGGCGATAAGATCCACGATTACATTAAAGAAACCTTCCCTCATATTCACAGCACATTTGTTACACAGAATGAACGGCAGGGGCTTGGGCATGCAATTATGCTGTCGAAAGAACATGTGGCAGGTGATGAAGCCATTATTGTACTTGGCGATACAATTTGCGAATACGATGTAAAAGAAGTGCTGCAAAGTGAGCAGTCAATGCTGGCTGTAAAAAAAGTGGATGACCCAAGAAGTTTTGGTGTGGCAGAAGTGGATGAAGACGGAAAGATTTTAAAAGTGGTGGAAAAGCCGCAAATCCCAAAAAGCAATCTTGCATTGGTAGGTATTTATAAAATCAGGGATACGCATATGCTGTACGATTGCCTGGAACTGAATTACAGGGATGGGGTAAAGAACCGTGATGAATACAGCTTAACTGATGCATTGCAATGCATGATTGAAAAAGGTTCAAATTTCAAATCGTTCAAAGTTTTAAACTGGTTCGATTGTGGTAATAAGGAATCACTCCTTGAATCAAACTCAACGCTGTTAAAAAAATTCGGCACATCTATCTCACCCGATCACCGTTTTGAAAATGTAATTGTAGTTGAGCCTGTAAGCATTGGCAAGAACTGTGAAATTAAAAACTCCATCATCGGCCCTAATGTGGCTGTAGGCGATAATACAACCATCAATTATTCCATTGTAAAAGATTCCATCATTGGCTCCTATGCCGATCTGTTTGATATTGTGCTGGAAGATTCACTTATTGGCAGCGATACAGAAGTAAAAGGCGAAACAAGAAGTTTAAATATTGGTGATAATACAGAGATTGATTTAGGGTAAGCAGAAGTTTGTGGTTTGTAGTTTTTTGTTACCAGCTGCGGTAATTCTGTTATACTTCTGTTGTGTCACTCACTTGTACGTTCATATCTTTAATGAACTTTTTTAATCATCAGTTTTATTGCTATGTTCAGTAACAGAATCACTCAACTTTTTGGTATTGAAAAACCCATCGTCCAGGCAGGAATGATCTGGGCAAGTGGGTGGCGGTTGGCAAGTGCGGTAAGCAATGCCGGGGGTTTGGGAATTATCGGCAGCGGAAGCATGTACCCCGAAGTATTGAGAGAACATATTCAAAAATGCAAGGCTGCAACTTCTAAACCTTTTGCGGTAAATGTTCCATTGCTTTATGCTGATATCGATAAACACATATCCATCATCATAGAAGAAGGAGTGAAGATCGTTTTTACCAGTGCAGGCAATCCAAAAACATGGACATCCATCTTAAAAGAAAAAGGAATTACGGTTGTGCATGTGGTAAGCAGCAGCAAGTTTGCATTAAAAGCACAGGAAGCAGGTTGTGATGCAGTGGTGGCAGAAGGTTTTGAAGCAGGCGGACATAACGGGAGAGAAGAAACAACCAGTATGGTGTTGATTCCGGCAGTAAAAAAAGCCATTCAGATTCCATTGATTGCTGCAGGAGGTATTGCTACCGGAAGACAAATGCTGGCAGCCATGGTACTTGGGGCAGAAGGCGTTCAGATAGGAAGCAGGTATGTTGCCAGCGAAGAAGCAAGCAGTCATTTGAATTTTAAACAGGCAGTGATCAATACTTCTGAAGGTGATACGATTCTTACCTTAAAACAACTGACACCTGTACGCCTGATTAAAAACGATTTTTATAAACTGGTGCAGGAAGCTGAGCAAAAAGCTGCAACTCAAGCGGAACTGATACAATTGCTGGGAAGAGCAAGAGCTAAGAAAGGAATGTTTGAAGGCAATCTTGCTGAAGGTGAACTGGAGATTGGCCAGGTAAGTGCATTGCTCGATGATATTTTACCGGCTGCTGTAATTACGGAAAATATCTGGCGTGAGTTCCGGGAAGCACTGGCAAATCCAACAGGTTGATTGACAATTCTTACACTTTCAGAACAATTTAACAGGTTCATGTGTCATAAAAAGACCAAAAAAATGTTTTAAGTTCTGTAACTTTAAACTTCTTATCATCGTAAAACAATTGTTATGAAGAAAATACTTCTCGCTGCCGTTTTAATGACCGGCTTCTCAGTTGTTAGTCGTGCTGGTGTTGACGACAGAAATGAAACGGGCTCTGTTCAGGGTACCATCTTTGATGCAGAAACCAAAAAGCCTGTTGCTAATGTAACCTTTACAGCAACAATTAAAAAGACATCTTTCCAGAAGGAAATTATGACAGATGCCAACGGTAACTTTAAGATCAGCAATGTTCCGGTTGGTGAGCAGTCAATTATCATTGACAAAGTAGGATATAAGGCTTCCAGGAAAGACGGGATTATTATAAAGGAAGGAATAGTTTTAAAAGTTGACTTTGAAGTAATTGAAGCAGAAGAAGAAATACATCAACCTTTTATTGCACCCATCACCATTCATTCTTTTTAGGTAATTATCAAATAAAAAAAATCCCTCAGCAATTGCTGAGGGATTTTTGTTTCCGGTTGTTTCCGTTTATGATTTTTTGAAAGCCCATTTGGCCATTTCTTTCATGGTTACTTTTTTGCCGTACAATAAAATTCCGGTTCTGTAAATTTTTGCACTCAGCCATGTGGTGCACAGGAAACCTGCAATGAGTGAAATCATGGATAAGCCCAGTTGCCACCATGGAACTCCAAATGGAATTCTCGCCATCATTACAATCGGCGAAGTAAATGGAATAACACTTCCCCAAAAAGCAAGTGAACCGCCGGGGTTTTGAACTGCATTCATCATAATAAAAATGGCCAGGATAATCGGCAGCATAATCGGCATCATCAATGACTGTGCTTCCTGCGGATCTTCATTAACTACACTGCCTACAGCCGCAAATAAGGCTGCATAAAACAAGTATCCAAATAAGAAGTAGAAAATAAAGCAGGGGATAATTAAACTCCAGTTGGCGCTGAACAAGGTTGTTTGAGCCTGCAGAATTTTCAATGCCATTGTATTATTCTGTGCCATTGAAGGCATTGATTCATTCATGTTTTGTGCCTGTTGTAAAACCTCAGGTGAAATAAATAAACTGCTGAGCGAGGATAATATAAATATGAGAATGATCCATAAAAACAACTGTGTTAACCCTACAGCTGCAATACCAATGATCTTGCCCAGCATCAGTTGAAATGGTTTTACACTGCTCACCATTACTTCTGCAATGCGGTTGGTTTTTTCTTCCATTACACCACGCATTACAGCTGCGCCATAAATAAACAGAACAATATAGATGATGAAACCGCTGATATAACCAATGGCCAGTGCAAGCATCTTGTTGTCTTCCTTTATTTCAGTTCCTTTTACCTGGTAAGAGCGGTAGTTGAGCGATTCTTTGCTTTCACTTTGCTGACGAATGGAATCGAGTGTGGTTCTGGTTACACCACGTTCCATCAGCATTTTGTTTTCGTTGATCTTCTGTATCTGGTTTTTGATTGATTCGTCAGTACCGAGACCCAGTTGTTTTTCTGTATATAATCTTACAGAATCGGCTTTTTGTTTATCAGCAGAATAAATAATCAATACGCCTTCAAAGCCTTTGTCTTTATAGTTGTTTCTGTCAACTCCATCAGGATAACCAAAGTCAACAGCTGAACCGCTTTTGAAATTATTCTTATACATTCCGCTTTGATCATTCACAGCAATTTTCCGTTGTTCAGTTCCATTGGCGCCAATGAATGCACCGCCAAAAATGAGTGCAAACATGAGCAATGGAAATAAGAAAGTAGAAAGCAGAAATGTTTTGTTACGGACTCTTGTAACATATTCTCTTTTAATGATGATGAGTATCTTATTCATATAAATGAGGTGTTAAGTAGTAATGGTTTCAAATTGTCTTGCAGTTGGTGTTCCTTCCACCAAGCGGATGAAAATTTCATTGAGTGAAGGAAGTATTTCATGATAGGCGATGATGCCGCTTTGCTGGTTAATGAAATGCATTAACACATCATTTGATTTATAACCTTCATTAATTTTTACTGTAAGATTATTCTCCTTCTGTTTTACAATAGTAAAAGAAGCATGATGTAATACAGCTGGTAAATGATCCACTTCCGCAGTAAAAATATTTTGTTTAAACTGCTGCTTGATATCTTTCACTGTTCCGTCAAGAATTTTACTGCCCTTGTTCACCAGTACAATATGATCGCAGATTTCTTCTACCTGTTCCATACGGTGTGTACTGAAGATGACGGTGGTTCCTTTCTGTGCAAGGTTGTAAATTTCATCTTTAATGAGGTTGCTGTTCACAGGATCCAATCCACTGAAAGGTTCATCAAGTATCACCAGCTTTGGTTCGTGCAGAACAGTTGTAACAAACTGAAGTTTCTGGCTCATACCTTTTGAAAGATCTTCCACTTTCTTATTCCACCAGCTCTCCATTTCAAATTTTTCAAACCATTCCTTCACTTTCACAAAAGCTTCTTTCTTGCCCATGCCTTTTAATTGTGCCAGGTACATGGCCTGTTCGCCTACTTTCATTTTTTTGTACAGTCCCCGTTCTTCCGGCATGTAACCGATATTAATGACATCTTCAGTTGCGTCGAATTTTTTTCCGTTAAGGTTGATAGTACCTGCATCAGGGTAAAAAATTCCTGTGATCATCCGGATCAATGTAGTTTTACCTGCACCGTTTGGGCCAAGTAAGCCAAAGATGGATCCTTTGTCAATGGTAAAGCTGATGTCATCAACAGCTTTCTGCGAAGAGAAGTATTTCTTCAGGTTCTGAACTTCTAAGATTGTGCTCATATTTATAGTTAGTAGGCTGAGTTGGAAATTTGTTACAAGGTAAGCGCAGGAAAATTAGCGAAAAACATTTGTTGATGAATGGTTCAGCTGCTGTGCAATCAAATGGGCAACCCGCTCACCATCCATGGCCGCACTCACAATTCCGCCTGCATAACCCGCCCCTTCACCACAGGGATAGAGTCCTTTTATTTGAGGGTGCTGCAAGGTTTCATTATCCCTTGGAATACGCACTGGCGATGAGGTTCTTGATTCTGTTGCCACAGCAATGGCTTCGTTGGTAAAATAGCCCCGCATCTTCTCTCCAAAAGATTTGAAAGCAAGACGAAGATCTTCAAATACAAAATCGGGCAATACGTTGGCCAATGATACACTGTTGATGCCGGGCAGATAAGAACAGTCGGGAAGAGATGAAGATGTTTTCTTTTCAAACATATCAATCATACGCTGAGCCGGAGCAACAAATTTGCCACCGCCTGCATCAAAAGATTTTTTTTCAATGGCCTGCTGAAACTTCATCAGTAACAACGGATCATTTTCATCTATTTGGATATTGTCTTTTGTCTTTTGGATTTTAAAGTATTCAACTGCATCTTTCACATCAATGGTTACCACCATTCCACTATTGGCAAATGCATTGTTTCTTTTGGAGGGGCTCCATCCGTTTACAACAAGTTCCCCTGCTGATGTTGCTGCCGGTGCAATAATACCTCCCGGGCACATGCAAAAACTGAATACACCTTTTCCCTTTACCTGTTCCACCAAACTGTAGGATGCAGGAGGCAAAAACTCATCCCGAACAGGACAGCGGTATTGTATAGAATCAATTAAAGCCTGCGGATGTTCTATTCGCACACCTAATGCAAATGGCTTGGCTTCAATCAGGATATTATTTTGATGAAGTAATTCAAAAATATCCCTTGCACTGTGGCCTGTTGCAAGAATTACTGCATCCGCATGAATAATGGATGAATGATTTATCTGTATTCCTTTCAGTACATCTTTATCAACAATAAAATCAGTAAGCTTTGTTTCAAAATGAATTTCAGCACCGCAGGAAAGAATAAATTCTCTCATGGCAGTAATGATATGCGGAAGTTTGTTGGTGCCGATATGCGGATGACTCTGGTACAGGATTTTTTCTTCAGCACCAAAGCGAACAAACAGTTGAAGAATACGGTCAATATTTCCTCTCTTACTGCTGCGGGTATATAATTTGCCATCGCTGTAAGTACCTGCGCCACCTTCGCCAAAACAGTAATTACTTTCAGGATTAATTTCTCCTTCCTTATTTAATACAGCAAGGTCTCTTCTTCTTGACCGTACATCTTTTCCTCTTTCAACAAGAATTGGTTTAATGCCCAGCTCAATTAATTGTAAAGCAGCAAAAAGTCCTGCAGGCCCTGCACCTACAATTATCACTTTAAATCGGGAATCATGCACATCTTTAAATGTAAAATCAATTTTTTCTCTTTCCTGAAAAGGCTCATTGAGGAAAGCTAATACTGTAAGATTAACCCAGGGTTGTTTACTTCTGGCATCAATTGATTGTTTAATGATATGGAATCCATTAACAGAACCTGCATTTACACCGGCATATTGTGCAATTTGCTCATGTATAATGTCCTGATGGGATGCCTGTGAAGGCAGAAGGCGAAGTGTAATTTGCTGTTGCATGTGTCGGGTAATTAACCCAAAAACATTAAGTGAGGGCCAAAGATAGCTTTTGTTTTATGTTTGAAAAATTTACATGCATTTATTAAAAAACTGTTTTTTGTGCTGGTAAAAACAACTACCTTCCAATTGTTACAACCTGCATATGAACAAGGCTACTACCCATTTATTTTTTGCATTCTGCATTGCATTCTTTTTTTCCTGCAATCCATCATACAGGGCGGCAACTGTTCAATACAAAGATTATCCCGTTGCAAATACAAAAATTGATTCATCATTTATTACATTTCTGCAACCTTATGCTGACAGTGTAAACAGCAGCATGAATACAGTGATTGCAACATTGGCTGTTGATATTGAAAAAAAACAGCCGGAAGGAACCTTGGGAAATTTGATGGCCGATGCGATGAAAGTAATGGCTGAAAAATATTATGCCACGCAGGTTGATGCAGCTTTTGTGAATTATGGCGGCATCAGAATACCCAATGTTAAAGCAGGAAATATTACAAAAGGGAAAGTGTTTGAGCTGATGCCTTTTGATAATATTATTGTGTTGCAGAAATTATCCGGAAAGGTATTCAAGCAATTCCTGGATCATATTTCTTCAAGAGGAGGTTGGCCTGTTGCCGGATTAACGATGGAAATAAAAAACGGCAAGGCAGAAAATGTAATGATCAATGGAAAGGCATTAGATATGAATGCTGTGTATACAATTGCAAATTCAGATTATGTGACCAATGGCGGTGATCAATGTGATATGTTAAGACCAATTCCCCAGGTAAATAACGGGTCTTTGTTCAGGAATGCGCTGATTGAATATTTTACTTCTTTTACCAAAGCCAGGAAACAAATTAATGTAACAATTCAAAACAGGGTGGTCAATGCTCAATAGAAGAAAATTTATTCAGCAAACAGCTTTTACTGCTGGTGCTATGATGGCTTCAAGGTGGGTGGGGGCTGCTGACCCGGGCATTCAGCGGCTGACGATTTTGCACACTAATGATGTACACAGCCGGCTTGAACCGTTTCCAATGGATGGAAGCCGTAACCAGGGATTAGGCGGAATAGCAGGGCGTGCAAAACTGATTGAAGATATCCGTTCAAAAGAAGAGCATGTATTGTTACTTGATGCAGGTGATATTTTCCAGGGCACACCTTATTTTAATTTATATAAAGGAGAACCTGAAATAAAAGCTATGTCGAAAATGGGGTACGATGCCTGTACGATGGGTAATCATGATTTTGACGGCGGGCTTGAAAATTTTGCCACACAATTGAATCATGCAACATTTCCAGTACTGTTATGCAACTATGATTTTACAAATACAGCCATGGAGCATAAATCTGTACCTTACAAAATATTTAAAAAAGGAAAACTCAGAATTGGAGTTACAGGTGTTGGTATTGAAATGAAAGGGTTGGTTCCGGATAATTTGTTTGGAAATACAGTTTATCTTGATCCCATTCAGAAAGTAAATGAAACAGCAGCAATGCTGAAAAAAGAGAAAGACTGTGATCTGGTGATCTGTTTATCACATCTTGGGTATCAGTATAAAGAAGATATCAACAGAATCTCAGATTTGATCCTGGCAAAAGAAACCGAACATATTGATTTAATTATAGGCGGACATACACATACTTTTTTAACTGAACCGGTGTTAGTAAAGAACAAAAAAGGAAGTGATGTTTTGGTGAATCAGGTAGGCTGGGCGGGCATTCAACTGGGAAGATTGGACTATGAATTTTCAAGGTTTAAAAAGAAAAATCTTGCCGGCTCAAATTCTCTTACAATAGGAAAAAAAACAGGTGAATAAAAAATTTTTTTTTCCACAAAAAGTGTTGATATTCGTTGTCCCCCAATAATTTTTTTATAATGATTTCATTATAAGAAAATACCGAGAGAATAACAGGAAAATTATTAACTCATTATATAAACTGCTTTAGGAAAAATGACGAAAACGGCTGATCAGGTATGGAAAAGTTGTTTAACCATAATTAAGGATATCGTAGAATGGCAGCATTTTAAGACATGGTTTGAGCCGATTAAACCGGTAGATCTGAAAAATAAAATTCTTACTATCCAGGTTCCCAGTCAGTTCTTTTTTGAATACCTGGAAGAACATTATGTAACGCTGCTTGCCAAAACATTGAAAAGAGAATTGGGGAAAGATGCGAATCTTGAATACCGCATCATGATGGATAGTGGTAATAATAACAACCAGCCGATTACAATGGATGTACCCGGTCATGGTTATAAAACATACACAAACAACGAAATGGATTTCCCGCTGGTGATAAGTAATCCTGTAAAGAACCCGTTTGTAATACCGGGTTTGAAAAAGGTTCAGATTGATCCGCAGCTCAATCCTAACTATACATTTGATGCATTTATAGAAGGTGACTGTAATCGTGTAGCCCGCCGTGCAGGTAAAACGGTTGCTGATAAACCCGGTGCTACATCTTTTAATCCTTTGGTTATTTATGGTGGTGTTGGTTTGGGGAAAACCCACTTAGCTCAGGCTGTTGGAAATGAAGTAAAACGTCAGCACCCCAGTAAAGTGGTGTTATATGTAAGTTCAGAAAAGTTCATCAACCAGTTTGTTGATCATAGCCGCAACAATGCGATTAATGACTTCATTCATTTTTACCAGCTGGTAGATGTTTTAATCATAGATGATGTGCAGTTCTTTAACCGTGCTGAGAAATCGCAGGATGCATTTTTTGCCATCTTTAATCATCTGCATCAGAGTGGCAAGCAATTAGTGCTTTCATCTGATAAACCACCAAAAGACCTCGAAGGTGTTCAGGAACGGTTATTGAGCCGTTTCCGCTGGGGTTTGAGCGCTGATCTGCAAATGCCTGATTACGATACCCGTATTGAGATACTGGAAAAGAAGATGAAGAATGATGGATTGGAAATGCATAAGGATGTGGTAAAGTACATTGCTTATAATATTAATACCAATGTGAGGGAGCTGGAAGGTGCATTGATTTCATTATTGGCACAATCCTCGCTTAATAAAAAAGAGATCGATCTTGATCTTGCTAAAAAAGTGCTGAAAAACTTCGTTAAAACATCATCCAAAGAAATTACCATCGACGCTATCCAGAAAATGGTGTGTGATTACTTTGATGTGCCATATGAGAAGCTTTTGCAAAAGACCCGTAAAAGGGAAATCGTTCAGGCAAGACAGATTACAATGTACTTGGCTAAAACCTTTACAAAGAATTCTCTCAAAACAATTGGTGAACATTTTGGAGGCCGTGATCATACCACCGTTATCCATTCCTGCCAAACTGTAAAGGATTTAATGGATACAGACAGCATGTTTAAAGAAAGCGTACTGGAACTGCAGCAGAAAGTTCAGTTAGCTGCTATGTAATAGCCGTATAATAAATTATTTAATCCCAAATTTCATGTATGGAATTTGGGATTTCTTTTGGCACTTTACCAAGAGTCGGCTATTTTTGCAGCCCCTTAGGGGAAACTGCTTTTGCTAAAGCTTCAGCAGTTGAATCGGGAAGTAGCGCAGGCCGGTAGCGCACCTGGTTTGGGACCAGGGGGTCGCAGGTTCGAATCCTGTCTTCCCGACAAGCTTTAAGCCTCACAGAAATGTGGGGCTTTTTCATTTGAAAATTTCTCATAGAAAACAGAAGAACCCACATCATTACAGAACAATGATGAATGAAGAGAAATAAAAACGGATAACGATTAAAGTTTTATTGATGATCCCCTGATCTGCAGTTCAGGTGTAAGTACCCTTTTTTCAAATTCTTTCACAGGACGTTTGCTTTCTACCAGCTGCAGTAATAATTCTGTTGCTGCTCTTCCCATTTCTTCAGCGGGTTGCCGGATAATGGTAAGTGGAGGATCAACAAGTTCGGCAATATCAGAGTTGGAGAAACCAACCAGTGCAACATCTTTCGGAACATTGATGCCTCTTCTTTTCAATGTTTTTAAACAGCCGGTGGTAAGCTTATCGCTGGTAGTAAAAATGGCATCGGGCTTTTGCTTTAATGTCAAAAGGTTATTTACGGCTTCTTCCACTTCAGAAAAAACCATTCCGCCATAAAAGCAGTGCTGGATAAATTGTTTATCAGGTGTAAGATTATATGCTTTTAATGCATCCTGGTAACCGGCAAGCCGTTCAGCAGTAATGGATAAAAACTCTGAACCGGCAATTGCTGCAATTTTCCTGAATCCATTTTTTATGAGATGCTCAGTGGCTTCATAAGCACCTTTATAGTTATCAATAATTACTTTATGTGTATTTATTTCATCATGCACCCGGTCAAATAAAACAATGGGCATGCCTCTGTCGTGCAGCGCCATAAGATGTGAGAGATCACTGGTTTCGGTTGAAAGTGAAATCAGGATGCCATCTACTGATCTGGAAGCCATGTACTGCAGATCAATCACTTCCCTGTCATATGATTCCCTGCTTTGCGATACAATTACATTATACCCCCTGTCGTAGGCAATGGATTCAATGCCATTAATGATCTGTGAAAAAAAATTGTTGGCAATTTCACACACAATCACACCAATGGAACGGCTTCTTTTTTCTTTCAGGCTGAGGGCAATAGGGTTGGGCTTATAGTTCAGTTTTTCAGCACAGTCAAGCACAAGCTGCTTTGTTTCGGAACTGATTTCGTAACTGTCACGTAAAGCCCGTGAAACAGTTGAGGTGGAAAGGCCAAGTGCTTTGGCAATATCTTTAATTGTTACAGCTTCAAACTTCATGAGCAGTCATAATTCAGGCTTAAAGGTACTTGTTTCGGCTTTGTTTTGCTCATACAGGATGATAAATGGTAACCGGGCTGTTTTTTACCTCTTTTTACAGAAGACTTTTACCCGTTTTACGTGGCATCGTTATCGGGAACGATTGCGTAAATAAAAGAATTTAAATCCTTCTGTAGTAATGAAATAGTACATAGTCTTGCCCTGTAAACAGGACGGATTTGCTTGCAGAAAAACGAATATACTATTCCACACATTTGCCAAATCGGTTAACGATTCAATTTCAAATTCATTCTTTAAATCTTGATTCAGCTGTATATAATGCAGTGTTGAACAGGGAACATTTTAAACCAAAGCACACAGTATGAAAAATTATTTCTTCCTGCTTTTGCTTCTAATGTGCAGTACTACTCTATTTGCACAAACACGGCAGGTAAAAGGAAAAGTTACAGATGAAAACGATGCTCCACTTGTTGGTGTTTCGGTTGTAGTTGCGGGTTCTAAACAGGGAACTCAAACAGATGCAACTGGAAATTTTAGAATTGCCGCTCCGGGTACAGGAAGGGTTTCACTTGTTTTTTCTTTTACAAGTTATAAGCGGGTTACAATAGTGAGCGATGGAAACAGTGACGTTCAGGTAAAATTGGAAAAAGAAGTAACTGCATTGGAAGATGTGGTTGTAGTTGGTTACGGAACGAGTAAACGAAAAGATCTTACAGGAACTGTTTCATCAATAGGAGGGCCTGAGTTATCAAAAATTCCAGTTTCCAGTGCTGCAGAAGCTATTACCGGACGATTGCCCGGTGTACAGGTTACAACCACTGATGGTGCTCCCGGTGCAGAAATCGTTATTCGTATTCGTGGTGGAGGTTCCGTATCTCAGGATAACTCACCGTTATATATTGTGGATGGTTTCCCGGTGAACAGTATCAATGATATTGCACCTACTGATATTGCCACTATTGACATTTTGAAAGATGCAGCCACTGCAGCTATTTATGGTGCAAGAGGTGCCAATGGTGTTGTAATCATAACCACAAAATCGGCCAAGGCTGGCAAAACAACAATTTCTTATAATGGGTTTGTTCAGGCACGCACTCTTCCAAGAGAACTGGAAGTATTATCGCCGTATGAATTTGTTCTTGCAAACTATGAGTATGCAAGGTTAAGATCACAGACAGATGTAGATAATTTCTCCAAATACTTTGGGGTGTATGAAGATTTAGAATTGTATAAATACCAGAAAGGAACAAACTGGCAGAAAGAATTGTTTGGAAAGCCTGTTTTTTCACAACAGCATAACCTGAGTATTACAGGCGGTACAACAAAAACAAAATTCAGTTTTAGTGCAACCAATAATACTGATCAGGGTTTGATGGCCGGATCAGGATTTCAGCGAAATTATCTCAACTTTAAATTGAATCATGAGGTTTCAAATGCATTAAAATTTGATTTCACCTCACGTTTTGTAAACACAGTAATAGATGGAGCCGGCTCTTCCGGTACATCCAGTTTCAGAATTGGCGATGCAATCACTACCCGTCCGGTAAATGGATTGGCCGATGTTATTGAACTTGATCCTACAGGAACGGATGATGATTATGAGCAATTCCTGAAAAGCTTAATTAATCCATCAAAATTAATTGCACAGGATTACCGCAAGAGGCTAACCAATACGTTAAATATGAACGTTGCTGCTACATGGGCTATTCTCAAAGACCTTTCTTTTCGTACAGAGTTTGGTCTTGACCTCGGCACAGGACAGTCTAAACGTTATTATGGTCCATTAACTGGTGAATCAAGAAATGCAGGTGGTAATCTCCCTTTGGGCGAAATCACCAATTCAAATACAAGAGGATACCGGTTTACGAATACCCTGAACTATAAAAGTCATATTGGCAAACACGACTTTTCAATACTTGGCGGGCAGGAAATTTTAGCTACCGGTATGGGATTTTCAGAATTTAACCGTGCAAAATATTTTGTTGAAAATACAGAACCTGAGAAAATGTTTGCCAATATGGCCAATGGTACACAGGACAGGCATTCAACTTATGTTTCTTCCGGCGATAAGCTTGCTTCATTTTTTGGACGTGTTACTTATCAGTATGATTCAAGATACCTGTTTACTTTTACAGGACGTGCAGATGGGTCTACTAAATTTGCTCCCGGTAATCAATGGGGTTTCTTCCCCGCTGCTGCTTTTGCATGGCGTATGTCAAGTGAAAACTTTATGGAAAAAGTGAAATGGGTAGACGATCTGAAGTTTCGTGTCAGTTATGGTGCTGCCGGTAATAATCGAATTCCTAGTGATTTGTGGAGAGTGTTGTTTGGAATTTCCGACGTTCGTACGATTGGATTTGGTGATGTTGCCCAGCCTTTTTATACATACTCTTCAGGAGGCCTGATGCCCAACCCTGATATTCAATGGGAAACAACAATCACAAGAAATACCGGCTTTGATTTTACTTTACTTAATCAAAGACTTTCCGGTTCGTTAGATTTCTACTGGAATAAAACCAAAGGTCTGCTCGTAGAATCAGATGTGCCACCGAATACCGGCTTCTCTAAGCAGATGCGCAACATTGGCCAAACTTCTAACAAAGGGATTGAACTCTCTCTCAACGCTACACTCGTACAGAAAAAAGATTTTCAACTTTCTGTCAACTTTAATGTTGGTATGAATCAGGCTAAAATTGATAAACTCGATGGCGTAAACGAAAAACCGTTTAATTCCAACTGGGCAGGTACTGATCTCAAAACGCAGGACGACTATCGTTTGTATGTTGGGCAAACAATTGGTCTGATGTATGGATATGTTACAGATGGAATGTATACAACAGGGGACTTTGATAGTTATAATTCTGTAACCAGAACATATACATTAAAAGCTGGTGTGGTAAATGCAGGTTCTTTCTTGGGTGGCATAGGTGTAAGGCCAGGGGTAATGAAACTAAAAGATTTAGATGGTGATGGTGCAATTACAGGTGCTGACAGGAAGGTGATAGGAAGTGCACTGCCAAAACATACAGGTGGCTTTGGATTAAATGCAGTGTTCAGGGACTTTGATTTTATGGCACAGTTTAACTGGGTGTATGGCAATGATATTTACAATACTGGAAAAATATCCTTCAACCAGTTTTACAGAACTACTTATGGTAATATGCTGAATACAGTTAACTATGACAGCCGCTTCAAATACATTGATGCAGCAGGTAACCAGGTTACAGATTTAACCGAGCTGGGAAAATTAAATGCCAATGCTACAATGTGGTCACCCTTTTCATTTGGTAATGCCACACCCGTATTTCATTCCTGGGCAGTTGAAGATGGATCCTTTTTACGTTTGAATAATGTGTCTCTTGGATATTCATTACCGAAGAAAGTAATTTCAAGAGTGGGGATGACGAAACTGAGAATTTATGCAACTGTTTATAATGCGTTATTATGGACAAAATATTCAGGTTATGATCCGGAAGTAAGTGCAACAAGAAGCAGTTCTTATTCACAGCTTACGCCGGGTGTTGATTATTCTTCATACCCCAAAAGCCGGAACTATACATTGGGAGTTAACGTAACGTTCTGATCATAAAAACTCAAATAATTATTATGAAAAAAATATTCATCATACTGACAGTTTTTGCGGGAGTATCGCTTGCATCCTGTAAGAAATATTTAACATCCGACTCTCCGTCAAATTTCGACCTTGAGTATGTATTTAGCAGCGAAACGGATGCTAAAAAAACGGTCAACAGCGTATATGCACTCTTTAACCAGGATGCATATACTTCAAGGCTTTCAAACAATTTCACAGGCAATACCGATGTTGAGTACGGGGGCGTTGCAGCTTCTCCGGATAACTCCCGTCGGGATATCTGGTCTTTTGAATGTACACCAGCCAACGGTGATTTAATTACAGTCTGGAACAATGCATATAATGCAATTAATCGTGCCAATGAATGTGATCAGGGATTGATGAATATAGCATTAAAGAAAGACCCTCAAAATGCTGTTTATAATAATTTACTGGGTGAAACAAGAGCTTTAAGAGCATTATGGTATTACTGGCTGATGAATCATTGGGGTGATGTACCCTTTAAAACAATGCCTTCCAGAGCCGGCGATAATTTTTATTTACCAAGAACAGGCAGAGATACCATTCTTACTTTCCTCATCAATGATTTAATTGATATTGAACCAAAAATGTCATGGGCCGAAAATCTTGATTATGGAATAGAACGGATCAACAGGGAATTTGTAATTGGTTTGATAGCACGTTTATCCATGATGCGTGGAGGTTACTGGTTATATCCTGATATGACCATGAAACGAAAAGATGATTATCTAACCTATATAAAGATCGCAAATACATATGCCAAAACACTGGTTGACCTGAAGCCAAGAACACTTCCGGATTATGCTTCTGTATTTATGAATCAAAACAAATATATAAAACCACTTAACAGTGATATTTTATATGAAGTGGCTTTTCATCCCGGTTTTGGAGATGTAGCGTGGAATAATGGTATTCGGGTAGATGGTGGTACTCATCCGTATGGTGCCGGTTCAAATTATCTTTCTTTTCCAATTACCTATTACCATTCATTTGATACAGTTGACAAGCGTTTACCGGTAACATGTTCTCTTATTTACTACGATAAAGATTTGATTCAGCAGCCGGCTGGTTCAGGATCAATTGCTCCGGGTAAATGGAACAGGATGCTGGTGCCTTCATTACTTGGTCAGGCATCTGCAAAAGGAACCGGCATTAACTGGTCTGTAATGCGTTACGCCGATGTGTTGTTACTTCTTGCAGAAAGTGAAAATGAATTAAACGGACCTACTGCTGTAGCTCAAAATGCATTGCGTAAAGTTCGTCAGAGAGCTTTTGATGCAGCACAGTGGACTGATAAAGTTGAAAACTATATTACTGCAGTATCAGCCAGCAAACAAACCTTCTTTGATGCCATTGTGAATGAAAGAGCATGGGAATTTGGTGGAGAGTGTTTACGCAAATATGATCTTGCCCGTTGGAATCTTTACGGAAAGAAAATTGCTGAAACAAGAAATGCATTAACTGAAATGGGTATTGCTGCGAATACAGGAACAGGAGCTTACTCACAACTGCCCGACTATATGTATTATAAAAGAGATTCAACAACGGTGAGCAAGAACATTGTTTGGTACAACAAGTTTACCAAACCGGCTGTGGCACCACCCATTATTAATTCACCGGCACCTGGTGATAATCCGAATGGTTATACAAGGTTAAGCTGGACATTGTCAATGTATAATACAACCACAGCAGGTCCTGCTACTTTTATTCTCAACACATGGAGGGGATACACAGATAATACAGGTTCTGCACCATTGCGGTATATTTTGCCATTACACAATTCTGTACTGTCAAGCAGCCAGGGTGTTTTACAAAATCAATACGGATACTAATTAACCATTTCATTCACGACTAATAACAAAACGAAATGAAGAAAATAATATATATATCAATGGTTGCAATACTTGTGATTGCTGCCTGTAAAAAGGTAGAAGATCCGGGTGAAGCACCACGGTTATTCAGACCCGTACTGAAAGAAGCACTTGTTTCTGAAGGCAACTGGATTAAGGCGTCCTGGCAGGATGTAAAAGGAGCAGCTTCTTATACTGCGCAGATCAGTACCGATACCTTTAAAACAATTACCGCTACATTGGTTGTTGATACCAATTATGTTTTATTTGAGAATTTAAAATGGGAAAAATTATACCAGGTACAGGTGAAGGCGAATGCAGCAGATACAAGCCACAACTCTGGAATTGCCAAACTCGGTGCTATTAAAACAGCACGCTTCCCGACAATTTTAAATGTTCCTGTTTCAGGTGAAATTGCAGATAATGCAGTTAAAGTTAGCTGGACAACAAGTGGCGCAGCTGTATCCGGTATCAAAATTCTTCTTGCATCCGACAGTTCTGTTGTAAAAGATATTACACTGCTTCCTGCCGATGTTACGAATGCTTATAAAGTAGTATCAGGGTTAAATGCAGCAACCGGGTACATTATTTATTTATATAGTGGTACAACGGTTCGTGGTTGGGCTGATTTTTCAACAAAAATTGCATTAACAGGTAACCTGATTGATTTGCGGGAAATTACAGGAGTTCCATCAATCCTGTCCGATACAATTCCTGATGTTCCTTCAGGCAGTATTATTTTGTTAAAGAGGGGGGAAACTTATACGATCGCTTCGTCTATAAACATAAATAAGTCACTAACTTTTATGCCGGGAACTGACCTGCTGAATCCTGCTAAACCAATTATCAGCATGCCTGCAAACTTTAATATTACTTCGGGCAGTTTGATTGATTCAATTGTGTTTTCAGATCTGATTCTGAGAGGTACTGATTATGCTTCGAAATATGTATTCAATATTAATACCGCCTGCACCATTGGGAAAATCCGTTTTGATAATTGCTGGGCAGAAATTTTCAGAGGAGTAGTACGCACACAAAGTCAGCCTGCCATCATTAATGCATTTGAAGTAAACAATTGTATTGTTGACAGCATTGCAGGCTATGGCCTTTTAACAGTAGACGTTGCTACCAGCAAGGCAGATGTAATTAAAGTGACTAACAGCACATTTTATAAGATGGAGAAGATTATTACCAGTCGTAATAATTCAACTTCTTTACTGATTGACAACTGTACATTTAATGAAGCGCCTACCGGCAGCAGCTCAGCATATTATATTGATTACAGCATTGCAGGTACGAATAATGTAACTAACGGTATTACTGTAAACAACTGCATATTTGGTATTGGAAAAATTACCACAGGAGGGCTGTTAACTGTCAGAGATGTAAGAGCAAATGCTGCAACAACAATTAACGCAAGTAACAACTATCGTACATCCGATCATTTGTCTGCCGGAAATGATTTTCCAAGCATTATCACACACACAAAAACTGCTGTACAATTGTGGCAAAACCCAATGGGGGGTGATTTTAAAATTATCGACAATACTTTCCCCGGAAGAAGTTCAACAGGTGATCCACGCTGGAGACCCTGATAGATCAAGACTTAGTTTTTTAACATTATAAAACCCACAGGCTTTCATCAGCCTGTGGGTTTATCCAAATCTGCTCTTAGAGAAATGCTGTTTTAAAAAGCAGTAATACATTTTTTGCCATTCATTGTACTCCTCAGGATTAAAAAAACAGAATGAAAACAAAACAGGTTACAATAGCACTGAGCTATCTTTTGATGTTTACTGTTACGGCCTGCGCACAGCAGAAACAATCTGCAGTGAACAGCAGTGTAAGTGCAATTGCTTTTCCCGGAGCTGAAGGTTTTGGTAAATACACAACCGGTGGCCGTGGAGGTAAAGTAATGATTGTAACCAATCTTAATGATGATGGCCCGGGTAGTTTTCGTGATGCTGCTGAAGCAAAAGGCAAACGCATGATTGTTTTTGCAGTATCAGGTACTGTTCATCTTGAAAAAAGACTCTTCATTAAAGGCGATGCAACAATAGCAGGACAAACTGCTCCCGGCGATGGTATTTGCCTGGCTGATCAACCGGTTAGTTTAGCTGGTGATAATATCATCGTTCGTTACATCCGTGTACGAATGGGCGATAAATTTCAACGGCAAAAAGGAAAGGTAGATGGAAGTGGCGGCGATGATGCATTTGGTGCATCTGGCCGCAAACATATCATCATTGATCATTGCTCATTTAGCTGGAGTACTGATGAAGTGTTTTCAGTTTACAAAGGCGACAGCACTACGTTGCAATGGAATATCATTACCGAACCTTTAAATTATTCATATCACTTCGAAACAGGCGATACCGATTGGGAACATCATGGTTATGGAGGTATCTGGGGCGGACAACATTTATCGGCTCATCATAATTTGTTTGCACATTGCATAAGCCGTAACCCTCGTTTCAACGGAGCAAGATTGGGCGCAAGTGCAGAGTTTGTTGATTTTCGGAATAATGTTATTTATAACTGGCAACATAACAGCGTGTATGGCGGAGAAGGAGGAACATACAATGTGGTGAATAATTACTACAGGTACGGTCCTTCTACAAATAAAAATGTGCGGAGCCGTATTGTCAATCCATCCAAGGTGGACAAACAACCCTTCGGACAGTTTTATGTAGATGGGAACTATGTGGAAGACGCACCTGATGTTACAAAGAACAACCTGGCAGGAATTCATGTAGATAATAAAGGCACGGAAGAAGAACGGAAATCAGCGGTAATGACCACAGCTTTTTCTACTGATGCAATTATAACGCAAAGTGCAGAAGATGCATATAAAGCAGTATTGCGTTTTGTTGGCGCTTCAGTTAAAAGAGATACCATGGATCTGCGCATTATTAAAGATGTGGAAAACAGGACAGGAACAATCATTGATGTACAGGGTCATTATCCGCATCATTCACCTTTTGAAATTACTGTAAATGCATGGCCCGCTTTGAATGCCTCAACGGCACCTGTTGATACAGATAAAGATGGGATGCCTGATGATTGGGAAAAGAGAAACGGCTTAAATCCAAATGATGCATCTGATGCGTCAGGGAATAAACTGGATAAGCATTATACGAATATTGAAGTGTACATCAACAGTTTGATTAAATAGAAACAGATATTAACTGATCAGTGTTCATCAGCCAAAATCTGTGTTATCCCCGCCTGAATGAAGAAGTCGGGCAGGAGTGTTTCTATAAATAAAATGCATGAAAGCGAAACTTGTTTTATTACTGGCAATTCCGGCAATGGCATTTCTCCTGCCGCAAAAAAAGAAAATTAAAATTTTTATTGCAGGCGATTCTACAGCCAGCATCAAGGAAATAAAAGCTTTCCCCGAAAATGGCTGGGGAATGCCCTTTGTGTATTTCTGGGACTCAACTGTTACCGTTGTAAATAAAGCAAAGAACGGGAGAAGCACCAGCTCTTTCCGCAATGAAGGACTTTGGAAACAAATCACAGATGAAGCAGGAGAAGGAGATTATGTGTTCATTCAGTTTGGGCACAACGATGAGGTGCCAACCAAAAAAACTGCTACAACACCGGATCAATTCAAATCTAACCTGAAGAAGTATATAGCAGAAGCAAGAGAGAAAAAAGCCATTCCTGTTTTGCTCACATCCATGGCAAGAAGAAAATTCGACAGTACAGGAAAAATTGTTGGTACACACGATGAGTATATGAAGATTACAAGAGCTGTTGCAAAAGAAGAAAATACATTATTGTTCGATATGGATCTGCTTACACAGCAACTCTATCAGCAATTTGGCCCCGAAAATTCTGCATTGCTGTTCATGCAATTGAAACCGGGCGAGCATCCCAACCATCCAAAAGGCAAAGATGACAACACTCATTTCAATGAATTTGGTGCAAGGCTGGTTGCACAATTAGTTTTGAAAGAGATCCGTAATCAGTTGCCCGAACTCGCAGCAAGAATTGTGAATACAAATGAATAATCAATCGTACAATGAAACTCCCTGTTAATGTTTGCCGGCCAAAACGTATTGTTGGTTTTCTCATTTTGCTGATGTTGCAAACACTTGCGCTAAGTGCCCAGCAGATCGCTTTTCCGGGTGCAGAAGGTGCAGGAAGATTTACTTCAGGCGGCAGAGGAACAGCAGCTGTTCCTTCAACAGTGTTTGAAGTAACAAACTTAAATGATGATAATAATCCCGGCAGTTTACGTTATGCATTAGGTCAATCTGCTACACACCGAACAGTTGTTTTCAGAATTTCCGGAACAATTCATCTTGCTTCAAAACTGAACATTCGAAATAACACAACAGTTACTGGACAAACTGCACCGGGTGATGGTATTTGTATTGCTGATTATCCTGTTGTAATCAGCGGTGATAATGTAATCGTTCGTTATATCCGTATTCGTATGGGCGATAAAAATCAACTGCTCACATCACCTGCTAATTGTGGTGTGCCTGTTGCGCCTTTTACTGCAGCCTGTATGCCATTGGATGGAAGTGGTGGTGATGATGCATTTGGGAATCTTGGAGGTAAAAATATTATTATTGATCATTGCTCTATCAGCTGGAGCAGTGATGAAGCATTAACTGTTTATCGTGGTGACAGTATAACCCTGCAATGGAATATTGTTTCAGAGCCATTGGATTATTCTTATCATTTTGAAACAGGCGATACTGATTTTGAACATCATGGCTATGGTGGTATCTGGGGATCAAAGCGTGGTTCGTTCCATCATAATTTAATTGCTGATGCAAAAGGACGTAATCCACGCTTTGCAGGGATCAGTACCTATTCACCTGCCGTAATTGGAGTTGAAAATGCTGATTTCAGAAATAATGTTGTTTACAACTGGGGCAGCTACAGTACAAATGGTGGCGATGGAGGTAATTACAACCTCGTCAATAATTATTATAAGTATGGTCCGTCAACAGGAACCGGTAATTCAGTTTCTGTTCCTGTTCGTGGTATGATTGTGCAACCTGGTCAAACAACAGGTGCCACACCCATTCCTTACGGAAAATTTTATTTATCGGGTAACTATGTTGATGGCTATACAAACATCACCGCAAATAACTGGCTGGGTGTATCAATGAGCGGAGGAGTACAGGCCGATACAACAGTAGCGAAAGCAACAGTTGCGCATGATATTGCACCTGTTACTACACATACAGCATTGGAAGCTTATAACCTGGTATTGCAATATGCAGGTGCAAGTTTAAAACGTGATACATTGGATGAGCGCATTGCAAACGATGTACGTAACCGTACCGGAAGAATCATTGATGTACAGGGTGGTTATCCGCATGGTACGCCTTATGCAAGTACTGTAAATGCATGGCCAACATTAAATTCAACAGCAGCACCAGCCGATACAGATCATGATGGTATGCCAGATGCATGGGAAACAGCAAATGGTTTAAATCCAAATGACGCAAATGATCGTGGCATCTTTGCTGGAAATGGTTATACCAATCTTGAGAACTATTTGAACAGTCTTGTTAATTCTGCGGCTATCATTTCATCAACCGGAAGCCTTAGTCCGTTTTCACAAATAACAGGTAGCCCATCTGCTGTTCAGACTTATACTTTGTCGGCTGCTAATCTTACAGCAGATATAACAGTTACTCCACCTGCGCAATACCAGGTATCAGCGGATGGCGGAACTACATGGTTTACAAATGCACTGCCCTTAACGATTGCTCAATCATCTGGAACAGTAAGTCCAAAAACAATCAGTATAAGATTGAATGCAGGTGCTGCAGGAAATTATACCGGTAGCATTACGCATACCAGTACAAATGCTGCAACAGTGAATGTTGCTGTTTCGGGCAATACAATAACTTCTACTGCACCTGCAGGAACCAATGCTGTTGTTGCATTAGATGGTTCAGGAAATTTCACGAGTATACAGGCTGCAATTAATGCAGCTCCAGCCGGATTAACTGCTCCTTATATTATTTATATCAAGAATGGTAAGTATGCAGAGAAGGTGAACATTCCTTCCAACAAACCATTTATTCAACTCATAGGACAAAGTGCCGCTAATACAATTGTTTCTTGGGCCGATAATGGTATTAACGTTGGTACCTTTAATTCATACACAGTTTATGTTGCGGCAAATGATTGTGCATTGATGAATTTAACGATTGAAAACAGTTATGGCGATGGAAGCCAGGGTGTGGCACTCCGCACAGATGGTGATCGAATCATTGTCCGCAGCTGTAGAATAATAGGTAACCAGGATACTCTATTAACAAATGCAAACGCTGGCAACCGTCAGTTGTTTAAGAACTGCTACATTGATGGTAATGTTGATTTTATTTTTGGCAGTGCAAGAGCCATTTTCGATTCAACAGTTGTGTATGCCAAAGACAGATCAAGTGCAGGCAATTCTTATATCACAGCTGCTAACACACAAGCCGGACAACCCTATGGCTATGTCTTTCGTAATTGTATACTGCCTCCTAATCTTGGCGTAACAAATTATTTTCTTGCACGCCCCTGGCAAAACTCGACAGGTTCAAACCCTTTTGCCAATAATAAGACGGTGTTCATTAACTCAATTATGAGCAGCAGCATTTTACCTGCAGGGTGGAGTGTATGGGATGCAGGCACCAATACCTCATTGATCTATTACGGTGAATACAAAACAAAAAAGTTTGATGGTTCATTGGTGAACATTGCTTCACGTACAGCGTGGTCTTTCCAGTTAACCGATCCTGAAGCTGCAACTTACAGCGATGCAAATTTGTTCAATGGCTGGGACCCCTGTTCAGCAGGTACAGCTTTTTGTACAGCCAAAAGTCCGGAGATTGCGATTTCCAACTTTCGTGTAACGAAATCACCAACTGCATCAACGTTCAACTGGAATATCAGTTGGGCCATGCCACAGATCAAATATGAATTGTATCGCTCAGCTGCAATGGGAAGTGGCTATACCAAAGTGGCTGAAATAACTTCATTAGAAGACACTACGTATAATTTTCAATTAACGGATGCATTACCTCCGGCAGGTGCTGTTTATTATTATTTTGTAGCGGGTTCAAAGGCAGGGTTTCTTGCATACAATACCGATACACTATCTGTATCGAATATGCAAACTGCTTTTGCAACCGGAAGTTTGAACACTTTTTCACAGAACTACGGTGCTCCGTCAGGATCGCAAAACATTACTGTGTCGGGTATGAACTTAACTGATAATGTAATTGTTACTCCGCCTGCTTCGTATGAAGTAAGTGTAAATGGTACAACATGGTTCACATCAGCGGCGCCGCTTGTGCTTGCTCCAACTTCAGGTGCATTAGCGAATACAATCGTGCAGGTACGTTTGAATGCTGCATCAATGGGAACATATACAGGCTCTGTTGCAGTAAGCAGTACAGGTGCAACAACAGTTAACATTTCTGTTACCGGAACCTGTTCCATTATTCCGCAACCAACAACAGTTGTATTACAGCATTATCCTTTTACACAAAATGGAAATGACAGTACAGCTGTACGTAATGCAGGTATTGCAGCAAGTTCACCAACGCTGAATAAAAATGTTTTGTCTGATGGTATAACGGTAGCTGCTGCACCGGCTTATTCAACTGCCTATGGAATGGCTTTTGCACCTTTGGCTACAGGTTTATGGACAACAGCATCCGGTGGAAATGGTGGCAGTCTCAACCGTACTTATTATGTACAGTTTACTGTAACAGCCAATACAAATTATAAAGTACAGGTTGACTCATTACTGTTTAAATCGGGTTTCCTCAGTTCATCATCAAACACAAAAGTGGGAATCGTATATTCAAAAACAGGATTTACCACAAACGATTCAACAGATATTTCAACAGTGCCCGGCACATTTGCATCTCCCATTGCATTAACAAATCAAAGCGGCGGATCAACAACATCTGCTTATGCTGCTGCATTTAATGGCACAAATGGTGTAAGTATAAACGCAGGTGAAACAATTACCTTCCGGATGTATTTCAGTTGCGGAAGTACAAGTACTGGACGCTATGCATTTTTGAAAGATGTAATTATTAAAGGAAGTTCATTGAACACGACTGCTCCAGCTGCGGTTGTAACTGTAGCGGGAACGGTGAACCAGTTTGCACAGGTTATAGGTAATCCTTCAGCTGCTCAGTCTTATGCTGTAAGTGGAACAAATTTGAATGGATCGATTTACTTAATTGCTCCGGAGAACTTTGAATTATCTGCTGACGCCGGCACTACATGGAAAAGCAGTACGCAACCTTTGTTGCTTTCGCCAGTGAGCGGTGCTGTTGCATCAACCGGTATACAGGTTCGGCTGAATGCTTCAACTGAAGGAACATATAATGGCAATGTACAGCACACTTCATCAGGAGCCACGCTGGTAAATCTTGCTGTGAGCGGTGTGGCAAGCATTAACACAGCAGTTCGTGATAATACAGTAACGGCTGGTTTCTCGGTTTATCCAAGCCCTGCTGCAAATAAAGTGTATATCAAACATCCACGGAGCAGCAGTAATACAAACATTGCTTTGTATTCTTTGCTTGGTGTTAAAGTTGCCGAATGGAAAGCAACTCCCAATACCATACTTACGTCAGTAGATGTACAGGCCTTACCACAGGGACAGTATTTCATTCACTATAGTTCAGGAAAAGATAAAGCAGTTTTAAAATGTATCATAATACATTAGTAAACATGAAGAAAAGTTTAATCATTGTTACGTTGATATTGATCAGTGCATTGCAGTCATTTGCACAAACAGGCAACCCCCAGCAATACAAGTATGTCTTCACTGTTGCCAAAGATGGCAGTGGCGATTTTAAATATATACAGGATGCTATTGATGCCATGCGTGTATATCCGCTGGCATCTATCACACTATACATTAAAAATGGTGTATACAATGAAAAAATTGAACTTCCTGCAACCAATACCGATGTAATCTTTATTGGCGAAAGCGTGGAGAAAACAATCATTACGTTTAATGATTATTCAGGAAGAGGAAAGCTTACCACCTTTACTTCATTTACAGCAAAGATTTCCGGTAATCGTTTTTATGCAGAGAATGTCACCTTTGCTAACAGTGCCGGTCCCATTGGGCAGGCATTAGCTTTATATGTTGATGCAGATAAAGCCGTGTTTAAGAATTGTAAATTCCTCGGTAACCAGGATACCATTTTCACAGCCGGAGAAAATGCAAGACAATTATTTGTGGATTGCTATATTGAAGGAACAACTGATTTTCTGTTCGGTCCTTCAACAGCAGTGTTTCAGAATTGTACCATCAAAGCAAAGTCAAACTCATTTATAACAGCGGCAAGTACAACGCCCGGTAAAAAATTCGGGTATGTATTTCTTGATTGTAAAATATTTGCAGATTCAGTTGTTACCAAATTGTATTTAGGCAGACCCTGGCGTGCCCATGCAAAAACAGTGTTTGTTCGTTGTGAACTTCCGAAAGTAATTACGGCTGAAGGGTGGAGTAACTGGAGTAATCCTGCCAATGAACAAACTGTTTTTTATGCCGAGTATAAATGTACCGGCGAAGGTGCTGCTGCAGAAAAACGTGTTGGATGGAGCAAACAGCTTAGTGATAAGGAAGCAAAGGAATATACACTGGAAAACATATTTTCGAATAACAGTTTGGTGAAAGAGGAAGCTGGTTGGTTTCAGCGGGGATCAAAAGTTTTTGAATGGCCTGTTAAAAAGTAAGACATGAAAAAGATTTTATTCTCTCTGCTGTTTATCCAACTGTCACTTATTATCCAGGCGCAGGATTTTTATCCATTATGGCAAAATGGAAAAAAACCAAACTATAACGGAAAGAAAGTAACTGACAGTTTATTTAATGAACGCATCTGGAGAGTTGCAACCCCGGGCATTTATGCATTTGTTGTTCCCAAGGCAGAAAATAAAGGCACAGCTGTTTTAATTGTTCCCGGCGGTGGTTACGAACGTCTTTCTTATTTGTATAATGGTTTCAACCTTGCCAAATGGTATAACAGCATTGGGGTAAATGCATTTGTACTCATTCACCGGTTACCTCACCAGGCCGATTTGATCAATAAACAAATTGCACCTGTGCAGGATGCGCAACGTGCCATGAAGCTGATACGTTCAAAAGCTGCTGAGTGGAATGTTTTGGCAGATAAAGTAGGAGTAATGGGATCAAGTGCTGGCGGACATGTGGCAAGTACGTTGGGTACGCATGTAAAAGATGAATCACTGGTCAATGATTCAATAGATAAATACAGTTACCGTCCTGATTTTATGGTGTTGCTTTCTCCTGTTATAACAATGGGTAAGCTTGCACATTCGGGAAGTAAAAAGAATTTTTTGGGTGCGGATACAACAGCTGCCAATATTGAACTGTTTTCAAACGAATTGCAGGTGACAACATTTACGCCACCAGCATTTATAGTGCATGCGTTGAACGACAGTACAGTGAAGGTGCAGAACAGTTTGATGTTTTATGAAGCGCTGATAAAAAACAAAGTCAATGCAAGCATTCATATTTTTCCGCAGGGCGGACATGGAATAAGACTGGACGACAATCCCGGCTCAACTGATTTGTGGATGAATTTGCTTGAGTTGTGGCTAAAAGAAATGAATTTGGTTATCCCAATCAAGGTTAAATAATGAAGAGTAAACTCGCCATCATATTTTCACTGTTGTTGTATTCTGTTGCAAACGCTCAATTAACTTCTGGTTTAACAAGGATAAAAGATACTTCCTACAGCATTCAGAATGAGTACAGGAAGCATATCAAAAATTATCCTCAGATAAAAATTGCAGAAGGCTTTTCTTATCCGTATGTGAAAGAAGAACAAAATATTGTTTACTGCACAATGAATAAACGGCAGTTAAAACTAGATATGTTTTCTCCTGATGCAAAAACATCTTCCATCAAAACAGCAGTTATTTTTATTCATGGTGGCGGATGGCGAAGCGGCGATAAATCTATGCATCATCCGTTGATGCAGGAACTGGCTGCATTGGGGTATACATGTTTTACACCCGAATACCGTTTGTCAACTGAAGCACTTTATCCCGCAGCAGTGTATGATATTAAATCTGCCGTTCGGTGGGTAAGAAAAAATGCGGCGAAGTATCATGTTGATCCAGATAAAATAGTTGTAGCCGGTCATTCTGCCGGTGGAGAGCTGGCAGCATTTATGGGAGCCACCAATGGAATGAAAGAGTACGAGGGAAACGGATGTTACAAAGAAGTATCCAGCAAAGTAAATGCGGTGATAGATCTTGACGGAACATTGTCGTTTTATCTGCCTGCATCTGCTGTACCTGATGAAAGCAAAGGTCCTTCGGCCGGAACCTATTGGTTCGGGTATAAAAAAACAGAAAACATTGAATTGTGGAAACAGGGAAGTCCGTTGCAGCATGTTGGCAGGCAAACCCCACCGTTTCAATTTATCAACAGCAGTGTTGAACGCATGCATACAGGAAGAGAAGATTTTATTGCAGTGCTGAAAAAGTATAAAACCTATTCAGAGGTAAATACACTCGAAGGTTCACCGCACACATTTTTATTATTTCATCCCTGGTTTGATACAACAGTGGTATACATGGACAGGTTCCTGAAACGGATTTTTCCAACAAAACAATCAATCACAAAAACAATCATTGTATCACAAAGTGGCGATGGCGATTTTGCAACTGTGCAGGAAGCCATTAACGCTGTTCCTGTTAACAATGTAAAACCTGTAACCATTTTTATTAAGAAAGGAATTTATATAGAAAAGATTCTGATTGATTCATCAAAAGAATTTATTACTATACTTGGAGAAGATAAGTTAAATACTGTACTTACTTACAATGATCATACAGGCAAGGTTGCTCCTGATGGTGAAGTGATTAATACAAGAACTTCCTGGAGTTTTAAAATACTTGCTGCCAACTTTACTGCAAAGGATTTAACCATTCAGAACGATGCCGGCTTTACTGCAGGTCAGGCTGTGGCGCTGGAATCGGATGGAGACAAAGCAGTATTCATCAACTGCCGTTTTATCGGTTTCCAGGATGTGCTGTTTACCAACAATGAAAAAAGCAGGCAGTATTATGAACATTGCTATATAGAAGGCACAACCGATTTTATTTTTGGATCGGCCACTGTTTGGTTTGAGAAATGTCATATCCGAAGTAAGAAAGATTCACATGTAACGGCTGCATCCACGCCACAGGGAAATAAGTTCGGTTATGTTTTTAATGAATGTGTTTTGACCGGCGATACTTCTGTTCGAAATGCGTCTTTGGGCCGACCATGGCGTCCGTTTGCATCTGTTACTTATATCCATTGTTTTATTGGTGAACATATACGACAGGAAGGCTGGAGTAACTGGAACAATACAGAGAATTACAAAACCACACGCTATGCCGAGTATAAAAATTACGGAGCATCTGCAGATCCGGTAAAAAGAGTTCCCTGGTCAAAACAGTTAAGTGAGGAAGAAATGAAGAACTATACAATAAAGAATATTTTCAGTAACTGGAATCCGGTAAAATAATTTTCAATTTGGAGAAGTTGTTGAATCATAGCTCTTCAAATGAATAAAAGAATGATCTTTAGTAAAATGAAATCTTTAATGAACTGATAAATCTAATTATGAAATTACTTCTTATTACAGCAATCATGTTTACTGCATCAGTTTTGAAGGCACAATCTGTTGCAGAAATGCCTTTGTATAAAAACGGGGTGCCTAATTCAAAGCCGGCACCAAATAAAGAGAATTCAACATTTAAGGATAATGTTACAAGAATTGCCAAAGTAAGTGTACCCACACTTACAATGTATAAACCGGAAAAGCCAAACGGCATGTCTGTTGTCATTTGCCCCGGCGGTGGTTATGGTATTCTGGCTTTTGATAAAGAGGGAACAAGAGTTGCAGAAGAAATGAACAAGTGGGGAGTTACTGCTTTTGTATTGAAATACCGCTTACCTGATGATACAGCGAATGTTGACAAAAGCCTTGCGCCATTGCAGGATGCACAACAGGCCATCCGCATGGTAAGAATGAATGCTGCTGCATGGGGATTAAAAAAAAATAAGATCGGCATCATGGGTTTTTCAGCAGGCGGACATCTTGCATCAACAGCAGCTACACATTTTGCAGGAAATGCTGATGCTGCAAACAAAGACACAACTTCTGTTCGTCCTGATTTTGCAATATTAATTTATCCTGTCATCAGCTTCGACAGTACCATCACACACAAAGGATCAAGAAATAATTTAGTTGGAGCAAATGCAACCGCAGAAAAAATCAATCTCTTTTCTAATGAGTTACAGGTGACGGCTAAAACGCCTCCATCCTTTTTAGTACATGCGGGTGATGATGGTGCAGTGCCTGTTGAGAACAGTATCCGTTATTATCAGGCATGTATAAAAAATAAAGTTCCGGTTGAAATGCATTTGTATCCCAAAGGCGGACATGGTTTTGGCTTGTACAATAAAACAACAACTGATAACTGGATGGAGCGTTTGCAAAACTGGTTAAACTCATTAAAATAAAGCAGAATGGAATTAGATAGTTTCAATTTAAAAATGAAAAAGGTTCTTATTGTATTGTTGTCAGTTTGCAGTTATGCATCTGCACAAACTGTTTCGAAAGCATGGGTGGCAGATAATGGAAATGGTACTTTTAAAAATCCTGTCATCAATGCAGATTACAGCGATCCTGATGCAATCAGGGTTGGCGATGATTACTATATGGTTTCCTCCAGCTTCACCCATATACCGGGCTTGCCGATTCTTCATTCAAAAGATCTGGTGAACTGGAAGTTGATCGGTCATGCATTAAAACGTCAGCCACCTTTTGAACATTTCTCAACTGTTCAGCACGGCGGTGGGGTATGGGCTCCTTCCATCCGTTATCATAACAATGAATTTTATATCTATTATCCTGATCCTGATTTTGGTATTTATCTCACTAAAGCAAAAAATATTAATGGACCGTGGAGTGAACCTGTTTTGATTGAAGCAGGAAAAGGATTGATTGATCCCTGTCCGCTTTGGGACGATAACGGTAAAGTTTATTTAGTACATGCTTATGCCGGAAGCCGTGCAGGAATCAAGTCGCTCATTGTTGTAAAAGAATTAAATAAAGAAGGAACAAAAGTGATTGCTGATCCGGTGATGGTATTTGATGGACGGGTAGCCGATCCAACTCTCGAAGGCCCGAAATTTTATAAACGCAACGGTTACTATTACATTTTTGCACCGGCAGGAGGAGTAAGTACCGGATGGCAATTGGTTCTCCGTTCAAAAAATATTTATGGGCCTTATGAACGCAAGGTTGTAATGGATCGGGGATCAACAACTGTCAATGGTCCGCACCAGGGTGCATGGGTTACTACACAAACAGGTGAGGACTGGTTCCTGCATTTCCAGGATAAAGATGCTTATGGAAGAGTGGTGCATTTGCAGCCAATGAAATGGATCAACGATTGGCCGGTGATTGGAGTTGATAAAGATGGTGACGGTAAAGGCGAACCTGTTCTTGTGTATAAAAAACCAAACGTTGGGAAGTCTCACCCGGTTGCAACAATAGCTGATAGTGATGAATTCAATTCAACGTCATTGGGTTTGCAATGGCAATGGCAGGCTAATCCGCAGCAATACTGGGCCATGCCAACAGCAGCTGGTTGTCTGAGAATGTTTTCTGTATTAAAAGCCGATTCAATGCCATCAGCCTGGTATTACCCGAATATACTTGGACAAAAAACTCCCGCTGATGAATTTACTGCAACAACAAAAATTTCTTTTCAGCCAAAATGGGAAGGTGAGCGTTTTGGACTGATCGTATTGGGGGTTGATTTTGCTTATCTCTCTATTGTAAAAAAGCAGGATGGCAACTACCTTTCATTTGCTTCCGGCAGGGATGCAGATAAGGGAAAGAAAGAAACAGTGCAGGATGGTGAAAGGCTCAACAGTAAGGATATTTATTTTAGGGTAAAAGTATCCAAAGGAGCCGTTTGTGAATTCAGTTACAGTGAAGATGGGAACAGCTTTAAAACAGTGGGTGAAAAATTGACAGCAAAGCCGGGCCGTTGGGTGGGAGCAAAAGTTGGATTGTTTTTTACAAGACAGAATAAAACCAATGATGCCGGTGTTACAGATGTGGATTGGTTCAGGATAAACCAATAGCCCCCATCCGACTTCCCCCGGTAGGGGAAGCCATCAACCCACAGCCCTTGCTTTGCAAACGAGCAAGAAAGTTGAAAGGAGTACAAATGATGATGTGGAAGATTTGATGTTGAATGAAATCATGAAGAACCGTCCCTTCTCTATTGGAGAAGGGAACGAGGGATGAGGCCGAATAAAAGCCAGAAAGTAACGATCGCTTATTTATAATACAAATAAAAATTGCCATATGGAAAGAAGATCATTCGTTAAATACACTGCAGCAGCAGGTGCATCCTTAATGCTGCATCCTTTCTCTTCACTTGCTGCCGGTTCAGCAACTAAATTAAAACTCGCACTTGTTGGAACAGGCTCACGTGGCACAAGTTTGTGGGGCAAACAAATTGTCAGTCAATTTAAAGATGCCTGCGAATTTGTTGGATTGAGTGATATCAATCCCGGCCGCCTGGCTTATGCAAAAGAATATATGGGTGTTGGTTGTCCAACCTTTGTGAATGTGGATGAAATGCTGAAACAGATCAAAGCAGATTACATCATTGTTACAACGGTAGATGCTACACACGACGAAATAATTGTGAAAGCCCTCAACGCAGGCTTCAATGTTATTACTGAAAAACCAATGACGACCGATGAAGACAAGTGCCGGAGAATATTAGAAGCCGAAAAAAAATCCGGGAAGAAAGTTGTGGTGGCATTTAACTACCGCCACAGTGTACATGCCATGCAGTTGAAAGAATTACTGGCAGCTAACCGGGTTGGTAAAATAACTTCTGTTGATTTTAATTGGTACCTCAATGTACATCATGGATCTGATTATTTCCGTCGCTGGCATGGCCGCATGAACAAAGGTGGATCATTGTGGGTACACAAAGCCACTCACCACTTTGATTTATTGAATTGGTGGTTAAATTCTGAACCGGTTGAAGTAAGTGCTTATGGTTCGCTCGAACATTACGGAAAGAACAATGAGTTCCGTGGTACCAAATGCCGTGGATGCGAACACAAGCCTAATTGCAAATTCTATTGGGACATCACCAGCAACAAGCAAAATGTAAACCTTTATGTAAACAATGAGCACCACGATGGTTATCTCCGTGATGGTTGTGTATGGAGCAACGACATTGATATTTATGATAAAATGAGTGCTCAGATCATTTACGCTAATGGTGTAACAGTAAACTATTCACTCACCACTTACTCTCCTTATGAAGGCTGGCAAATAGCTTTCAATGGTAAAAAAGGAAGAATTGAAACATGGGAAGACATTCCTTATCTGCAAAAAACAAAAGTAGATGAGGAGAAGCGACATGCCATTGAAATGAGCAATGCTGATGATGCCATTGCAGGTGAAGCACATGAAATACTTGCCTGGGATAACTTCGGTAAAGACTTTGAAGTTTATACAACTCCAAAAATACGTGGCGGACATGGTGGCGGAGATATTCGAATGCAACGCAGGATGTTTACAGATACAAACGACAATCCGCATCATGTTATGGCAGGAACAAGAGAAGGAGCTATGTCGATATTGATTGGTATTGCCGCCAGGAAAAGTATTCAATTGAAACGTCCTGTAAAAATCAGTGAGTTAACCGATCTGGTACCTTTGGCCAACAGGTTTTAAAAAACAGTACAGTAGTTTAAGAATTAAAAAATCTATTATGAAGTATAAGAACTTTTTTTTGCTTTTGTTTTTTTCAGTAAGCTCTTTGTTTTCTTTCTCTCAATCAAAAAAGGAACAGCAGGTAGCAGCGGCTGTTGAAAATCTGAGGCTGGCAATGATCAGCGGCGAAAGGGCTGCACTTGAAAGTATAGCTTCTGATAAATTGAATTATGGACATAGCAGCGGTAAGGTTGAAACAAAGCAGGAATTTGTTGAATCAATTGCAAGCGGCAAATCAGATTTTGTAACCTGTGATTTTACAGAGCAAAAAATTACCATGAACGGTAAGGTTGCAGTTGTGTACTTTAATCTGTCGGCAAAAACCAATGATAATGGCAAACCAGGTGAGGTTAATTTAAAACTGATGACGGTTTGGCAACTGGAAAAAGGCGGCTGGAAAATGCTTGCACGGCAAGCTGTAAAAATTCAAAAATAACTGACTTCGTTCCCGGTATCGATTGCGTAAATAAAGCACCTGAAATGCTTGAATATGCTGCCCCATAAAGGTAAACTTGTGAACCGTAAACCAGTGTAAATAATATCTTTAAACGATTCAACGCTTCAATGAAAAAAATAACTCTCATAGTATCTCTCCTCACAATTGGCTTATTCTCGTTTGCACAACAAATAGCTGCCGGCTTCAATGGAAAAATGCCGGTGATCATTGCTCCCAAATTTAAAAAGGATACAACCAGCATTATAAAGTTTGGTGCTGTTCCTGACGGACATGTTCTCAATACAAAAGCAATTAACAATGCAATAGATGCCTGCAACAAAAAAGGTGGAGGTGTGGTATTGGTTCCTTCCGGCTTGTGGTTAACAGGCCCGGTTGTATTAAAAAGCAATGTGAATCTCCATTTAGCAGCAGGTGCTACGTTGTTGTTTACAGATGATAAATCGCAATACCCATTAGTAAAAGCAAATTGGGAAGGCTTACAGCAAATACGTAACCAATCGCCAATTTCCGCAACAGGAGCAAGCAATATTGCTATTACAGGTAAAGGCATCATTGACGGTAACGGTGATGTATGGCGTGCTGTTAAAAATGATAAGCTCACAGCAAGTCAGTGGAAGAAAAAAATTGCATCAGGTGGAGTGTTGAGTGAAGATAAAAAAACATGGTATCCGTCAGAGGCGTTTCTGAAAGCAAGCAAAGGTCCTGCTAATCCCGGCGAGATAACTCCTGAAAGAGATGCAGCCTATTACGAAAGCATCAAAGATTTTCTGCGGCCCAACATGGTTCTTATTACAAACTGTAAATACATTTTACTCGAAGGCGTTACATTTCAAAACTCAGCAGCATGGTGTTTACATCCATTGATGAGTGAGCATTTAACCGTTCGCAATGTTTTTGTTAAGAACCCCTGGTATGCACAGAATGGTGATGGTATTGATGTTGAGAGTTGTAAGAATGTGCTTATTGAAAATTCTGTATTTGATGTGGGTGATGATGCATTGTGTATGAAGAGCGGTCGTGATGCAGAAGGCAGAAAAAGAGGGATGCCTGTTGAAAATGTGATCATCCGTGGTTGTACAGTATATGCATCACATGGAGGATTTGTAATTGGCAGTGAAATGAGCGGCGGTGCAAGAAATATCTATGTAAGCAACTGTACATTTATTGGCACAGATATCGGTCTTCGTTTCAAAACAACAAGAGGCCGTGGTGGTGTGGTAGAAAATATTTTTATCAAGGATATCTACATGAAAGATATTCCCGGGGAAGCCATTTTGTTTGACATGTATTATATGGCGAAAGATCCTGTTCCACTCTCTGGCGAAAAAAGAGAACTGCCGGTGGTTGAAGTAAAACCGGTTGATGAAACAACTCCGGTGTTTAGAAATTTCCATATCAGTAATGTGTATTGCAATGGTGCCGCCAAAGGAATCTTTGTACGTGGACTTCCTGAAATGCATGTAAAAAATATTGTTTTAGAGAACATGGTACTGCAGGCAACCAAAGGAATTGATGTGCAGGAAGCGAGTGGTATTACTTTCAAAAACATTCAGATCATTTCAACTGAAACCACTCCTGTAGTTGATATTCTCAACAGTGATAATATTACGTTTGATAAGATCACTTACAAAGATGGAAGTGAATTACTGTTTCGTGTAAGTGGCGACCGTGTAAGGAACATCACTATAAAAAATACAAATGGCGCTAATGCAAAACAGAAATTGCTCAATGAATTTGGAGCCGCTGTAAAAGAAGTTAAATGGTAAGACTGAATAAGGTCTATTTACAGAATTATAAAATATGAATATGAAGAAACTGATTATAATTGCATTGCTTGCTTTCACATTACAGTCAACTGCTCAAACAAAATACAGTGAAAAAGTTGCTGCAACAGTAGATAAAATCTGGCCCGATAGTTTACCCATCGGCAGCAGAACCAAATGGAGCTACGACATGGGCGTGGTGCTGAAAGGTTTTGAAAGTCTATGGATGCGTACAGGTGATGTACGTTATTATAATTCACTCAAATCGAGAATAGATTATTTTGTACAGAATGATGGCAGTATTAAAGGCTACGAACTGGAAGAATACAACATCGACCATGTAAACAATGGGAAGCTGGTGTTAATGTTGTATCGAATAACCGGTGCAGAGAAGTATAAAAAAGCAGCCATGCATCTCCGTGATCAGTTACGCACACATCCACGTACCAACGAAGGCGGTTTCTGGCACAAGAAAATTTACACCAACCAGATGTGGCTCGATGGTTTGTACATGGGCGCTCCGTTTTATGCAGAGTATGCGATGTTATTTCATGAAGACAGCGCCTTTAATGATATTGCCAACCAGTTTATCTGGATGGAAAAACATGCAAGAGATCCCAAAACAGGATTGCTCTATCATGCATGGGATGAAAGTAAACAACAGCAATGGGCCAATAAAACAACTGGTACATCGCCACATTTTTGGGGAAGGGCAATGGGCTGGTATGCAGATGCATTGGTTGATGCATTGGATTATTTCCCTGCTGAGCATCCCAAACGTAATGACCTGATCGCTATTCTCAACCGTTTGGTAAATGCTATCGAAAAACAACAGGATCCGGCAACAGGTTTGTGGTATGATGTAATGAACTATATCGGGCCAAATAAAGAAAAAAATTATTTTGAAGCATCTGCTTCCTCTCAATTTGTATATGCTGTAGCAAAAGGTGTTCGCAAAGGATATTTACCTGCAGCAAAATTAATAATTGCAAAGAAAGGATACGATGGAATTGTAAAACGTTTCATCAAAGAAGAAAACGGTCAAACGAATTTACATGGAACGGTAAAAGTTTCCGGACTTGGAGGCAAACCTTACCGTGATGGCAGCTTTGCTTATTACATGAGCGAAGATGTAATAGTGAACGATGCAAAAGGTGTAGGTGCTTTTCTATTGGCGGCTGGTGAAATGGAACAGTTGCCCACACAATCAATTGGCAAAGGAAAAATAGTTTTACTCGACCGCTGGTTCAACAGTGAGAAAAAGAAAGATGCAGGCGATGAAATGAGTTACTGGCATTATACATGGGAAGAAAGAAGTCATGGTGGTTATTATACACTGGGAACTATTTTTGAACGCTATGGTGCAAATCTTAAATCATTAGATGTTGCTCCAACAGCAAACAATCTCAGTAAGGCATCGGTATATGTAATGGTTGATCCTGATCATATCCGTGATAATCCAAAACCAAATTTTGTTTCTGCAACAGATGTAACAGCTATCAGCAATTGGGTAAGGGCAGGCGGTGTATTGGTGATCATGGCCAACGACAGTAACAACTGCGATCTGCCTCATTTAAATCTGCTTGCAAATAAGTTTGGTATCAGCTTTACCAATACCAGTTTAAACATGGTTAAGAATGATACCTATGTACAGGGAGAAGTATTGCCCGGCATAAACAACCCTGTTTTCAAAACAACAAAAAGAATGTTCCTGAAAGAACTCAGTGAACTGACTGTAAAAGTACCTGCAAAAGCATTGGTAACAAAAGACAATGCAGTGATCATTGCTGTTGCAAAATATGGTAAAGGAACTGTGTTTGCTGTGGGCGATCCCTGGGTGTATAATGAATATATTGATAACCGAAAACTGTTACCTGCAGAATTCGAAAACTATAAAGCAGCAGAAGACCTGGTGAAATGGTTACTCCAGCAGGCAGTTAAGAAATGAGGAAGAAGCTGACGATAGTACTGCGTTTTATAATGGTTTATTTGCTGATCAGCTTTTCAGCAAACAGTCAACAAAGATTGGTGGTTGCACAGGATGGAAGCGGGTGTTATAAAACAGTACAGGAAGCAATCAACAGTTTAAGTGATTCATCAGCGGTTACAAGATCGATCTATATTAAGAAAGGGATCTACAAAGAAAAGATCTTCATCAAAAAAAGCAATCTCGTACTCGAAGGTGAAGACAGAACAACCACTGTTATAACAGCTGCCATTGCAAGAGATGAATGGCGCTGCGATCATATAGATGATTGGGGCGTTGCCACAATGAATGTTGGCGCCAATGATATTACGTTGAAAAACCTCACCATTGCAAACAGCTATGGTTTTGATTTTAAGGAAGACAGAATTGTTGCCTGTGCATCTGATACTGTTACAAAACAAAAGAAGATCAGCAGCGGCGGACACCAGATGGCATTACGCACAATGAACTGTACCAGGTTGCAGGCCATTAACTGTTATTTCAAAGCTTATGCCGGCGATACAGTCAGTCCATGGGAAGTAGAGAATGGTATGTGGTATTTTAAGGATTGTGTCATGGAAGGAGGAGTTGATTTTTATTGTCCACGTGGTTGGGCGTTTGCGGAGAACTGTGAGTTTATTGCCAACACAGGCTCGGCTGCAATCTGGCACGATGGTTCACGGCATGAAGATTCGAAAACCGTTTTGCTGAATTGCAGGTTCAAAGGATATGATGGATTTCTGTTGGGTCGCTATCATCGTGATGCACAGTTTTATCTTATCAATTGTTTGTTTGCAGATAATATGAAAGATGCTGCCATTTACCGTGTAGCAACAACAAACACAATACAATGGGGCGAACGGATTTATTATTATAACTGTCACCGCAAAGCAGGAGACTATAAATGGTTTACAGATAATATCAGCAAAGAGCTGGCAGCAAAGATCAAGGCTCAATGGGTGTTTGGCGAGAAATGGAAACCAACCGAATAAGCAAATCAAAAGCAAACTGAAATAAAGAGAAATGCAATTATCAAAACAAATACTGTCTCAGTTAAATGGTGCTGTTCAATCTGTCCCCGGTAAGGAGTTGTTTGATCTGCCTGAGAAAGTATTGCAGTTTGGTACAGGCGTTTTGCTGAGTGGGTTACCCGATTATTATATTGATAAGGCAAATAAGCAGGGAATTTTCAACGGACGAATTGTTGTAGTAAAATCAACCGACAGCGGAGATATTGATGCCTATGAAACACAGGATGGATTATTTACTCATTGTGTAAGAGGAATCAGCCAGCAGAAGATAACAGAAGAATATATTATCAATGCTTCTATCAGCAGGGTCTTATCAGCCAAATCACAATGGCAGGAAGTGCTGGACTGTGCTGCCAATCCTGAAATGCAGATCATTATTTCCAACACAACAGAAGTTGGAATTGTGCTGGTTGAAAATGATCATATCAATGGCAACCCGCCTATTTCTTTTCCTGCAAAACTGCTGGCGTTTTTGTATGAACGATATAAAGTTTTCAATGGCGATGCAGCAAAAGGTATGGTGATTGTGCCAACAGAACTCATTACCGATAATGGAACAAAACTTCAATCCATTGTAATGGAGCTAGCCCATCTCAATAATTTTGAGTATTCATTTATTGACTGGCTGGAGAATACCAACTGCTTCTGCAATTCATTGGTTGATCGTATTGTTCCGGGTAAACTTCCCGATGCACAGAAAAAAGAAACCGAAGCAAAACTTGGATATACCGATGAGCTGATGATCATGAGTGAAGTGTACAGTCTTTGGGCCATTGAATCTGCAAAGCCTGAAGTAAAAGAAGTTTTAAGTTTTGCTAAAGCAGACGATACTGTTCTGATTACCCCCAACATAAAAAAATACAGGGGACTTAAACTCCGACTGCTGAACGGCACACATACTTTCAGCTGCGGACTTGCTTACCTGGCGGGTTTCGAAACAGTGAAAGAAGCTATGGAAAATAAGTGGATGGCAATGTACCTTCACAACCTCATCTATCATGAACTTGCTCCCTGCTTAAATAGTGAACTGATTGCTGAAACTGAAACGGCTGAATTTTCAAAAAAAGTACTCGACCGTTTTCGCAATCCCTTTCTCGATCACAAATGGATCAGCATTTCACTGCACTATACACATAAAATGAAAATGCGGAATGTACCGCTGCTTCAAAAGCATTTTGAACATGATCTGTATGTTCCCGATTTAATGGCTATGGGCTTTGCTGCTTATATCCTGTTTATGAAATGTGCACCCGGGGAAAGCGGCACGTATTATGGTGAATTGAACGGAGTAGCATACCCTGTACAGGATGAACGGGCCGGTTATTTTCACCAGCTCTGGAATAAAAATGAGGCAGCTGATGTTGTGAAGAAAGTACTGGCTAACGAAAACTTATGGGACGATGACCTTACTTCGCTTCCCGGGTTTACCTTTGCTGTACAGAATTACCTTGAGTCAATGATGGAAAGAGGTGTATTATCTACATTGAGGGATCATCATTTAAATAACGAAAAAGCAGAAAGAAATGAAGCATAAAGTGTTAAAAGTGCATCCGGCAGATAATGTAATTGTGGCGTTGACTGATCTGTCAAAAGGAGAAGTAATTTCCTTTAACGGAAATGAATATACATTACACGATAATGTTGCGTCGAAACATAAATTTTTTGAAAGACTGATGCAGCCGGGTGATGAAGTAATCATGTATGGTGTGCTGGTTGGTAAAGCACAAACATCCATCCCTGCTGGTGGGCTGATGACAACAGAAAATGTAAAACATGCAGCACTTCCTTTTGCTTACAGGGAAGCAAAATATGAATGGACTGCACCTGATGTTTCAAAGTTTAAGAATAAAACTTTTAATGGTTATCACAGAACAGATGGACGTGTTGGTACTGCCAACTACTGGCTTTTTATTCCAACCGTATTTTGTGAAAACAGGAACATGGATGTGATTCGTGAAGCCATGCAGAATGAATTGGGTTATGCAGTTACTGAAAAATATAAAGCTTACACAAAATCATTATTAGAAGCGTACAAAAATGGAGAAGACTTACAATCACTGAGTCTGACTCCTCCCCTTTTGGGGGAGGCTGGGAGGGGGCTTCGTCCGTTTAAAAACGTAGACGGCATTAAATTTTTAAATCACCAGGGTGGTTGCGGCGGTATTCGTCAGGATGCAGCCGTGCTGAGTAAATTACTCGCTGCTTATGCAGATCATCCAAATGTTGCCGGTATTACTGTATTAAGTCTTGGTTGCCAGAATCTGCAGGTATCTGATTTTACAAACGACCTGAAGCAACATAACCCCAACTTTGACAAACCGGTTTATATTTTTGAACAGCAGCAATCGCAGAGTGAAGAACTGTTGATTGCAGAAGCAATTCGTAAAACATTCGCAGGATTAATTGAGATTAATAAGTTTGAACGTAAACCTGCATCACTTGATAAATTATGTATTGGTGTAAAATGCGGTGGCAGCGATGGATTCAGCGGTATCTCTGCAAATCCTTCAGTTGGTTATTGCTCTGATTTGGTTGTTGCATTAGGCGGTAAAGTATTACTTGCTGAATTTCCTGAGTTATGCGGTGTTGAACAGGAACTGATCGACCGAACCATTGAAAAGGAAAGTGCAGAGAAGTTTATTCATCTCATGACAGCTTATAACGACCAGGCATTAAAAGTGGGTTCCGGTTTTCATATGAACCCATCGCCCGGAAATATTAAAGATGGATTGATCACTGATGCTATTAAAAGTGCTGGTGCTGCCAAGAAAGGCGGCACATCACCCATAGTTGATGTATTGGATTATACAGAACCTGTTACAAAACCCGGATTAAGTTTGGTTTGCACTCCGGGCAATGATGTGGAAGCAACAACAGGAAAAGCAGCCAGCGGAGCAACATTAATATTGTTTACAACAGGTTTAGGAACCCCAACGGGTAACCCTGTTTGTCCTACAATAAAAGTATCTACCAACAGTAAGCTCACCAAACGCATGAACGATATCATTGATATTGATTGTGGTCCGGTGATTGAAGGCGAAAAAACAATTGAAGAAATGGGAGAAGAAATTCTGGAGTACTGCATTAAAGCTGCAAGCGGTGAAGTAACACCCAAAGCTGTACTGCTGAACCAGGATGATTTTATTCCGTGGAAAAGAGGAGTATCGCTTTAACCCGTCTCTGCGATTTTTATTTCTGCTTTTTTACTGTAACTGCAATGTCTCCATTGCTGAATAAGTTGCATTGATATAATGCGGGGGCAACATTTTGTAAAATATTCACACAGTATAACGCTCTCTTCCTAACTTTAGTGGCATCAACGAACTCTGTTACGCTTCAATGATTTTTTAGAAGCTGATAAAATCATTCAAATAAAAATCTTGCCATGTCAACAAACCGCCGTGAGTTTATTAAGAAATCAGTAAAAGCATCCGCCGCTGTTTATGCTGCCAGCTTGGGTTTCAGCGCAAAAAGTTATGCCAGCATCATTGGATCCAATGACCGGGTACGTGTTGGTGTAATTGGTTTTTCTGATCGTTTCCGGCAGGCACTGTTTCCATCGTTCAGCAATCATTACAAAGAATTGAATTTCGATATCGTTGCCGTATCTGATCTCTGGAACAAACGCCGCAATGAAGGAACAGATTTTCTGAAAGAAAAAATGGGGCATGATATTATTGGCTGCAGAAATAATGAAGAACTGTATAATCTTAAAAATATTGATGCAGTGTTTGTTGCCACATCCGATTTTCAGCATGCCCTGCATGCCATTGAAGCGGTGAAAGCAGGTTGTGATGCCTATGTTGAAAAACCATTTGCAGAAACAATGGAAGATAACCGTGCTGCATTAAAAGTAATTAAAGCATCCGATCGTATTGTACAGATCGGTTCGCAAAGAAGAAGCGGTGCCAACTATCAATCAGCCGAACAATTTATTAAAGAAGGGAAGTTTGGCCCCATTACCATGGTTGAATTAACATGGAATGTAAACCAGCCCGGACGCTGGCGCCGCCCTGCATTGGTTGCACAGTTGAATGAAGCAGATACAGATTGGAAACGTTTTTTACTTAACAGGCCTTTTGAAAAATGGGATCCGAGAAAATATTTAGAGTACCGTTTGTTCTGGCCTTATTCTTCAGGTTTGCCCGGTCAGTGGATGAGTCACCAGATTGATACGGTTCATTGGTTCACCGGTTTACAACATCCACGCAGTGTAGTTGCCAACGGCGGCATTTATCAGTGGAAAGATGGAAGAAAGAACTGGGATACAATGACTGCTGTATTTGATTATGGTCCGCAGAATGATTTTGCTACCGGCTTCCAGGTAACCTTTGGTTCACGAATGCATAACGGAGATGAGAATCCTTCTGAAATCTACTATTCAAATGGAGGTGAACTTAATCTCATCAGCAACAAAGTATCGTCTAAAGGTGGGCTCACTCAAAGATTGGCAGAAGCCATGGGAATGCAGGCAAACCTCTTACCGGAATACAACCTGGCCAAATCCGAAAAAGTTGTTGCCTCTGCGAATACTGGTGGTGACGCATTAACATCGGCGCATGTACGTAACTGGATGGAATGCATCCGCAGCCGAAAACAGCCAAATGCACCGGTTGAAGCGGGGTATTATCACTCCATTGCCAATATTATGACTACTGCTGCATCACGCACAGGTTTTAAAGCAACCTTCGATGAAAAGACACAGGAAGTGATGGTTGGCGGTAAAGTATTCAGGTACTGATCTTTGTAAATAAAAAATAACCGGCAACGTTATCGGATTTTACGGTAACGATTGCACAGATTTTAAACCTGCCCCAAAGCAGATTTCATACTTTAGCACTGCTTTTTACGAAAGCTGCTGGTCCTTTATTTGTCTTCGTTATACAGTATCAGGCTTCCTGTTTGGATTGTATAAAAAATACTACGGTGAGGGATTGCATTTTATCACTTAATGAAAGTGCTATATGAAAAAATTTTTAGACGAAAACTTCCTGCTCCAAAGCAAAACAGCCCAGCAACTTTATCATGAGTTTGCGAAAGGGATGCCGATCATTGATTATCATAATCATTTGATTCCTGACCAGGTAGCCAATGATATTAATTTTGAAAATTTAACGCAGGTTTGGTTGTATGGCGATCATTACAAATGGAGAGGCATGCGTACCAATGGTGTAAATGAGCGATTCATTACAGGCGATGCCAGCGACTTTGAAAAATTTCAGCAATGGGCTGCAACGGTTCCTTATACATTACGTAATCCTCTTTATCACTGGACACATCTTGAACTGCAACGTTATTTTGATGTGCATGATATTTTGAATGCAGACAGTGCAAAGAAAATTTATGATGAATGTTCTGCAAAACTGCAAACCAAAGAATACAGCGTAAGGGGTTTGCTGAAAAAGATGAATGTAAAACTCATCTGCACTACTGATGATCCTGTTGATTCACTGGAATATCATCAGCAGTTAAGAAAAGAAGATACGTTTACAAAAATGAATCCTGCATTCCGCCCCGATAAGGCAATGAATGTAGATGATACCGTTTCTTTCAATGAGTATCTTTCCGGGTTGGAAAAAGCATCCAATATTTCTATTGGATCTTATAATGATTATATCGCAGCGTTAAGAAACCGTCATGCTTTCTTTGCAGAAAACAAGTGCGGGGTTTCTGATCATGGGCTGGAAGAAATTTATGCAGAAGATTATACCCAAACAGAGATCGTTGGCATTTTTGCTAAAGTCCGTTCTGGCGGCACACTCTCATTAGAAGACAGAAAGAAATTTAAAAGTGCAATGCTGGTGAATTTTGCCGAGTGGGATTGTGAAGCAGGATGGGTGCAGCAATATCATTTAGGTGCTTTGAGAAATAACAACGCAAGAATGTTGCAGCAGCTCGGCCCCGATACAGGCTGGGACAGTATTGGTGATTTTTCACAGGCAAAAGCATTAGCGAAATTTTTAAACCGTCTTGATACAAATAATCAGCTGGCGAAAACAATTGTCTATAATCTCAATCCTGCCGATAATGAATTGATGGCAACCATGATTGGTAATTTCAATGATGGTTCAGTTGCTGGAAAAGTGCAATGGGGCAGTGCATGGTGGTTCTTAGATCAGAAAGATGGAATGATCAAACAGATCAATGCGCTCAGCAATATGGGCTTACTCAGCAAATTCATTGGCATGCTTACTGACAGCAGAAGTTTTCTTTCCTTCCCAAGGCATGAATATTTCAGAAGATTGCTCTGCAATTTGTTTGGTGAAGAAATTGAGAATGGTGAACTGCCAAACGATATTGCATGGGTGGGTCAGATAATCCAGGATATCTGTTATAATAATGCAAAGAATTATTTTAACCTGCAGCAGTTAGACGAACCACAGAAACTTACAGCTAAAACTTTATAACAATCAATATGAACACATTAAAATCATTTGATCTTTCCGGTAAAACAGCATTGGTAACAGGTTGCGATACCGGTTTAGGAATGGGCATGGCAACAGCATTGGCAGAGGCAGGTGCAGACGTTGTTGGTGCATCAATCGTTGAAGATTATTCAGCAGTTAAAAATGCAGTAGAAGCAACAGGCAGAAAATTTACTTATCACAGAGTTGATATTTCTGACAGAACAGCTTTGTATGCGTTCATCAATAAAGTAAAAGCAGAAAATAAACGTATTGATATCCTGGTGAACAATGCAGGTATTATTATGCGTAAACCTGCTGCCGAACATCCTGATGAATACTGGGATAAAGTAATTGACATCAACCTCAATGCACAGTTCATCATTGGCCGTGAATTTGGAAAAGATATGATTGAGCAGGGTGGTGGTAAAATCATCTTCACCTGTTCATTGTTAAGTTTCCAGGGGGGTATTAATGTTCCGGGCTACACTGCAAGTAAATCAGCAGTTGCAGGTTTGGTAAGAGCATTTGGAAATGAGTGGGGAAGTAAAGGTGTTTGTGTAAATGGCATTGCTCCGGGATATATTGCAACAAATAATACACAGGCTTTGAGAGAAGACCCGGAAAGAAGTGCATCAATTTTAAGCCGTATTCCTGCGGGTCGCTGGGGTGTGCCTGAAGATTTTAAAGGACCGGTTGTATTTCTTGCATCATCAGCATCAGACTATGTAAATGGTACGGTGTTGTTTGTTGATGGTGGATGGATGGCCAGATAATGAATGATAGTATACCCTGTCGGCGGTTTAAAACCCCGACAGTGGTTAAAACAAAATTTTGAAGAATGAAAAAATCAGATAGTAAAGTCCCGGCAATCAAATTAAAAGATTACAAATCCAACACATTTGTAGAAGATGGAATGGAAATAAGATTTGCAGTTGGTCCGGAAGAAACAAAACAATTCGATACACAAAAGCTCATTGATAATTTCCTTGTAAAGGACCTGATGGTGAATGATGAGTTGAAACTTGTGTACACACATTATGATCGTGTGATCATTGGTGGCGCAGTACCGGTTAACAAAACACTTACTCTTCCCAATCATCCTGAATTAAGAGCGGACTATTTTTTAGAAAGAAGAGAAATTGGAATCATTAATGTTGGCGGTAAAGGAACTGTAACAGCTGATGGTAAAAAATTCGACCTGGAAAAAATGTCCTGTCTTTATCTTGGTAAAGGAACAAAGAAAGTAAGCTTTGCATCTTCTTCCAAAAAAGCACCGGCAATATTTTACCTGTTATCATCACCGGCACATGCAGTTTATCCTGCAACATTGTTTACCAAAGAACAGGCATCACCGGTTGAACTCGGTGCAGTGGAAACAGCAAACAAAAGAACAGTATATAAATACATTCATCTTGATGGTATTAAAAGCTGCCAGCTGGTAATGGGTTTAACAACACTGGCTCCGGGCAGTGTATGGAATTCAATTCCACCTCATACACATACACGCAGAATGGAAGCCTACTTTTATTTTGATTTGGCTCCTGAGCATCGTCTGTTTCATTTCATGGGTAACCCTGCTGAAACAAGACATATTGTAATGTCAAATAATGAAGCAGTCATTTCACCACCGTGGAGTACACATTTTGGAAGTGGTACAAGTAATTATGGATTTATCTGGGGAATGGCCGGTGAAAATTTAGTTTACAGTGATATGGATCCTGCACCTGTGGCACAATTGAAATAATCAACAAAAATAAAACAAACAAAAAATGTCAAAGAAAGTAGTAACGATGGGAGAAATCATGTTGCGTTTGTCAACTCCCGATTTCAAACGTTTTGTACAGGCCGATAGTTTTGATGTAACTTATGGTGGTGGTGAAGCCAATGTTGCAGCAGCATTATGTAATTATGGTTTAAACGGAACCTTTGTATCCAAAGTGCCCGCTAATCCAATCGGACAATCAGCAATCAATCATCTGCGCCGCTATGGTGTGGATACACAATACGTTGCAAGAGGCGGCGAAAGGTTAGGAATTTATTTCCTCGAAACCGGTGCTTCTATGCGTGCATCACAGGTAGTATACGATCGTGCAGGTGCATCTATTGCAGATGTTGATGCAAGTGAATTTGACTTTGATAAAATATTTGAAGGTGCAGATTGGTTTCACACAACAGGTATTACACCTGCGTTGAGCGATAAAGCTGCTGCTTTAACTGAAGCTGCATTAAAAGCTGCAAAAGCAAAAGGCATTACCACAAGTATTGATCTCAACTACCGCAAAAAATTGTGGAGCAAAGAAAAAGCAAGAGAAGTAATGACAAGACTTTGCCAGTATGTTGATGTTTGTATCGGTAATGAAGAAGATGCAGATACAACGCTTGGTTTTAAAGCTGCACATACTGATGTAACGAAAGGTGAACTGAACCTCGATGGGTTTAAAGATGTCTTCAAACAAATGCAGGCGAAGTTTGGATTTAAATTCATTGCATCTTCTTTAAGAGAAAGTCACAGTGCAAGTGATAATGGCTGGAGTGCTTTGGTATATGATGGCAATGAATTCTATCATACAAAGCAATACAGTGTTCGTATTGTTGACCGTGTAGGCAGTGGCGACAGTTTTGCCAGCGGATTAATTTACGGATTGGTAACAGGAATGCCGATGGGCGAAGCAGCAGAATTTGGTGTTGCAGCAAGTGCATTAAAACATACAATACCCGGCGATTTAAACCATGCGACTTTATCAGAGGTAAAAGAACTGATGAAGGGTGATGGAAGCGGCCGTGTACAACGTTAAATAATAAAAAGTGGAAGATCGGAAAGCCTGGTCTTCCACTTTTGTTTTTTAGTTTCTTCTTTCAACTTTATAATATGATCATCGATACAATACAGAACGCACCGAAATACTTTTCAGCACATCCATTATTTGCAAAAGCATTTGAGTATATTCAGCAAACGGATATGAAGAATGCAGAAGTTGGCAAGTCAGATATTGCTGAAGGATTGAAGGCAATCATCAGCAGCGGTCCCGGCAAAACAAAAGAAGCAAGTCTTTCGAAGTTTGAATGTCACAATAAAAATATCGATATTCAGCTTTGCATCAGCGGTAATGAAACCATTGGATGGAAACCCAGAGAAAAATGTGCATCACCCAATGGCGAATACAATGACGAAAAGGATGTATTGTTTTTTAATGATGCACCTGATATGTTCTTTCAATTAACCGATGGACAGTTTGCCATTTTCTTTCCGGAAGATGTGCATGCACCGATGATTGGAGAAGCGGAGATAAAAAAATTAGTGATCAAAGTAAAAATTTAAAAAAGCCGCAAACGTATAGAGTGCACATTGCCTTGTTGCCTCTTTGCCTTTGTGCCTGAATTTATATGAGCAAAACACAACAAATAACAGATGCTATAGTTCAACAGGGAATTCTTCCGCTGTACTTCAATCCCGACGAAACAGTAAGTGTTGAAGTATTGAAAGCATTATATAATGCCGGCGTAAAAGCAGTTGAGTATACCAACCGTGGAGAAGCTGCATTGAGCAACTTCAAAAAAATGGTGGAAGTAAGAAATGCGGGGATGCCCGGTTTATTACTTGGAGTTGGTACAATAAAAAATAAGGCCCAGGCAACAGACTACATGAGTGCAGGTGCTGATTTTTTAGTAAGCCCTGGTTTTGTTGGCGAAGTGGCTGCCTATTGCTTAGAGAATGATATTTTCTATGCTCCCGGATGTATGACACCATCAGAAATCATTGCTGCAGAAAACGCAGGAGTTAAATTCATTAAGCTTTTCCCGGGAAACATGCTTGGCACTGAATTTTTAACCACGATAAAAGATATCTTTCCAAAACTGCTGTTCATGCCAACAGGTGGTGTTGATATTACAAAGGAAAGTATTGAAAGCTGGTATAAAGCAGGTGTTTGTGCAGTAGGTATGGGAAGCAAACTGGTGAGTAAGAAATTAATGGAGACAAAAGATTATGCAGCCATTGAAAAAGCAACAAAAGAAGTACTGGAAGTAATCGCTTCGGTTAAAAAATAAACCACTCAATAAGAAAAGGAATCACTGTTCCTTTTTTTGTTTTGTATAAAAAATAAAAATTATGACGATGCAAGCCATAGGGAAATACAGGTGGACGATTTGCGCCCTACTTTTTTTCGCTACAACTATTAATTATTTAGACCGGCAGGTGCTAAGCCTGTTGCAACCACGGCTTGCCGAGTTGTTCAACTGGTCGAACAGTGATTATGCCAACATCACTTCTGTATTCCAGTTTGTATATGCCATCTCTATGCTATTTGCAGGACGTATCATTGATAAGCTGGGTACGAAGAAAGGCTATGTATGGGCCATTATCATCTGGTCAGTGGGCGCTTTGATTCATGCATTAGCTATTCCAATGGGGCAGGGAATATCAGTTGTGTTGGGTTGGGTTGGTATCATTGCCGTTCCTGTTTCCATTGCAGGATTTATGATATCAAGAGCCGTACTTGCAATTGGTGAAGCGGGTAACTTTCCAGCCGCCATTAAAGCAACGGCTGAATATTTTCCAAAGAAAGAGAGGTCTTTTGCAACAGGGATATTTAATTCAGGTGCAAACGTAGGTGCTGTACTTGCTCCTTTGACTGTTCCCTGGATTGGTGATCATTGGGGATGGGAATATGCATTTATTATTATAGGCGCCATTGGTTTTTTATGGCTGGCATTCTGGATATGGATGTATGATAAACCTGAGCAGCAGAAAAAATTATCTGCAGCAGAACTGGCATATATCAAAAGTGACAAAGATGATGAACCCGCAGCAGATCCCGCCATTAAACATGTACACATATCATGGGTGAAATTGCTGGGATATAAGCAAACCTGGGCTTTTGTATTTGGAAAGTTCATGACCGATGGTGTTTGGTGGTTCTTCCTTTTTTGGCTGCCAGCCTTTTTGAAAGCAAAATATGCTATGACCGGAACTGTCATTAATGTTCCGTTGGCTGTGTTGTACAGTATAACAATGGTAGGGAGTATTGGTGGCGGATGGTTCCCCACCTATTTCATGAAGAAGGGATTGCAGCCATACGATGCACGTATGAAAGCGATGCTCACAATTGCAGTGATTCCATTGGTGGTATTACTTGCACAGCCATTTGGTGATTATAGTTTTTGGGTTCCTGTATTATTGATTGGTATTGGTACAGCAGCACACCAGGCATGGAGTGCGAATATTTTTACTACAGTATCAGATATGTTTCCCAAAAAAGCGGTTGGTTCAATTGTAGGTATTGGTGGAATGGCAGGAGGATTAGGTGGTGTGCTTGTTTCAAAATGCGGCGGTTGGCTTTTTGATGCATACCGTGCAACAGGTATTGCAAATTCATGGGTGCAGGCAAAAGCAGCAGGATTGGGTGATTATCTTTCAAGAATTGAAGGATTAAACCTGGTGACAAAATATGGCGATAAAATCGATCTGAATAAAGCAGAGTTAGGAAGTCTTTCAAAGGAAGTAACTGCACAGTTACAAACGATTGACCCAACTATGTTTGATAAACTGCTTGAGTTGCAAAAGCCGCTTGTGCAAACACAAATGGCAACAGCCTATACAATCATGTTTGCTTTTTGTGCATTGGCTTATCTCATTGCATGGTCTGTGATGAAACTGTTGGTGCCAAAATACAAAGCTATTACTGATTTGTAATTTCGCTACTGCATTGTAAGATTAACATGCAGTAAGCAGCAGCTCAGCAAAAAATACAATATGCTCTCAAATAAAAAGCAGAAAGCCCGGTAAGGGCTTTCTGCTTTTCTGCTTTAACCTTTACTTAATTATTGTTTGTAAGAATAGTAAACCTGTGACTTATATCACCCGTTGGCAAGCGCCATGATTTTAACTTGCAGACTAAATCAGGAATGAAATGGCTCAAACATTTAAGGAGATCATTAATGGAAACCGGCCCGTTATTGTCGATTTTTCTGCTGAGTGGTGCGGCCCCTGTAAAATGATGGCGCCCATTTTAAAAGAAGCTAAGCAATTAGTAGGAGACAGTGCTGCTATTATTAAAGTGGATGTTGATAAAAACCCTTCTACAGCAAACGCCTATTCGGTACAGAGTGTTCCAACAATCATCATTTTCCAGAATGGTGAAATCAAATGGCGAAAATCAGGTGTAGTATCTGCGCAGGCTTTATTTGCACAGATAAACAGTCTTAAATAAAAAATATGCAGCAACAATTCTGGGATCAGCGATACGCTGAAAATGAAACAGTCTATGGAAATGCGCCCAATGCTTTTTTTAAGCAATTTATTGATCTGCGTAAACCGGGTTCAATTTTATTGCCGGCTGAAGGTGAAGGAAGAAATGCCATCTATGCTGCAAAGAAAGGATGGGAAGTTGATGCATTTGATTTCAGCACAGTGGCCCGTGATAAAGCCTTATTCAATGCTGCAGGCGAACAGGTGAAAATTAACTATGATGTAAAATCGATTGAATCATTCAGAGCTGCTAAATTATATGATGCAGTTGCCCTGATTTATGTACACATGGCGCCGGCAGCACGGAAGAAGTTTCACCAGGAAATTTTAAATTCAATTAAGCCCGGAGGTTATTTAATACTCGAAGCATTTGGGCGGGAGCAGTTGAAATTAAATTCAGGTGGGCCGAAAGATGAAAATCAATTGTATGATGCGCCTTCTTTATGTGATGATTTCAGGTCGTTACATATTCTGAGTTGTGAACAGAAGGAAGTGAATCTTGCTGAGGGTGCTTTCCATGAAGGAAAAGCTTCAGTATTGCGATTTATCGGGCAACGTATATAAAATGCATGATTGAATTTATCCTGCCACCATTTCTTTTGCTGTAACCAATGAGGATGCTGTAAGTTTTTCACCACTCAACATTCTTGCAATCGTTTCAATCTGTTCTTCTTTGTTGAGCAGCCGTATCTTTGTACGTACAATGTTTTTCTCTTCTTCTTTGTACACAAAATAATGCGCCGATGCTTTTGCCGCAATCTGCGGAAGATGCGTAATCGTAATAACCTGGTGATTGGTTGATAAGTCTTTTAATAAGATGCCCACCTGTCTTGCAGCTTCTCCGCTGATGCCTGTATCAATTTCATCAAACAGCATGGTTGGCAATTCAATACTATCTGCAACAAGTGATTTAATACACAGCATTAATCTGCTCAATTCACCACCACTGGCCACTTTGCTGATGGGTTCAAAACGATTGCTTTTGTTTGCATCAAACAAAAAGCTGATCTCATCTTTGCCAAAAGGATTCAATGTTGTTTCCTTCAATTCAACTTTTAGTTTTGCATTAGGCATACCGACCCGGCTCAGCAATGTATTTACATTCTTTACAAATGGCTCAGCCTGCTGCTTTCTTTTTTCATGAATAGCAATTGCTTCCTTTTCTAATTGTTTTTTCAGCTCTGCGGTCTCTTTTTCTTTGGCAGCAATTGTTTGATCCATGTTTAAAACAACCTGTACCTGTTCTTCCAGCTGTTGCTGGATCTTCAAAAGATCATTGGTGCTGTTAACGCCATGTTTCTTTTGTAATTTATAACCAACCTCTAAACGTTCTGTAATCACCTGTATTCTTGCTTCATCCACACTGATTGCATTTTGCAGATGATCAAGTTCATTGGCAATGTCATTCAATTCTATTTGTGCAGATTGCAAACGTTCAGTAGCAGATGTTAAATCACTATGCACATCTTTATACTGCTGCAATTTCAGCAACAGTGATTTTAACTGCTGTACAAGAGGGGTATCACTTTCTTTCAGCAATTGAACTGCATCGTTGAGTACAGTGGAAATAGCACCTGCATTATTCAGCAGATTCAATTCCTGATCAATTTGTTCCAGTTCATTTTCTTTGAAGGATGCCTGTTCCAGTTCATCCAGTAAAAACTGTTTGTAGTCCTGTTCTTTTTTTGCCTGCAACTGATCTTCCTTCAGCAACTGTAATTCTTTCTGCAGTTTGGCGAACTGAAGAAACCTGTTGTGATATTGTTTTACTTCTTTGCTGCATCCGCTTAATGCATCCAGCACTTCACGCTGAAAGTTTTCTTCACCAAGTTCCAGTGTATCAAACTGCTGATGCAGGTCAACCAGTAAAGAAGTAAGTTCTTTTAATTGTGTAAGATTAACAGGAGTGTCATTTACAAAAGCTCTTGACTTTCCGCTTGCTGCAATTTCTCTCCGTAAGATCAATTCATTTTCTTCATCCATTTCCTGTTGCTGCAACCAATCTTTTACTTTAGAGTAACTGGCTGCAGAAAAAAAAGCTTCAACCACACATTTCTTTTCTTTGTTCATTAACACTGTACTATCAGCCCTGTTGCCCAATACTAATCCAAGTGCTCCCAATAAAATAGATTTACCGGCACCTGTTTCTCCGGTAATTGTATTCAGCTCCGGCTGAAATTCAACAGCCAGCTCATCAATAATGGCAAAGTTCTGTATGGAAAGTTTTTGCAGCATACGCAGTTTCAAAACTAACTTAAATGATGGATAAAGATAAAAGACAGTAAAAAATTAATCAATAAAAAAGGGCACCATGAAGTGCCCTTTCCATTTATTTCTGAAACAGATTAAAAATCGATTGAATCATTCAGATCAGTATCAACCAGGATACGACCGCAGTTTTCACAAACAATGATTTTTTTATGCTGCTTAATTTCGCTCTGACGTTGAGGAGGAATGGTATTGAAACATCCACCACAGCTTTCTCTTTCAATGGGAACAACAGACAAACCATTGCGGTAGCTGTTACGGATACGGTCAAAGCTCGCCAGTAAACGTTCTTCAACTGATTCTCTTGCGGCACTTACCTGTGCTTTTAACTGATTTTCTTCTTTCTCAGTATCAGCAACAATTTTATCCAGCTCACCTTTCTTATGCTCTAAATTCTTTTCCTTTCCTGCAATTGCTTTCTTCGCTTTTTCCAGTACTTCGCTTTTTTCAATCAACTCTTCGTTGGCATCTTTAATATGTTTCTCAGCGAGTTTAATTTCCAGGCCCTGCATTTCAAGCTCTTTGTTGATGGCTTCAAATTCACGGTTGTTTTTTACATTCTCACTTTGTGTTTCGTATTTTTTTACGAGTGCCTGTGAATCTTTGATCGCCTGCTTGCGGCTTTCCATAAATTCCTGAATGCCATTAATCTCTTCTTCAATACGGTTCTTACGTGCATTCAATCCTTCAATCTCATCTTCCAGATCTTTTACTTCCATCGGTAATTCACCTTTCAGGATCTGAATCTGATCCAGCTTGCTTTCAATTTTCTGCACACGAATAAGTGTCTTCAGTTTTTCTTCAACGGAATACTCTTTTGTACTAGGCATATTTAATTTGAAGTTTTTTTATTTTTAATCCTCCTTGGCTTTCGCTTTGGGGGTGACCAGCTTTCCCTCATTCTTCATCTGTTGTTGCGTCGCTCTCTTGTACGTTCTGTAATTCTATTCTTCAAAATGTCTGTACAATTCACGGACTAACTACCAAAACAACTCATTTGAAATACTCAACCGGGTTGGTCTTTACACCGGTTTTTAGGACGGCAAAGGTAGGGAATTTCCCGCTCAAAAGATCGGCCAGGAGATCAATTGTGAACTGCTCACTTTCCCAATGACCGATATCTGCCAGCAGCAATCTACCGTCAGCATCAAAAAACTCGTGGTACTTTACATCTCCGGTTATATAAGCATCTGCTCCTGCAGCAATGGCTGTTTTGATAAGAAAACTTCCGGCTCCGCCGCAAATCGCTATTTTTTGAACCTGTTTTTTCAGGAAAGGGGTATGCCTGATGACCTGTAAGCCAAACTTTAGTTTAAGCAGTTGAAGGAACTCAGGTTCTGAAATTGGGTTTGGCAATTCGCCCACCATTCCTGACCCAACTGATTGAAACTGATTGTCAAGCGAAACAATATCATAAGCCACTTCTTCATAAGGATGGGCTTTTAAGAGAGAATTGATGATTGGCCCTTCGAGCCAGGCTGGGAAGATGACTTCAATTTTTAGCTCACTTTCTTCATGACGTTTACCAACTTCCCCGACAAAGGGATTTGTCCCATCTCCGGCTTTAAAAGTCCCCGTACCAGCCGCATTGAAACTGCATTCGCTGTAGTTGCCAATGTTTCCGCCACCTGCCTCAAAAATAGCTGAACGAACAGCTTCAGCCTGGGCGGCAGGTACAAAAGTGTACAGCTTCTTTAATGTTGAGCTCTTGGGTTTCAGGATTTTACAGTTGATCAATCCAAGCTTTTCAGCCATTTTCCCATTCACTCCTTCAATTACATTATCAAGGTTGGTGTGAATTGCATAAACGGCTATATCATTCTTTATGGAGCTGATAATGGTTTTCTCCACATACGTTTTCCCTGTGATTTTTTTTAACCCGCTGAAGATAACCGGGTGGTGGGCTATAACGAGATTTGCCCCCTTTGCCTTGGCTTCCAGGATCACTTCTTCAGTTGCATCCAGGCTGACGATGATACCTGTACATTCCCAACTGGCAGATCCGGTAATTAATCCTGCATTATCATAACTCTCCTGCAATGATGGAGGAGCAATTATCTCAAGAAAATGGATGATTTCAGCAATTTGCATGTATTAAAAATAAGATAAATCAATCTTTGACCGTTAAATAGAGCAGCGAAATGATTTGAAATCTGCTCTGGTATTCAATGGACACACAGAAAGGTTCAGATTAACAGAAACAATCCGGGAACATATTGTAGTTTTATCATTCGTTAAAATTCAAAATCTATGAAACAGGTATTATACATTTTTTTATGCTTTATACTTCTTGCGGGGTGCAAGAAAATCAAAAAAGCCCAGGAACAAATTGCTGAAGATCTGATTGTAAAGGCCATGACAGATGGTCGCTGGAATGTTACTGTTTACAATGATGGGACTGACTATAAAACCGAATTTGATGTATACGATTTTCAGTTTAAATCAAATCGTACAGTTGATGCAATTAAAAATTCAGCAACTGAAGCAACCGGCACATGGGGTGAAGATCCGGTTGCATTAACCATTACTGCAGATTATCCTTCCAGCACAACTTCTACACTTCAGCGACTGGATGGTGTTTGGAAAATAATAGATAGTAACTGGACATGGGTAAAGGCAACACAAACCATTAATGGCAAACTCACAACCTTAGAACTGAGAAAAAAATAAAGATAGTAGTGTAAAAAGAGAACGGGCTTCAATTTGAAGCCCGTTCTCTTTTTAAAGAAATGTATTAGCAGGTTCAATAGGTAAATCAATTAATTTTATACATTGATAGATTTAAACTATGACGTTAACTCAACTTGAATACCTGGTGGCAGTAGATACGCACCGCCATTTTGCAACTGCAGCCGGAACATGCTTTGTAACCCAGCCAACACTCAGTATGCAGATCCAGAAGTTGGAAGAAGAATTAGGGGTGAAACTGTTTGACAGAAAGAAACAGCCGGTAATTCCAACTGATGCCGGGATTGAAATCATTGAACAGGCACGCAAAATTTTGCAGGAACGGAATGCCATTCATGAACTGGCACAAAGTAAAAAAGGCACTCTCACCGGTGAACTGAGGATTGGTATCATACCAACACTGGCACCCTATTTATTGCCGCTGTTTGCTAAAAGTTTCAACCAGAAATATCCTTCTGTAAAGTTGATTGTACATGAAATGATGACAGAATATATCATTAAACGTTTGCGTGAAGGAAGGATTGATGCCGGGTTGTTAGTAACCCCACTGCAGGAAAACGGAATAAAAGAGGACATCCTGTTTTATGAGGAATTGCTTGTTTATGTTTCACCCAAAAATGCTGCATTCAAAAAGAGTTATGTGCTGGCAAAAGATATTGAACCTGAAAAGTTGTGGTTGCTGGAAGAAGGTCATTGTTTCCGGTCGCAGATTGTGAATCTCTGTGAACTGAAGAAAGCCAGTGAGTCAATTACTCAGTTTGAATATGAAGCAGGCAGTATAGAAACGCTGAGGCGAATGGTTGAATTAAACGATGGCATTACAATACTGCCCGAACTCTCAACTCTGGATATGACAGATGAACAACAAAAACTTATCCGCCATTTTAAAAGCCCGGCACCATCAAGAGAGGTAAGCATGGTTGTACACAGAGATTTTATGAAGAAGAGATTAAAAGAGGCATTGAAGCAGGAAATTATTGCAGCTGTTCCTGAAAAGATCAAGAACAATAAAAGTCAAAACATTGTACCGGTTTAATATGCACTCCGGCATCAGGCGAAAAATAATTTTCAGTTTAACCTTTTTGAAATTGCTTTGTTCTTAATCAGGTAAACAAAAAATAATTATAAGATATGAGTATTCAGGTTGGACAGTTAGCTCCGGATTTTTCATTATTTGGAACAGATAAAAACAAAGTAACACTTAGCGGATTAAAAGGAAAAAATGTGCTTTTGCTTTTCTTTCCGCAGGCATTTACAAGTACATGTACAAAGGAACTTTGTGCCGTAAGGGATGATATTGCCCGTTACAGTAATGCAAGTGCCGAGGTTTTGGGTATTTCTGTTGATTCTGTCTTTACGCTTGCGAAGTATAAAGAGGAGCAGGGCTATAACTTTCCCCTGTTGAGTGATTTCAATAAAGAAGTCTCAACAGCCTATGATACAATTTACCAGGAATGGAAGCTAGAGATGAAAGGAGTATCGAAAAGAAGTGCTTTTGTTATTGATAAAGAGGGTGTTGTGCAGTATGCAGAAGTGCTCGAAAAAGCGGGTGAATTGCCCGATTTTGAAGCAATTAATCAGTGTTTGGTTGATCTGAACTGAGAAAAATTTCCAGTAAATCTACGGACGGTCATTTCAAGTACTGTCCGTAGATTTTGAACAATTGTAAAAAAAAGCTTGTAATTTGCATGTAATAAAATTAGATTTGTTTCGTTGAAGCAATTTTTTACCATATTATCCTGTATCCTTTTAATAGCCACTGCAGCATCTGCACAGACTAACAGGCCATCTGCGGATAACCCTGAAAGCGTTGTTAAACAGGTTCGTTTCTTTCCCAACCCTGCTTCATCTTTCATCAACTTTGAGTTTAAGGAGAACAGTAATCTTTCTAACTATTCGTTAAAAGTATTCAACTTTATCGGTAAAAAAGTTTTAGAGAACAATAACCTTTCTGCCCGTACTGTAGTAAATCTCAATGATTTTTTCCGTGGTGTTTATATCTTCCAGTTAACCGACCGTACCGGTAAGGTTATTGAAAGCGGAAAGTTCCAGGTAGTAAAATAATTCCCCTTTTTATTCTAATATTTTGTAGCCGTTTCTAAAACGATTATTTGATGTAATTATCAGTTTTGCAATTGCGGACTGCGTCATGCCTCATACTTCTTACTTCTTTCTCAAAACACCTGAACAATCAGGAACTTCAGATAATGTGTATTCTCCCAACCCCAGATAATCGGATGATCAGAACTCTGCGTTTGAAAAGTTACCTGCCTCAGGTGTCTTTTTGCATCATTAGCTGCCATCTGAATGGTTTGCAGATACATATCGGGCTGTACTAAGTTGGTGCAGGAAGAGGTTACTAAAAAACCTCCGGGCTTTACCAGTTTCATTCCACGAAGATTGATTTCTTTATAACCGGCAATGGCTTTCTGAATATTTGCTCTTGATTTGGTGAAGGATGGAGGATCAAGCATAACAACATCATATTGTCTTCCTTCTTTAACCCAATTTTTCAAAACATCAAATGCATTTACACACTCGAATGTGCATTTATCAGCAACGCCATTGAGCTCAGCATTTTTATTGCACATAGCAATGGCACTTTCAGAAATATCAAGTCCATGAACACTTTTTGCACCATAATGGGCTGCATGTATTTCAAAGGTTCCTGTATAAGTAAACGCTCCTAATACATCTGCATCTTTTACAATATGCTGAATGGCCCGGCGGTTATCCTGCTGATCAAGAAAATAACCTGTCTTTTGTCCATTGGCAATATCCACATAAAACTTCAGGCCATTTTCATTGATGATGATAGTTGTATCGAAAGGCTCGCTTAAAAATCCTTTTTTCTGTTCCATTCCTTCCAGTTCACGAACAGGCACATCGTTACGTTCAAAAATACCCTTTGGCTGAAAGATTTCCCGGATGGCTTTTACGATTGCATCTTTCCAGCGGTCAATACCCAATGCCAGTGTTTGAATCACAAAATAATCGTTGAACTTATCAATGATCAGCTGCGATAAACCATCAGCTTCACCAAAGATCAGGCGGCAATTCTCCGTATAACCCAACTGCTGCCGCTGTTTCCACGCTTCACTCAGTTTTCTGTGAAAAAATGCTTCATTGATTTCTTCAGCTTTATTTCTTGTAAGAATACGGACAAGGATCTGTGATTTAGGATTGTAATAACCTCTGCCCAGGAACTTATCATCATGCATATGCACATCAACAATATCTCCACCAGCAGCTTCGCCTTTTACCATGTTTACCTCGTTGGCAAAAACCCATGGATGACCATTTAAAACACGTGGTGAAATTTTCCTGTTTAAAATAACTTTTGTCATAGCCGCCAAAGGTATCTGTTATATCTTTTCTTATCCAAACTGATTGAAAATTCCGTGAATTGTATGGGTAAGAACTGCTTTTTGCTATTTATCAAGACAATTTGTCCCATCTTGCCCATTGGCAATATTCTTGTCCAGCTTACCTTTGCCGACAATTTTTCGCATAATAGAATAAAAGACGAACGAAATGACAGAACAAAATAATAATGACCTGAATACCTCTGAATTCAGCACCGACGAAAGTGCAGCGGGTACAAATCTTCTCAATGAACAGATTGCCGAGGAAACCGAACTGGAAAAGCTGAAAGAAGCGGTGGAAGAAGAGAAGAACAAATATCTCTACCTGATGGCTGAGTTTGATAATTTCCGCCGTCGTACAGCAAAGGAACGGAATGAACTGGTTCAAACTGCGGGAAAGGATGTGATCATTTCCCTGCTGGAAGTTGTGGATGATGCTGATCGTGCAGAAACTGAACTTTCAAAAACACTTGACCCTAAAGAACTGGAAGGTGTGAAACTGGTGTTTCATAAGCTCCGCAGTATTCTGCAGAGCCGTGGTTTAAAAGCAATGGATACCAAGGGCCAGGAATTTGATGCAGACAAGCATGAAGCTATTACCGAGATCCCTGCTCCTAACGATAAGATGGTTGGAAAAGTAGTGGATGAAATTGAAAAAGGATATTTGCTCAACGATAAAATCATCCGCTTTGCAAAAGTGGTAGTAGGGAAATAAACATGTCAACCAAAAGAGACTTTTACGAAATACTAGGAGTAAGTAAAACTGCATCTGCGGAAGAAATTAAAAAGGCTTACCGTAAGGTGGCCATGCAGTTTCACCCCGACCGTAATCCCGGCAACAAAGAAGCAGAAGAAAAATTTAAAGAAGCTGCAGAAGCTTACGAGATATTGAGTGATGCGGATAAGAAATCGCAGTATGACCGTTATGGTCATGCAGGTGTTAGCGGCAACGGCCGTGGTGGATTTGGCGGCGGTGGCCATAACATGAACATGGATGATATCTTCAGCCAGTTCGGTGATATTTTTGGCGACGACAGTCCCTTCGGCAGTTTTTTTGGCGGCGGTGGCGGACAACGCAGAGGCGGTGGTGGAAGATCAAGAGGTGTAAGAGGCAGCAATCTCCGTGTTCGCATCAAAATGAATTACGAAGAAATTGCCAAAGGCGCCAGCAAAACAATCAAAGTAAAAAAGTATGTTAGCTGCACAACCTGTAGCGGTAGTGGTGCAAAAGATAAAAGCAGTATGCAAACCTGTGGCACCTGTGGTGGCAGTGGTCAGGTAAGAAGAGTGCAGAATACATTCCTTGGGCAAATGCAAACAGTAACAACCTGTCCAGCCTGTAATGGGGAAGGTTCTACTATCGCTAATAAGTGTACGGCATGTAAAGGTGAAGGCAGGGTTTATGGCGAAGAAAATATATCCATCGACATACCGGCAGGTGTGCAGGAAGGAATGCAGTTAAGCGTTTCAGGAAAAGGAAATATGGGTGAACGTGGTGGTGCTCCCGGCGATTTGATTGTGTTGATTGAAGAAGAAGCACATCCTCATCTTCACCGTGATGGTTTGAATGTTGCTTATGATCTGCACATTTCATTTCCTGATGCAGCATTTGGGATCCAGGCAGAAGTGCCAACCATTGATGGCCGTGCAAAAATTAAAATACCACCGGGTACTCAAAGCGGAAAAGTATTCCGTTTGAAAGGAAAGGGTTTTCCGGCCTTACAGAGTTATGAAAAAGGTGATCAGTTGATTTATGTCAACATCTGGACACCACAGCATTTAACATCTGAAGAAAAAG
>CAZOLW010000026.1:0-2194 GCA_964580775.1 uncultured Chitinophagaceae bacterium | reverse complement strand
GTCATGCATAATCTCGCTGTTGTTTTCTGGATTATTGCCAACTGTACCTGGATGATCGGGGAGTTCTATGGGATAGATGAAGGTATTTATGGGCTGCGGCGCATTGCATTGATCCCTTTTTCTATCGGGCTTCTTATTCTTGCTGTTTATTATTACCTCCATTTTACCAGTCGCAGATTCAGGGACAAATGATTCAGAAAACAGTTTAATTCCATCTCAGTTGGTTGGCTCTCAATAATTATCTTTGCGCCCTGCATTTAGCCACAAAGACTCAAAGACAGGAAGTTCACAAAGGAATCCTTTGGGTACTCTTTGCGACTTGGTGCCTTAGTGGCAAATTCAATCATTATCAAAATCAGAAGTTTACATGTACCGTTCTCATACCTGTGGTGAATTAAGAAGCAATCATGCCGGCAACACCGTAACATTAGCCGGCTGGGTGCAAACTGTAAGAAAGTTTGGAAGCATCACTTTCGTTGATCTGCGTGACCGTTATGGTATTACTCAATTATTGTTTGGAGAAGACCTGAATAAACTGCTGGATGAAAGTCCACTCGGTCGTGAGTTTGTGTTGCAGGTTACCGGAACTGTGAATGAACGCAGTAATAAAAATGCAAACATTGCAACAGGTGATGTTGAAATTCTTGTACAATCATTTAAAGTATTAAATAAATCAGCTGTTCCTCCATTCACTATCCAGGATGATACTGATGGTGGTGATGATTTAAGAATGAAGTATCGCTTTCTTGATCTGCGCCGCAATGCAGTGAAAAGAAATATTGAACTGCGTTATGCTGTAAACCGTGCTGCCAGAAATTACCTGCACAATAACGGTTTCATGGATATTGAAACACCGTTCTTAATTAAATCAACTCCCGAAGGAGCAAGAGATTTTGTTGTTCCAAGCAGAATGAACCCGGGACAGTTTTATGCATTACCACAGTCGCCGCAAACATTTAAACAGTTGCTGATGGTTAGTGGCTACGACCGTTACTATCAAATTGTAAAATGTTTTCGTGATGAGGATCTGCGTGCCGACCGTCAGCCCGAGTTTACACAGATTGATTGTGAAATGTCTTTTGTTGAACAGGAAGATATTCTCAGCATGTTTGAAGGGATGGTGAAAGCGATTTTTAAAGACGTTAAGAATATCGATTATACAGAAGTTGTTGAACGTATGACTTGGGAAGAAGCGATGTGGCAATACGGAAATGATAAACCGGATATTCGGTTTGATCTGAAGATTTGCAATATCAAATTCCCTGCACATACATTTCCAACCAAACAAAATCAATCATCATTGATTGATGGAGTTGACTTTAAAGTGTTTGATGAAGCTGAAACTGTGGTAGCAATTGCTGTCCCAGGTTGCAGTGAATATACACGCAAGCAAACAGATGAATTAACTGAGTGGGTGAAGCGTCCGCAGATCGGAATGAAAGGACTGGTGTTTATTAAGGTAAATGCTGACGGCACATTCAAGAGCAGTGTAGATAAATTTTACAGTGAAGAGAAATTGAAAGCTATTGCCGAAGCATCGAATGCAAAAGCAGGTGACCTGATTTTAATTCTTGCCGGTGCTGAAGAACGTACCCGTAAAGCCATCAGCGATTTAAGAATGTATATGGCTGATAAACTGGGAATGCGTAAAGCAGGTGATTTTAAATTGTTATGGGTGCTCGACTTCCCTTTATTTGAATATGCTGAAGAAGATAACCGTTGGGTTGCAAGGCATCATCCGTTTACAAGTCCCAAGCCCGACCAGATTTCAACAATGATCAATAATAATCCAGTCATTGAAAATGCAGCTGAGTATCTGAAGCATCCTTATGCCACTATCAAAGCAAATGCCTATGATATGGTGCTGAATGGTAATGAAATTGGTGGCGGTTCTATCCGTATTTACCAGCGTGAACTGCAGGAAAAAATGTTTGCAGCTCTTGGAATGGATGCTGAAGAACAACAGCACAAGTTTGGATTCTTACTGGGAGCATTTGAATATGGTGCACCGCCGCATGGTGGTATTGCATTTGGTTTCGACCGTTTGTGTGCTATACTTGGTGGCAGTGAAAGCATCCGTGATTTTATTGCCTTCCCGAAAAACAATTCAGGAAGAGATGTGATGCTGGATGCACCTGCAACAATTGATGCAAAACAATTTGATGAATTGCAGATAAAGCTGGATTTGAAATAA
>CAZOLW010000025.1:0-64645 GCA_964580775.1 uncultured Chitinophagaceae bacterium | reverse complement strand
TTTCCAGTTCAAAAGTCAGTGATGCATCGTTCAACTGCAGTTTATCCATGCAGTCACGGAGTTCTTCAAAATCTTCTGTCTGTACAGGAAAGATCCCGGCAAATACCATCGGCTTCACTTCCTGGAAACCCTGAATCGGTTCCTGTGTAGGATTAGCAGCAAGCGTAATGGTATCACCCACTTTTACTTCTTTAGCATTCTTTACACCGGTGATGATATAACCCACATCGCCACAGGTAACTTCCTTCTTCTCCGTCATCTTCAGTTTTAAAATACCAACCTCCGCTGCTTCATATTCCTGTCCGGTACTTACAAACTTTACCTTATCTCCTTTCCGTATTCTTCCGTTCCTGATACGGTAGTACACAATCACACCACGAAAACTGTTGAACACACTGTCAAAGATCAACGCCTGCAATGGTTCATCTGGTTTACCGGTTGGTGCAGGAATACGTTTTACAATCGCTTCTAATATTTCCTCAATACCAATACCGGCACGACCGCTTGCTAATAAAATATCTTCGGGTTTGCAGCCAATCAGGTCAATGATCTGATCTTTCACCTCTTCAATCATGGCACCGTCCATATCAATCTTGTTGATGACGGGAATGATTTCAAGGTTATTGTCGATAGCTAAATATAAGTTCGAAATGGTTTGTGCCTGGATTCCCTGGGCAGCATCAACCAGCAGCAATGCACCTTCACAGGCGGCCAATGCACGGCTCACTTCATAACTGAAATCCACGTGGCCGGGCGTATCAATGAGGTTGAGGATATATTCTTGTCCGTCTTTGTGTTTGTAATTGATCTGGATGGCGTGACTCTTAATGGTAATGCCTTTTTCCCTTTCCAGATCCATATCATCCAGTACCTGGTCCATCATATCACGGTCGCTGATGGTACCAGTGCTTTGTAATAAACGGTCGGCCAGGGTACTTTTTCCGTGGTCAATATGTGCAATAATGCAAAAATTTCTGATATTCTTCATGAACTTTCCTTCTCAATTTTCGTGTGGTGCCCCGCCTGCAATAGCCTTGGCGAAGGCGGGCAAAGGTAACGAAAATCAGCGAGCAGAAACGGGCGAAATATGAGTGGGGATAAAGACGGAAAAGGCAATGATGTAACGGGCTTTTGAAACAATCAGTAGCTATGGTTGTGTCACACTCTTGTACGGATAGGAATTCTATGCAGCCAATTGTCTGAACCGTGATTTTTGGGATGAAAGGGATTCAGAAGATTGGTGGCTTTCATTCACACTCGTTTCAAATACAAAAGAGTTAAAAGTTGAAATGTTTTACTAAAGCTCAGGAATACTGTCACCCTGAGTTTGGCGAAGGGTTGGTGAGGAATTGCTTGATTCGTGATTATAAGTTCCGCCAAATTCTCATTACATTGATTGATAAATAGCCAACATGAAATTGCATCTTCTGCTACTTCTGCCTGTCTTCCTCTCGTCTGCCTGTGCAAACGAACCAAAAACAAATGAAGCAGAGGTTTCATCAACTGATTCAACAAAATTTCGTAAAAGAATCAACCGGGTTGATGGATCTTCCATTGATGCAGACAGTATTACAAGAAAGATAGAGAAACTGGCAAAGGCTGCGAAAGTAACAGGTGCTGCTGTTACCATTTTCAATAACAACGAAGTGGTTTATCAAAAAGCAGTCGGCTATAAAAATTTTGAAAAGAAAGATACACTGACAACGTCTACTGTGTTTTATGGCGCTTCTTTAAGTAAGATGGCTTTTGCTTATATCGTTATGCAATTAGTTGAAAAAGCTGTTCTGCATTTGGATACTCCCCTTCAACATTATCTGAAACAACCATTACCCGATATTAAGTTCGAAAAAGAATGGAGAGGTTTTGCCGATATAAAAGGCGATGACCGTTACAAACTAATTACAGCACGCATGTGCTTGTCACACACTACCGGTTTTCCAAACTGGCGTTTCCTCACAGACAAAGGATTGGATGAAAACGGGAAATTGTTTTTTCAATATACTCCCGGAACAAAATACAGTTATTCAGGTGAAGGATTATACTTGCTGCAATTCGTTATTGAACAGATTACCGGAAAAGGACTGGAAGAAATTGCAAGGAAAAACCTGTTTGATCCGTTGGGAATGAATATGACCAGTTATGTATGGCAGGAACGTTTCGAAAAGAACTATTGCAATGGACATACAACTGCTCAGGAAGTGCTTGGAAAAGATAAAGAGGATGAAGCAGGTGGTGCAGGAAGTATGGAAACAACACCCGGGGATTATGCAAAGTTTATCTCTGCTTTTATGAAACATCAGCTGATCAAGGATTTAACATTCAATGAAATTACCAAACAACAGATCAGGATTAAAAGCAAACAGCAATTCGGCCCCAACAGGAAAATTGATACAGATGAGTTTGATAAGATCAACCTCGGGTATGGATTAGGCTGTGGCTTTTTGGAATCAAGCTATGGGAAAGGAATTTTTAAAGAAGGTCATGGTGATGGTTTTCAGCACTATTTTATTTTCTTTCCTGATAAAAAGATCGGTGTCATGATTCTCACAAACAGTGATAATGGTGAGAGTATTTTTAAGGAGTTACTTGAAATGACGATTGCTGATACTGTTACTCCATGGCAATGGGAAAACTATATACCTTATAACATCAAGGGTTCTGAGTGATTGATGGCAGGTTTAGATTAACTCCTTGTGTTTAATCTGCAATGCCATTAACACAATAAAGAAACCAAGTAACAGGTATACCAATTGTAACCAGTCGTAGGTTTGAATAACACTGATCTGCACCACTTCAAACGCAATGATCATCAGTCCGCCGGCACCTGCCCAGAAAGCACCCCTGTAATGTTTCTTCCACAATTTAAACGCAGCATACAGGTTTATAAAGCCCACAAAAAAAGTGAGAGCAATTCCCGGAACAAGGTAGTTGTGCAAAAAGGATTGATTGATGAGATTACTATTCAGTTGCAGTAAATGTCCATCAGGTTGAATCATCAGCATTATTCCGCAGGGAATTGCTGTGATGGCAACAAAAGCGGTAAGAAACATCAATAGCTTTGCCATTGTGATTTTTTCTTAAAGGAACACTACATTCTCTGCGCAGGAAATGAGAGCAGTCAAACAGCAGGGTGACAGGTATCATTGAAACTTAGTCTTTCGGCAGGCTGGCATCGGTTGCCTATCCCGGTATTTCTGAGCAGATAGTTTTGTAATTCATCGAAGATAATTGCGGCATTCTCAAAAAAAAATTATCTTACTCCACAAACTTGCCATATGGACGCTGTCAATTTACAAGACTGCCTTAACAAAGTTATGTCCTGGAAACGGGAGGGTCTCAACATCGAACAGATCGCTGAACGGCTGTTGCAATCAGGTATTCCTGAAAGCATGAAAGAAGAGGCCCTGCTGAAATGGAAAGAAATTCGCAACGAAAAAAAGAGGAACAATGCCTTTATTTATTGCGGCATCGGGATTGGGTTATTAACCACCGGGTTCTTATTTACCCTCTTTCTGTTCGATAGTGGCGGCAGTTACAGCTTCGGGCTGTATGGTTTAACCATTATTGGGCTAATCCTTGTTTTTAAAGGAATGATTGACCTGATGAGTTAAATGCAGCTGATTGTTTTAATGTCATAACAACTATCTATTTTTCTTTTCTGCGTTTGTTTTTAACCATTGCTTCTTAACTTCCATGCTTTCAAAAACCAATCAGCATGAAAGTAATTACTCTTTTTTCTTCCCTCCTCTTTTTATTTCTCAGCGTTACTGCACAAAAAAAGCCGGTTGTCTTAAAAGACGATCAGTTGAAAACTCAGGCCGTAACTGAAATACAATCTCATTACGAGCAATACAAAGGTATGGCCCTGCAAATCTGGGATTATGCAGAAGTTGGTTACAAGGAAGTTAAGAGCAGTGCATTGCTTCAGAAAACTCTGACAGAAAATGGCTTTACAGTTGAAGGAGGTGTAGCTGGAATGCCAACAGCTTTCGTAGCTACTTACGGCAGCGGTAAACCGGTGATTGCCATTCTTGCTGAGTTTGATGCATTACCCGGTATTTCTCAAACCGATGCACCTGAAAAAACAAGCGCAGGAAAGGATGCCGGACATGCATGCGGTCATCATTTATTTGGAGTTGCATCAGTTGCATCGGGTATTGCTATAAAAAAACTGATTGAAGAAAAAAAGTTTACAGGAACTATTAAAGTATTTGGCTGCCCTGCAGAAGAAGGTGGCAGCGGCAAAGTATATTTAGTAAGAGCCGGTTTGTTTAAAGATGTGGATGTGGCTATTCACTGGCATCCCGGCAATGACAATGAAGTAACGATGACGAGTGCATTGGCAAATATGTCAGCCAAGTTTCGCTTTCGTGGAATTTCTTCACATGCTTCTGCCTCACCCGAACGTGGACGTTCTGCATTGGATGGAGTTGAAGCCATGGATAATATGGTGAATATGATGCGTGAACATATTCCACAGGAAACACGGATACATTATGTGATCACCAGTGGCGGCAAAGCACCCAATGTTATTCCCGATTATGCTGAAGTATATTATTATGTGCGTCATCCAAAAAGAGACCAGGCACAAAGTATTTTCAACCGTGTGGTGAATGCAGCAAACGGAGCTGCTTTGGGTACAGATACAAAAATGGAATATGAAATTATCGGCGGCACACATGACCTGCTGCTCAACAGAACACTGGCAGAAGTAATGCAGAAGAACCTTGAAAAAACAGGTGGTGTTATTTATACTCCTGCTGAAGTTGATTTTGGAACTAAAATTCAATCCAGTTTTGGATTTCCTGCACCGCCAGTGAGTAATGCAGCCCTTATTAGTCCATTGAAAACAGTAACGGATGCAGGTGGCGGAAGCACCGATGTTGGTGATGTAAGTTATGTGGTACCTACAGTTGGTATCAGCACAGCAACCTGGGTTCCCGGCACTCCTGCACATAGTTGGCAGGCTGTTTCTTGCGGCGGTACAGAGATCGGAACAAAGGGCATGATGATTTCTGCTAAAACAATGGCCATGACGGCAATTGATCTGTTCCTGCATCCGGAGATCATTCAAAAAGCAACGGCAGAGTTTAAACAGAACATTGGTGATTATCAGTATAAAGCATTACTTGGTGATCGTAAACCTGCCCTGAATTACAGGGATTGATTGTGATGATTTTTTAATTTTGACTGAAACAGCAAATATGAATATTTCAAAAGCAACTGTTGCAGATGCAGCACAACTGGTTGATTTATTAAACAGTGCTTATCGTGGTGAAAGTTCAAAACAGGGATGGACAACCGAAGCTCATCTCATTGCCGGTAATGTACGGACGAATGAACAAACGGTAATAGATGTCATCAATCAACCGGCAAGTGTTATTTTGAAATGTACCGATGAACAGAATCATATCATTGGCACAGTTAATCTCCAAAAGCATCATCATAAACTTTATCTCGGGATGTTTAGCGTATCTCCAGCTTCACAGGGAGGAGGCATTGGTAAGAAGTTATTAGTTGCTGCTGAAGATCATGCAAGGGAGGTTGATTGCAGCATAATTTATATGACTGTTATATCTGTACGAACAGAACTGATTGATTGGTACAAACGTCATGGCTATGTGGATACAGGAGAACGGAAACCCTTTATTGAAGACGATGTAACCGGGCAGCACTTACAAAAACTTGAATTTGCCGTTCTTGAAAAGACGATTTAACAGGATTCCCTTATTTTCGCCTAAACTTACGACTTATGGATTTACATCAGCTATTTGACCAGGCCATTGCCGATAGCAAAACACTCAGCGAAAAGCCAAGCAATGACACATTGCTCCAACTCTATTCTTTCTTTAAACAGGGAAGTGAAGGTGATGTAAACATTGACGCTCCCTCGAACCCTTTTGATTTTGTTGCCAAAGCAAAATATGAAGCATGGGAAGCGTTAAAAGGGAAATCAAAAGAACAGGCAATGCAGGATTATATTGATCTGGTTGCGAAACTGAAAAGCTAATTCTGTTTTAAAACCATATAATACATTTCAATAAGCTCTTTGCCGATAATTTCATAATTAAACAATTCGGCAGCAGCTTTACTGATTTGTTCTTTATTATACTTATTTTGATTTTGCAGAAAAAAAGTTATTGCTTCTGCAAGTTGATTTGTATTTTTATTTTCAACGAGTATACCATTTGAATTATTAATTATTTCAGCGATTCCTCCAACGTCAGATGAAATAACCGGTAATCCACAACAGAGTGCTTCATTTACTACACAGGGAAGGTTTTCATAGGTACTGAAATGGACCAATGCATCCGCCTTTTGCATTTCTTTAGCGACTTCTGCATACCTCAACTCTCCTTTCCAGATAATTTGTTTCTCTAATCCCATATTAACAGCAAGTTTAAAATTATCTGCTGCATCAGGCCCAACAAAAACCATTTGCCAATTTGTATTAACGCTGTTTACCTGAACTAAAGCCTTCAATATACCGCTCACATTCTTCAATGGATACATCATTGATACATGAATCAATTTTTTTGTTAAATTATTTACTGGAATCGGAAAGAAAACAGAAGTATCAACTGCATTACGTATCAGCTGAGTTTTCCTGATACTGAACATTTGTGTCAACCGGTTCAACAACCAGTTAGAAACAGAACTCACGACTTCAGCATTTTCAAAAGAAACTTTTGTACTCAGCTTAAAGTAACGATTGCGGCTGAAATAATTTTCTGGAATATGTTCAAAATAAGCAGAACTATGCTCCGTAACAACAAAAGGAAGATTATATTTTCTTTTTAACCAGATGGCCCCAACGCCCATTTTAACAGGAACGTGGACATGAATAATATCGGGTTTGCCATTTTCATTTATATATGTCTTTAAAGCTTGTTTCACCTGCGCAAGAAAACGGCGATTAAATAATAACTGATCGAGCTTTTTAATGCCAGATTGAGGATATGGTACATAATAGATCCTGGCTTTAAGATTTATATCTTCCCTCAATTCTATTCTTACAGTTTCACCTTTCAGTAAATTAACATTCTGTACCACATGTATAACATCCACTTTCTGCTGAGTAGCCAATGACTTTGCATGGCGTTCCACAAAGTCGCCATCCAATTGATCGGTTGAGTGTGGGTACCAACTGCAAAGCCAGAGGATTTTCATATTTCTCTTTTCCTGTTTATCTGTTTGTCACTAAATGATATAATAACCGTAAATCTGATTTGCGAATAAAAAGAAAATCTGAAAATTTGCTTTTATATTCCCTCGCATGTGCAAGTAACATGTAAGTCATGTAACAAATATAACCAACACTGCTTACTATGGCCGCTCCTTCAATTCCATAAACAGGAATAAAAATAATATCACCGGCTATAATCACTGCTAATGAAATAATGTTACCCCAGAAGTTCACGCTTAATACTTTCTTTCCGCTATAATAAGCAGCAAGTAAATGCACCACAGAATAAGAAAGAATAGCCGGGGTCACTAAAACAAATGGATAATACATCTTCGTGAAAGTAGAACCAAAAATAAAAGGGAATAACCAACTGCCTATTGTTATTAAAAAGGCACATGCCAAAAAATAGAAAAAGATAAGACCACGGGAGAGGATTTTCATTTTTTCATTCATTTCTTCCTTTCTTCCAGATGCTGTCATTGGAAAAACCACTCCTGCCAGGATAGAAGGTATGATAAAGAATAACTGAGCAAGTTTACAAGCCTGAATATAATTTCCCAGATCAGATGCAGAACAATATTTATTTACGAACCAATAATCAATTCTGTACATTAAAAATGTCATAGAATTTGTAACTACTGCAATAAGTGCAAAATAGAAAAATGGCTTAATTACTTCTTTCGGGATAAGTTGAATATTTTCCCGCTTTACATATTTTATAATAAAAGCAATTGCAAGAAGAAAGCCCTGCAAAAAAAAACCAAAAAAATATAAATTAATATACAGGCTGTCGCTTAAAATTGCTTTAATAACTTCATTATTAGGTACCAAAATGATCAGCAGGAGATTAACAAAAGCCAATAAAATATTTGGAATAATAAAGTCCATTTTAGCATAAAACAAGGCAACAAAGAAACCAGTTAGCAGGTTGCCTGCAAGAAATACAGAAGCTGAAAGTTCAAAATCATTCCGTTCGAATGAGCTGTTAACAATTGAAGCAGAAAAGTAATGGATAATAAAGTAAACGGGAATCATGATAATGACCGTCCAGCAAACAGAAAATATGGACAACTGTGTTTCATTCAATTTTTTTTGTGAAAGATAATAACCCATAGGCCCTTCCAAACTTAAACTGATCAGAATCAAAACAAACGCAAACAGATTGATTATATAATATATTTGTCCGCTTCCCTTTGCCTCAAAATGACGGGCAACCAGGATATTTAACAGGAGTACAGATAAAAAATAAATCCCCCGCCATAAAATACTTGTAGAAAGTGCCTTTGTTAATTTCATATCAATTTCAAATATAAACTACCCAACCTGTTTTTGAAACTATATTTGGCCGGTTGTTCTTTTCAGAAAATGACTTTTACCTGTAATCCCTGTCCCCTTTTAACATCGTAAAACGAAAATTGCAGATTTCGTTAGTTTTACAGATATTTCAATTTATGGCTTCAACACGACATATCATCAACCGGAAAGCAAAAGAAGATAAGGAAACCGGTCTTAGTGAAAGCAGTAACCAGAGCGGTGGTCGTTTTTTTGAAAAGGAAGGCCGGCCAAATGTTCAATTTAAGGGCGTTCCTTTTTTGAAGCAATTCAGCATCTACCAGTATATGCTGAAAATCCCTTCCTGGAAATTTCTTGCATTTATCGGATTGGCCTATGTAATAGTAAATATCTTTTTTGCATCCATTTTTTTTCTGATCGGTGTTGATCAGCTGGGAGGTATGGAACAGCAAACCATGCATGGAAAATTCTGGGAAGCTTTTTTCTTCAGTGCACAAACATTATCAACTGTAGGATATGGCCATGTGTACCCTTCCTCTTTAACTGCCAACTCTATTGCTGCCTTTGAATCTATTACCGGTTTATTGATGTTTGCATTGGCAACCGGTTTAATGTACGGACGCTTCTCAAACCCGAAAGCCTATATCCTCTTCAGTAATATTGCTTTGTTCTCGCCCTTCAAAGAAGGCTATGCATTGATGCTTCGCTTTGCTCCTTACAAAAATCATTTCCTTACAGATGTAGAAGTGAAAGTAACACTTGTACTAAAGTTAACTGATGCAAATAATGAACAAAAGAATTCATTTTTCAATCTTGACCTTCAGCTCTCAAAAGCAAATACACTGGTGAGTAACTGGACAATTGTACATCCTGTAAACGAAGAAAGCCCGCTTTATAATTTAACCAGGCAGGAAATAAAAGATGCACAGGCTGAGGTATTAGTATTTGTAAAAGGCTATGATGAGGAATATGCCAACACTGTTGTGAGCAGAGGTTCTTATACTGCTGACGAAATAGTGTACGGTGCTAAATTTGATATGATGTATGAGCCAAGTGATGACAGAAGCACTACACTTCTGCATTTGAATATAATCAATAACTATCACGAAGAAAAACTTCCTGTAAATATTTAATAATGATTACAGAAACAGGAACAGATATTCAAAAAGCAATTGACCTTTTAAGCAACGGAGAGCTTGTTGCCATTCCCACTGAAACAGTTTATGGTCTTGCTGCCAATGCATTGAACGAAGATGCTGTGCTGAAAATTTATACAGCAAAGAACCGTCCACAATTTAACCCATTGATTGTGCATGTTGCTTCATTTGAAAAAGCGAAATCATTTATTCAAAACGTTTCACCCGAAGCTGAAAAGCTTGCTGCTGCATTCTGGCCGGGGCCATTAACGATTTTGTTTGATAAGAAGCAAACTGTTCCTGACCTTGTTACAGCAGGAAGCAATCGTGTTGCGATCCGTGTGCCGAATCATCCTTTAACGTTGAACTTATTGCAACAGATAAATTTTCCATTAGCAGCTCCAAGTGCAAATCCTTCAGGCTATGTAAGTCCCACTTCGGCCAAACATGTAGAGGAAGGTTTACTTGGAATCATCCTATACATTTTAGATGGTGGTGAATGTACTGTTGGAGTTGAATCAACGATTGTTGGCTGGAATGAAGATGACGATCTTGAAGTGTACCGCTTAGGTGGTATTTCTGTTGAACAGATTGAAGAAGTGCTGGGTAAAAAAATCAGCATCAGTAAAAAAATAACAGAGAACCCTGAAACACCGGGGCAACTGAAAAGTCATTATGCAACACATACACCACTGCACTTGGGAAAGGCTGAAGAGATGATACGAAGATTTGAAGATCAGCAAATCATTCTTATCAATTTCAAAAACTATCATCCCGATCTTCCAAAAGAACAGCAGTTCATTTTAGCACCAACCGGGTCAATTGATGAAGCAGCAAAAAATCTCTTTCGTATTCTTCGGGAAGTGGATAAACTCAAAGCCGATATTATTCTTGCAGAACCCCTGCCCAATGAAGGTTTGGGAAGAGCTATTAACGACCGGCTTGAAAGAGCACAGTTTCTGATGAAATAATTATTCCCAGAACTTAACGGGGTAATTGCTGCAGTTACCGTTTGGCAGATTACCCAGCTGTTCGCCTGCTTTGGTTAAAAACTCTTTCGCTGTGTGTTCTTCAACGAAAGGGAACAGGATTCTTTCTTCAAACCGAATATGCTTATCCAGCAATACATGAAATAATTCAATCAATTCAGTTGATTCTTTGCCCTGTTGCAAATCAGTAATGACGGTTCTGATCTGCTGATGTTCATTCAGCATCCGGTTATATAATTCCAGCACCTGTGGTAAATGCAGAAGAGAAGGCTCAAGCACCTTCTCTTCTGCAATAAAATGTTCTTCGAGTTCTTCTTTCCATGCAGTAAGAATAAAATCTCCCATAACTTTCAGATCAGCCTGTTTGCTGATTCCCTTTTTTAACAAGAGAACAGCCATCAATCCATTGTGATGCTGGTGCGAAAGCGGATAAAGATTTTGATCCCGCTTCATTGAATTATTTCAAACCGTTAATGATCTGTACAAACTCATCTGCTTTTAAAGAAGCACCTCCAACCAGGCCACCATCTACATCGGGCTGACTGAAAATTTCTTTTGCATTTGAACCTTTTACACTGCCACCATATAAAATAGAAATATTATCTGCTACTTCTTTTCCGTATTGAGTTGCAAGTACACTGCGTAAATGAGCATGCATTTCCTGTGCCTGTTCAGATGTAGCTGTTTTTCCTGTGCCGATTGCCCAGATTGGTTCGTAAGCAATGATGATCTTCTGTAATTCTTCTGCACTTAAATGAAATAAACTTTCTTTTAATTGATTTCCTACATACTCATTCTGAGTTCCTGCTTCCCTGATATTTAATGCTTCACCACAGCAGAAGATAGGTGTTAAACCGTATGATAAAACAATGTTTACTTTTTCTGCCAGCATCTGGTTGCTTTCATTAAAATATTCTCTTCTTTCGCTGTGTCCAAGCACTACATAAGTTGCTCCAACTGACTGCAGCATTTCAACGGATGTTTCACCTGTATATGCCCCGGCTTTTTGTGTATAGCAGTTTTGTGCTGCTACGCCAGCACCTGTTTTGCCGTTTATTTTATCCGCCACCATTTTCAAATAAGGAAATGGCACAGCAAACACTGCCAGCTGATGAGCCGCCAATGTATGTGGTGTATTAATGATGTCTGTGATTAATTGCTCAGCCTGCTGATAGGTTAAATTCATTTTCCAGTTTGCCGCTGCTACTTGTTTACGCATGTCTGTTATTTTATGGTTTATTAATATAGAGATGCTGCAGAATGTTTCTGTCGGCATCAGTAAATGATTTGCTTTTTAACTGCATCCAGTTGTCAATATCACGGATGGCTTTTTCAATCACATATTTTTCTCCGGTATGAATATTCCAGGTAAAATCAGCAATATATTTTGCCGATAGTCCTGTGGTTAAAATATTACTGCAGATACCGCTCACCAATCCTGTTGTGAGAGATGAGTTGATGGCAACCTTTGTATAATCGCCCAGCATTACGCCGCATTTATTTCCTGCACTGATCCATTGATGTAATGGCTGGTTCCAGATTTTTACTTCTGCTGCCGTGTTTTTAATATTAGAACAGGATGCTCCTGCACCTACATTGCACCACTCGCCTATTACTGCATCGCCAAGATATCCATCATGCGCTTTGTTGGAGTAATCGAGAAACATTACGTTTTTTATTTCCCCACCCACTGTACATTTTCTTCCGACAGTTGTTGCTCCGTATATTTTGCTGCCCATTTTTACAACCGCATCATCAAGTGCAGCAAATGGGCCACGGATCATACTTCCTTCCATCAGTAAACTGTTCTTACCGATATAAATAGGCCCGGTAGATGCATTTAAAATGCAATGCTCAACCACTGCACCTTCTTCAATAAAGATCTGTTCGGGTGATAGTACACTATTGGTTGTTGATATGGGCTGTGAAAATCTGCCTGAAGTAACCAGTGAAAAATCATTACGGATAGCTGCCTCATTCCATTGATTGATCTGAAAAGGATACTGCAGCAACTGTATTTTTTCGGGCCATTCAAGAAATTCAACCGATGAACAATCGGCTGTCGAAAACCCAAATGAAAGCTGATGACCTGTGCGAACAGCAAGTATTCTGCCATTGCTTGTTATGCCTTTTCCTTTTGCAAGCGATTTGATAGTGTCGGCAATATTTTTGGATGGAACCAGTTTGGCATCAATGTATAACTGATCATCTAAGCTGCCGGAAGGGAATTTCGCCTGCAGATAGTCTTCCGTTAAGGTAAATAAGCTCAGCTGTATGATCTGTTCCCATCTTTCTCTTACTGTAAAAATGCCTGTACGGATTTCTGCAACCGGCCTGATGGCAGTAAAGGGATATAATGAAATTCGATCTGCGGTATCAAATAATACGATAGTCAATCAATTGATTTAAACCGGGCAAATCTAAATCAATCTGATTCCTTAAAAAAGAAAAGGTTGCCGGATATTACGGCAACCTTTTCAAAAAATTAAAAAATAAAGATTATTGAGGCAACAATACCTGGTTAATTTTAAATAGATTTCCATTAATTGCATGACGATCGACACCTGTAGCCGTAGCAGTGGCGCTTGCTGCAGTAGCATTTCCAACTCCTTTAACTGAAACTGCTGCACCAAAATTACTTACCAATGTTGAAGAAATGGACAGTCCTGGATGTGTTGGGATTGCTGAATTTAGTAACGTTGTATAACTCGCCGCTGAAGATGGAAAGTTAACAGAAAAGTACCTCTTCCCCAGTATGTGATACACAACTATTCCTTTTACAACCTGTGCTGTAAGAACAGGATACAGCGCAGCATTAGAAAACACAGTTGGTGAACTTACAAGTGCTGTTGCTGTAGTGGGTGCATTGGCCAATGCGTAAGCAGTTGCAGCAGCATCGGCAGCAGTTGGAGTTGCACCGCCAGCAATCTGAGCATCATAAACACCCTTGTACATCTGAGCATATACGACGGGGTAAGCCTTTGCATACAAAACAGCCTGAAAAGCAGCGTTGGTTGGAGCAAATACAGTAAGATTTGCAATTCCGAACGATAAAGCGTATTGAAGATTTGACGTTGAAGTTGCTGCCACACCTGAATCGGCTCGTACAATAGCTGCAACAAAATAAGCATAATCAGGGTCACGGCTCAATGTATCGAATAAAACTCTCGAAGGAGGAACAACCGGCGCTGCAACACTATGCAGCACACCGTTAGCAGCATTAATTACATCTGCCTGTACAACCGGAATATTGTTCAGATATGAGGCGGATGAATTTTTTCCGGGAAATACCGGCATCCATAACGGGAAATTAGCGGTAGCAGTTGCAGGCAAAGTACCAATACTTAATGTACTTACCCGAACCAGGTTAGGTGTATTAACTGTTGCTACCGGAATCTGCGAGTTTAGCAATTTTTCGTTTTGTAAAATATGATAACTGATTAAGGGAGTTAGCTGTGTAAGAGGCATACCATTGATGGCTGCGAGGGAAATTCCTGATGTGGTAAATGCAGCATCCGATGGTGCATACACGGTAAACATATTACCCGGTGTATTAATTCTTGAATACAAACCCGTTCTTTTCAACGCAACGGTAAAAAAGGAGTAATTAGTATTTGCTTCAATTAACTTAGCAATCGTATTTGTTGTATCCACCTGTGTTGTAACTGAGGGTATTGGTTCATAAATTTTATTACAGGACGAAAGCATCAGAAAAGCCAACACAATTAAAGCCGGCCCCTGTATTGATTTAGAAAATATCTTATTCATAATTTTTTTTTAAGAGGTTTAAATTAAAATACGTTATACGCAAAGCTTACATAATACAATCCTCCAATAGCAGGATTGCCGGGGCCTTGCACATAGTATTGATTTAAGATATTATTTCCTCCCACTTTGAATACAGATTTAGTAGTTGGGATTTTATAACTAATCTGTGCATCAAGTGTGTGAATAGCAGGTACTATACCGTTAATAAAATCACTTTCAAATTTGTAGCTGTCCATCCACCTGTAAACAATGTTAAAACCGAATCTCTTCTCTTTGCCAAAGCCGGTATTTGCAAGTTTTATATTTGTCCGGTATTTTGGTGTATTGAAAGAAGCCTGGTATCCTGGAGGAACGTCTGTCAAATCATCACTTGAGAAGTTAGCTCCAATCAGGAAATTATTTGCCAGCCTGTAATCCAGACTAAGTCCAAAACCATAGGTTTTGACTTTCGTATCTGAGTTTAGCGGAATGGAGAATTTTTTCTTAGTAGTTGTTGGATCCTGCATTACCGTTCTCCTTGTTAAAAAGTCTTTGTATTGTCCGTAGTAGGTATATGCATCAATTAACAATTTGTCGCCATAAACCAATGCTTTGTAACCAAGTTCAACTGAATTTACCGACTCAGGTTTCAAATCCACTACATTAACAACTGTTGATGTAGGCACATTGTTTACAACAGCATAAACAGGATTGCTGTTGAGTCCATAAAATGACCTGAAATTCTTATGTCCGCCAATTAACCAGTAGTCTCCGCCAACAAATAGATTAATCCACTGCATTTGGGTACTTGGAAAACGGTAAGCTGTCTGGTAAGAGAGACGCAGATTACTGTTTTTACTCATCCGTATCAGAGCTGTTGCTCTTGGTGTAAACCTGCCTTTAAAGTTTTGATTTTTGTCAAAACGTCCACTAACAGTAAGCTTTACCTTTTCGTTAAACACTTCTTTTCCTATTTGTACAAAAGCACCGAACTCATTAATTCCAATTGTTCCTGTACTATCGGCAAATAGAGTTCCCTGTGAATTCAAAACATATTTTTTATAATTGCCTCCAACGATCATTTCGGCAAATCCTTTCATTAAATGGGTCAGGTTATATTGACCTTCTGCAACATAGAGATTGGTCTTGTCCAGAAAACGTCCTCCTCCCAGTGGAGCACCTGCCTGAGGTTTCCCAATCGGGATGCCTTTCATAAAGTCAAACAGACTCCTGAATTGAGAGCTCCCTGCAACTGGCCTTCCCTGATCGGCAAATGCCCTTGCTGTAATATGTGCCTGTTGGTCAGTTAAACCTTGAACAAATCTGCTTGATAAATACTGGGCAGCATATTCTGTAAGCCATTGCTGAGTTCCTTTCCATGCTTCATTAAACAAAGAGGTTGTAGCAGTGAGGTTATACGAGTTACCTGAGTTTTCCTGAGTTGTATATGCTCTCAGTAACCAGTTCTTGCTGTTCAGTTCAAACTTATACTGACCCATCTTCAGATTAAGCAAACTGTATCGGTCACTTCCGGTATATACTGTATTACCTCCTCCCCAGAAACCACTAAGAATAGCTTCAATGTTATTCGTGATTTTATAATTGATTGAACCACCCAATTTAACATTCACTGTATTGGGATCAATCAATTCCTTTTCAGAATAACCGGTTCTTGAAACATATAAAGGAGAAGTAAATGTATTAGCAAATCCTGCGTATTGTGGCACTTGTGCAGCAAGGTTATTTATTACCAAACGTAAATCTCTTGCAACCTCATCTCCATAAACATTTATACCGTTATAATCTGCACTTGTTATTCTGTCGCCTGCAAGTAAATTGCCCGTTGCCTTATCATAATTCCTGTAGTCGGCAGCAAGCCAGTCTTTTGCCTGAATTAACTCAGCTGTTATTTTAAATGCAAGCCTGTCTGTAATCTTTTCCGCCCATCGAACATTCCAGTTAAAATAAGGAGAAACATCTCTGAATTTTTTATCGGTATGCATAATACCCTGTTTCACCTGCACTGAAAGTCCCTGATATTTAAATGGACTTTTACTTGTAATCAGCAAAGTACCATTCATACCACCCGGGCCATAAAGTGCTGAAGATGCTCCAGGCAACAATTCCATATTATCAACATCTAATTCAGAAATGCCAATAACGCTTCCAACGGAGAAATTTAAACCGGGGGCCTGGTTGTCCATACCATCAACAATCTGGTTAAAGCGTACGTTTCCGCTTCCCAGAAAGCCACGGGTAGTAACTGTTTTAAAGGTAAGAGACGAAGCCATCATGTCTACTCCTTTGAAGTTATTGATGACATCGTAATAACTGGCAGCCGGTGAACTCTGAATCGAAGCTGCGCTTACCCGTTCAATACTAACAGGTGACTCAAGGATTTTTGTTGCCACCCTTGTTGCCGATACAACAACTTCCTGACCCAAAGTTGACGTAGAATTCAAATCAACCTGTACAAAGGATGAAGCATTACTGACAATTACTTCCTTAGGTTCGTACCCAACAGAGGAAATAACCAATGTGGTTGGGAACTTTGAAATGACAAGACTGAAATCGCCATTTTCGTCGGTAAAAACACCATAGGAGGTGCCTTTAATTGAAACCGACACGGCAGGGATAGATTCTTTTGAGCCGGAATTTTTTACATTCCCCCTGATTGTTACGGACTGAGCGAATGAAATGTATGGTAGCAAGCAAGCCGTTAACATCAGGACTAAACCTGATAGTTTTTTCATCATATACAGTGGTTTTTTTAGTGAATAAACATAGCAAAATACCAATTGTTTCAAGATTTCAAAAAAAATCTTTCAAACCGTCTTTTTGGATGCAGTCTCATTATCAAAAACTTGGTTGTTGTTGTTTATGATTTTACATTAGCTGCATGAATTCATTTCAGTTCCCCAACCAAACCAACTATTACAAAGGAAAGGTAAGAGATGTGTACAGCATCGGCAGCGATATACTGGTAATGATTGCCAGTAACCGCATTTCGGCTTTTGATGTAATTCTTCCCAAACCTATTCCTTATAAAGGACAGGTTTTAAACCAGATTGCTGCTTATATGCTGAATGCAACAAAAGATATTTGCCCCAACTGGCTGATAAATGTTCCGGCTCCCAACGTCAGCATCGGTAAACGGTGCCAACCATTTAAAATTGAGATGGTTGTTCGTGGTAATTTAGTCGGTCATGCATGGAGAACCTATGCGTCCGGTAAAAGAGAGCTGTGCGGCGCCGTTATGGCCGACGGGCTGAAAGAAAATGACTACTTCCCTACTCCCATCATTACTCCATCGACCAAAGCAGATGCGGGACATGATGAAGATATTTCACCGGCAGATATTATCGCCAATGGAATCTGCACGGCAGCAGAATGGGAACAGTTAAGCAGTTATGCCCTGCAATTATTTGCAGGAGGAAAGGAAATTGCAGCCAGACAGGGATTGATACTGGTTGATACAAAATACGAGTTTGGAAAAATTGGCGATACCATTTACTTAATGGATGAAATTCATACCCCCGATTCATCCCGCTATTTTTATGCAGATGGTTTTGAAGAACGTCAGCAGAAAGGGGAACGTCAGAAACAATTGAGTAAGGAGTTTGTACGTGAATGGCTCATTGAAAATAATTTCATGGGCAAGGAAGGACAAGCTGTTCCGGAAATGAGTGAAGAATGGATCGACACTATCAGCAAACGGTACATTGAATTGTATGAAAAAGTGATTGGTGAAAAGTTTGTACCGGAAGATTTGAGTGACGAAGAAACGCAGGAGCGTATTATCAGCGCACTTCAAACATTATAATATGACTCCCGATTCTATCTTCAGTATCTGCAGCAGCATTGCCATGATCGGCTGGCTCATCCTGATTATTGTAAGCCCTTTTTGGCATGAAACAGATAAGCTGCTTATTGGTGTCATCATCACCCTATTTGCAATTGTGTATGCATGGTTAATTGCACAAAGTTTTCATCCCGGCGATTTTGAAAAGTTCAGCACCCTGAATGGAGTAATGGAATTGTTCACCAGCAAAACAGCAGTTACTGCCGGCTGGGTGCATTACCTCGCATTTGATTTAATGACCGGCATCTGGATCAAAAAGAATTCAGAAAAATATGGCATCAGCCACTGGCTTATTATTCCCTGCCTGTTGTTTACGTTTATGCTGGGGCCGGTTGGGTTATTACTTTATCTCCTGATCCGTTTGCTGAAAACCAAACAATACTTCGCTGAAAATTAAATTGTATTCATGGAAGAGCGTAAACTGAATACTGCTGAAAATACGTCTGCTTTCCGGGCTTTCTTTTTACGGTTAAAAAGCAGGAACCAATTACTGTATTGGTTTGGCTTATTCTACTTCCTGATGGTCATTGTTTGTGCCATCATGACTCAACTTGATTCAGAGAATAATGTTCTGGGTATTAATGCATGGATAAAACCTTTGAAATTTTATTTCTCAATAGGTCTTGTCAGCTGGACACTGAGCTGGCTGCTGGTATATGTGCAGAAACAAAAAGCAGTAAAAATATTTTCTGTTGTAACAGTAAGTACAATGCTCATTGAAATGATCATCATTACCTGGCAGGCTGCCAATGGGCGGCTCTCTCATTTCAATGTAAGTTCTCCACTTTACGGAATGCTTTTCAGTATTATGGGAATTGCTATTGCCATTTTTACTTTATGGGCACTTTATATTGATATTCTTTTCTTCAGGCAAAAAGAATTTCCGCTCTGGATGAGTGATGGATACAAATGGGGCATCAGGTGGGGGCTGCTCTTCTTTGCCATTTTTGCCTTTGAAGGAGGATTGATGGCAGCAATGCTGCATCATACAGTAGGCGCCCCTGATGGTGGCGAAGGTTTGCCACTTCTGAATTGGAGTAAATTTTATGGCGATCTGCGTATAGCCCATTTCTTCGGTATGCATGCATTGCAGCTGTTACCGTTTGTTGGTTTTTACTTTGCCAAAACTAAAGTTCAGATCAACCTTCTTTCAGCAATTTATTTCCTGTTTGTAACTCTACTTTTCTGGCAGGCATTAATGGGATATCCATTAATCAATTAACTTGCCGCATGAACAAAACAGTCTTAGCCATATCCTTAGGATTACTCTCCTTCTTTTCAGTAAATGCACAGGATGTTTACCTTCTTATCGGAACTTATACCACAGCAGGAAGCGATGGTATTTATGTATCGAAATTTAATTTACAAACGGGCGAAAGTAAAATCATCAGCTCCGTAAAAACATCCAACCCCTCTTACTTTACTGTAAGTCCGGATAAAAAATTTGTGTATGCCGTGAATGAAGATGATCCCGGCGGAATTTCTGCATTCCGTTTCAACAAAGACTCCGGTACATTAACCCTGCTGAATAAAAAAATAAGTGCAGGTGCACATCCCTGTTATATCAGCATCAACAAAAATGGGAAAAACGTAGTGGTTGGAAATTACAGTAGCGGAACCATTGCTGTTTCCGGAATTAACTTTATCGGATCAATCAGTCAGCCACGGCAGGTAATTCAGCATAAAGGAAGCAGTATAAACAAACAACGCCAGGAAAAGCCACATGTGCATTCAACTGTTTTTTCACCCGATTATAAATACCTCTTTGCATCTGACTTGGGTATTGATAAGATTATGATTTATAAAGTTGCTCCTGAAAGCGGCGCATTGATTCCTGCTGAACAACCATTTATTGATGTAAAATCCGGAGCAGGCCCAAGACACTTTGAATTTCATCCCAATGGAAAGTTTGCCTATCTCATGGAAGAACTTTCAGGAACTGTAAGTGTGTTTGCATATAATGATGGCAAACTTACCTTACTGCAAAACACTTCTTCCCACCCAATGAGTTTTAATGGAGCGTATGGATCAGCAGATATACATGTATCGCCTGATGGCCGTTTTCTCTACTGCAGTAACCGTGGCGATGCCAACTCCATTGCCATCTTCAATATTGATCAGCAAACAGGGTTGATCCAGATTGCAGGATTTCAACCAACTCTCGGTATACATCCAAGAAATTTCACCTTTGATCCGGGTGGCAATTTTTTATTGGTGGCCAACCGTGACAGTGATGAAATTGTTTTATTCAGTGTAGATAAAAAAACAGGACTTCTTGATGATACTAAAAAGAGGATTAAGGTTTCAAAACCTGTTTGTCTGAAATGGATCACTAACAATTAACCATACATACAATGGAAATAAAAAAGATCTATCCCGAATCAATGCCTTATCCTAAAGGTTACTACTCTCCTGCTGTTGTGCATAATCATACGGTTTATGTAAGCGGACAATTACCGCTCAATGAAAAAGGCGAACCGCAGATTGCAAACATTGAAGATGAAGTGCGCCAGTGCATGAAAAATATTGAAACTATTTTAACAGCAGGCGGCAGCAGCCTGCAGCATATTTTAAAAGTGACTGTATTTATTGCTGATATCAGTAACTGGCCCAAATTCAACCAGGTGTTTGCAGAAATTATGGGCGATCATCGGCCTGCAAGGATTGTTGTTCCCTGCAACCAGCTGAACTATGGTTGTGGTATTGAAATAGATTGTATTGCTGCGGTTGCAGAATAGTTTTTTCCGGGCTAAAGCCCATAGCTCTTTACACAATAACCACGGCCTTAAGGCCGTAGTTATGAAAAACAGGAAAGCCCGGCTTTAGCCATGACATATTTTGCCGGGAAGTCGGTAAGAAATACAGGAAGTTATAAATACTTAATACTACTTACCACCTTCCAATCTTCCCGGCAACAAAATAGTAGTGCATTGCTTCAACCAATAAACGTAACTCAATGAGCATTTCCAAAGAACAGATTATCGAAGCACATGAACGGATCAAACCATTCATTCATAAAACGCCTGTGCTCACTTCAAAAACACTGAATACATTTTCAGGTGCTGATTTATTTTTTAAGTGTGAGAATTTCCAAAAGATCGGTGCCTTTAAAATCCGTGGAGGAATGAATGCAGTGCTGACCCTGCCAAAAGAAAAGTTGCAGAACGGAATAGCAACCCATTCTTCGGGTAACCATGCACAGGCAATTGCTTTTGCTGCACGACAGGTGGGCACAAAAGCATATATCGTTATGCCCAGCACTTCACCAAAAGTAAAAGTGGATGCAGTGAATGGCTATGGCGCTGAAATAACTTTCTGCGAACCCAATCAGCAGGCAAGAGAAACGGCGTTGCAGAACATAGTCAATCAAACAGGTGCTGAATTTATTCATCCTTACAACAATGAACGGGTTATTACCGGCCAGGCTACCTGTGCCAAAGAACTGATGGAAGAAATTCCTGATCTCGATATGATTCTTGCCCCTGTTGGTGGTGGCGGTTTACTCAGCGGTACATTGTTAAGTGCTCATTATTTCTCTCCCGCAACAAAAGTATATGCCGGTGAACCGGAAGGTGCAGCCGATGCAGTGCTGTCATTGAAAAGCGGGAAAATTGAAGCCGCTCCGTATGTAAATACCATTGCTGATGGTTTATTAACCAAACTCGGCGATATTACTTTTCCAATTATTCAGCAATACGTTACAGATATTCTTACTGTGAACGATGAAGAAATTGTTGCTGCATTAAGACTTGTTTACGAACGCATGAAAATAATTGTTGAACCAAGCTCTGTGGTTCCATTTGCGGCACTCATGAAAAACAAAGAACTGTTTGCCGGTAAAAAAGTGGGCATCATCTTTTCGGGTGGTAATGTGGACTTGAAGAAGTTGAGTGAGTGGTTTGGGTAAATATTCCTCTGTATAGTATATAAACGTTTTAACACACCCGGCGCAAAGTTTTTATCCGATCATCGTCCAATCGAATGAACATTTATATTTACCGCTCATTATTGAACCACTTTCTATCTATGAAATCAGTTGCAACCTTTGTGCTTTCATATATCTTCCTTTTTGCAGGTATTGTTTCAGCAAATCCCGGAGTTAAGTCAAAAAAAATCCCCCGGTCTTATATTTCCCATTATGAAAATGTACTGGGCACATCTATGGAACTGAAAGTTTCAGCCACATCCCAAAGACAGGCTGCCCTGGCAGAAGCAGCTGCACTGGCAGAAATAAAACGCCTGAACAATATTCTCAGTGGCTATGATGTCAACAGTGAGTTCAGCCAATGGATGAAAACCTTCAATCAACCCGTGCATGTTTCAAAAGATCTGTTTACCGTCTTGAGTTTATTCGATCAATGGCGTATGCAAACCAATGGCGCATTGGATGCTTCAGCCGAAGTAATTAGTAAATTATGGAAACAATCTGCATCAGCCCGGCAGGTTCCAACACAGGAAGAACTCAGCAATGCAATCCTGCAGGTAAAACAAACGCATTGGAAATTAGATGCAGCCAGTCAAACCGCAACACATTTAACCAATGCCCCACTCCGTTTAAATTCATTTGCAAAAAGCTATATCATTCAATCAGCATCCAATGCAGCTATGTCTTCAGCTAAGATCAATGGCATACTGGTAAATATTGGTGGTGATATGGTTATTACCGGCGACATGAATGAAACTGTTCAGATCAGCGATCCAAAAGCCGATGCTGAAAATGATGCACCGATTGATCAGTTGCTCATCAGTAATAAAGCAATTGCCACCAGTGGAAATTACCGTCGTGGCGAAGTGATCAATGGAGTTTGGTATTCACATATAGTTGATCCACGTACAGGACAACCGGCAAATGATATTATCAGTGCAACAGTCGTAGCTCCTTTGGCAACCGATGCAGGTGCTTTGGCTACAGTTTTTAATGTACTCACTCCTGCTGAATGTACTGCTCTTGCTGCAACTGTACCCGGAGCTGCATACCTCCTCATTACAAAAAATGGCGACCGCATTGAAAGTACCAACTGGAAATCACTGGAACTGATTGTACCCGCAACTGCAGCAGAGAATCATTCCATACAGAAAGATTGGAAAAATGAGTTGCTAATCTCTTTGGAGTTGAGTCAGCAGCAGGGATTTGCCAAGCGTCCTTTTGCAGCGGTATGGGTTGAAGACAGCAATGGTGCAACTGTAAAAACAATTGCACTCTGGTACAACAAACCCCGTTGGCTGCGTGATTTAAGGGAATGGTACCGTGACAACAGCACTGCCTATTATAACAACCCGGCAGACTATACTACCACAACCAGTGCAACCCGTTCGCCCGGAACTTATACATTGAAATGGGATGGTAAAGATGATAAAGGAACTGTATTGAAACCCGGTAAGTACACGGTTTATATTGAAGTGGTGCGTGAACATGGCGGCTATGATCTGCTGCACCAGGAAATCAATTGCAATGAAACTGCTCAGAAATATAATTTGAAAGGAAATGTTGAAATCGCAGGAGTCGCCATCGACTACAGAAAAAAATAATTCAGAAAAAAGTAAACGGCAGATCGTTTGGGAACGGAATATTGCACAACTGTCGAGATGGTTGCACATTTATGTATCCATGATCAGCTTTGCGATTGTGTTTTTCTTCGCTGTAACAGGATTAACTTTAAATCATCCCGATTTTTTTGCAGGTGAAATGAAATCTTCCAATGAAAAAGGAAAGCTGGATTCAAACTGGGTGAACAATACAGATACCGCAAAGATTGCCAAACTGGAAATAGTTGAACACCTGCGTAAAACACATGGCATTAAAGCTGCACTGGCCGAATTCAGGATTGATGATGCACAATGCAGTCTTTCATTTAAAGGGCCGGGTTATGCTGCCGATGCATTTATTGATCGTACAAGTGGCGACTATGAAGTTGCACTCATGCAGGCAGGTTTTGTTGGTGTGATGAATGATCTGCACAAAGGAAGGGACAGCGGTTCGGGTTGGTCGGTGCTGATTGATGTCTCTGCTATCTTAATGACCCTGATTTCACTTACTGGCATTATCCTCATTCTTTATATAAAACGGAAACGTGTAAGCGGATTGCTGATCGCTGCAATTGGATTGATATTGGCGTGGCTGGTTTGGGCGATATGGGTGAAATAAAACCATGATGAAAAACGATCATGGTTTGCAATAGCCTTAAATAAAATTACTGGCGCACTAATAGCTTGACTGGCGCAGGTGTTCCGCAATAGCGGGTCACCTGTGACGGATAAACCTGCCCCGATCCGATAGCTATCGGACCTATCGGGGAATTAATGTTGCTGTTGTTTCTGAAAAACTAATACCGATCAGTTGTATTTCAAATGCCCCGATATAATCGGGGAAGAACTAAATGGCATCAGGTGATCCTGCAGAACACCTGATGCCAGTGGGGCAAGCCAAATTTATTTTATTTAACCCTATATATATTATAACTTTCGTTTAATATTTTATAGCTTTAGTTTAGAATAATGTTTTTTACTTATTCTCCTGTAAGAAAAGTCTGAAAAGCCTTTTCCGGAAGTAAAAAAGTTCGAATTCTTCAATTTACTTGAACACCGTTTTAAAGCTGCCCCCTATAATCAAGATGCTCTATTCTCCTTACCTGTTGATGATACAATTACCCGGCGTTTACCCATGAAGATGGTTTGAATATTCATTTATTCCTGATTCCATCTGAAACCATATGACTGCTGACAATTATTCTGGTGACTGGTAAATTTCAGGTTGCCGGTTCAGGTTTTTTTTCCGGTTCCAAATCTCTTTCATATGCGCTATTTTTTTTCATTTTAAAACTAATCATCATGAAACGACTGATCAACCACAGGTTTAGATTAAATCTGCTCATTGGATTTCTGCTCTTTGTTCTTCTGTACAGCTGTAAAAAGGCGGATCGTGTTTTAGATCCATTGACCCCGGATGCAGCATCGTTATCAAAGGCACAACGCTCACCCAAGCAAAGTGAAGAAAGTGCCGATGTAGTGTACCAATGGTACCATTTCATGTCAGTTCTTCAACGGCCCGTTAATCCACAACCTAATCCAATAATTGCAACCCGGCGTTTTGCTTACATCGGCATCGGTTTGTTCGAGTCGGTACAACCTGGCATTAATGGCGGGTCGAGTTTCGGACCCAAACTTATTGACATGCCGGCTATGCCTAAACCGGATCATTCAAAAGAATATTTATGGAGTGCTTCCGCCAATGCAGCCCTGGCCAGTTTGTTTAAAATGTTTGCACTCAATTTGTCGGCAGCCGATAGCGCCAGTATTGATGCGAATGAGCTGGCTACCTATAACCAATTGAAGTTAACTACTTCAGAAGATGTTATGAATCGGTCACAAGCCTTTGGCCGAGCCATTGCCATGGCTATCAAGGCCTGGTCCACCACCGATAACTTCAGTACAGCGAGTACATCATACATACAATTGAATCAACCATGGGCCTGGGTTCCTACGCCACCTGCCTTTGCCGCACCGTTCGCAGCTGACTTACGATATTCAAGGCCATTCCTGAAGTACAGCCTGACGGCGTTAGCGCCACCTATACCGGTTCCCTATTCGGAGGATCCGACTTCAGCATTTTATGCAGAGGCAAAGGAAGTTCAGGACCTTGGGGGAACTTTAACAGCAACGGCAGCGAATAAGGCAACTGCCAGCTGGTGGGCCGATGCAGGAGGCGTGGGAGTAGGCGTTCCGGCACCTTACCACCTTCTTTCTGTTGTAACAAGTGTATTAGAAAGCCAGCATGCAGGTTTGTGGAAAGCTGCAGAGGTTTATGCAAAAACAGGGATAGCACTAAAGGATGGAGCAATCATTACATTCAGGTCAAAATATCATTATAATCTGCTTCGGCCCATTACTTATATCCGGCAACACAATAATGATGCTAACTGGCTGTCTTATTTACCCAATCCTCCATACTCCGACTATACCTCAGGGCTCGTGGGCTTCTACGGTCCTCTCACCCAGGTATTAATAAATGAGTTTGGCGATATTCCTGTAACAGACAATACCTATGGCTGGAGAGGTGATCAACCTCGCCAATTCAATTCGATCAGTCAATTGCGGCTCGAAGCGGCCATTTCAAGGGTGTATGGTGGCCTCCATTACCGGTTTACACAAATGACTTCTATTGACATGGGAATTGAACTGGGGAATGCGATTGACTCGGTTCGGGTAGTAGGACCTGAATATAAATAACAAAATTTCCGGGGGCATTAAAAGTTCCCAAGGTATGGATAGGGTGTTTACTGAATGACAGGTAACGATTGTTATGGCAGAAAGTAAACACCCTTGTCTTTTTTTTCAACGTGCTTGAATTTTGACAGATTAAGGTGCCATAGAGAACGTTTCCAATGAGTTTGCCGCTAACGGGCAGGTATTGCTGCTGTTTGTGGCATTCTGTATTCCATCAGCCCAAATAGCAGCAATACAATGTCAGCGGCTCGTTGTTTTTTTGTTTGTCGGTTCATAGTAAAGCGTTACTGCACCACCACTAAAGGTTTTGGTCTTTATGAGTTTAAAAATAGTCCTGTCGTTTATATTTTCAAATAATGGCAAACCGCTTCCTGCAACAACAGGGTGAACACAAAGTTGGTATTCATCAATCAAATTAAGTTTCATTAGCTGTATAATTAAACTCCGACTTCCAACTAAAATGTCTTTGCCCGCTTGTTGTTTTAGTTCTAAAACTTCTCCTTCAATAGGTTGATTTGACAATCTTGCACTGTCCCATCCTGTATCTTTCAGCGTATGCGAAAAGACAATTTTTGGAATGTTGTCTATAGCCATAGCAAAGTCGTCCATTGATTTTTCTCCTGAAGGATTTTTTATCAGCGTTTGCCAGTATTGCATAAGTTGATATGTTATCCTTCCATATAGAACAACGTCTGCATTATCTAACAGGTCAGCATAATGTTGATGTATTTCTTCATCGGGCAGGCCTGCCGTATGATCGCAAAACCCGTCAAGTGTCATATTGATTGCTGCAATTAGCTTTCTCATATTTTGATTTTTAATTGTCAGTCCTTTGATTAGTTGTAGTGTCCTCACTGGCGCAGGTGTTCCGCAATAGCGGGTCACCTGTGACGGATAAACCTGCCCCGATCCGATAGCTATCGGATCTATCTGGGAATTAATGTTGCTGTTGTTTCTGTAAAACTAATACCGGACAGTTGTGTTTCAAATGCCCCGATATAATCGGGGGAAAACTAAATGGCATCATGTGATCCGGCGGAACACTTGCGCCAGAGGGTGAAACCGTCAGTTAGCATTAAGCCCAAAAAATGACTGATTGTTTTGAAGACAGTAAGATCATAAATGTAATTTATCAGTGTTTAATGCAGATTTAAAACTTTAACACTTGAAGTTCCTTCATCACTTTTTAAAGTGACAATATAATTACCGTCAGACAACCCATTTAAGAATATTTCCCTTTTGAATTTATTTAAATTTTTGCCTATCAATATCTTTTCAATCAGAGCCCCTGTTTGATTATGTATTAAAATGTAAATATTCCCTTTAAGTGGTTTCTTTGATTCAATGATTAATTTTCCATTTGTTATGGGGTTAGGAAATACTTTAAAATAATCTGAAAATTCCAGGTTGCTCACTCCTGTAACGATTGACGGAAGTGTTATAATATTTGTACTGATATTTGTTACAGCAGTAGTACTTGCATTACCATATACACGGTAATAATAAGTGTTCCCCGAAACCAAATCAGTAAGATCCGCTTCAACATAATTGTTACTGCCACCATTACCCGGATACCTGCACCTAATTGAGTTTAGTGAATTGCATAAACCATTAAACACTTCAAGAACAGGAGAGATAGCCCCATCTGTATTCACTATAATTTTATTTCTCGTATTAGTAGCAATAAACTTAAACCATACATCATCTTCGGCACTGCCAGAACAACCAGGCATTGATTGAGTTGCACCTGCATTTGAGGAGGTAGTTATTGGTCCTCTATTTGCATCAGCTGATGCTGTTACAAGCAAGGCATTACTGCATTCATCATTGCTGACCTGGCTGGAGGGGTTATTTATACATATTTTAAACGTACGGTATATAGAACTTCCTCCGTAATAATCCCACACACGTATATAATAAGTGTTACCAATAATCAGGTTGCTAAGAATTGTAATTTCCTGAGCTTGAAAATCGTTACTAGTATTAACGCATGCAACTGAAACTAATCCGCCACAATTACCACTGTAAATCTGAAATGCCAAACTAGTTCCATTCGTTGGGGTAAGTGTAATCTTATGTGTTGTTGAGGTTGGAACAAATTTATACCAAACATCTTTTGCATCTAAACCTGAAAGCGCACAGCTGGGGAAACTTTGAGAAGAATAACCAATAGTACCGTTCCAGCTGGTATCGCAACTGCTGTTATTGGATACAGGTATACTAATAGCACCTGTGCATTCATCATTAAGAGGAGGATCAGGCAGTGTTATAATATAAGTGCTGATATTTGTTCTTACATTACTACCCGAATTTCCATATACCCGGTAGAAATATAAATTACCAGGTATCAGGTTATATAATTCTGCGTCAATATAGTCCTTACTTCCTCCATTACCGGGATATCTGCATGAGATTGAATTCAAAGCCCCGCAGGAACCGTTAAATACCTCAAACTCAGGAAACATGTTTTCATTTGTATTCACCATAATCCGATGCCTTGCATTTGTTGCAGTAAATTTAAACCAAACGTCATCTTCTGCAGTACCGGAACAACCTGCCATAGACTGAGTTGCACCAAAATTATGACAGGTAACTGATCCCCCATATGCAGTACTTGAAGAAGGTAATACCTCCAGTGCATTATTGCAATCATCATTATTTAAAAGGCTTGAAGAAGTATTGATGCAGATTTTAAATATATAGCCAGGTGAACTTACTCCAAAGTATTCCCATACACGCAGATAATAAGTATTACCAACAACCAGGTTTTGCAGCACTGTAACATCAGGTTCTCCTGAACCATTACTTGAGTTTACACAGGCTACAGAAACAAGTCCTGTACAACTACCTTTGTAAACTTCGGAAATAAAGTTACCCCCATTAGCAGGGGTAACAGTAACACGGTGTACAGTTGAGGTGGCAACAAATTTATACCACACATCTTTTGCATCGAACCCTGTAGCAACACAACTTGGAAAGCTTTGCGTACAATTACCTGTGTTACCACTGCGGCTCGTATCACAGCTACTGTTCTCATTGATTGGCAGAATGATTGCACCGGCACATTCATCATTGGAAACAGGAGCTGCCAGTGTAATAATATTTGTAGTGATATTAGTCCTGATATTATTACCGCTGCTGCCATAAACCCGATAGATATATATATTACCCGGTATAAGGTTATAAATATCAACATCAACAAAGTAAAAACTACCTCCATTTCCTGTATATCTGCACATAATAGAATTCAAAGCCCCACATGAGCCGCTAAATACTTCAAGAACAGGTGACATCCCTTCATTTGTACTCACTTTGATTCTGTGCCTTGCATTTATTGCAGTAAATTTAAACCACACATCATCTTCTGCAGTGCCGAAACAACCAGGCATAGACTGAGTTGCTCCAAAATTATGACTGGTAACTATGGTACCATATGTTGTAGTTGAAGAAGGTATTACTTCCTGTGCATTGATGCAATTGTCATTATTTAACAGGTCGGAAGATGTATTGATGCAGATTTTAAATGTATTGCCATTAGAACTTCCCCCATAGTAATCCCATACACGTATATAATAGGTGCTGCCAATAGTCAGGTTTTGGAGTACTGTAACATCAGGCTCCCCTGTATTGTTGCTTGAATTCACACAGGCAATTGAAATGAGTGCTGTGCAACTTTCACTATAGATCTGGAAAGCAAAATTATTTCCGTTAGTAGGGTTAACAGTAACACGGTGTACAGTTGAGGTGGCTACAAATTTATACCATGCATCCTTGGCAGGGAAACCTGAACTTATACAATTGGGAAAACTCTCCGTACAATTACCAGTGCTGCCGCTGCGGGTTGTGTCACAACTGCTGTTCTCATTGATTGGCAGAATGATTGCTCCGGTACACTCATCATTTGATGCGGCTTGTGCATTTAACTCAAAACAGCAAAAAAATATAGGTATGAAAATAATTGCGAAAATGCCGGGCTTCTTCATAGCTGTACAAATTTATAGAACAAACCTAATTCATAGATTCAAACTTATTCCTGAATAAAGTTAATAAAAACAAGAATCAGTAGATCTAAATAATAGCATCTTATAGGTATAAAGAGAAATGTAAAGAAATGTTCGTAAAAACTACTCCCCTTTCAACCCCTTCAACCTTGCCTTAGCCTTATTAAACACATTTCTTCCTTTATCAATTCCGCTTCGTAACTGTTTTTGTTCTTCTTCGGGCAAATGAATAAAGTCGAGACATTCTTTGCTGCAGGTGCCTTCCATTTTTTCTTTGCACTCATCGCATTGAATAAACAGGAGGTGACAGGCATCGTTCACACAGTTTACATGTGTATCGGCAGGTTTACCGCACTGGTGACAATGAGAAATAATTTCTTCTGTAACTCTCTCTCCCAATCTTTGATCAAACACAAAATTCTTTCCGTGAAATTTCACATCGAGCCCTTTTTCTTTTGCCTGGTTTACATAGTTGATGATACCACCTTCTAAATGAAACACATTCTTAAATCCTTTGTGCAGCATATAGGCACTTGCTTTTTCGCAACGTATGCCGCCTGTGCAATACATGATGATATTCTTGTCTTTGTCTTTACTCATCATTTCTACTGCCATGGGTAACTGCTCACGGAACGTATCACTGGGAATTTCAATGGCCTGTTCAAAATGACCCACTTCATATTCGTAATGATTGCGCATATCAATCACCACGGTATTGGGATCATTGGTAAGCTGATTGAACTGTTCTGCATTAACATACCGGCCTTTATTGGCCATATCAAACAATGGATCATCAATCCCATCAGCTACAATTTTATTCCGCACTTTGATATCGAGTACATAAAAACTTTTACCATCATCATCTACTGCACAATTCAACCGCAACCCGTTTAATGGTTCAATTGCATACAAATAAGTTCTGAAAGTTTCTAAGTTGGCAGTTGGCAGACTGATTTGAGCATTAATACCTTCCTCTGCTAAATAAATTCTTCCCATTACATCCAATGCTTTGAACTCTTTATACAACAGATTGCGGAATTCCTGCGGCTCATCAATTTTAAAATAACAGTAAAAGGAAATAGTAGAACGTTGAGTGGAGTTTTTGAGAATGTGTTCTTTTAATTCCTTACGGGAGATGCGGTTATGTAATTGTGCCATGTTGTTGAATTTTAGTTCTTACTTGCTTTGAACCCCAATTGCAGGTTGGGCAAAATTCTAAAGCGGTGCGAAGATAAGAAAAGTCTGAAAGTTGTTAGTCCGCAAGTCGGTAAAGTCAGAAAGATGCAGTAAAAAAGTTGAAGATGCTGTGATAGCAGAGACATTGTTCCGGTCTTTCCGTCTCACTACTTACGGACTTCTTACTAATTAATCATCACTACGACTAATATTAAACGACGATCCAAGCCTTACTTCAAAAACCGGTCTCTTCCCCTGTTCATAACCATTAACAAAATCTACACGGAAAAAACGAAAGATATTTTCTAACCCAACATGCCATTCAGCATAGGTTTGTTTGGGCAGCCACATTGCACTTGCACCGGCTACTAAATTCCAGTTCAGTTTTTTAATGCCGGGAATTTTATTGGTGAGAAAACCATTGAAATGATGTTCAACAAATGCTGCCCCGTAAATCGATTCTTTATTGCTGTAAAAATAATAAGGAGTTAATTGAAAGATACTCAGGTAATCGGTTGACATAAACAAACGGTTACCGGGAAAATGTTTCATATCCTGGATCTGTACAGATTTGCTGTTGAGGAAACCTCCTGTTTGCAAACGGTAATTAAACCGGCCGACTAACTTCAGGTTGAGGTTATCACGAACAGTGAGTTGCCATTTATCGTAGTCAATATCACTTCCAAACAATCGATTGATTCCTTTAGTGTATTGGAGATTGAATGTTGGCCAGCTTGAACCAATGTTGATTGTTCTGTCAGGAAACTCAATATATCTTGATTTTGGCTGAATGCTTACACCTACTGTTAATACACTTGCCTGATGCCGGATGAAATTACCTGCAGAATTTTCAGCTGGATAGTTTGCTGTATAAGATTTACCTGCTTTATTACTCCAGCTATAGTTGGTTGTATTCTGTAAGGGAATACGATCCTGGTATTGAAAATTTCCAAACACTGTAAACCCTGCTCCCACTCCTTTACTGAAACTGATCCGTCCATAATTGACTTCATACAATTTCATGAAATTATTTTTATACAGCAGACTTGAAATTGTATTCTGTAATGGCTCAATGGGGTTTTCATTGTTGTGCTGGTAAACACGTTTGCCACCGCTCAATAAAACATTAGAGAAGTATTTTTTCCCGAAGTTGTACCGCACTGTTCCCCATCCGTAAAACTGTTCACTGCTGAAGCCATAACGTACATGCGGGATGATGGTTAAACTTTTCCTGTCGGTAAATTCTTTACGGATCGTAATGGGAACATCCAGCACCAAACCTTCCACCACATTAAAACTTACTCCCTGCAGTAAAGAAGGAATGGTATAAGTAAGTTTCTTTTTTTGATTGCTGATTGTTTTGCCACCAAACAGGATATTACTAAACTTGAATTTATTATTGATGCGGTCAAGGGAATCAAGATAATGCGGATCGTTCCGTAATTGTTCCAGGCTGTCTTTTTTAATATAATCTCTTTTCTCTTCAACTGTTAGTGGTAACGGACGAATACTATCCCAGTAATTGATCGGCTTTTTATTGCTGCCTGTTTCATATTTCAAAACAGTATTGCCAAAATCTTTTTTCGTGAAGGCGGGATCTATATTATAGTTGCGGTACACATTTGCAAAACTTCCATACGCATCAAATCCAAAAAACTTTACAGCTGGAATAAGAACCTGGCTCTGCAACACCCATTGATTTACAGCCAGCATCTGGTAAAGTTGTTCAATACGAACCGTATCAGCAAAATTCATCTGGCTTTGTTTGGTCAATGTCATCTCCAAACTGTGAATGCGCCATTCATCTTCCACAATATTGATATAACCGGTGAAGCAGGGCTCGTAGGTACGTTTAGGAGTGACTTTAATTTTATTAATGAGTTTTCCTTCTTCCACAAAAGCACCTTCATATTTATAGCGGTAAAAGTTCAAAGCATTTTCTGCAATGGGCGAAACAAATCCTCGGGGATTCAATGCACTACTGATCTGTATATTATTTTCATAAAAAGACAGTATGCCTGCGCCGGCAAAACCAAATCCATCTTTTTGTCCGCTCACTCTTGTGCTGATGACATCAATCTTTACTTTGTTGGGTTTATCAACTGAAAGTTTGGAAACAGTTTCAGAGAGATAGATCATCTTTCGTTTGCTTGTATCCCCATCTTCAAAATCTACTTTCTGTCCGAAGAATTTTTTGGGGAAATCACGGAGATTCATCACACCCTTGCTGTACACTTCACATTGAAAAGCATCATTCTCATTCAGGTATTCCTTTCTTTTTTTGATGGCTTTACGGATGATGGCATAAGCTGGATCTTCTGCACCGGCTTTTACCACTACTTCTTTTAAACTCACTGTCTGTTCTTTCAATATAAAATTGAGTTCCACATCATCTGCACCAACAGTAATTATTTTCTCCTGCCGTTCAAATCCTACATGTCGGCAAATAATGGTATAAGTTCCGGGGTCTAATTGCAGAAAATAACTGCCCTGGTTATTGGCTGATGTGCCTTCTTTTTTCTCTTTGACTGTTATAGAAGAAAATGGAAGCGCCTCTCCTTTTTCGTTGCTGATTTTACCAGTTATTTTCCCTGCAAAAACAGTTTGTGTAATAAAAGTGAATAAAAAGAGAAGAGATGTTTTGATCATTACAGCGAAAATACTCCTGCGATTGTTAGCAAAAAACTAATTCTGTTCAGGTTTTGGTTTCCTCAGATAAGAACCGGCCAATGCAGCAAAACCTGCAACCAATCCACCAATCAAACCTGTTACAGACATGATCAATGCATGTGAATGTGATTTAAACAGCATTTCAGATATTTTCATCGACAGCAGATGATTGTTATTCATATCAATTGATAATGCAAGAACGATCCACAGAATAAACAGGGAAAAGAAGCCAGCGGAAAAAGCTGCTAACGGTTTTTGCGGAAGCAAAGCAGCAACTGCAAAGGCAGCAATGGCAATACTCCACCAGGGAAAATATAATCCGGCAGCATAACTTAAAAGAGCAGTGAGTATGAAGGCAACGATAAATTTCATGTTGAGATTATTAATTAGTTTGTTCATTTCACAAAATGGTTTCTCTAAATCCGTCAGACGAGGGCGTCAGACGGGCATAGAAAATTATCCTTTTTTAAATTGAAGCGTCCATTTCACCTGATCATTCTTCTCCTCACCTTTTTTCATCATCCATGCTTTGTAGTATTCACCTTTGGCCCAGGTATCAACAAAATTATCATAGAATTTACTGCCGGGGTTACCGCTTTGCCCGCCGGGATATACCACATACGATTCTGTTTCTTTTGTAAGCTGAACAATCATGCGCCAGCTTGGGCCGTGACTTTTAGTAACAGCATTTACAATATTTCCATTGCCGCCAACAGGAATTCCTGTTCTTGCAAATGGCATCACAGCAGTTTTCAGTAAATGATAAATCGTCGGGTCTTTATGTTTTGTCCATGAAAGGGTTCCTGCTATTTCTTCTTTTTGCAAATCAAAAGAAGCGGTTTTAATAGCATTGGTTACTACATCAAACAAGGTTTCTTTTTGTGTGGTATTGATGTTATCTATGAACATCATGGCTGAATCTTTTTTCAGGAATTCCATTAATGTTTCTTCTTCGGGCCAGTTGGCAGACGGTGTAACCCTGGTAACATCATCTTTCCAAATTTCCACTTCCAGACTATCCCACCAGGTTTGAAAAACAGTTTGACCTGTTGAAGTTGGACTTGCATATAAATCCCAGTTACGTACCATCTCTACATACTTCTTTGCATTTGCATCCAGCTCATTTTCCCGTACATACGATAACAGGATCGTTCTTGCATCTTCAGCAAACGTGTTAAAGTAGTCGTACTGCAGTTTCTTCATATCATCAGGAGTAATTCCATTCATTGCGGCTAACCTGTGGGTGATGGTGATACCTCTCGGAGTAATATAAGTACCGGGAATAAAATAAGGATAGGTTGAATCGGCTGGTCGCTGATTGGCGCTTTGCAGAAATCCACGTTCAGGATTTTTGCTGTGTGGGTTTTCAGCCTGCGGAATAAATCCCTGCCACATAAAACTGCTGTCCTGCCCGGGCATTACAAACAAACCCTGCCCATTCCACCGTGCAGGGAATTTTCCCTGCTGCCAAATAGCAATATCACCAGATTTGGAAGCAAAGACAAAATTCTGTCCCGGACATTTGAAGAACTTGATGGCTTCAGCATACTCATCATAATTTTTTGCACGGTTCAACATATACAATGTTCTTCCTTCATTGCTGGGATCATGTGCTGTCCATCTTACTGCCAGTGATTTTTTATTGGTCAATTCATTTGAAAAGCTTTCATCAAACATAACCGGGCCAAATACAGTGTAAGCAACAGTATCTAAATAATCAGCCCCGCCTTTAACCTTGATTATTTCAACACGCTGTTCAGCTGTCATCCATTGATTATTAAACCAGTATTCTTTCCGGGTTGCATCTTTAAATTTAATTTCATAGTAATCTTTCACATCACGCTGTGCATTGGTAACGCCCCATGCAATACTGTCGTTAAAACCAATGATGATATAAGGGGTTCCGGGAAGTGATACGCCATACACATTACTTGTTGGTGTTTGCAATTGCATTTCGTACCAGATGGATGGGAAAGAAAGTTCAAGGTGCGGATCATTACAAAGAATAGGAACACCGCTTTGTGTTTTTGATCCGGCAACCACCCAGTTATTACTTCCATTATTGATATCAGGCTTAGAGACTTCCTGATATTTCACCACATCTTTATTTCCAAAATAGATTGAATCGGCTGTTGTTGGTGCAACAGGAACAATACCCGGTTTATCAAAAATGGTTCCCTGGGGTACAATCGGTTCCAGTGAATCATGTACCTGCGGGTAAATCATTTTAAACTCTTCCATGCTGAACAGTGATTTTGCATTGGTATTCACAATATCATTCTCTGTTCCTGATGACAGCATCTTCGCCATCATCTTTAGCAGCAATGCAGTTTTAAGATTTGTCCATTTATTGGGTTGATAATTGAGCAGCTTATATTCAATGGGAAGGGAGCTTTCTGTTAATGTACTGATGTATGCATTTACTCCATTACTGTATGCATCAAAAGCCATTTTACTTTCCGGGTCATTTTCTACTTCTTTCAATGCCTTTTCAGCTGCATATACCATTCCAAGCCGGCGTTGTTCCCTGTCGTAATTAATTGCTTTGTCACCAATTACTGCACTTACATTTCCTGCTGCTGCTTCTGTTTGAAAATCCATCTGCCACAAACGAAATTTTGCATGCAGAAATCCCTGGATAAAATATAAGTCTTCATCATTTTCTGCAAACACATGCGGCACCAGGCGTTCATCAAAATAAACATTGGCATTTCCTTTCAATGCAGGGAATTTTAATTCCTGGCTGAAATTTTCATTGGCCGGCTCAGCATTTTGCCAAAACCCATGTTGCGGACTTAAAAATTCCCCCAACGGAGGAGCAGGTCCAATTTTGGTATTGAGTGCGTACACAAGACCGGCAGTAATGGCAGTGGAAACCAGGAAAGGAAGCAGTCGCATAATTATTGGTTATAAAATTGGAAATTAACTAAAAAGCGCATGATTGCCAATTCATACGGAGAGTTGTTACAAAGTTTCTGTTAACGGCAGCAACAGTATTACCGCTTTGTTGTATTGTACAGCTCGGAAAAGATTCTTCTCTTTGCAGTAACAATAACCATTAAACCTTTCCTTTTTCTGAATAAAATTGATCGCTCTTTTATTGGCCGTTTCTAACCTATCATTCGTTTTTGGTTTTTTGGATTTTAAAATGTTGGCTCACTTTTTCAGGTGAGCCTTTTTTATTTTATACTTCGTAGCTGTACTTTTACAAAATGCAGGAAGAAACAATTGATGTAAAAAATATACTCGGGTTGCAGTTACCCACTGATCCCAGGTGGGTTGATCTTACTTCTATTTCGCTGGAAGCCATTTTAACCGATCATGCTTATTGTGAACAGAAAGCAGCAACAACATGCATTACACTCATTCAGCGCTACAGCGAATATGAAAAACTGATCACAGAACTGGCCCCAATTGTAACAGAAGAATGGGGACATTTCCGTTCAGTACTGGCTGAATTGCATAAACGGGGATTAAAACTCGGAAGGCAGCGGAAAGATGTGTATGTAAATGAGTTGCTTTCGTTTCAGAAAAAAGGCGGACATGTGGATGATCGCTTTTTAGATGAATTACTGACGATGGCCCTGATTGAAGCAAGAAGCTGTGAACGTTTTAAGCGGTTGAGCGAAGGCTTAAACGATAACTATCTCCGCAAATTCTACCGCAAGTTTATGGAAAGTGAAGCCGGGCATTATACACTGTTCATTACCATGGCCGAGCATTACCTGCCCAAACCAAAAGTGCGGAAGCGCTGGAAAGAGTGGCTGGCTTTTGAACAGGACCTGATGAACAGAATGGAAATAAGGGGCGACAGGATTCATTAAAAAAAATCCCCAACTTCTCAGTTGAGGATAATATAGGGAAGTGTCCCCTCATAGGGTTTAGGGTGTTAGAAACGGCCATTTCTCCAATTTCTGTCTTCTGTATGGTATCGGAACCTTTTAACAGACCAAGACTTTTCAACAAGGTTTAACCGGGCATGAAATAAAATCAAAATCATCATACATTCACCACTCATTTTAATACACAGGCAATGCTCAACAGAAGAAAATTTATTCAGCTTACCGGTCTGTCAACCGCACTTTTATCAACCAAAGGTTTTGCCGGCAGCATTGAAGCAGGCAAAGGGCCATTGGTTATCTCAACCTGGGCTCCCAACATGAAAGCCAACAAAGCAGCCTGGGAAATTTTAAGTAAAGGAGGTTATGCGTTAGATGCTGTTGAAGCAGGTGTAATGATTCCCGAAGCAGATCCAACTGATGTAAGTGTTGGTTACGGCGGCTACCCCGACCGTGATGGAAAAGTAACACTCGACTCCTGCATCATGAATGAAAAAGGACAATGTGGTGCTGTAATGGCCATTGAACATATTATGCATCCCATTAAAGTTGCAAGACTGGTGATGGAAAAAACTCCGCATGTGCAATTGGTTGGCGAAGGAGCTTTGCAGTTTGCCTTAACAGAAGGTTTCAAAAAAGAAAACTTGCTTTCTCCTGAAAGTGAAAAAGCATGGAGAGAATGGCTGAAGACATCCAAATATGACCCAATGACCATTCCAAAAATTCTGGAAAAAACCAACCAGCAGGAGCCATACCCCTGGCCGGTTGCAGCTTTAAATCATGATACGATTGGAATGATTGCATTGGATGCAAAAGGAAATTTCAGTGGTGCCTGCACAACGAGTGGCATGGCATTTAAGATGCGTGGCCGTGTGGGTGATTCGCCGATTATTGGTGCAGGTTTATTTGTTGACAATGAAATTGGCGCCGCCACAGCAACCGGAGTTGGTGAGGAAGTGGTGAAGATCTGCGGCTCACATACGGTTGTGGAAATGATGCGGCACGGAGCAAGTCCTGAAGCTGCATGCAAGGAAGCCGTAAGAAGAATTGTAAAAAACAACGGCGTTAATGCAAAAAATGTACAGGTAGGGTTCATCGCTGTAAATAAAAAAGGTGAGTATGGTGGTTATTCAGTGATGAAGAATTTTTCAATGGCCATCAGAACAAAAGAACTGGAAAAGTCTGTTAACGCAAAAAGCTGGTTCCTCTAAATCTATAAAAGGCTTGAAAACCTTCTTGTAACTCAACACCAGAATTATTCTATGATTTATAAATTAGAAGTCATTGCCTTTAACATTGAAAGTTGTTTATTGATTCAACAGGCGGGAGCACACCGTATTGAGTTGTGTGATAATCCGGGCGAAGGCGGCACTACCCCATCGTATGGATTATTAAAAAAAGCAAGGGAACATGTTTCAATTGATCTGTTTCCGATGATCCGGCCAAGAGGTGGCGATTTTCTTTATAATGATGATGAGTTTGAAATCATGAAAGAAGATATACTGCGTTGCAAAGAACTGGAATGCGATGGTGTAGTGATTGGCTTATTAAATGCAGATGGAACAGTTGATCAGCAGAGGAGTGCTGAGTTAGTTGAGCTGGCACATCCGCTGGGTGTTACTTTTCATCGGGCATTCGACCGTACAAGAGATGCATTCGAAGCATTGGAAACATTAATCGATATTGGTTGCGAACGTGTACTTACTTCCGGATTAACGCCCAATGTTACTGAAGGAACTGAAATGCTTACTCAACTGATCGATGCTGCTGACAACCGCATCATTATTATGCCGGGCAGTGGTGTAAGAAGCAATAATATTCAGGAACTGGCACAAAAAACCGGCGCTGTTGAATTTCATACATCAGCACGAACATTGGTTTCAACAAAAATGAACTGCATCAATTCAATGATGAAGGAAGAGCTAAAAGCGGTGATGGCAGATGAAGAAGAAATCAGGAAAACATTATTGGCACTGGAAAGTTATAACAGCTATGAACCTCCGTTCTGAAATACTGGCAGAACATTCGAAAGCGCAGGCTGCAAAAATTGTTGAATGGATTGGCGATTCTCAACAACGCTTTGATGAGCTGGTAAAACTTTTTCTGCATGATGAATACAAAGTAACTCAACGTGCAGGATGGCCTTTAAGTTATGCGGCTATTGCTCATCCAAAGCTGGTAAAAAAGCATTTACCTGTCCTTGTAAAAACACTTCGAAAAGAAAAAGTACACAATGCAATCAAAAGAAATATTGTGCGCCTGTTACAGGAAATTCCCATTCCTGAAAAACTCCATGGTGAAGTGATGGATATCTGTTTTAGTTTTATTGCAGATGTGCAGGAAGCAATTGCAGTAAAAGCATTTTCCTTAACGATACTGGAAACTTTATCAAAACAATACCCGGAAATAAAGCATGAACTGAAAGTGATCATTGAAGAACGCTGGGAGTATGAAACAGCCGCTTTTCATTCAAGGGCAAAAAAGATTTTAAAGAATGTAAAATAAAAGAGGTGATATGTTAACATATCACCTCTTCAGTATTTTCCAGGCAAACAATCAACAGGCTGTTATTTTTTGCCCATTCCCAGGTACGCTCCAATTACTGCACCAACAATTGCAGAGATAACAGTGGAAGCGACAATATCAACTGCCATTGCAGTTGTATCGAACAGGTTCAGCTGAGCATACATCGTCAGGTCAATGGCTGTGCTCATCAGCAAACCAACAACCGCACCAGTGGCAGCACCGGTTGCAGCGGAACTTACATTAGTCTTGTTCAGAATGTAAGAGAACAGGAAACCCAATGCAAGATTACCTGCAATCATCGCCCACCAAACCATATCTGCTTCTGCACGGAATACACCGGAAGTATTATTGCTGTGTGTGTGCATAAAACTCATCAGCAACATGCCATAAATCAGCCATCCAAGGAGGAAATTAGCGACACCACCAATAATACCTCCAATTAGAAACTTGTTTGTGTTCATGATTTTGGTTTTAAAATGAAAAAAATGTGTGATAAAAGATAATACTTAAAAAATATTCTTTTTCTCATTTTTCTGCACAGTCTTGCGGATAGCTGATCAATGATGACAGTCTGGAGGAAAAAATTGAAGGCAATTTAATTTATTGATGAATGATCTTTCGTTCATAAACACTTACTGCTGAACCTTCGGCAACAAAAACAGAATCAGGCTCTGCGCTGTTGAGAAATGAAAATTCGTTGCCATACATTAATCCGAAGTCAGCTGTTGTTTTATAATCAGTAACAGGATAAATATTCCAGCGGGGATGTGCAACACGGTATTCTCCGGTTCTGTTACTTTTCAAACTTGTATAACCCCAGTAATGTTCAAAGATGAATTCTTCCTTGCTTTCAGTTTTGATTGGTACAGGTTTAATATCTGTTTCAACAGTTAATGTGTTATTTTTTTGTTTACCCCAGTTAAAGTGTAAACTTCGCTTATCGGTTTCAATTACTGAGCTGCTGATAGGTGAATAGGCATACTGTTCCTGGTAAATTAATTTTGCAATCCAGGTAATCATTCGTTTCGGTACAAGTTCGCTGATGAATACAACTCCACGTTTATACGTTCCGTTTTCTTTATACTTTACATAGAAGCGCAGATTAATTTCTTCAAAGTTTCGGTGAAACGGAAATCCAATTCCTTTCACTTTTGTATGCAGAAAATGAAAGGCAACAAAACTCACATAGCATTTTTCTTCAAAATGATCCAATTCTACTCCTTTTGGTAAATAAGGTAAAAGAATTTCTTCGGGCACAACATAGTTCATCATAATCAGGTTGCGCCATTCTGCTGTAAGGAAAGGTTTCATTTTAATGATTTATCGGGTACACGGTAAAATTCTTTAAAGATCAAACGAAGGTTTTGATCATAGGTAACATAATTGTACAGCCAGTTACTGAACACAAAGAAGCGGTTCTTTACACCAAGTATCAGCATTAAATGCAACCCCATCCAGATGAGCCATGCAAAGAAACCACCGAAATGTAATTTGGGTTTCGGCACATCTACCACTGCTAAATTTCTGCCAACGGTTGCCATTGCACCTTTGTCTTTGTAATGAAATTCTTTCAACACTTTTCCCTGCTGAATCCTTGTTAAGTTATCTGCCAGTAAGCTTGCCTGCTGAATAGCAACCGGTGCTACCTGTGGCAAACCATTGGGGAAGGCTGCATCTTCCATATAAGCAATATCACCAATGGCAAATATTCCCGGCGTGCCCTGTACATAATTGTATGGATCCACTTTGATACGGTTTCCTTTTGCAATTAAGCTTTGATCAATTCCGGCAGGAATATTTCCTTTAATACCGGCTGCCCATATTACTAATGATGATTGAATGGTTTGACCATCTTTTAGAGTAACTGTTCTGCCATTATAATCATTCATTAAAGAATTTATCATTACTGTTACACCTAATCTTTCCAGGTACTTCAAACTGTCTTCACTGCTTTTTTCACTCATGGAAGCAAGTGTCTTGCCTGTTCCTTCCAGCAAATAGATATTCATTTTACTGAAATCAAGTTCCGGATAATCTTTAGGCAATACATATTTTTTCATTTCAGCAATGGCACCGCTTAGCTCCACTCCTGTTGGACCACCACCCACCACAACCACATTCATTAACCGTTGTAAATCTTCGGCAGAATCAGTGTGCAGTGCATCTTCAAAATTCTGAATCAGTTTATGCCGCAATTGCAATGCTTCCACCGTTGATTTCATTGGGAATGCATATTTCTCTAATTGCTGATTGCCGAAAAAATTGGTTGAAGCCCCTGTTGCAATCACGAGATAATCATAACTGTAACTGTCTTCATTTGTGATTACTTTTTTACTGACTGTATCAACAGTTTGTATTTCCGCCATGCGGATTTTAATGTTCTTACTGTTTTGAAATGCTTTGCGTAAAGGGAAAGAAATATTCGAAGCATCCAGTCCGGCAGTAGCCACCTGGTAAAATAAAGGCTGAAACTGGTGATAGTTGAATTTGTCGATCAGTGTTACTTCAAAACCGGGTTTGTTATTGAGAAGTCTTGCCAAACGTAAACCTCCAAAGCCGCCGCCAAGTATTAAAATTTTCATGGTTGATTGATTGATGGGCTAAAATTACGATATTTTCAATAATTATTGAAAATATCAGAAAATATTCATTCCTTTAGTCTCTTGCCTAAAGCCTATGTTCTTTAAACAAATAACCCCGGCCTTAAGGCCGGGGTTATGAATGAAGTAAGACGGGCTTCAGCCCTGATTTTTTTGATTAATACACCATCCTCACTTTAATCGTTTCTTTCACTTCTTTCAGCAATTCAACTGCTTTTTTGGAAAGATTACGATCCACATCCAGCACCACATAACCTATCTGATCATTGGTTTTTAAATACTGCCCAAGGATGTTGATATTATGCTTGCTTAATTGTGTATTAATCTGACTCAATACACCCGGCACATTTTTATGAATATGTAAAATACGGTGAGTTCCTTCCTGTATCGGCAAAGCCAGTTCAGGAACAGTATGTGAACCAATGGTAATTCCCTTTTCTAAATATTGAACAAGTTTGTTACTTACATCTTCACCAATATTTTGCTGTGCTTCTTCTGTACTTCCGCCAATATGCGGAGTAAGAATTACATTCGGTAAATCCTGTAACGGTGTTTGAAAGCGGTCACCATTCTTTTCAGGCTCCCATGGAAAAGTGTCAATGGCTGCACCGGCAATATGTTTATCAAGAATGGCTGCACGTAATGCATCCAGGTCAACCACTTCTCCCCTTGCATAGTTTAAAAGAATAGCTCCTTTTTTAAACTGCTTCAGGGTGTTTTTATTAATAAGATTTTTTGTTTGATTGGTTTCCGGCACATGAAGTGAAACAATATCCGCACTGTTCAATACATCTTTCAGATTTCTGTACTGCTCTGCATTTCCCAACGGGAGCTTAGTAACGATATCATAATAAATTACTTTCATTCCCAAGGCTTCTGCCAATACACTTACCTGGCTTCCGATGCTTCCGTAACCGATGAGGCCAAGTGTTTTCCCACGCAATTCATAACTGCCTTTGGCATCCTTGTTCCAGATACCTTCATGCGCAGCCTTGTTTTTATCAATAACCCGGCGGATCAGAACAATACTCAATCCAATCACCAGTTCAGCCACACTTCTTGTATTGCTGTAGGGAGCATTCATCACCACTACACCTTTTGTGGTAGCTGCTTTTAAATTTACCTGGTTCACACCAATGCAAAAGCACCCGATTGCCTGCAGTTTATTGGCGGCTTCAAGTACTTTTTCGGTAATCATTGTTTTGGAACGGATACCCAGCAGGTGTACATCTTTGATTTCTTTGATTAATTCCTCTTCACTCAAAGCGCCGCTGAGCTTTTTCACACTGGCATAACCACTGTCTTTAATGTTCTGTACCGCTGTTTCACTGATATTTTCCAGCAAAAGGATCTTGATCTTTTCTTTGGGGTAACTGGTCGATTTTTTTTCAGCCATGATTTTATGCTATTTGCTTATTTTGCAACGCAAATATAGTTTACAGTCGCCAACTGAAACATGACTGCAGCAACTTTCATGTGTTCAGCAGTAAAAAGAAACAATAATCCTAACGGAAAACCAACTTAATGAAGTTACTATTCAGCAAACGAACGATCATTATACTTGCAGGTTTTGCATTCACCTCCTGCGGCAGTTCATCTACCGGCAAAACATCAGCAAATGATTCACTGACCGTTTTCATCCCTGCACCACAGAAGTTATCTCCTATTGAGTTCAGAAATATTTATCAGAAAGTAGAGAAATTTTATGACAGTGCACTTGGCAGAACGGGTTTCAACGGAGGTTTCCTTGTTGCCAAGAATGGCAATATCATTTTTGAAAAGTATGCAGGCACTGTCCGCATAGGGCAAAAAGAACCTGTTACAGATAGCACTACTTTTCATATTGCATCTACCAGTAAAACATTTACCGGAATGGCCGTATTGAAACTGGCTGAAGAAGGCAAACTGAACATTAATGATTCACTTCAGAAATTTTTTCCGCAGTTTCCTTATTCCGGGATGACCGTAAAAATGTTGTTAAGTCAACGGAGTGGATTACCCAATTATGGATATTATCTTGAAAAATTTAACTGGGATCAAAAAGTAAAAATATCTAATGCAGATGTGCTGGCTACATTGATTAAATATAAGCCCGATCTGCAGTTTACCATGAACAGACGGTTCAACTATTGCAATACCAACTTTGTTTTACTAGCATTAATTATTGAAAAAGTATCCGGTAAATCGTATGCTGACTATCTTGATCAGACTTTTTTCAAACCACTTCATATGAATCACAGTTATGTCTTTAACTGGAATGATTCAGCAACTGCCACACCCTCTTATATGTGGAACGGGAGGCAGGAAGCATTTACTTATCTTGATTTGACTTATGGCGATAAAAACATTTACAGTACGATTACTGATCTGCTGAAATGGGACCAGGCATTATATGAAAACCGCCTGTTTAAAAAAGCAACATTGGATTCTGCATTTACTCCCTACAGCAATGAACGGCCTGGTATTCACAACTATGGACTGGGATGGAGAATGTATACCTTATCAAACAATAAAAAAATCATTTACCATAACGGATGGTGGCATGGAAACAACGCCACCTTTTACAGATTGATATCTGAAGGAATTACCATTATCATTCTGGGTAATAAGTTCAACCGGAATATTTATCATGTAAAACCATTGATTGAAACGCTCACTCCTTTGCGTTTCAGTTACGAAAGTGATGACTAATCTATTCAGGCGATGGGACTGATAATAAAGGAAAGGCGGATAAAGGGCAGTCCCTTTCTGTTCAATTGTGTAGTATTTTATTTCGGGTGAATATATAGTGTACATAGAAGCTCTTGCATAAAAAATCAGTCATTGGCACCTTTCAATTTGATTGATTTGCTGATTTATTTGTGAAGCTTCATCCCCACTTTTTTAAAAAAAGAACGGAAGAAACCGAATAGATAAAGACCATTTATCCTTTAATAACGACTATTAAACTAAAAGCAGCCTGTGAGCAAAACAAATTGTCTTTAATTAGTCATTTTTTACTAATTTGCCCAGACCAAACTAAACATGATTATGAGAAAAATTAAACGCTTGCTGGTGGCGTGTGTATGTCTTTTTATAAGCATATCTGCCATTGCTCAGGAACAAACTGTATCCGGTGTTATTCGTGATGCAGCTGATAATTCCCCTCTTCCTGGTGTATCCATACGTGTAAAAGGAGCCCGTACAGGTACAACCACAGCTACTAACGGTTCTTACAGTATTAAAGTAAAAAAAGGACAGGTTCTCGTCTTTTCTTTTTTAGGTTTTAAAACCACAGAAGTTACTGTTGGAGAGAATGTGGCTGTTAATATCAACCTCATTGAAGCTGCCGACAAGCAGCAACTTAGTGAAGTTGTTGTAACCGCCATGGATATTAAAAGAAACCCAAGATCACTTGGCTATTCTGTTCAAAAAATTGAGGGGACTGAAATTCAGGAAACTCAAAGGGAAAATTTTCTAAACAGTTTAGGTGGGCGTGTTGCTGGTTTAACGATGGACCCAACTTCAGGTGTTGCAGGTGCATCTACATCTATTGTTCTCCGTGGATACAACTCACTTTCATTAAGTAACCAGCCTCTTTATGTAGTTGACGGAATTATAATAGATAATTCTACAATTAACGAAACATCCGGAGGTGGGCAGGATATTGGACTGGCATCAGACAGACCCAACAGGAATAATGACTATCAAAACAGAGCTGCTGATATTAACCCAAGTGATATAGAATCTATTACAATTTTAAAAGGACCTGAAGCAACTGCATTATACGGAAGTCAGGCCAGTTCGGGAGCTATTATTATTACTACCAAAAAATCCAAATCAAATAAGCTGGCCCTCCAATACGACAACAGCTTCCGATTTCAGAGAGTTACACGCTGGCCAGAAACAATAGATTATTACAAGAATGGTTCAAATGGTGTAGAAAGTAATGTATTTACTTATTTTGGACCCGGATATGAGGTAGGTCCTCAATTTTATGATAATTTAAATGCATTTTTCAGAACAGGCTCAGCTCAAACACATAATATAGGCGCAGATTTTGGTTTTAAAGAATCAAAATTCAGAGCTTCAGGAAGCTTTTTTGATCAAAAAGGTGTAGTTCCACAAAACGATTTTAGAAAATACAGTTTCAGAATAAGCAACACAACTAAATTCTGGAAAGGGAAAATTGAGGTAACCCCTTCCTATAACTACATCCGTTCTGAAAATAATAAAGTTTTAAGAAGTGCTGGAGGATATTTAATCAGTTTATTAAGCTGGCCAACTTCAGACAACATTTTAGAATTTGAAGATCCAAATGGAGACAAAGAAGGTTTGTTTAGCACTGTTCCTAACGGTGAACTTGATAACCCCTTATTTAATGTAAAGAAAAACAGAAGTTTTGATTTAACAAACCGCCATATTCTTTCATTGGGCTTAAATATTAATCCATTTGAATGGCTGTCATTAGCCGGAAGGTTTGGATACGATACCTATAAAACAGATGGGTACCAGTTTTATCATCCTCAATCTTATTATTTATCAAGAGCCACAGGGGGAACTCTGGATAATTACTGGAGAAAATACTACGGATATAATCATACAATTACTGCCACTGCAAGAAAAAAATTGGGTAATGATTTTGATCTGAAACTAATGGTTGGTACAATGTGGCAAGATTATGAAACTCAGATGTATGCCGTTTATGGAACAAATATTGTTGATTCAGTTGGGGGTAACGGAAGAATGTACAAAGGCGGTAACCCTATCACAGATAATGACCTCAAAGGAATTGTAGGTGATTATATGGACAGCAGTATAACAAGAGTAAATACCCGTCAAAGGTTATTGCGTAATAATTTTGGAGAGTACAACCTGAATATTCTGCGGCAAAATGCTTATTTCGGAGAATTTTCTGTCAGTTACAGAAATTATCTCTTTTTATCTTATACACACAGGTTTGAACGTGCTTCCACTTTACCACTTAAAAATCGTGATTATAATTACCCGGGCGGTAGCTTAAGTATTATTATGAGTGATATATTTCCTTCACTAAAAAAAGGTACTACTTTAAGTTACTGGAAAATAAGAACTTCACTTGCAGGCACAGCACGTCTTAACCCACCTTATTCTACTCAATCAGTTTTTGTTAACAACTTTGCAAGCGGGGGAGGTTTTTCTTACGGTTTTTTCAATAATAATTCTGAGCTGGCTCCTGAAAAACAACAAACATATGAGGCCGGTACTGAATTCAGATTATTTAAGAGCCGTTTATCTGTTGATGCTACTTATTATAACACGCTCAACAAGGGGCAAATAATAAATGCCTTCAGGCTAAGTTATGGAACCGGATTTATTTTAAATACACAAAATGCTGCCAGCACTAGAAATCAGGGTGTTGAAGTTGCACTTACATACGATGTATTTAAAAAAACAAATTTTAGCTGGAATACCAGGATGAATTTTAATAAGATGTGGAATAAGGTTATTGATATGCCTAAAAATGTTGCTGAATATTATATAGCAGATACCTGGCTAACAGGAAATGCAAGAGGCGGGTTAACTTATGGCGGTCCTACTACAACAATTACATCTTATGGTTATGCAAGAAACAATAATGGAGACATTTTGATTAATCCATTATCGGGATTGCCTGTAGTTGATGCAACTTTTAAAGTTCGTGGCGACCGTAATCCTGATTTTACCCTGGGCTGGTTAAATAACTTTAAGTGGAAAAGCTTCAGCTTAAGTATGTTATTCGATATTAAAGTTGGCGGTGATGTGTTTAACGGCACTGAGATGTATTTGACAAGAATTGGAAGAAGCAAAAGAACTATAGACAGATACTACCCGAGAATAATAACAGGTGTTTTGAATGATGGCAAGCAAAATTCATCAACTCCTACGGTTAATACAATTACTGTTATTCCTGCCTATCTTCAAACTTATTACACTGCTATGCCGGAAGAAGAATTTATTGAGAAAGATGTAAACTGGTTCAGACTTAGAGACATTTCACTGGCTTATAGTTTTAAACCTGGAATTATTAAGGGTATTAAATCATTAAGTGCCTTTATTACTTTCAATGATTTAATTCTGATAACCAATTATTCCGGTGCCGACCCACAGGTAAACGGTAACACATCGGGCAGCCGTGGTGTTGGAGCATTTGGTTTTGATTATGGCACATTACCAAACCCAATGAATGTTAATCTTGGTTTCAGACTTTCATTATAAAGTATAATTTTTATTATTATGAAAAAGAAAATAAACAGATATATATTTTTATTACTGAGTACTTTTTTTCTGCTTCACTCATGTAACAAAAAAGTTGATGACGCATTTATGAATCCTAATGCCACAACAAGGGTTCCTATAGAGACTTTATTACCCGGTATAATAGGTAATTTTATTGGCAGTTCTTCCGCTCAGGGCAGTGCATATGGAATTGCAAACGATGGACTTTATGTTGGCAGATATGTTCAATACTGGGCTACCAATACTACTTTAAGCCAGTATGACAGAATGGGCGGAGCAACTGGAGCAAGTGATGTTTTGGGTTCTGTTTGGGCTATGCATTATTATGGAATGGGACAAAACCTCGGCAGAATGATTGACTGGGCAAGTGAAGAAAAGAAATGGGATTATGTAGGTGTTGGATATGCTATAAGAGCCTTTGGCTGGTTATCCCTCACAGATATGTACGGTGAAGCTATTTTAAAACAGGCATTTGATGCTGACAGATTGGTTTTTGAGTATGATACACAGGAAGAAATTTATACAGAGGTAAGAAGGCTTTGTCATCTTTCCATCAACTATCTTAACACAACCGGGGATAATGCAAGCCAGGCTAATCTTGCAATAGGTGATGCCTATTTTTATAATGGTGATGTAGCTAAATGGAAGAAATTTGTTTATTCAATTTTAGCACGTTCTTTTAATCATTTTTCTAACAAATCATCATCATATAAACCCGATTCAGTAGTTTACTACTGTAATCTGGGGATTAATACAGTTTCTGATATGGCAAGTGCAAAATTTGCCAATACTGGAATAACCGGTACTTCCAATTTTTATGGCCCTGTTCGCAGCAATGCCAATGCGCTGAGACAATCCCGTTTTATTGCAGAATTAATGAGTGGGATCAATACAATGTTTCCAGGAGTAACTGATCCAAGAGCACCATACATTATCAGGGAAAATACAAATGGCACTTATAAAGGCATAAGACCAAATAAAGGCTCAGATGGATTAGCTGCTGCCGACCAACCCCAAAATTTTTGGGGAGGGGCATTCTCAATTACAACCTCGCCTGCAAGTGATGCAAACAGCAGGTATATTTTTAAAAACGGATCTCCTTTCCCTGTTATTTCTCCGTCGGAAATTCAATTCATGAAAGCAGAAGCTCATTACCGGAAGGGCGAAAAAGCACAGGCACTTACTGCATACACAAATGGAATTAGCTTAAGTTTTGATATGTTAACCGGAATCCCTGATTATCATAATTCAGTTCCTGCAATAAGTCAAATTACAGCTACTTCAAAAGCTAATTTCATGTCGAATCCTGTTGTTATTCCTGCAAATGCCAATGATTTGACTCTTTCTCACATTATGTTACAGAAATATATTGCAATGTATGGGTATGGATTAATTGAAACATGGATGGATATGAGGAGATTCCACTACACTGACATTGACCCTGTAACCGGCAACCAGGTATATGCAGATTTTACACCACCATCCGGAACAGATTTATACACAGATAATAATGGCAAATTAGTTTACAGAGCCAGGCCCCGTTATAACTCAGAATATCTTTATAATGTTGAAGCATTGAAATTAATAGGTGCGTTGGAATTAGATTTTCATACAAAAGAGCAATGGATTACAAAACCTTAATTAAAAATCAGTCATGAATACAAAAACTATTCTTTTTACCGTTACTGCTGCCCTCAGCATCGGTATAGTTTCCTCCTGTAAAAAAAAGGTGTCAGAAATCACAGACCAACAGAGGAACTTCAGCAATAATGCGTTGATACAGGTTTATGTGGGAACAGTAAGTGCTACCCGGAATTATGTTTATGTAGATGGGCTTCCTGTTACAGGAGCAGGTCTTGCTACAGGTGGACTTTTTCCCTCAACAGGGTATGCTTCAAGCGTTTTAGCAGGCTCAAGAAATATTATTATAAAAGATACACTTTCCACATCAACTCAGGTACAGTTATCTTTTAATCAATCTTTTACGGGCAATTCGAATTATACAATTTTCACCTATGATACAATAACCTCACCTAAACAATTAGTAGTTGAAACACCTTTGAATTTAACCTATAATAATTCCGCACAACTCAGATTTGCAAATATTGTTTATTCAAAAAATGCAATTCCGGCTGTTGATGTCTTTTCTAAACGTAAAAATTCAAATGTTTTTACAAACATGCCTGTAACAGCAGTGTCGGCTTTTATTCCAATTGAGACTCAGGTAACGGATACATTTATTGTACGTACTGCCGGCACAACAACCCAACTGGCAGTCATAAACAGTCTTCTTTTTCAGCAAAAAAGGGCCTACACATTGGTTTTCAGGGGAAGTTATGCTCTCACAACAGGAACAAATGCACGAACATTATCATTATTTACAAACTACTAAGTTTTTTGACATATAAAAAAAGTGCCTTTATATCAGGCACTTTTTTTATTATATTTCCTTCAAAATACACCTAAGTGAAATATAGATTCTTTTTTGTTTTAGTACTGCTACTCCTTTTTTTAAAGGTAAACAGCCAAAGTACAGACACCTTGCTTGCTAAACTTATTACCAATCTCAGGAGTTTCTATGAATTAAACCCTCTTGAGAAATGTTTTCTGCATGCTGATAAACATTTCTATCAACCCGGGGAAACATTGTACTTCAAAACTTATCTTACGCTTAATAACCGCCCTTCATCATTAAGCAATATTGTGTATACAGATTTTGGCGATCTCAGTGGAAATCTGTTTGCCAAATCCATGTGGAAAGCAAACAACAGTTCTGCAGAAGGAAGCATTTTTATTCCCGACACACTGCAAACAGGCATCTACCGCATCCGGTCCTATTCATTGTGGATGCTGAATGAACCTGCCTCCATTGCTGAGCAATACATATTTGTACTGGGCAAAAAAGACCATGCAAAAACATTTTATGTACCTGAGAGTGAAATAAGTGAAATAAAAGTTGAATTCTTTCCCGAAAGCGGGCAACTGGTAAATGCAGTGATCAATAAAATAGCTTTCCGCATTACCGACAGCAATAAACATCCTGTTAAAAATAGTACTGTTCAGTTGATGGATGAAAACAAACAGCCTGTTGCAGCCCCTATGGTTTTTGAAAACAGTGTGGGTATGTTTGAATTTACGCCCGCTGCAGGAAAAAAATACCAGTTACAGGTAAGTCTCAATCTCAACAACCAGAAATATGTTGCATTACCTGTATCCGTTGATAATGGAATTACATTAAATGTTTCTAATCTTTCTGCTGCCAAGGTTTTTATTCAGGCCAACGCATCTGAATCATTTATTGATCAGAACAAATCAGTGTATATCCTGGCCCAGCAAAATGGGAACACTGTTTTTGTGCAGAAATTTAACCTCGATGATGCGCAGAATGCAACGGTGCTGAACAAAAAAAATCTCACAGAAGGTTTGTTGCAGGTAACAGCTTTTAATGCACAACTGCAACCTTTGGCCGAACGGTGGATCTGGGTGCAGCTGCCATCAACTGCTGGCATTATTCTTTCAACCGACAGCCTGTCTTTTAATCCAAAAGGAAAAAACAGGTATACCATCTCTTTAACTGGCATTGATACTGCTGATATTTCTGTTGCGGTCATTCCTGCCGGTCTGCCTGCTTACGATTTTGTGAACAGCCCTGATATCAAAGCCTATCATTACATTCATTCAACCAATAACGGCGCACCTGTTTTTGTAAACAGTTTCAACACAGTCACAACAGCAAATCTATCTGCTTATATAGATGCCCTGTTGTTAACGGTCAAACCTACCCGTTTTTCCTGGCAACAGATTATAAGCGGTAAACAACCGCCTCTCAATTATTTTTTCGAAACTGGAATCTCTGTAAGAGGTATTGTGAAAAAAGATAAAGAGTCCATGCTCTTCGATTCAAGCAGAGTTGACATTATTACAAAAGGGGCCGATTCAAGTACTACTTTTTCTACAGCAAAAACAGATACAAAAGGAGCATTTGCGGTGAACGATCTTAATTTCTGGAAAAGAGCTTCTGTTTACATACAGGCTACTACAAAAGAAAAGAAAAAAAGAAAGATTGATTTTGAACTGCAGCCAGGTTATCTTGATACATTATCCGACAGGATTTCAAAGTCTTCCTTTTCTCCTTTGTTCAAAAAAGATATTACACCCAAAGGTTCAAACAATGAGTTTATCAAAAATTACAGCGTATCGGGCCTTGGAAAAGAGCTGACTGAAATCATTGTTAAAGGAAAAGATAAACCGGAAGTAAGAATAGATTCATTAAATAATGCATTAACTTCTGAAGCTTTCCATAATTCTGAGTTCACAAAAGAACCCAATCACAATTTCACTTATATCAGTTTTGCTCAATTATTTGCACAGGAATTTATGGGATTCAAATTTAACATGGGGTATGACAGAATTGTTGCAGAAGGAGGATCTTCAGAAGCTGGTTTTTCAAGTGCTGATATAATCAGTTATTATCTGGATGAAAAACCAATTGCACCCGAAGAACTTAACTTCATTAATCCCAATGATGTTGCATTAATTAAAGTAAACAGAAACGCCAACCTGCATTTAGGTCAAATGGGCCCCGGCCCCAGTGTATTGATCTATACACGATCAAAAGGTTACCGTGGGCGCTTTGGATTTGATGCCGCTTATTTAACCGGATATTCCATTCCCTTACGCTTTAATAATCCTGATTTCTCCAAGCCTGATCTGCAGAAAACAGAAGACCGCCGCACTACCCTGCTTTGGTATCCCAACGTAAAATTTGAAAACGGCAAAGCAACGGTTCAATTTTACAATAACGATTATGCAAAGCGGTTTAAAGTAGTAATACAGGGAATTGATAAGAATGGGAACTTGTATTATTTGGAAAAGATTATTGAATAAATAAAAGGTCAGCACATAAAAACTCCCCGAAATTCCTTTCGGGGAGTTTTTTATAATCCATCATCTGTATTAAAAGAACACCGCATTACACAGCATCAGCTTCCCATTTTCCCAGAAACTGCGGAACATCACATCATCGGTTAAATAAACAACTGAACCACGGCCGATATCCTGAACGCCAAAGAGCAATCCATCTTTCAACCGGTCTTTTAATTTTGAACCAACGAAACCGGCCATCTGCCCTTCTTTTTTAATGACACCCACATTCCATCCGCTGCCGGGAGTAAAGAAATCAAAAATATTATCATCCATTTTCAGGGTGTAGTAATAATTAGGGTATCCAAATGCTAAAGGATGACTATTATCAAGATCAACTTTATAAATAGAACCGGGTGTGATTGTTTTTATAAAATCACGTTCACGGTCTTCAAAGATTTTGATTGGTTCGTAAGGGTCTTTGCTTTTTTCTTCTTCCGTTTTTCTTGATTTCAATCCCCATTCTAATTTAGCTAAGGATGTTACAGCCGATTCCAACGCAATCAGTTTACCACCTTTGCTGATCCAGTCTTTCAATTGATCAGCTGCTGCTTTTTCACTTAAGAAGCGATAATTACCATCAGGCATAATGATGACATCTGTCTGCTGCCAGTTAATACGGCTGATATCAGTTACGTTCACCAGTGAGATTGGATACTGCAATTGCTGATCAAAGAATTGCCAGATTTCACCGGCTGCATTTCCTCCAACACCTTCACCGGTAAGCAGCACAACACGTTTTGATTTAAACGGATGAACGATATCACTTCCAAAATCGCCGCCATTATCAACAAAACCTGTTGCAACCGGATATGCTTTTACATTAGCTGCATTGCAGGCATCAGCAACATATTTCCATAAATTGGTTCCGGCAGACTGATTACTTGTTTTCATTACAATGACAGCACCAGCAGCAAATTTTTGTCCGCTTACTTCAAATGGAACTTCACTGTAACGTAAGGTTACCCCTTTCTGTAATAAAATGCCGGCAGCTTTTGCACTCTGCACACCTTCCCATTTAATAACATAAGCATAGGCATCAGCATTGGTATTCAAAACAGGTGCAGGTTTTTGATAAGCAGCACCAGCATTAATCCGTTCTTTTGAAGCAAAGGCTGTTAATCCATATGCATAAGGTAAGCTCCAGGCAGTGATATCATAGGTTGCAGAATCATTTAGTTTTGAACGTGGTTCAAACAATACCTGCGTCAAAGCTGAACGTGGCTGAAAAGCACTGATCAGAATATCTCCGTTTGCAATACTGAAACCTTCTTCTTTTCCAGTTATATAATTATAGCCCTTTCCTGAGCCGTTTCCTGTTCCGTATTCAATTCCGTTTTTATCGAGCAATTGAACCAGTGCATTAATACGTTGTGCATCAGCAGGATTATTTTTGATGACATAGGTTTTGTATTCACCAAACCCACCTGCAACAGCTTTATTAAAAAACTTCCTGAACTCACTTACTAATTTACCTGCATTGGCTGATGCAGTTTCAATGGTACTCATACCTGTGGTGAAATGATGAATAGCTCTGTCATATAAGGTCAGCGTATCACCTTCTTCAGTTAAAGCAGCTGCACCACCTGCCGGTCCACCGCCCTGTTCATAAGTCATACCAATTGCTCCGTTGTAGATCGGGTAAGTATCACCATAAGAAGGATAAAACAAATCAAAACGCAGTTTGGTAAAGTAGAGCCATCCGTTTGCATCAAAATATTTTGCATGATTTTTTCCAATGGTTGTTTGAAAATCTCTTTGCCACTGTGTAATTACTTCATGAAAAGGTTCTGCAGCAGGAGCAAAATAATAAGGCTCATTAATTCCCTGCTCATGATAATCTACATGAATCTGCGGCATCCATTGATTGTATAATTTCAAACGCTGCTGACTTTCAACCTGTGTTTGCCAGGCCCAGTCTCGGTTGAGATCAAAATTGTAATGATTGGTTCTGCCACCGGGCCATGGGTCACGGTGTTCTCTTGTGTCCATTCTTGGATTGGCTGTTGTGCCAACAACTGTATTGAACCAGTTTACATAACGGTCACGTCCATCCGGGTTAATGCAGGGATCAATTACTATTAATGTATTCTTCAGCCACTCTTTAGTTTTTGAATTGGAAGGATCTACCAGTGCCCAAACAGTCATTATGGATGCTTCGCTGGAGGAAGTTTCATTTCCATGCACATTATAGCTTAACCAAACTATGGCTGGTGCAGTTTCACTGGCAGCCATTTTATCCTTTGCAAGATTTGACAGGCGCAGATTATTCAGCCTGATATTTTCAAGATTATTGATATTTTCTTCAGTTGAAACAAAAGCAACCATCAGTGGGCGGCCTTCATTAGTTTGTCCGTACTGCTGCAGCTTTACATTCTTTGATGAATTGGCGGCCACATGCTGAAAATAACTCACCACTTTCCAGTGCGGAGTATAACGGCTGCCAACCTTATAACCAAGGAACTGTTCAGGGCTTTGCAACTGTGCATATGAACTGAACGCAAGACAAATTGCGACTGAAAGGGAAAGAATTTTACTCATAGTTTGATTTGAGGTGGCGAAAATAAAAAAAGCGGCTAACATTGCATCAGCCGCTTATCATACAGTTGGTTTATACCGGGACTAAGTTAAGCGGAGTTTCAATATTAAAAATTAATTTCGAAAAAAAATCTTCATGAGGTTACTGAGTGCATTTCTCTTCCTGCTGGCTGCTGTTCAGCTTTCGGCCCAGATCAATCCATACAAATACAACATTCAGAAAAAGGTGGACTGTACAAATGGAGCTGTGGTTAGTGCCCATCCCCTTGCCAGTAAAGTTGGGGTTGACATCATGAAAAAAGGCGGAAATGCGTTTGATGCAGCGATAGCTACCCAGTTAACGCTGGCTGTTGTATATCCCGGCGCAGGAAATATTGGCGGCGGAGGTTTTATGGTTGCTTTTACAGAGAAAGGAAAAACCCTTGCACTTGACTATAGGGAAAAAGCGCCAGCTGCTGCCGGCAGGGATATGTACCTAGATGCTAACGGCAATGCACAAACCAACCTCAGTCAGTCAGGACATCTGGCAAGTGGTGTACCCGGAACTGTTGCAGGATTATTCTCCACACATAAATATGCAAAGCTTCCGTTTAAAGTATTGATTCAACCGGCGATTGATCTTGCTGAAAAAGGATTTGCCATAACAGAGTCGGAAGCAAGAAGTTTGAATGCGGCGATGGGCACTTTTGTTCAATACAATACTAAACAACATGCATTTATTAAATATGGTGGCTGGAAAGCTGGTGACACATTGATTCAGAAAGACCTTGCGAATACACTCAAACGTATCCGTGATTTTGGACAGAAAGGTTTTTACGAAGGTGAAACAGCAAAGCTGATTGTTGCAGAAATGAAAAGAGGTGGTGGATTGATTACACTGGCCGATCTGAAAAATTACAAAACAGCTGTACGTGAAGCCATGCAATCGAACTATAAAGGTTATACCATTATCGGAATGCCATTGGTAAGCAGTGGCGGTATTTTAATTCAGCAGATGATGGGCATGATTGAATCAAGAAATGTTGCTCAGTATGGTTTTCTATCCTGGCAGGCTGTACAGTTGATGGTTGAAATTGAACGCAGGGCTTTTGCTGACCGTGCAGAGTTTTTAGGCGATAAAGATTTTGTAAAAGTGCCGGTGAAGAAATTGACTTCACCAGAATATTTAAAAGAACGCATGGCCGATTATGATATGAACAAAGCAGGCAGCAGCAAAATAACCAATCATGGAAGCATTCATCCTGAGAGTGAAGAAACAACACATTTCAGTGTATATGATAAATGGGGAAATGCAGTTTCCATTACTACAACGTTAAATGGAAGTTACGGATGCCGCACTGTTGTTGGCGGTGCAGGGTTTTTATTGAATAATGAAATGGACGATTTCAGTATTAAGCCCGGCGTACCGAATATGTATGGTGCATTGGGAACAGAAGCGAATGCCATTGCGCCCAATAAACGGATGCTGAGTTCTATGACTCCAACCATTGTATTGAAAGATGGAAAGCCTTATCTCGTTATTGGTACTCCCGGAGGAACAACTATTCCTACTCAGGTTTATCAAATGCTGGTGAATGTGCTGGAGTTTAATATGAGTACAGAAGATGCTGTTTGGAAACCGAAGTTTCATCACCAGTGGTTTCCGGACGTTATTGCTGTTGAAAAAGATTTTCCAATGGATGTTCGTGCAAAACTAAAAGCAATGGGTTATGAAATTGTGGAGCGTGGAAGCATTGGCCGCTTTGAAGCAATTAAAATTGTCAACGGCAAAATTGAAGCTGTCAGTGATAAACGTGGTGATGATCATGCAGAAGGATATGCCCCAACACCTTGATACATTAGGTCTGACGCCCTCGTCTGACCGGATTTTAAAAAAGATAATCATGTCATTAGCAAAAACATTTCTCGATTCTTATCTTAAGCGCAGCATTTATTACAAAGAGCTGGGCGATAAAACATTTGATCAGTTAACTGATGCCAACTTTCATGTTCAGCCAAATGCTGAAAGCAACAGCATTGCCATTATTATACAACACCTTGCAGGAAACATGCTCAGCCGCTTCACCAACTTCTTAACAGAGGATGGAGAAAAAGAATGGCGCAACAGGGATATAGAATTTGAAGAACAGCAATTACCAAAGGAACAGTTGCTGAACAAATGGAATGAAGGATGGGATTGTTTTTTATCGACCGTTAGAAGTTTAACTGATGATGATCTGCAAAAAACAATTACAATCAGATCTGAACAATTATCTGTGGTGGATGCACTCAACAGGCAGCTGGCTCATTATCCTTATCATGTTGGGCAGGTCGTTTATATTGGGCGTATGATCAAAGCTGGTGAGTGGAAATCATTATCGATACCCAAAGGAAAATCAGATGAGTTTAATTCGCAGATGAACCATAAATAATTGCTTTTACATTTTCATGATTACACTTTCTCAATTACCCGGCCGCACTGCAATCATCAATAACGAAGAGTATTTGTTTTTTTCGGGTTACTCCTATCTTGGTTTGGGATTGAATAAAGAGTTTACTGCACTAGTAAAAGAAGGGATTGATAAATACGGTGTAGTGTATCCGTCGTCAAGAATATCCAATACACCATTAGACCTGTATACAGAGTTTGAGAAAAAACTGGCCTTCCTTACCAAGACAGAAGCTGCAGCCTGTTTCTCATCCGGTTTTTTATCAGCAAGAACTGCAACTGAAGTGGTGAGTAAACAAATGCAGGTCTTTTGTCTGCATCATACACATCCTGCCTCATCTGCTCATACTGCCATCAAACAAATTCCTCCAACACAAAGCTGGACTGTTTTTTTACAGGAACGTGAACAGCAAAAAGAATTCACTTTTGGATTAGCTGCCGACAGTATCAACCCCACTCCCGGGCACATTAACGATTTTAGTTTTTTGAACGATACCCCTTCTCATTTCAGTATTACACTTGTTATTGATGATTCGCATGGTATTGGCTGGATGGGTGAAAACGGAGAAGGTATTTTATCAAGATTAGCTCTGCCTCACAATATTGAACTGCTGCTCAACTTTTCATTGTCCAAGGCTTATCATATGAACGGTGGTGCTGTCTGTGGCTCACAGAAATGGATAAACGAAGTAAGACAGCACATCAACTATTCAACCAGTACGCCCATGATGCCTTCATTGGCTCATGCATGGTTACATGGCGATAAACTGTTTGCTGAGCAACGAACAGCATTAAAACAAAATATACTGTATTTGCAAAACCTCGCAGTAAACTATACATTTGTGGCCAATGAAGGAACACCCATCTTTATTGCAGATAAAAAAGGAATAGCTCCTTACCTGCTGCAAAACAAAGTGATCATTTCTTCATTTGGCTATCCACATCCTGAAAGCGATCCTGTAAACAGGATTGTATTGAATGCCCTTCATACAAAATCCGACCTTGAGAAACTTAGCCGGTTAATCGGCAGTAATTAAAACAAAACTGATGAAAAAATTATTCTCCCTGTTCATTGCAGGTACCCTCTTTATGTCAGCTGGGTTTGCCCAGGATCTCGGAAAAATTTATTATGGAGTAAAAGGTGGTTACAATTTTGTTCTTTCCACTTATTCAGCAGCAAAAACCAATGCAGTTCACGGAGGTTATCTTGGTTTTATGGTGAAAGTGCCATTCGATAACCGTTTACATTTCACTCCGCAAATCGACATCAACTATCGTGGAATGAAGTGTGATACCTTACCAAAAAAAGTATTAAGTAAAGTATCTGAAGTTCAGCTTCGTGTAATGCCCCTGCTTCAAATTGATTTTAAGCGGCCGGAAGAAAATGAGAGTACGATGTTTGTACAGTTTGGCCCATCGCTGGGTTTTGGCCTAAAAGGCAATCAAACCAAACAGGATGCAGCAGGTACACCAACTGATGGCAAATTGAAATACGGTTTTACTGAATACGGACAGTTTGATGCCAACTGGCATGTTGGCCTGGGCTATGAAGCTGTCGGTGGTTTTCGCTTACTGGTTGATTATGCCTATGGTCTCAGTAATATGATCAATACTGATGAAGGACCAAAATTAAAATATCACACAATCAGTGCAGGTGTTGGTTATTGGTTTGGGAAGAATAAATCAAAATAAGTCAGAATTTTCATCAGCTCAATGCAGCTTTGCTTATGATTGAATACAATCCTAAAGACTGGTTCTTCTTCATATTTCGGCTACACAAGGCCGATACAATCCGGAAACTGGCCCCTATGCTGCTGACGATAGCAGCTTATTCAGGATTGATTGCTTTTTTGGAGGTAAATATTCTTCACTTATCTGATAATAATCACCTGAAGAATATTCCCCAGATGCATGGGTTATTGGGTTTTGTTATTTCCATGCTGCTGGTTTTCAGAACCAATACTGCGTACGACCGCTGGTGGGAAGGCCGCAAACTTTGGGGGGCATTGGTAAATAACAGCCGAAACCTGGCTATTAAGTTATCGGTGATACTGAAAGAAAAAGACGACCGGACCTATTTTCGCAGAATTATCCCATTATATGCATCAGCCCTGCGTAATCATTTGCAGGACGAAAGCACAAGAACCGCTTTATTTAATGAAGATGATCTCGGCCATATGATCACTTCCATCGATTCAAACAAACATATTCCCAACCAGGTTGCAGCTCATTTATTCCAAAAAGTTCATCAGCTGCATATGGAAGGAAAAATCAGCGGAAATGAATTGATCATTCTCAATGCCGAACTGCAGTCATTTACAGACATCTGCGGAGCCTGTGAGCGGATTAAGAATACTCCTATTCCCTTTTCCTACAGTGTGTTCCTGAAAAAATTCATTTTCTTTTACGTGATGACCCTTCCATTCGGCTATGTATTCAGTATGGGTTACTATGTAATACCGGTTGTAACATTTATCTTCTATGTACTTGCCAGCCTTGAATTAATTGCTGAAGAAATTGAAGATCCTTTTGGTGCCGATACCAATGATTTGCCCATGGACAGGATCAGCAGTAATATCAAAAACCATGTAGTTGAAATTCTTCATTAACTGAAATTGAACAATCTGACTGGGGTCCGGGATATTCTCCTTAAACATTTATGTTTCCGAAAACGTGGTATTGAATTTGCCATAAGTGTTCGATTGGTTACTTTTGCAGAACTTATACTTTGACCAGGAAAATCATTAAAATACTAACCCGCTCTCTTCTCACCTTACTCATTCTCCTTATTGCAGTATGGTTTCTGATTCAATTTACCCCGGTTCAGAACTGGCTGGTAAGGCAGGCTTCCTATAGACTTTCCAGAGAGCTTAATACAGAAGTAACAGTAAAGCATGTAGATTTTTCTCTGTTTAACAAAATGCTGCTCGAAGGTGTTTTGGTGAAAGACCGAAACAAAGATTCCATGGTCTATATCGGAAGTGCAGGCGTTAATATCACCACCGATTGGTTTTTTCTGAAAGAAAAAATTGAACTGCAGTATATTTCTCTTGAGCAGACAAATATTTTCCTGCATCGCACAGACAGTGTGTGGAATTACCAGTTCCTGATTGACTATTTTTCTTCCCCCGCAGGCGTGAAAGACAGCACAAAAAAAGGAATAGAACTGGTTCTGAAAAAAATTGATCTCAAACAGATTCATCTCATTCAAAAAGATGAATGGCGTGGAGAAACTATGGAAGGACGAATCGGATCGCTGGCATTAGATATCAACGAATTTAACCTCCCGAAAAAAAGAATTGATGTAAATACGTTTGATCTCGTATCACCCCGGTTTTACATTTTCAACTATCCGGGCAGAAGGCCTCCCAAAACGGCCAAAACTGACAACGATTATCACCAGGATGATGTTGCTGAACACTGGAATAAAGAAGGATGGAAGATTACAGCAAAAGCTGTAACAATTGAAGACGGAGAATTCAGAAACGAAACGAAAACTGATCGGGAAGTTTATGCTTATTTTGATCCTGCCCACCTGCAATTTAAAAACATTCAAGGCAGTTTTACCAATTTCAGTTTTGCCGGCGATACAATGCAGGCAAAAATCAAAGTGTCAGCAAAAGAACGCAGCGGTTTTGAAGCAAAACAACTGAATGCGGATATGCTCTTTCATCCCCTGGGAATGGAATTTAAACAGCTTGATGTAAGAACAGGCAAAAGCAGGCTGAAGGATTACTTTGCATTGCGCTATACCCATTTTACACATGATATGGGCCAGTTCATTACACATGTAATTATGGATGGCAATTTTAAAGACAGTGAAATACACAGCGATGATATCGCTTTTTTTGCACCACAGTTGAAAGACTGGAAAGACAGGATAACAATTTCAGGTAAAGTAAGGGGAACCGTTAACCATCTGAAAGGAAATAAAGTGATTGTTACATCATTGAAACAAACTGTTTTCGATGGAGACTTTACGATTGATGGATTACCCGACATCAATACAACTTTTCTTGATCTGAGAGCTAACCGTTTAGAAACAAGCTATGCCGATGCTGCAACGATCTATCCTGATATTAAAAAAATTACAGATGTAGCGTTGTCAAAAATAAATTATCTCCGATTCAAGGGCTCTTTTACAGGTTACTTTAAAGACTTTGTTACTTACGGAACCATCCAAACAAATTTAGGAACACTTGTAACGGATATTAATCTTAAACTTCCAGAAAGAGGAGATCCAATCTATTCAGGTAAAATAAAAACAGATGGCTTTGCATTGGGAACCTTTATTAAGGACCCCCTCTTTGGCAACATTGTTATGGATGGAACATTGAAAGGACGTGGCTTTAATCCTAAAACACTTTTTGCTGAAGTAGATGGCAAGATAAGATCCATTGGCATCAACGGTTACACTTATCAAAATATTGATGCAAAAGGTATTTATGAAAAAAGAAATTTCGATGGTTCTTTTGTGGTTAACGATCCTAACCTCAAAGTAAATCTTACCGGCCTGATAAATTTAAATAAAGACACCCCGGTATATAAAGTAACCGGTGACATTTATGAAATTAATTTCAAACCGCTTGGACTTTCTGATACAAGCCTTACGCTAAAGGCTTATGTTGATCTTAATTTCAAAGGAAAAACGATTGATGACTTTTTAGGAACTGCCAACTTTGAAAACGCATTACTGACAGTAGATGGCGAACCTTTATCTTTTGATTTCCTTAAACTATCTTCTGTTATTGTTGATGGAAAAAAAGAATTAATCGTACAAAGCAATGAAATTGATGCTGCACTGCGTGGAAAATTCAAAATAATGGATCTGCCTTCAACAGCGTTATCATTCCTGCACAATTATTTCCCCGCCTATATTCCTCTCCCAAAAAGGACCACACAAAACCAGGATTTTACTTTTGATATTGTAACAAAAAAGATTGCGCCTTTTATTAACCTTTTTAAAATTCCTGTTGAAGGCTTCGATTACAGTACGATCAATGGCCGTATCAGTACAATTGAAAATAAATTCAACCTGCAGACAAATGTTCCATTATTTGTTTATAAAGACAAATTCACCAACATTACTTTCAATAATGTACAGATCACCGGTGTTGGTGATTATAAACAACTGAATCTCCAGGGAACACTTGATGAAATACAGTTGAACGACAGTATCAGTTTGCCAAAAACAACATTCCAGGTTTCTGCCGCTAACGACACAGGTTTTGTAAGCATAAACACCAGTGCTTCACAAACACTGAAAAATGC
>CAZOLW010000024.1:0-65815 GCA_964580775.1 uncultured Chitinophagaceae bacterium | reverse complement strand
CAATTAACTGTTTTTCCTTTTCAATACTGTCATGTGATTGCCCCATCAGTACAGTGTAGTTAGCCTTATGAGCAGCATCTTCTATACCACTGATTGCAGCAGAAAAAAAAGCTTCGCTTAATTCCGGCAAAATCACACCAAGAGTAAATGTTTTTCCCTGCTGAAAAAAAATGGCAGTTTGATTAGGTTCGTATTTTAATTGCTTCGCTAATTCCTGAACTCTTGTTTTTGTACGAAGCCCAATACTGGGATGATCGTGCAGTGCACGGGATACAGTTGAGATAGAAATGTTTAACTGCTTTGCAATTTCTTTTATTGTTGGCACTATATTTTTCATTAAAATACAACATGTAATGTATGAAATCTTACGCAAACGTTTGACTAAATAATTCAAGCGTTTGTGTTGCACAGCAGCAACAAAAGCAGATCGCTGTTTGAAGAACTATGTTTACTTTACAGAGCATGTTATCAGCAGAAAAAACCATTGATTCAAAAAGGCTTCTTTCACTCGACGTAATGCGGGGGCTGATTATGATTCTACTGGCAGCAGAAAGTTGTTTGCTATATGAATCTTTACAGACTTTAGACTTACCCGGAGCACTTGGTGCAACAGTACAGCAATTTTTTCATCACCCCTGGCATGGATTACGGTTTTGGGATTTAGTGCAACCTGCATTTATGACAATGGCAGGATCAGCTATGTTTATTTCCTATTACTTCAAAACACAGAAAGGAGTAAGCTGGAAGAGTAATTTTAAACATATTGCCATCCGTTGCCTTAAACTGTTTATTTGTGGTACTGCACTGCATTGTGTGTATGCCGGTAAATTAGTATGGGAATTGTGGAATGTGCTTACTCAATTATCTGTTACCACTTTGATCGCCTATTTAATAATCCGCAAATCAGCGGCATTTCAAATTATTTTTTCAATCGGCCTGTTATTGCTGACGGAAGCTTTATACCGTTTTGTATTAATGCCCGGTTATGAGGAGCCTTTTGTTACAGGCAAAAACTTCGGCAACTGGTTGGATATGATTTTGATGGGCAAAATAAATACTGATGGATGGGTGGCAATTAATATTATACCTACGGCAGCACATACAATCTGGGGCGTATTGGCAGGCAGGTTATTAGTAAGTGAAAAAACGTGGAGTAATAAAATCAAACTATTATTGACAGCCGGAGGCATTTGCTTACTATTGGGTTATGGATTAGACTGGCTGAATATTACACCCATCATCAAACGCATCAGTACTTCAGCATTTGTATTGTCGAGCGGTGGATGGGTTTTATTAATACTTGCTTTTTTATACTGGCTCACTGATGTTAAAAAATTCAATAAATATGCATGGGTTTTTGTGGTAGTAGGAATGAATGCCATTTTTATTTACCTGTTTTTTGAAACAGTGGGGCTGCAGTGGTTCAACAGTGCTGTTGGTATTTTTGCAAAAGGCTTTCTGAGTTTTACAATGATCAATGAAAAAATGGCAGCTGTGATTTCTGCCCTGATAACTTTGTTTGCAGAATGGTATTTATGTTATTGGTTGTTTAAAAAGAAAATATTTATAAAAATATAATGAAAAAAAGAATCATACTTCTATCAATTTTTGGGCTATACACAATACAGTTAATGGCGCAAACTATAACTGTAAATTATAAAGAAAGTGATGAAGATTTCTGCAATCCCGAACGGGGCTTTTATATACCTTCAGGTACAAAAGCCAGTAATTTTATTTTGCTTGATGCAAAACAGTTAAATGCTTATCGTACACAATCGCAGCAATCAGCAGGAGCAACTTATTCTGTACATGTTTCTTTGATTTACCGTGGTTATGAGCTGGATGCGTTTGTTCAACAGCCGTTATCAGACACATTTCTGTATAAACTACAGCAGGATTTTGATGCAGTAAGAAAAGCCGGGCTGAAAATGATTCTTCGCTTTGCCTATACGAATACAGCAAAAGAAGGTGATTGCAAGGGTGAGTATAAAATTTGTCCTCCCTATGGTGATGCTCCCCGGCATATCATGTTGCAGCATATTAAACAGTTAAAGCCTTTATTGCAAAAGAATGCAGATGTCATTGCTGTTCTGCAGGAAGGATTTATTGGCATTTGGGGTGAAAATTACTTTACTGATTATTTCGGGGATGCCTCTGACAATGGTGCCGGGAAGATATTAGACAGCAGCTGGCTGCACCGCAATGAGCTACTGAAAGCATTGCTGGATGCCTTACCAAATAACAGGATGGTACAGGTGCGTACACCGCAGATAAAGCAAAAATTTGTATTTGGCCCGTCTGCAACAGTAAAAAGCCTGCCACTTAAATTTTCAGCTGCTTTTAATGGCTCTTATCAATCAAGAATTGGTTTTCATAATGATTGCTTTTTATCCTCGCCTGATGATTATGGGACCTATTATGATTATGGAAGTTCTACGCAACCCAGACAACCTGCTAATGAAATATTGAGGAAATATATTGAAGCAGATACAAAATTCACAGTGGTTGGTGGAGAAACCTGCGATGATGCTTTTAGCCCTCAGAATGATTGTGCGCCGTTTGGACATGCAGAAAAAGAAATGGCAGCCATGCATTACAGCTATTTAAATGCAGCATACAACAACCAGGTAAATAATGATTGGGATTCTTTGGGCTGCATGAAAAGCATCAAACAGAAACTGGGTTATCGATTGGTATTGGAAAACGCTGTGTTTCCGAAAAAAGTAACTGGAGGCAGAAGTTTTATAATTCAACTTCAGTTAGAAAACAAGGGTTTCGCATGTCCCTTTAATCCAAGGCCTGTGCAATTAATCCTGCGCAATAAACAAACAGGCAAATTACTTGTGCTGAATTTTAAAGTCAATATTCAACGATGGGTTACAGGCAAAATAGTACTGCAACAACAGTTTATGATAAATACATCAGTAGAAAAGGGAGAATACGAACTATTGCTGAATCTTCCCGATGGTTATAAAAGTTTACAAAACAACCCTGCTTACAGTATCCAACTGGCTAATGAAAGTATGTGGGAAGCAGCAACAGGGTTTAATGATTTGAAGCATGTATTACAGGTGAAGTAGATTCTTCCTTTACAGATGAATAAGTTTCAACTGCACCAACCCTTTTTGGCTCCTATAATTGTTCCACCCGTAACTAAAATAGTCTTTTGCATTTCTTACTATTTGTCAACGGAGAATTTAAAAATAGTCTTACTGTAAAATTGCTCACCGGGTTTTAAAACAGTTGAGGGGAAATGGCTATGATTAGGAGTATCAGGGAAGTGTTGTGTTTCCAGGCAAAAACCGGAACGTTTATTATAAATCTCTCCCTTTTTCCCTTTTACATTACAAAGAAAATTTCCCGAATAAAAATGGATTGCCGGTTCTGTAGTATACACATCCAGTTTTCTTCCCGATACAGGTTCTAAAACAGCAGCTGCATGCTTCAAATGAGAAGAATGTTCTTTTTCAAGAACGAAACTGTGATCATATCCATTACTTAATCTTAACTGAACATTATCCTGGTTAATGTCTTTGGCAATTTTTTTAAACTCTGTAAAATTGAAAGGAGTATTTACTACATCAGCTATTTCACCCGTTGGCACCTGCATGAAATTTACGGGCAAATAAAAACCGGCAGGTATTTTTAATTCATGCCCGTCAATGCTTGTTGAAAGATTGCCTGATAAATTAAAATAAGTATGCTGCGTTACATTTATTAACGTTGTCTTACTTGTTTCCGCCCTGTATTCAATTGCCCAGCTATCGTTATCATTGAGAATATAAGTTACTTCCAGCTTCAATTCACCTGGGAAACCTTCTTCCAGATGAGGGCTGGTATAAGTAAATACAATTCCTGTTCCCGAAGCGTTGGTCACAGGGCGGGCAGCAAATACTTTTTTATTAAACCCTTCCAATCCGCCATGTAAATGATAGCCCCCTTCTTTTACCGGCAGGTTGTATGTTGCATCATCAAGTACAATTGTGCTTCCTGCAATACGGTTGGCATATCTCCCTACTACTGAGCCGAGATAAAATTCATCTGCCTGGTAATCCGGCTGTGTATCGTAACCCAATACTACATCAGCAAGTTTGCCATCTTTATCTTTTACAAATAAGGAAATAACAATAGCTCCTAAATTTGACACGATCAACCTGGTTCCATTTACATTTTCAATTGTATATGTACTTAACTGAGGTAAGGATTTATTCTTCTTCACTGTTTCTGTTTCCGTAGTAATACTTTTAGCTCCTTCTTTCACTTGCAACTGATTATAAATTTTAATAAAAACAAAGGGGGCATAAGGTGCATATACCTCTTATAAAAAACTGTCCGATAAAAAATTATAATGGAACGACTATAAATTTAGAAGTTGCAGTTTTGGCCTCAGGGATCTGCCCAATTTCTGTCCAGCCGGAATTTGATTCAACCAATCCAAAGTTTACAAAGTTCTTTGTTGTACCAAGCACGCTCCTTTTAATTGAGAACTCAATAATATTTTTTCCATTGACTGTTTTTAAACTTGAAAAAAACAATGCGTCACTAAACGAAGCAACAGGTGTCCATGAAAATGCAGTTTGAGCCCCGGAATGTTTAAATACATCTCCCCAGCCACCAACAGGACTGCCTTCTAACAGGAAATCTGCGCCGGCATGAACCGGGTAGTACCATGTGTTAAAACCAGTTGCAGCGTTGTTATCTGCATCCATATATATATCAATAATTTCCATTTTCATATCTGCTGTACCTTCTAAATAAATATTCAACATATCACTGGAGGCAAAGGTTTTAACAGCAAGCAGGCTGCCGCCATATGTTGCTGCATTCTCATAAGTATACTCTACATATTGCCAATCAGAAAAATCTCCGTCAATTTTAATATTCGGACCAATGATGTTTACAGTGTCAATAAAGATGTTGGTTTCTATACCCTGCTTTGCAGTAAGTGATACAAGAAAATTGCCTTTCTTTTTAAACACATGTTGCGGTGCCCGGGCAGTAGAAGTCTGTCCGCTTCCATCACCAAAATCCCACACATATTCTTTAGCATTGGTGGAGAAATTGGTGAAGTTTACTTTATAACCATCAGCCACATAACTAAAGACAGCTTTTAAGCCACTGCCGCTTTTGTCTTTTTTGCAGGAAATACTGCCTATGATCAACAGCAGCATACCAAATAAATAAATATTCCTTTTCATAATTTTAGTTTTAGTAGATTAATTTATTTTCAATTGTTGCTTAAGGTTATTCATTCCATTATTCTCTTCTACCCATACATCAACATTAGCAAGCCTTACGGCATACTCAATTCTTGCTTTTAAACCGGCAGCTCTGTCCGCAATTCTCAAATAAAGATCATAGTCACCTGCAGGTATTCCGGATAAACCTACATTCTCAGTAATTACAAGTGTGGCTTCAGGCTTACAGGTTCTCAGATCAACAACCAGCTCTTTTTCATAATACAATCCGGTAGTTCTATTTTTTAAAACCAAGGAAGTTATTTTCCTGTTGTAAAGTGGAGCATACCCTTTATTGGTAATACTTATGCTGACCGGCAGGCCTGTATTTACCGCAGCCTGTTTACTTATTTTTGAGTTGACTAACGCCATCCTGTAGCCTAAGTTTGTTTGGAATTCATCAAAACAACCGGACGTTTTCCACGCATTGATCGTTGCCGGATACCAATCTAAATTGAGGTAAGTCCACTTCAACAATTTCATCTCATTCCTGCCCTCATTGCATGAAGGGTCGTACCCTGCAGATGGCGGACAGGTTTCACCGCCAGTTGGTACATACAATGCTTCGTTACTTATATATTGTTTCTCCGCAGTAACATTACTGTAAGTGCCATAATCTGTTCCACCTGTTAAAAAACAGTCGTTATGATGACCCACTCTTGCCCTGTTCTCATTTGAATAAGCAATGTCTGTTCCTACAGGCGATGTGGTATTAAATATTTGCTGCTTCATTCCGGGTGTTCTTACCTGAACCATTATTCCTTCTGGCAAAACACTCAACAGTTTATTTAATACAAGCCGTTCATTATCGGTTGTGGCAAGTCCATTGCTTGAATCGTGCCATTCTCCCCATGCACCAATAAGCCCGGCCTGCACAAATGCAATAACATCTTTGTTTGCTTCAAAGACAGGTTTCAACTGATCAAGGTGTTGCACAATAATTGAATAAGGCGCATCTGTACCGGTCATACTATCTGTATACGCAAATCTTACTATAACCTTTAACCCGGCATCACGTATCTTATCAAGATCGCCCTGTATTAAGGAAAGTTCTGCTGCACTGAGAGGCTGGCTTTTAAAAGCATCAAGATAAAAAACCCTTAATACCATTGATACATTCTGGCTTCTCAGAATACTTAATTGCGCCACATTTAACGCTGCCCCCTCAGAATAAACAATCATTGTACGGATAAACCCTCTTTCAGGATTGGGAAAAATCGTATTTGAAATGGTATAGTTTACTCCATTATCAACAGGTGCAGGATCTTTCTTCGTTTTCCTGCATGCTGTAATACAACACAATAAAAGAAACGTAAAAAACAGTTTATAAATCCTGATTAATTTCATAATTCAATTTTTAATACCAGACAGAAAAACACAACAATCCATTATTAATACCCGGTGTTCTGAATGAACTTCCCTTTGCCTTCAGCAATAGCTTTCAGTGAAAAAGGATACACTACTTTGTTCGGTCCGGTAAAAGTTGACAGTGTTACTTCCTGGCAACGGCTCACAAATTTTCCATGGCGAATGAGGTCCGCCCTGTATTGTCCGTTTTCACACCAGAACTCATGACTCCTTTCTAATAAGATCAAATCATTAAATGCAGAGAGCGAACTGTAACTTGATAGCTGTTTATCAGTTAATCCAGCTCTTCTTCTTACTACGTTTACCAATTCCATCGCTTCAGCAGTTGGTGCGCCGGAATTCGCAATGGCTTCAGCTTTTGACAATAACACATCGGCATAACGGTACATCACAATATCAACAGTTGTAAGACCGGTTGTTCTCGCTGCATCAGGGTTTATTTTTAATGGAATAGGACCCCAGTCCAATATACTTCCGGGATTCGCTTTGTTATAAGTAATGCCATCTGTTCCGGTGTATTCTGCAATCAGCATTTTCTTTCTTTTATCATTTGCTTCAAACCGGTCGTAAAACCACCAGGTACTTGAGATTGTTCCCCAACCTCCTAACGGACCATAATTTGAAGGCAATACCATCAGCTGCCATTGATTTTCGCTGGTACCCGCATAATCACATGGTATAGCCCAAATAACTTCATGACTTGCTTTTGCACCTTCCAAATCCCACATGGCTGAATAATTCGCATCGAGAGAATAAGCATTGTAGGCAATAATTTCATCACACAATGTTTTTACTTTCGCCCATTTTTTTTCATGAAGGTTCAGCCTGATATTAATCATTTTTGCAAGTGCCTTATTAAATCTTCCATATTCCGATGCAGACGGCAATGGCAGATCCGCTGCCGCAGCTTCAAGATCAGCTTCTATAAATGCAACCATCTGATCATTTGTCAATCTTGCCAATGGTTCTTCCTTCAATGGATTTTTTAAAATATCAAGCGGTGCAACTACAAGTGGCCCGTATAAATCAAACAAGGTATAAGCAAGCAAGCCTCTTGCACAACGCACATGTGCAATTGCCTTCTTTTTTAAATCTTCACTTACAGTTGATCTTTCAATCAGGTCAATTGTAATAGTCATGCGGCTTATCTTATTATAGAAGTCATCATAATAACGGGTAAATGCAGCATCCTCTGCCCGGTAATTTTGCAAAGAAGCTGTAAGCTGATCGCCATATTTACCATGCAGAATTTCTGTACTTGCATCACTGAGAAACATTACGCCCCGTTCTGATGTTGAAAATATTCCATCAAACCAGGCTCCTCTCAATGGGTAATAAGCTGCATTCACCATCGCATCCAGATCTGCTGCAGACTTAGGAAAAATATTCGGATTGATTTCCGAATAATCAACAGGCTTCAGGTCTTTCGTACAACTGTTTACCAGTAATACTAATGGCAGGAATAATATTAATTTATAGCGTTTCATAATTTTTCTTTTAGTTGTAAAATTTAAAAGTTAACGTTTAGCCCTATGGTAAATGTCCTGATGTAAGGATATGCCGCTGTATAAGAATCTGTTTCTGGATCAACACCTTTATAAGGAGTGATCACAAAAAGATTCTGTGCATCTATATGCACACGTGCAGAACTGAATACATTTTTTAATATTTTACGTGGAATATTATAACCTAATGAAACATTCTGTAACCTGATGAACCATGCATCCTGCATGAAGAAATCACCAACACTGTAAGGTGAGAAACCCCAGAAAGAACTTGGATTTGTAGTGGATGGATTTTGTGGTGTCCACCTTTCCTTTACTGATCTTAAAGCATTATAACCATTTGAATAAATACCGTAAGCACTGAAACCGTAAGACGTGTAGTTAGGGTCGGCCATGCGGCGGCCAAACAGTGCATTAAAATCAAAATTGAGCGTAAAGTTTTTGTAAGTAATTATATTGGTGATACCAGCCATAAATTTTGGATCATAACTGCCAATCAATTTGGTATCTGCATCATCAATTTTACCATCAGGCTTACCCATTTTTATAAACCTGCCGTTTGCATCTACGATTGGGTTTCCGCTATTATCCCTTGCAAAGCCATCAATATCTTTTATCTTAATCATCCCGGGTTTAAGTTGTGGCTGAGATACAGGCACGGCTTCACCAATCTGTAAAATACCATCAGCTATCCTGCTATACATAGCTCTTATCGGATCATTTGCGCTTTCGTAGATATTGGGCTTCCAGTCAGGAGCTCTTTCCTTCCAGGTGTCTTTGTAACGGGATAAAGCAAACATTGTTCTCCACTGCAGATTATTAGTTTGAATGTTACGTGTATTGATTGTTACTTCAAAACCTTTGCTTTGTGTTTTCCCGATATTGGCAATGATTGTATTTACTTCCTGGTAAGAGTTCAATGTTTTTGTAGCTAACAAATCTGATATTATATTATTAAACACTTCCACTGAACCATCAACTTTTCCATTCAGGAGAGAGAAGTCTAAACCAAAATTTGTTCCGGTTGTTGTCTCCCATTTCAGATCTGGATTTTCAAGCCTTGACAATGAAACACCAATCAGCCTTGCATCATTTCCTGAAAGCCATGCGGGATAAGCACTGTAGGCTGCAAAAGCGTTACTGTTAATAGTGGCATTACCTGTTTGGCCGTAACTGAACCTGAATTTCAATTGAGAAACAGCATGTCTAAAAACTTTGAAAAAAGGCTCTTCTGCAATATTCCATGCTACGGCAGCAGATGGAAATGTACCCCATTTATGATTGGCAGCAAACACACTGGCACCATCAGCACGTACAGTAGCTGTGAAGAAATAACGTCCGTTATAATTATAGTTCAACCGTCCAAAATAAGAAGCAATTAAATTTTTTGAACCGGCAGAATTAGTTGGCAACTGAATACTTCCAGCACCCAGATTGTTCCATAAAAAAGCATCTGTAATAAAACCGGTTGCTCCTGCACTGTTGAACCTGTTAATAAATTTTTGTTGAGATACACCCGCAAGCAAATCAAATTTATGTAAATCGTTCAGCGTTTTTGTATAGTTGGCTGTTGCTTCTAATAAGTAGTCATCCTTATCAGTATTAGAAACAAATGCCCTTCCATGTTCCAGAGCACCATGCAACGTTGTAACAGGTATATAGCTTTGTCTTTTTGCATAACCTCTGTCCATCCCTGCTTTTAATTTGATAGTCAGATTTTTTATCGGGGTAATATCAACGAAAAAGTTTCCCAGCATTCTTTCTGTTCTTCCTTCGTCACTTATTGTTAATAAGGAATAAGGATTGGGCTGCAATGCCAATTGCGGGTTTAATGGATAATTACCATCTTCATCAATCGCCTGTATATGCGGGCCCTGTTGTATAGCAGCTCTTATGATCCCTGAATTTTCATACTGGTCTCCACCCAGCTGTGCATTCAAATTATCTATTCTGCTTCCTGTAAAATTAAAGCCCACCTTGAAGTACCTGTTTATCTCCTGGTCAATATTTACTCTCACAGAGTATCTTTTAAAACCAGAATTCTTTATGATCCCTTTCTGATCGTACACATTTCCTGATAAAAGATATTTGGTGTATTTAGTACCACCTGACATTGACAGGTTGTGCTGTGCAGTTGCCCCGTCTCTGGTAACAAGATCAAACCAATCAGTACCTCTGCCTACATTATTAATAGCATTCTGTGTATATAACTTTATGTATGGCCCGTTCACAGGATTTGCTTCTGCTTCTGCCAATGTCCTTCCGCCATATGGTGCAACATTATTTTCAAACTCCCAATTTTCTCTTGCGGCTTCATTTCGCACCTGCATCCATTCATTTAACGGAAGCACATCAAAAGGGTTTTTAAACTTTTGAATGGAAAAATTATTTGAGTACTGAACTTTCACACCACCTTCACTGCCTCTTTTTGTTGTGATAAGCACCACTCCATTGGCTGCTCTTGAACCATAAATAGAAGTGGCACTTGCATCTTTCAGTACTTCTATTGATTCAATGTCATTTGGGTTAAAAGAACTCAAAATACTTTGTGTTCCTGCCTGGTACCTGCCGCCGCTTTCCGGTTGCTGCAGATCACTGATCGGAAAACCATCTACTACAAACAACGGAGCATTGCTTGCATTAACAGAACCGGCTCCACGTATTAATATATCTAATCCACCGCCCGGTTGTGCGCTGTTTTGACGGATAGTAAGACCGGCAACTTTTCCTTTAAGCATATTTCCAATTTCCGGTCCGGAGGAAATCACAAGGTCCTTTGTCTTTACAGATGAAACAGCTCCTGTAAGGTCTCTTTTCTTTTGTGTACCATAACCAACTACAACAACATCATCCAGTGGTTTAATGTCTTGCGACAATTTAACATCAGCAGCCTCCCTATTGGTAACAGCAATAATTCGTGTTGAATAACCAATTGATGTAAATATCAATGAATCTGTATCCACAGTAACAATTGAATAATCCCCTTTACGGTTTGTAAGAGTTGTATTGTTTGTTCCTTTTACCTGAACAGTTACATCCGGTAATGGATTTCCTTCCCTGTCGGTAACCTTACCTGAGATTGTTTTCTGTGCTTCTGACTCAAAAGCAAAAACTGTTAATGCTATTATAAACAAAAAGCATTTTTTAAGAAATTGAGCTTGCATATAACGTTAGTTTTAGTAATTGGTATCTTTAGATTTCTCATACTAAAGTGATACATTTTATTTAAAAAAGATACTTGGGGCACAGGAGGTATGCCAAGGTTGGTCTGTGCAAACGCTTGTTTTTTGGATGCAAACGGTTGCGTGATTTTTAAATAATCACTGCAATCTTAATTAAAATGGAACTCTCTGCTGCTGAAATGATGCTTTTAAAAAACAATAGCTATACAGTAAAACAAAATCCTCCTGTCATATTGTGAGAATGCTTTGGCCTTTTAAAAGTAACTATGCCTATTCCCTCCTTAAACGTATAAGCCATATCACAGGTATAACTTTCCCTTTGCAGGTAAGTCATCGTGCTTTTTGAAAGTTCTTTTTCATCTTCTACGAGTAAAATTCGCTTCTACCTGCTATTTTGTTCAAATTAAGGTACAGATTCCAAAGGAATTCTGAATCATTCATCTACAGAGAAACAGGAGGGACTCAGAATGAAAACAGTGATTTATTTCCATGTATAATAATTAACGGTGAATATTCCGGAAGCACTCTCTTAAATTATTAATTCAGGGTACACTTTACGCTGAAGATTTACAAAACAAAAGTGAATTCATGTTTTACTTATTCCTGTAATCAAAAAAACTCCGAATTACTTCGAAGTTTTTTGAGAACCTGATGATCCTCTACTCAAACTCAAAAAAAATTATAACCAATTATAAAGTTTAAAAAAACAAACCTTGTAAATTTTAAACTTTTTTTACTTGAAATTATTTTCTATTCGGCTACATTCGCCGGTTGTATGCTTATGCGTTAACGGCTATCATATCATTACCTGCGTTATGAACTTTTTTAAGACTTAATTGTTCAACAATCATATCAATACAGCTTCCCACATTGATTACTTTTTCTGCCGAGTCAAAATTAATTTCGATATCATATTTTGCTTCTGCATCAATGATAACGTCAACCAAGTTGGCTGAATTTATCTTCAGGTCAATTAAAAGGTTCGACTGTTCATTGATTCCGCTCAGTAATTCTTTATTTTCAGTATAGGGGAACAGTACTTTTTTCAACTCATCTAAAATTTGTCGTCTATCCATTATCATTGTATTTTAAAATCTTAAACATGTACTTACATCTGCAACTAAAAAACAGCTTTTATCTTTCTGTTGGCAGCTTACTCATATTAACCAATTACATGAGCCCGCAGCAACACAATGTAAGGGGCGAATCTTCAATCCTTAGTTCTATACTTGTTTTAATCCGGGCAGTTTCAATTTAGCATCTTCTTCTTTCAGTTCCTTGAAGTGCAATTTGTTTTTAAACAATTTATGTTGAAAATTTACCTGGATATAGTAAGTCTTTCCGGCTTCAATGTCTATTTCTTTTTTTTCAGCCTTCTCATTTGATTTTTTTCCTGCAAATTGAGTGGAGAAGGTATGTTTGCCTGGTTTAACAGTATGAACTGAGTATCTTTTATTACTAAGTCTGCCAACCATCTTCTGATCAACGAACATGTTGAACGCAGCTGCCGGCGCCTGGAAGCCTTCAGATCGTATAAAATACACTTTCGCACTCTGTTGCTGGGCAATGAGTGAATTTGAAATCAGAAGCACAAAAAAAACGAATAGTATCTTGTTCATAATGATCTTATTGAATGACGAAACTATTTAAATCTATACATAGATGTGTTACATAATTCCGGAAATAAGTTACACTATTCACATGTTTTTGATTGAAAGAGTAAAATCTGCAGGCATGCAATTCAATAAACGGATGAGAGAATTGGCGGGAAAACTGCAAAAGATAAGTAAGATTAAAACCCTGCTGCAGTTATGGATGCTTCAACAGGAACGAGTAGGCAATAAACTGATCGTGATGAGCCAATGAAACAGGAATATTCATTTCTATGTCTCCCATCAATACTACAGGGCAGCCCGCCCGGTTCTTACCTATGCTCAACTGATCATGCCTGTTTTGCACCATAAAATTTAACCTGTTCAGGATAAATGTCCTTACTTCTGTTGATTGATTTTCATAATCAGTATGACCGATGGACTTAATGCCCCACCAGACATGTTGAAAGCTATCATCATTATGAACAACGGTAGCAATCAATTCATCGCAGATCTTCGACCTGGAATAAAACATGTCGAATTCAGCTTGAACAGCACACTGATAAAGCTCTTCACAGGATTCGCTGTTATTGTTTTCCCATTGTATTGCACCGAAGTTTGTATTGCCGGGCAGGTAAGGAGGATGAATTCCCCGGATGATAATTTTCGTTGGAGAAAATATAAGATCAGGCAGAATCCTTTTCTGATACTTATATACCGATTCTTTAATGGACCATAGCAACCATACATATTTCTCAAAAGGCATTTCAGCAAATCCTTCCTCGAAATAAAGTTCCTGTTCAGAAACAGAAAGTATTTTTGAATAAAACCGGAAATGATTTGTGCGTCGTCTGTTGGTGGCTTTTAATGCTACGATGTCATTACCGGTACTTATCACGTCTTGCTGTTCATTTTTTCAAGGATCACATCAACGCAGCTGGCTACGGTGAACATTTTTTCTGCTGAGTCAAAATCGATTTCGATATTATATTTGGCTTCTGCATCAATAATAATGTCTACCAGGTTGGCAGAATTAATCTTTAAATCATTGATAAGGTTCGTTTGTTCATTGATTCCATTCAGTAATTCTTTGTCTTCCATATAAGGTGCCAGAACCTTTTTCAGCTCACCTATAATTTCTTGTCTCTCCATTATTATGAATTATATTTTGAAAATAATAAACAGGTATTAATGTCTCCAAAACCAAAATTGGCTTTAGCCACTGTATTAATTTCTGTTTTTACCATGGTTGTTGGAAGCTTACTGCTATCAACTATTTTTAGAATTTCCGGGTTGGGATCCTCCAGGTTAATATTGGGATGCACAAACTGATGCATAATTTGCAGTACTGCAGCTACAGCTTCAATAGATCCTGCAGCACTAAGACAATGTCCAATCATCGACTTCAATGAATTGATCATCGGAAAATCATCACCCTTTCTATTCAGCGCCACAGTCCAGTTTTGAATTTCCATTGCATCAGCTGCAGTAGCAGTGAGGTGACCACAAATTAAATCGATTGATTCGGGGCTGATTTTTGAATTTGAAAGGGCATCTGTTATGCATTTAATCACTCCTTTTGAGCTGGGTGCCGTCATTGTTCCACCATTACGTTGTCCGCCTGAATTAGCTGACCCTCCTGCTATTTCAGCATAAATAGTTGCATTACGTTTTAAAGCATATTCCAGATCTTCCAAGACCAGGGCTCCCGCACCGGAACCTGGAACAAAACCACAGGCAGTAGCACTCATGGGGCGGGAGGCCTGTTCAGGTATATGATTAAATTTCCTTGCCAAAATCCTCATAGAATCAAATGTACCAAATATGTAGGAATCAACATGTTCAGTACTACCCACCAGCATACGCTTTGCCATACCTTGTTGGATGCATTCATACCCCATTAAGATGGCCTGTGTTCCCGTGGCGCAGGCCGCAGAATTTGTTATGACTCTGTTGCCCAAACCAAGTCGCCCTGAAATGTAAGCTGTTACACCACTGTTCATAAACTGCTCCACCACCCTTGATCCTATTTTTTTTGCTTCCTTTGCATCTACTTTGGTAATAACATTTTTAATCACCTCCGAATCACCAACACTGTTGCCGAAAACACAACCCGTTTCCCAGTCAGGTTCTTCGCTGAAGATGGTATTGCCGGCATCTGTCCAGGCATCCAATGCTGCTTTTATTCCGTAGCCGATACCAATAGCCTTTAATCCATTCAGTGAAACTTCAGAAATATAGTTTCGAAGTTCATCCCATTCAAACTGTGGCTGACCGGTTACCTGGCAATTAAAATTGAGTCGCTCGTACTCAGGTACAAAACGTATCCCTGAAATGCCATGACGCATGGAATGTAAAAAGTCCGGAATCCCAACGCCATTTGGAGAAACCACTCCTAAACCGGTAATAACAACTCGGCGATTCATCATATTTTATTCTTGTATGTTAGCTTTCTTAATGATCCCTGCAAAAACTCCCTTTGCAATCAATTCATTTTTTTCATCAACCATTTCAACAATGCATTTCAGTTTACCAAAACGGAAATATTTTTTTTTTGAGCTCACTGTTACCTTTTGTCCGGGCAGCACCATTTTGTAAAAAGAAACATCGCTAGATGTTAATAAAGGAAACAATTTATCATCACTACTCAGATTAAATTCTTCGGCAGAATTCAGTAAAAGATAGATTCCTAATACTACTAACCCTGTTTGTACCATTATTTCAGCGATAATTTCTCCCGGTGTTACCGGGTACCCCGCAAAATGATCTTCGTAAAAAAAAGCGTCTTTTTTTAATGTATACTCTCCTTTCACTTCATTCATATCAAGAAATAAAATGTTATCAACAAAACGAAAGGAAGATTTATAGGGTAAACGCTCTAAAATGTAGTTATACATTATTCATAGAATTATAAATATTAACAACAATGCTCGCCTCCATCAGCATGAATAACAGAGCCATTTATCCAAAACGCTTCATTTGTACATAAAAGATAAACAACATTTGCAACATCCTCCGGAGTAGTTATTCTGCCAAAAGGGTTCCTGGCCGTCGCCAGTTCAATCAATTTCTTACTTCCGGGTATTCGTTTTAAAGATGGAGTCTCTGTAATTCCTGCCTGTATAAGATTTGTTTTCAGTCCATATTTACAAAACTCAACAGCCATATAGGCTGAAAGACTTTCAAGAGAAGCTTTAGCAATAGAAACAGCAGCATAGCTTTCCCAGTATTTGTGGGCTCCTTCACTTGTAAGCCCAATTATTCTTGCATCTTCATAAAACAGATCTGCTGCTAAAACTGACCTTGTCCAATCAAGTAAACTGGTAGCCATTGCATAACTTGTGAGCTGAATATCGTCAATAGAAATCAAATGATGGGTTTCATCAGTGTCTGCGCCCGAAGACTTGTCTTTCTGCGAAATCAGCGGCTTTAAATTACCCCTGGCAATAGAATGCAGGAGAACACGTACACATTTTTTTTGGCCGGCTGTTCTGGAAAACTCTTCCATGAACCGCTCCCTTCCGGTTTCGTCTAATGCATTTATATTAAATGGCAATATAGTTACTCCCGATGTTTGTGCAATTGCTGAAAGGCTTTCTTTCAGCAATTTTTCTTCACCTGAAATTTCACGGTAAAGTACTGCTATGTTCATTCCATGACTGGCCAATTTTTTTACAGCTGCAAATCCAAAACCACTTGAGCCGCCAAGTATAATAGCCCATAGCCCCGAAAATTGTGTTTTATTACCCACTGTTATATTACTTTTTTTTAAGAGACATTATTATAAACCTGATTCCCGGTATTCCTGATTGTATTTTTTAAACTTTACTTCAATTGAAACAGAACTTCAGAATATATTTTTGATACCTGTGATACAGATTAAAAGTAAATCAAAACAATTTTATATCATGATATTATCTGTAGTTGCTGCAATATTTACAGGTTTTAGATAATATCTGTCAGTCTCTCAGTTAACCATATGCACGCTTTATTTCTTATATTTGTTACTTCTTTAATTATTCTGAACCAATGAAAAATAAACTACTTTTTTTTTCCTTTCTTATAATCGCCATTCCTAATGTAGTAAAAGCCACGCTTTTTGTTCAAAACTTTGATAAAGCTGTTTTTTATGAAGTACTGAAAACAGGAAGCGTTAAGCAAATCAATCATCTCCTGTCAATTCTGAAATCTTCTTCTATCAATGAAAAAGAGGCTTATGAAGGAACTTTACTCATGAAAAAGGCCAGCTTGGTTAAAGAACCAAAGGAAAAATTAAAATTCTTCAGGGCCGGCCGCATCAAACTTGAAACGGTTCTTCTTTCAGATAGCAGTAATGTGGAGTATCATTTTCTGCGGCTGATTATTCAGGAGCATGCACCTGAAATAGTGAAATATAAAGACCGGTTACAGGAAGACAGTATATACATTAAAAAGTATTTCAAAAATTTATCAACCCTTGTACAGCAAAAAGTTATTGATTATTCTAAAACATCAAAGCTTCTACGGATACAAGATTTTTAATTCAGGAGAAGAATGAGTAAGAAAGTATTAGCAATTTATTATTCACAAACAGGCCAGCTAGGAGATATTATTGACAATTTTTGTGCCCCTTTAATTGAAGCAGGTATTGCTGTTGAAAAAGCAGAAATTGATCTGAAAAACCCTTACCCTTTTCCATGGACCACTAAAAGCTTTTTTAGTGTGATGCCCGATTGTGTATTGGGTGTGCCTGCAGAACTGGCTCCATTTACATTAAAAGAATCCTCCTATGATTTGATTATTTTAGGCTACCAGGCATGGTTTCTCTCCCCAAGTATTCCGTTTAATTCCCTTGTACAGCACCCTGCACTCAGGCAGGTTTTAAAAAACACACCGGTCATAACTATAACAGGTGCAAGGAATATGTGGGTAAATGCTTTTCAAAAAGTAAGGAAAATGATACTTGAGGCTGAAGCAAAACTTGTTGGAAATATTGCGTTGGCAGATACACACTTAAACCTGGTAAGCATCTTTACTATTTTCCATTGGATGCTGAGTGGCAAAAAAGATAACTACCTTCATATCTTTCCCAAACCTGGTGTTTCAGATGCAGATATTGCCGGTACAAAAATATTCGGCAGCATCGCATTACCCTATCTGGAAAAAAATGAATGGGATGGAATGCAGGAAGTACTGGTGAGTAAAAAAGCTGTTCATGCAAAATTTCATTTAATGTTCATAGAATCAAAAGCAGGTATAATGTTTAAGTTATGGGCAAATATAATTGCCCGAAAAAAAAATAAAACCGCCTGGCTTACTGCATTTAAATATTATCTTCTGATTGCACTTTTTATTGCAGCGCCGCTTGTTTTTTTAATTGATCTGCTTTTGTTTAAACCGTTTTTATCAAACTATGTAAAAGCGAAAAAGGAATTTTATTTAAAATTAAATTAATATAACTCAATATGTCCGATAGCAGTGTTTATATAATTAATACATCCATCTTCATGCCGAATGAACCTGTTACTAATGATGAGATGGAATCCTATCTTGGTTTTATCAACGAAAAACCTTCCAAATCAAGAAAAATTGTTTTAAGAAATAATGGCATAAAAACCCGGTATTATGCGTTGACAAAAGAAGGGAAATCCACACATACCAATGCACAGATGACAGCTTTGGCGGTGAAGGAATTATTTAAAAATGCTCCTGCTGAAATTAAGAACATTGAATTGCTTTCATGCGGCACTTCATCTCCCGATCAAATGATGCCTTCTCATGCTGTTATGACACATGGTTGGCTGCCTGAAACAAACTCGATTGAAGTAGTTTCACCGGCAGGTGTATGTTGTGCAGGTATGCACGCTTTTAAATATGCGTATCTCGCTGTTAAAAGTAAAGATGCCAGGCTTGCCGTTGCAACAGGATCAGAAAGATTTTCCGGTTCACTGGTTTCAAATGCATTTGAAGAAGAGGCTCATAAATTAAAAGAGCTGAACGAGAACCCATATATCAGTTTCGATAAAGAATTTTTAAGATGGATGCTGTCTGATGGTGCTTCCGCCTTTTTAATGTCGGATAAACCAAATGAAAACAGTTTAAGTCTTCATGTTGACTGGATAGAAGGCACATCCTACGCTAATGTAATGGAAACATGTATGTATATGGCCGGTGAAAAACAAGCTGATGGTTCATTGAAAGGATATCTGGATTTTACACCTGAGGAAATTAAGAACAAATCTATCCTAAGTATCAAACAGGATATTTCACTGCTGACTGATAACATTGTGACTTTGGGAGGCAAAAAAATAAAAGAAATTTTTGAAAGAAGAGGACTTGAGGTTGATGATATTGACTATTTCCTGCCGCATATATCAAGTGAGTTTTTCAAAAGTAAAATCTTTGATATTATGAAGGTATTCGGCAAAAACGTTCCGTTTGAGAAGTGGTTCGTTAATTTAAGCAGCATGGGAAATGTTGGAGCTGCCTCCGTTTATCTCATGGTTCATGAATTATTTCATAGTGGTCGGTTAAAAAAGGGTGAAAAAATCTTATTGCTCGTTCCTGAGAGCGCCAGGTTTTCCTATATGTATGCAATGCTCACGGTTTGCTGATGCACCTGTTTTAGTAGCGAGGCTGGAAAAAAAATGCAAAAAAAATGAGTTCCTGTTCATACGTTCAATTTTAATATGCTTATTATGAAAAAGGAAGATGTACCGCAGGATTTAAGTCCACTTGGAAAAATTACAAAGGAAGTTTGTTATGCCACCGACAATTCAGGACAATACATTACGCAACTGAGCAGTGGGTGGAATGTAAAAATAAATGCTCTTGATGTTGCCTGGCAGGACATTGATGAACGGGTTGCAGAAGCCAGGAAAAAAGTAGAAAATAAACAGGCAAGTCCGCTTCTTTTTTTCATGGAGCTTGGGCTGATGGATATTGCAATTTTAGCGAAGTATTCGGGCTTTTGGAGATGGCAGATTAAAAGGCATTTAAAACCGACCGTATTTGAACAGTTATCAGATAAAAAATTACAGAGGTATGCTGAAGTTTTTAATATAAGTATCGAAGACTTAAAAAACATGAAAGTGCATGAAGATTGATTTTGAACACTTGCAGGCAGCACATTGTGAGAACGGTGTTACCATGAGTCTATTGAGAAATATTCATGTTCACAAAATGACTGAACCATTAGCTTTCGGAATTGGTTCAGGATTGTTCTTCATATATGTTCCACTGATTAAAATAAATAAGGGTCCGGCGATTGCTTTTCGCACACTGCCGGGATTAATTTTTAAAAGAACCTGCAAAGCGCTGCATATTCCGGTTATCCGGAAAAAGTTCAGTTCAAAGGAACAGGCGGAAATGTTTTTAAACAAATGCCTTGACGCTGGTCATCCGGTTGGTTGCCAGGTGGGCGTTTATTATCTCCCTTATTTTCCTAAAGAATATCGTTTTCATTTCAATGCACATAATTTAATTGTATACGGAAAAGAAGATGACAATTATCTTATCAGTGACCCCGTAATGGAAAATGTAACCGCTTTAACGAGCTATCAATTGGAACGTGTGCGGTTTGCCAAAGGTGCCTTGGCACCAAGAGGGCAAATCTATTATCCAAAAGAAGGGGAACCAATTACAGACGATGTAATGAGAAAAGCAATTAAGAGTGGTATAAAAAAAAACATCAGCAGTATGTTGCATATACCGATACCAATTGCTGGTGTAAAAGGTATCAGGTACACCGGTAATAAAATAAAAAAATGGCGTGATAAATTGGGTTTGCATAAGGCGGGCTTATACCTGGCACAACTGGTACGCATGCAGGAAGAAATAGGTACAGGTGGCGGAGGCTTTCGGTATATATATGCAGCCTTCCTGCAACAGGCCCATGCTTATTATCCTATAGATGAATTGTTAGAAACTTCCAGGCTGTTTACACAATCGGGTGATCTTTGGCGCAATGCTGCAGTACAGGCTGCAGGTATTTATAAAGGCAGAATCAGCAGCCAGGATGATTTTAATATAATGGGTGATTACCTGCTGGAAATTTCAGAACTTGAAAAACAGGCGTTTGAAGCATTAGCTAAAATTAAATGGCAGTCATGATTCAGTCAGCAATAAACATAGAGAATCTTGATTTTGGTTATCCCGGGCAGGGGACGCTGTTTTTGCGGCATCTCAATTTAAAAATAGAAGCAGGAGAAAGATTTGGTTTATTCGGGCCCAACGGCGCAGGAAAAACAACTTTAATGAAGCTGATGACGGGCCTGCTTTCTTTCCGGGAAGGCAGTATACAGATAGCAGGCAATGAAATAAAAAATCAAAACAAATCAGTTAAAAAACTTTTTGGGTTTATTCCACAGGATTTTTCCTTTTATGAGGAATTAACCCCTGCAGAAAATCTTGAATTTTTTGGTGCATGGTCTGGTTTAACCAAACAGGAGATCAAAATAAGAACAACGGAATTATTAGAAATGCTGGGATTGACCGATGTAAGAAACAAACAGGTACATAAGTTTTCAGGTGGAATGAAACGCAGGGTAAACCTTGCCATTGGAGTAATACACAAACCGGGCATATTATTCCTGGATGAACCAACTGTTGGGGTGGATGTGCAAACAAGATATGCCATCATTGACTACCTGAAAGAACTTAACAAAAACGGCACCACACTTATCTATACTTCTCACCAGTTAAGCGAAGCAGAAGGCTTATGTGAGAGAATTGCATTGATAGATGAAGGAAAAATTATTGTACATGATAATCTTGATAAGCTATTGTCAGAATACAGGCAGGAAGGACTGGAAGGATTGTTTTTAAAATTAACAAGTAAAGAATACAGGAACGTGTAATGTATAAACTCTGGGCTACCATACTAAAAGATACCCGTATTTTACTCCGTGACAAAATCGGTTTGGTGCTCATGTTTGGTATGCCGATTGTTTTAGTACTTGTAGTTACAAGTATTCAAAACAGTACGTTTGAATTAGTCAATAAAAATAAAATACCCTTATTAATATGCAACAGGGATACCGGTAAAATCAGTCTGGACCTCATACAGAATATTGATAAAATTGGTATGTTCAAACTGCTGCAGGTTTCAGGCGATCAAAGCGAAAAACTTATTACCGGGCGTATGCTTTCAAAAGATGCATTGCTGGCAATTGTTATTCCTGTAAATTTTTCTTCAAAAATATCAGCGAAAGCCAAAAAAATAGCCGGTAAAGCACTGAGCAGCTTTGGCCTTGAAACCGATACAGTTAAACCGGCGACAAACCCAGTTGACCCTCTTACATTGTATTATCATCCCATTTTGCAGGAATCACACAGGCACTCCATCCAGGGAGCCTTATACAGCGCTTTGCAATTGGTGGAAAGTAAGCAGGTATTGAAAACAATTTACTTTTCGATATCTGAAAAACAATTACCTGATTCATTAGAGAATGAAATGCTGGACAATAAATTAGATATTAATGAAATTACCATTACCATAGATGGCAGCAGGATTGTGCCGAATGCTTCCCAGCATAATGTTCCTGCCTGGACCATCTTCGCCATGTTTTTTGTGGTATTATCCCTGGGCGGCAGTATTGTACGTGAAAAATTGAGCGGAAGTTTTATGCGGTTAAAATCTTTACCAACAAATTATTATATCGCACTGCTGTCAAAACAAATTACATATATAGCTGTTACACTGCTTCAGGCAGCAGTTATTTTCGCAATAGGTGTCTGGGTATTTCCCCATATTGGTTTACCTGCATTAAACCTGCCGGCAGATATGACCGGTTTGTTTTTTGTTTCCTTAATCTGCGGGTGGTGCTCTGTTAGCTATGCCATCTGTATTGGTGTTTTTGCACAAACACAGGAACAGGCAAATGGTTTCGGGGCAGTGTCCATCGTAATACTTGCCGCTATTGGCGGTTTAATGGTTCCGGGTTTTGCAATGCCTGATTCATTTACAATAGCTATGAAAATGTCTCCTTTGCATTGGTGTCTTGAAGCGTATTATGGCTTGTTTCTGGAAGGTGGAAAATTCAAAGATGTTCTCATGAATATTATACCTTTATTGATTATTACTATCATATTACAGGTCTTAATATTTGCAGGTCTTAAAATGAAAAAACTTATCTGATTATACAATGGAAAAAGAAGAATTAAAACAACAGCTTAAAAAACAAATCATCGAATTTTTGAATTTAACCTCTTTAAAGCCGGAAGACATAAAAGATGATGAACTTCTTTTTGGAGAAGGGTTGGGATTGGATTCCATTGACTCCCTTGAACTGATAGTTTTGCTTAAACGGGAATATGGAATAATTATTCAGGACCCAAAAGAAGGACGGAAAGTATTGATAGATGTTAATACCATGGCTGATTACATTGAAGAGCACCGGACAAAGTAATTTTTCTTACTTAAATAGGGTTTTCTGTACGGGAATGAGAATACTCAGCATTGAAATGAACCTGAAAATTTAAAGCAGAGTGATGAACTATTTGACAAATTGGCCAAAACACTGGCTATCCCATCTTCGGAAATATTGAAGCTTAAATCCATTTGTAAGCTGCTATGCTCCTTTGGATTTATTACCTGTAAAAATTTAAGTTGATCAGCTTTTGTTAACCGAACTTTTTTATCAAGAATAATTCCTGTTACTTCTTTTACCATTTGCAGCATGCAGGCCCCCGGCACTACCGGCTGCCCCGGAAAATGTCCTTCATAAACCGGATGCATTGTATTTAGCTCCAGCATAATTATGAAAGAATCAGTTTCCTTGTGTATAGAGGACACGGTAAAGAAATCATCCTTCAACATAGCTTCTGAAATTTAAGGTGCTGAAACAAGAATTAGAGAATGATGAATAGTATGATAGTGATTGTAAATTAAAATTCTTTTAATGTTACCTTTTTTGAGGCTTTCATAACCTGTAACTGCCGGAACAGTACCGGTTTTTAAAATATTGCCTGCAAGCCATAAGGCGAAAGAAGTAGAAGTTGCATATTCACCGCATAAATGCTTGTAATTGATCGGACGCTTATTTTTAAAAATGGAATTTTCTAATTGTTGATAGATTGAATCGTCTTTTATATCCCCGTTTCTACCGGTTATTACCAGGTCAATCTCTTCCATACCCAGTTCACGGGATGATAAAAAAGATAAAATATGCTGTTCTGTTTCAATAATATCAGCCGGTTTATAAAAGGTGAAAATTCCCTCAAGCTTTGCATAAGCATTTGCAGAAGGTTGACTTGCCAATAAAAAAAATGCTGCCCCTTCACCTGCAATACTTCCTTTTGATTCAGAGTTAAACAAATGGAGATTGGAAACAGGAAACCGTTTATACAAACCAAATCTCGTTAATATGGCATGACTTATATCTGTTATTTCATCAACACTTCCAACTAATACACTGGTTGTTTCACTATCATCCAATAACATCATCGCATCGAGCAGAGCACTCTCGAAAGAAAATCCCCTGTGAACAAATGTATTATTGTATTCATGGCATTTTAACATCAGTGCTATCTGTGCCCCCACTGTATTATGGGTAGATTGAATAAAAGGTGTCGGCTGAAGCATTTCTTCTGTTTGCTCAATGATACCTGTTAAAAAGATGCCTGTATCTTCCAGGCAGCCGAAAGCTGTTCCGGTAACAATAGCACCGGGATTTTTTTCTCCCGCTTCCTGTAAACATTCCATCGCTGCAGCTACGCCCATTTTTATAATACGGCTCATTCTTCTTAACGATCTTACATCAATATAAGATGCATAATCAGGCTCAATACTTTTCAAACGGGTGCTGGTATATTCTGCAGGTTCCGTAAGGAACGGCACACGGCCAAATGTTCTTTGCGGTGATATAGTTGCTGATGCCTGAATATAGATTGCCATCTTACAATTTTGAAAAGATAAGTGAAGTACAATTTCCTCCAAAGCCAAATGAATTCGACAACACATGCCTGATCAGCATATTCTTTGAAAAAGCAGTTTCAGGAATAAAGGGCAACTCAGACATTGCTGTTGTGAAACGAAGGTTTGGATAAATAATTCCATGTTGAATGGCCAGTACAGAAAAGACGGCTTCAATGCCACCACTTGCCCCTAACGTATGACCAGTAAATGATTTAGTTGAACTCATCTTTGGATAATGCGGATCAAATAATCGCTTTATTGCTGTGCCTTCAGCCAGGTCATTATTTTGTGTACCGGTTCCATGAAGATTAATATAATCAATATCACCAGGCTGCAGCCCGCTGTTTTTCAAAGCCCCTTTCATAGCAAGCCAGGAACCTGTACCATCGGGAGAAGAGGCCGTTTGATGATAAGCATCGTTCCTGTTGGAATATCCACTTAGCTTACAACAGGGTTCGGTTTTTAACGTGGCCGCTACCTTCTCAGATACCAGCACTACATATCCTGCACCCTCACCCAAATTTAAACCTCTGCGGTTTTCATCAAAAGGTTTACAGTAGTCCTGATCCAGTATCATAAGTGTATTAAATCCATTAAGCGTAAATTTTGTCAGTGCATCTGTGCCACCAGCTACCACCACATCAAGCATACCATGCTTAATTAATCTTGCGCCAAAAGAAATGGCATTGGCTGAGGAAGAGCAGGCAGTGCTGATGGTAGTGATATAATTACGTATACCTAATTTATCAGCCACTAATTCGGTAACGCTTCCGCATTCATGGTTAGCCACTCCTCTTAATTTTCCTTTGAGAGGGTTTGCAAGAAAATAAGGAAAGAACAATTCATTTTTGTCCATTCCTCCAACCGTATTCGCTGAAACAAATCCAGTACGTAAGCCTTCCATCTGTTCAAGACGGGCATTATACAATGCTTCCTTTGCGGCAAAGAAACTCAGCAATGTGGTGCGGCTTATTTCCGGAGAAAATCCCGACAAACCCGCCAGTTCTTCATTACTCATCTTTACTTCTGCTACCGGAATATTCTGTCTGTGCACTGTTTCAAGATAAGTTGCATACCCCATCCCTGCTTTTCCATGTTCAAGAGAAGACAGGCATTCGGTGATATTGTTGCCAATAGCCGTAATGGCACCAACCCCGGCTATAAAAACATCTGTACTTATTTTTTTATCCATTACCTGCCTGAAATATTTTATTAATACTGTCCTGAGTAAACAAAATGGATTGTTCACTCTTTTCTTTTTCAACTAAAAAAAGAACTGCTTTGTAATCTTCTTCCAGCAAATCAACCCATCCGAATATACATGCTTTTACTATATGATTATTTATCAGGTTGCTCACATATTGTTCCATAAAATCAGCATCAAACTCATCAAACACAAAAAAAGCATTTTCTCCCTTAAATTTATTTCTGATGCAAATTTCACCAATCATAATATTAGGTAAGGTATAAACGAATACGGAAGGGCTTGGAATATCCTTTGTTGTTTCAAAATATTTCAGGTCAGTATCAAGACTTGAGTTCGCATTGGCCAGTACCAAAGCGGTTTCATCCTGGCTGTATTTGTCAGCATTGAAGCTGCCTTTCAGTAATATTTCAGAAGTGAGCCAGCCTAATTTAGACAGATTATCCATTTTGTAAAACTTAGGATAGTTGACACCTGTATAATTATATATTGATAACAAAAAGTCATGCAAATCGGTATGCTTATGTTTAAATACAGGTTTCCCGTTTTTGAGAACAAAATCATTGCTGATTACACAGCTGGCGTTTATATATTTTTCGGCAAACAAAACATTTGTCATTATTCGTTACTTCTGTTTATTCAGCATATTTTCCGATTTACCAAATACTACTGCTGCATTGCAACCCCCAAAACCCGAAGCTGTTTTAAGACAGTTTTGAAAAGAGCCGTGCATCAGCGAACTGCAGATGTTCACTGGTTTTGTAACACCCGGATGTTCAAACCCCCTTGTTGGCAAAACAAGGTTTTCTTTTAATGATTGAACTGAAATAATGGATTCGATTAAACCTGCTGCACCCAAAGTATGACCATAATATCCTTTTAAACTATTTACGGGAACTGATTGAAGCCTGGCTGATGTTATAGCGTTTGCCTCCATCTCATCGTTGTAAATGGTGGCTGTACCGTGTGCCGAAACAAAATCAATTTCAGATGCAGATAGATTTGCTTCATGCAGCGATTTATGAATAACCTGTGCAAGTTCATCACCGGTTCTTGAGGGGCCCGAAATATGATTTGCATCATTGTTAACTGAACCTCCCATAACTTTTATTCCACCTGCATACTTTTTTTGAGAAGAAAGAATAATTGTACCTGCTCCTTCTCCTAAACTTATTCCGTTTCTTGCCTGGTCAAAAGGTTTACATGGCTCATCGCTAATTGCCTGGAATGATTGAAATCCTGATAAAACAAATTTTGAAATAACATCGGCTCCGGCAACAACTGCATTTTCATACTGACCGGATTGTATCAGCCGCTTACCAACTAAAATTGCCAGCAATCCTGAGATACAGGCATTCGATATAATCACAGGCTGATTAACAAAGTGAAAATATCCGGCTACTAATTTTGCTGAAGTATGCAGCGCAATCCTTTTAAACAAAGCCGGGCTATGCGTTTCCGTTTCCAGCAGACTGATATTTCCTTTGGTGGAAGAGATGATAAGAATTGTTTTTTTGTCACCGGCTTCTATTCCGCTAATCTCTAATGCATTGCTGACAGATGCAATAAGCATCTGTTCAAATCCTGTATAACCAGTTTCATTGTTGCTTGTTATGAACTCTTCCTCCTTATTAAATAAAGATGCATAAAAAGGCAGGGCAGATATATTTGTATCATCATGCTTTTTTATACCAGTTGCTTTTTTAGTAAGTTGCAGAAAATTTTCTGCAGTGGTTAAACCGAGCGGAGTTAAAATATTATCAGAAACAACAAAAACGTCTGGCATTATATTTTAAATTAATCAATCTTTTTCAATTTACACTTTAAAAAAGAGAATGTTCTTCCATACTTATGATTATTTAGTCGCACCAACAAAGATCTTCATTTCACAGGTAGCTATTAATTGTTCCTTACAATATACACTACCGGAAATAAACAGCACATCAAAAACCTGGTTTTCAATCTTTATTTGGGTTAGTAATTCATCGTTTACTTTTGGCAGACTGTTAATTTCAAGATTTTTAACTGAACCGATATAACCTTCAGACACAGGTTTGTTTTCTAAACGGGCGATATATCCCGCTCTTGCAGCTGCAGTCTGTGCAATATTTTCCATTAAGCCTGCTTCGCAAAACTCCCCGTTTTCAGTAAAAATATTTTCTTCAGTAATAAGGAATGAGGTTTGGGTAATTGTTTCACCGGAGTATTGTAATTGATCAATCATTACAAAGGGTGGCCTTTGCGGTATGAAAGTTGTAATATTTTCTTCAGGTAACATGAACAGAAAAGCTTAATGAACAGGAATAAAATAGCAACTATGAATACAAACCGCCGTTAATGGACAATACTTCCGCCGTTATATATGCCGCTTCTTTTGAAGCTAAAAACCCCACCGCATAAGCAACTTCATCAGGCAATCCAAAACGTCTTACGGGAATTAATTTTACCGTTTCTTTTTCATCCAGTCCTTCAATCATATCAGTTTTTATAAAACCAGGAGCAACTGCATTTACGGTAATACCACTTCTGCCAACTTCCTGGGCCAGGGCTTTGGTTGCAGCTATAACTCCACCTTTGGCTGCCGAGTAATTCGTTTGCCCGGGTAACCCTTTTAATCCCGAAAGGGAAACAACGTTGATGATCCTTCCATATCTTTTAAGTAACATGCCGTTCAGCACTAAACGGGTTATAAAGAAAAAACTGTCCAGGTTCGTTTTTATAACATCCTCCCACTGTTCATCTTTCATCCACAGCAGTAAACTGTCATCTTTAATTCCTGCATTGTTAACCAATACTTCTATGTATTTGTCCTCATTTTCTTTTATCCACCTGCCCAATATTTGTTGCACCTGTTCTTTACTGGAAACATCAAATGGCAATAACTCCCCATTTCCGCCATTCTGTTTTATTTGTTCAAGAGTTTTATTGGCTTCTTCTGTATTTGTTTTATAATTAACCAGCACATGATAACCCATCTCTGCCATTCTAATGCTGATGGCCCTGCCAATGCCTCTTGATCCGCCGGTAACTAATGAGCATTTCATAGTAAAAACTTAAACTGATTTATAAAGATTATCCTTTCTTTTGATCTTTTAAAGAAACAAACGGTTCTGTTATTTCTAAAAAACTCTTCACCTTTTCCAGGTCTTTGTATTTAGGGTTATCCTCAATAAATGCTGGAAATATATTTCTTAGGCTATTATAAACATATCTTGTGTTTGGAGCAAGTTTATCCTGGCAATCTAAATAATCAATCGCCTGTAATATCGTCATTCCCTGTATAGCTAATACTGCAAATGAATTATCAATTACGGTTTTGGTCATCAATGCCGCATTGCAGCCCATGCTTACAATATCCTGATTATCGTTGTTATTCGGAATGCTGTGAATATACATGGGAAACGACAGGGTTTGATTTTCTGCTACGGTGGAAGTGGCGGTAAACTGCATCCCCTGCATGCCGAAATTTACACCCAATATACCGAGGTTTAAAAACGGAGGAAACTTCTGATTCAGTTTATCATTTAACAGGTAATTAAGCTGTCTCTCGGCAAGCATGGATAATTTAGTGATGGCAATTTTTAATTTATCCATTTCTAAAGAAACATAATCGCCATGAAAATTTCCACCATGGAAAATATTTTCATTGATATGATCAATCACCGGGTTATCATTCACTGAATTTAATTCATTCACCAATACCTTTTCAGCCTGGCAAATCGTATCATAAACCGGTCCTAAAATTTGTGTAACACAACGCAGGGAATAATATTCCTGTACTTTATCTTCAAATACAAGCTGCTTAATATTTCCCGGATGATATAAATATTCTGTCCGGCTACGGATCATTTTACTGTCCTTTAAAATATCCCGGAGCATGGCTGCAACACTGTTCTGACCTTCATGATGTTTTACAATATTCAATTCGTAGGAATAATGATCATCATAAGCTTCAACTACTTCGTTTGTCATGGCGGAAAAAACAGTAGACCATCCAACTAATTTTTGGGCCTGGATAATATTCACGATTCCAATTCCGGTCATGGCAGAAGTTCCATTTAAAATAGCCAACCCTTCTCTTATATGAATTGAAAGTGGCTGAATTTGAAACTTTCGGAATATCTGAATAGTTGGATGAACCTCTTCTTCAAAAATCACTTCGCCTTCTCCAATAAGCACAAGCGCAAGATGGGCTAACTGTACTAAATCTCCGCTGGCACCTACTCCACCATGCTCAAAAATACAGGGAGTAATATTTTTATTGATCAATTCACTGAGTAATTCTGCAACGTCTGTGTGAATGCCGGAGTATCCCTGCATCAAACTGTTTAAGCGTGCGATCATTAATGCCTTAGCTAAAGAAGCAGACAGGAGATTTCCACTGCCCGAGCAATGACTGCGGATAAGATTGTATTGCAGTTGTAAAAGATTTTCATTGCTCACTTTATATTGTGCCATTGGCCCAAGGCCGGTATTTATGCCATAGATCAATTTATCAGACGAGAATTTTTGAAGAAACCGAAAGTTTGTATCAACCTTTTTAAAAGCCAATTCATCTAAACCAACTTCTTTTCCCTTAAACAGGATATCCGAAAAATCATTTAATGAAAGTACACTTTGTCCAACCAGTATCATAGGCGAAAAATTAATTTAATTGATTCATCTTACTAACAAATACGTAAATGTATTAAAAAATATGGCGGGTTGTTGGGAAATCCACAAACACAGGTGATATCCTGTATGATAAAAACGGTTATAAACACAAAAATAAATTAACTTCTCCTGTCAATAAACTTACTGGCTTTTCTGCCAGATTCGGAAAATTGCATTTTTTGTATCTCTTCTGCAGTAACATATTTTATGGATGGGCTTACACGTAGTCTGGCCTGTAAATTAGCCCGTACCCTCCGGTCACTTTCTTCGCTTTTATGAGCTGTCAACAGGTAAACAAGTACTTCATCAAGGCCTATTTCGTTTGAATAAACTTCCACAACAAAATCAAGAACATCTTCCATTTCATTCAGCAAATCAAATAATGCAGGTGGATAAAGTGTGGTGCCTTTAAATTTAATCATTTGTTTTTTTCGTCCTATAACCGGTGACAACCGCAAACTTGTACGACCACAGGCACATGGTTCGTCAAAATACATACAAATATCTCCGGTTTTATACCTGATAAGGGGCATTCCTTCTACACCCAATGTAGTAATCGTTACTTCACCGGGTAGATGGGGTCCCACTTGTTGATCATTTTCATCCAGCAATTCCACAATTAGTAATTCAGGTTGCAAATGCCCCCCCACTCCTTCCCTGCATTCAGTAAAAGCAGTTTGCATTTCAGTTGAAGCATAGGTTGAAAACAGATGGATATCCCATGCTTCTTTTATTTTTCTGCCAAGCATATTTAATGAAAAATCTGTATTACGTACATTTTCGCCAATGCAAATAGCTTTGTTAACAGACGATTTCTTTATGTCAATAAGATTATCTTTTGCAAATTGAATCAGTTTAAGAATAAAGGAAGGCACTGTTACAATGGTTGTTGGCTTAAGCCGTTGAATCGTTTCCCATTGCAGGGAAGGTACGCCGGGCCCAAGGCGGATGATACCTGCACCCAGTTTACGTATACCTGAATAATACGCTATCCCCGCCATAAATTGCCTGTCAAGTGTAAGCATTAACTGGTAAATATCATTGGCTGATCCATCCGCACATACAAAAGAATTATATTCATTAATGGCCAACCTGTTCAAATCATTTTCAGTGAGCGCAATAGTAACCGGGCTTCCCAATGTTCCGGAAGTAGAAGCATACTCAATGATTTTATTCCGGCTGACACATAAAAAATCTTCACTGCGTTGCTGAAGATCTTCTTTACTGGTGGTGGGAATACAGGAAAGGTCACTTTGTGTAGTGATGGTTCCTATATCAATCTTGTTTGATGCAAATAACTCCCGGTAAAAAGGTGAGTGCAGACTCGTATAATGTAACAGCTCCCGCAGTTTTTGTTCCTGAACAGCTTTTATGATTCCTGCTGGTTCATATGTTTTGTCTTTAAAATTCATGATTGTTTTTCAATGATAACTATTGCAGTTGCCATTGTTTTAATGTGTGACAAAGAAACCGAAATTTTAATATCCCCTAAAAAGATCAGTTCGTTACGGGTTGCTCCAAGCAAAATCAAACCAGGCTTTCCTGCTTCATCATTGCTTATTTCAATTTCATGAAAGGATGTACCATCTAACCAACCCGATCCTATTGCCTTAAAAAAAGCTTCTTTTGCAGCAAAACGGGCAGCATAATGTTCAAACTTATTCGATTTTGTTTCACAGTAACTAATCTCATTTTCGGAAAATACCAGCTCCCTGAAACCGGCTTCCTTACTGATTTTTGCAGCGACACGCTCAACTTCTATCATATCAATTCCAACCCCCGTAATCATGGCTTAAAGATCATTTTAAATTTATTCAGCTAAAATAAGCATATACCAAGGGTTAATAAACACTGCTCCATTTAAATTTTCTTCCCTCATTTAAAACCTTTCGTGGGACCAGGCTGCTCTTTAAAGAAAGGCTATAAAGTTTCACAAAAAATGATTCATTCGACTAAAAAAAGATACCAATCAGTATTAACACCTGCTTTAAATGCTTACGGGTTATCGAGCTTATAGGCTGTTCATTATGACGTAACTCGAAAGCTGCTGACCTGACCGATTCAAGTGTGCTTTTAATATCTCTTTTAGTAGATAATGCAACTACCAATAGCTTTGCTGCCATGTCCAGAGCATCCATAAAAGGAGTATAATGCGCTATTCCTGAAAACTCAGTATAAATAGTAATCAGCATGGAGGTAATAGGATTAAAACCCTTCACTTTTAATTTCTCCGTTTCATCCCGGATTATTTCACGGGTCCTTGAAATCCAATCTTCATGTTTTGTATACTGATTCATTCCTTTTAAGACGATCAATTTTCCTTTCCTGAACTTGGGACTTGTTTTACATTTTGGGTCGTAAAAACGGCAATAAATATACCAGCTCTTTTTCATACTGGCCTTGCTTGACAGCCAATCTTCGGATTCACCTTTAAGTCGGCGCAATGGCACCTGAATGGTAGTTCAATCATCTGATTATTTGAAAATTTGCTAACGATTTTGTTAACTGTAACCCTTTTACAAACAGATGTACTAAAACGAAAAAAGCCCAAGTCCCTGATTATAAGGACCTGAGCTTCGTACCGGGGGATTTACCTCTATCTAATCAGGTTAAAGAGGATTTGTGGCTTTTTCGCTATTAGCTTTATAATAGTACCCATTCTTTTTTCGCACTGTTTTTTTTAAAGAAATATGATTACTTTTTTAAAATCCGTTGTAATTGCCGGGCTGTTTTAAAGCCACATTGAGAAGCGATATACTCAATTGTATATTCAGGATTATTAAGCATAGTACTTGCATACTCCTTCCGTAGAAGTGTAAGATATTCCAGAATGGTAGATCCTGTTTTTTCCTTAAACACCCGGCTTAAGTTTCTTGGACTCATGCCTACCAGGGAAGCAAGTGTTTCTATATCGTTTTCACGGGAAAGATTTTCGATCAGGTAATCCTGTACCTCATGTACCTGCGGGTTAATATGATTCCTGTAATCAAGATAAATACTTTGCTGCTTATGTTTACCGCTTCTCCGGTGATAAACCACAAGCCCTCTTGCAACTTTATGGGTAAAAAAAGGGCCCTTTAAATCTTCAAGGATAGCCAGCGCCATGTCAATACCTGCACTGATACCCGCACTGGTATAAACATTATTACTCTTTATGTATAAAATATCAGCTAACACTTTAGCCTGGGGAAACTGCTGTTGCAAGGCTTTTACTCTCCGCCAGTGTGTGGTACATTCCGTATCTTTTAGCAAACCTGCATGCCCCAGGGCAAAAGCACCGCTGCAAATAGAGCATACAGTTATTCTTTTATCTGAACATTCTTTTAACCATTTAAAGAATCCTCTTTCGGATCTAAATGAAATACTGTTTACATAGTCATTATCCATCCCGGGTACTAAAATAAAATCACCCTCTTTTAATTTGGCATTCTTAAAATGTTCCAATTTCCCGAAACCAATACCGCAGGTACTGACAGGTTCCTCACTGAATTGATAAAATTCAATATCTACTTCGAAACCATAAATTTTTGCTTCTGTAAAAACCTGTACCGGACCTGCAAGGTCAAGTAATTCAACAGTTGGGGGGATGATAAAAGCTAATTTTTGCATACTTCTTCGTTATTATATTGTTGAAATAAAGGTACACAGGAGCGTAGCGATTAAGAAGGACAAGATAGTGTCAATTAGGGACAGACAAAAAATCGCTCTTTTATAGATTGACCAGTTGCAGCCTTTTTATTTAGTTGATTGAAGTCATGAATTGATCCTATTGAATTTCAGACTTTGCAAACTGCTTTTTAAAGGCAAAATGGTAAATCACAGTTTCGCCTGTACGTACAGGGTAAGCATTAATAAAAACCCAGCCATCCCTGCCCATATAATTCATAGCATCAATAATGGTATTAAACTTTTTAATTTTTCCATCATAGGTTTTAAGCCTGTTGTCATGCCAAAAGCTTTTTTCATCACCAAAGTCAATATCAATAGTTACTTTGTTACTCAGCAATCTGGGTGTGGCAATCAGCTGGCAATATTGTTCAACCTTGGAAGTATCTGCCTGTGCGTTTGAAACAATAGAACTCAATAATACAATGGTTATAATTAATAGCTTTTTCATTTTTATTTTTTTAATTGTTACTTTGAAATACGATTTTTCCTAATAGGTATGCCGTTTAATTTATCAATCCGGTTTTACTCATATCCAGAAAACTGTTGATACTTTTTGCTTTTGAATTCAGTTCAGCCTGTGCATTTATCTGTGGCAGACTCTCTGTAATTACTGAAGGTGGATTATTACCGGTCAATTCATTTTTTCCTTGATTTAACTCTGTTGCAACGTATACCGGAAACATTGCTATTAAACCAAATACCTGGATGGCGAATACTACTTTTTTCATTTTTATTTTTTTAGTTGTTATTGTATAATGCAAAGCTATCAAGGGTTTCAGCGGATGAATGGACAGGAAGATGTCAAAAACAGACAAGATTAAAATAATTGACAGTATAAGATTAGCAGTTAGTGAAAGATAATTTCTAAGTGATCAATAATTTGATACAGCAAAGCAACTTTAATGGCCTGGCAATGCAATGATAGTTTGGAGGTATAGTTTTATATAATTTCACGCAGTCATGAATAGCAAAAAAAATGCTATCCAACTGGATAGCATTTCAATGAAAAGTAATTGTTGTATTTAAGCATGACAACCGTGAAAGGATTCCTGTTTTTCAGTTGCAGGCCTCAATGGATCTATTACTTCAAAGTTCGCCATCATACCGGCAGCATGATGTTCTATAATATGACAATGATACATCCAAATACCGGGACGGTTATCAGGCATCCACGCAATTTTGATTGTAGATCTGGGTTTGAGATTGTATGTATCCTTCCATGCTTTATACTCAGGTACTTTACCATTTTCTTCCAGCACCTGGAAAAAGAAACCATGTAAATGAAACGGGTGATCCATTAAGCTTGTGTTTGATACTTCCCATACCTGCAGATCACCTACCATCACCTGTTTGTCCATGCTGTGCATTTTATTATTAACCCTGAAATCTATAACATGTTTAAGACTGGGATCAACTGATAATTTCACTTTCCGGTTCACTTCAGCATCCGGTGCTGCCAGCAATTTTATTTCGGTAAGTTTTTCTGAGATTGAAGCAATGGATTGTTTTCTTTCTGTTACTTGTACCGTAGCATATTGCTGTTTTTTAGCTTTAAGCATAGTAACACGGTTGTACGGCATTGAATTGATTGAAAAGACTTCCCCTTCTTCAAAAGGGCCAACTGCAATATCAAAACGCTCACCGGGCGTTATTAATAATTCAGTTTCAGTTCTTGCATATTCAAGTAGCCCGCCATCCGTAGCAATTACTTTAAAAGGTTTGCCATCGAGACTTAATTTAAAATAACGTGCACTTGCCGCATTCACAATTCTCCATCTTTCAGTTTGTCCTGCATGCATATGCAGGGTTAAAGCTTCTTTTCCATTGATGAGGTTCGTGCTGCCTTCTCTTCCGTCATGTCTTTCTATCCATCTTCCAACAGGTCCGTATTGCTTAAATTCGTTGTTGCTGGTAAGTTTCATATCATCGAGTACAAGTATTCTTTCATTATCTACCACGGGGTCAGTATCATCTTCAATAACGATACCGCCATACATCCCCTTTTCCATCTGCACGGTTTCATTTTGGTGCGAATGATACCAGAATGTTCCTGCATCAGGCACTGTAAAACGATACTCAAAACTTTCACCCGGCAATATGGATTGTTGTACTTCGCCTGTACCGTCCATGGTAGCCGGAAGCCTGATGCCATGCCAATGAACCATTGTTGGTTCAGTTAAATTATTTTCAACCCGCACAACAAGTGTATCACCCTTTTTAGCCCTTAGTACGGGGCCTGGTACCTGGTTATTAAATCCCCAGGCCGTAATATTTTTTCCGGGTCTGATTTCCCAGTTAAATTCGCTAGCGATTAAGCTATATTCAACAACCCTGTTTTGCTGTTTCATTGCAGTTGGTTTTAGTGTTTACTAAATATTTTTTAGCTTTTTGAATACTCATTTACAATACAAATATATTCTGGCTTTCAGTTGGTTTACAGACAGGTTGACGTCAAATAAGGACAGGAACAAAACAGAGTAATAAAAGCAGATTAGTGTGCTTGTAAAAACCGGTGTATTAAAGGTTCTTACAAAAATTCTATTTCAACATTAATTAAATAACAGTTGATTTGGAATTACCTGTTTTGAAAATAATAAGTCAGCCCCTTGATGATATTGAGATTTCTTGAATCCATATGCCCCGTATTTTTCTCAACATTTTTCCCCAGCTTACTATTGTTATAGTTGTCATGAAGCGTTTGATAAACGATTTCAAAAGGCGCCAGCATCCGGTCTTTTTCCTCCAACTCACCAATACCCATAAACACCAATTGCTTTCTGTATTTATTTTTTTCCCGGTTCTCATTTTCCATTTGCAGGGCAACATAGTTATCGAACCATAAAGACGGGCTGAGCAGAATATAGTTTCCAAAAACTTTATTGTGAACACTAAATGCGTAACTGCCAAATAAACCTCCGTACGAATGACCAAGTATAACCCGACTGTCCCTGGCAGTATCTGCATGGTAATCCTGCTCCATTTTCGGTATCAATTGAGTTTCAATAAAAGTCAAAAAATGCGGGCCCCCTCCTGTAACAGAGCTCATTTTTGTAGGTGTATAATCGATGCTTCTGTTTTTTCCATATCCAATACTTACTACCAATACATTCTTTAAAGCATATTGATCAGAAATTTCCCTGCACCTGTTTGCTACGAAACCAAATATTTCTTTCCCGTCCAGCACATAGATAGTTGCATATTTTTCGTTCGATGGATTGTAATTCGCAGGCAACCCAACCTTTATATCATAGGTAGCCCCATTCGCTGAAGATTGCAAACTAAACTCCTTCGTTACACCTGAGTTAAATACCTCGTCTTTTTTACATGAACTTAGTAAGAACAGCATCATAACTGCACTTGATGCTGCAAGCAGTCTTTTGATTAAAACTATTTTCTTTTCCATTTTTTATTTTTTAATTGTTATTTGGCCATGTAAAGCTATACAGGCTTTCAGCACTTCAAGGGACAGCTTGATGTCATAAACAGACAACATACACCGGCTACGCATCGTCTCCTTCAGCTTTTATTAAAATGCCCCTTCAATTGGTACAAGACATTGTTGAGAAGACAGATATCAATAGAAAAGACATTAACACCACCAGAATACACGATGAAATAATTTTATACTTCAGTATATAAAAGGATTCATTCAAAACACGAATACTATTACTAAAATATCAGGGTGTAACAATCGTTCTTAAAGAAGAGCAGGATCATTATATGTTCAAACTAACTATTTAATTTTTATTCCAAGTCCGCATTCTAAAGCAATATTATTTCTATTGCCATCGATATACAAAATATTAAAATCCTTAACAGGCCAAGGGTATATGGGAACATACATCCTGAAACTGAAAAAATACTTTTTAACTCCCTTTTTAAAGCTATACATAACTCCATAATCAGGACTTACTGATCTCACAGCAATGCTGGTTTTATTGAATTCCGGGTTCACTATAGTTTCCCGGAAGTCAGTATACCTGGCGCCAATCATCAATAAAATTGTGTTAGAACTTCGTTTAGAATACAATGTTGTACCGATTCCGAATTTTTGATTGATAGAATAGTTATGGTCAGTTTTGATACCGTTAAATTCCCTTTGAAATATATTATTGATATTAAAAGAACTGTGTGAAGCAAAGCTGAGATGCTTATACGGATTCCATTGAATAAGATTCGTAATAAGGAAATCAGTCCCGAAATTTGTATGGATGCCAATACCGGGCTCGATTGTTACTTTTCTTACCGGAGGGTGTTTCTCTTTTACAACTGATGCCTGTTTTTGAGCAAAACTGCCAGTGAAAACAAAAAGAGTGAGGGCGAATAAAAAATACATTTTACGTTTCATATAATTAATTAAAGTGATTGAAATAAAATATTTGTGTTGGAATTACCTGTTTTGAAAATAAAATTCAAGACCCTTTACAATATTTGGATTCTTCGAACCCACATGATCAAGATTCCGCTCTGAATTTTTTGTCAGTTTAATAGCAGGATAGTTATCCCGAATCGCCTGATAAAATGCTTCAAAAGGAGCCTGCATCCTGCCTGCATTTTCCGCTTCACCAATCCCCATAAATACTAACTGTTTTCTGTTTCTATTCCCGGCACGGTTATCCTTTTCAAGTTGCAGAGAAACCAGGTTATCGAACCAGAAAGAAGGGCTTAATAAAATGTAGTTACCAAACAATTTATTATCAACTGAAAAAACACAACCGCCAAACAGCCCTCCGTAGGAATGGCCAAGAATTACACGGCTGCTCCGGCTCGTATCCACATGATAATTCTGCTCAATAGCAGGGATTAACTGGGCTTCAATAAAACTTAAAAATTGCGGGCCACCGCCGGTTACTGAGCTAACCTTTGATGGAGTATAATCAATACTCCTGTCCTTCCCATAACCGATACTTACTACCACCACATTCTTAACAGCATACTTATCCGAAATCGCTTTGCAGCTGTTAGCCACGAATTCAAAATTTTCTTTCCCATCCAAAACAAAGATTGTTGCGTATTTTTCAGCGGATGGGTTGTAATCAGCAGGCAAGCCGACTTTAATAGTATAGGTTGCTCCATTTGCGACAGAGTTCAACTGAAACTCCTTCGTAACACCCGTACTGAAAATTTCCTTTTTACATGAATTCAAAAAGAAAAGCAGCATCAGTGCACTGCTGACTCTAAATAATCGTTTACTAAAACCTGTTACTTTTTCCATTTTTTTTTATTTTTATTTGTTCTTTAATACCGAAAAATCAGATTCAGCACTGGCATTGATGTTATAGTGCCTGGAGTTAGATTTTCAGAATTATGTTCTAACTCTAAAACTCTTTTTCAACTGCATTGCTTCATCTTCAATGATTAATAACACAAAACTAAAATGGATAGAAACAAGATAAATGACAGGTAGATGTCAGAAACGGACAGCATGAATAAGGATGTCTAATTTTTAAACTAATCAATTAAGTCAACTTGGGGTATATGGATCATTCATCTTTAGATACTGGTCCAATTAGCCTGGGATGCCTCATTTTGCAGACAAATTTGACCCGTTTGCATATCATTTTCTAAAGAAACCAAAATATTGAGGCATCTTCATGTTCTTTAGACATGATACTTTAGAGCATGAAAAAATCAGTCATCGTTTTATTTCACATAGGCTTTTGGGTCTGCTATGTTATGTTAATAGCAATCATGCTGGCTGTTTACAATAGAAGCAGCCTTAATGCAAGTACCCAGGAATCCAGACTTATTAATGCTTTAAAAAGTCTTTTCCTGTTTGCATTTATTCCTTCGCTCATTTCATATTGGTCATACTATTTCATTTTGTTTCCAAGGTACCTTCAACACAAAAGAGTTTTCCTTTCAATAATTGATGGCTTACTGATTTCTACCGGAGCCGCCGTAATAGGATATATACTGATCCGGTATTCAATAGAATCCGGCTATATGATAGATATGGATAGAGGAGGCAAATACGGCAGGTCTACTGCTATGATAGCAATAACTGTAATGACACTTATTGGTGCGGTATCTGGTGTAGTAGCATTGGTTATAAAAGGATTTATCAACTGGTTTAATGAAAAAAAATTGAAAGAAGCTTTAAAAGAGAAAAACCACGAAATGGAACTGGCACTGATAAAATCAAAACTTGATCCCCATCTTTTATTTAACACCATCAATAATATTGATGCATTAATTATAAAAGATGCAGTTGAAGCCTCCAACTATTTAAATAAACTGTCTGACATCATGCGGTTTATGTTGTATGAAACAATGGCTGATAAAATACACTTGTCCCAGGAAATTGAATACATAGAAAAATACATCGCACTGCAAAAAATAAGAACTGCCAATGCAAATTATGTTCACTTTTCGGTAACCGGCAATATTGGAAATAAAATGATTGCCCCCATGCTTTTTATCCCGTTTATTGAAAATGCGTTTAAGCATACCAATAATAAGAAACTTGAAAATGCAATTGCTGTCCATATTATTGTAAGTAATAAAACCATACAGCTTGTATGTGAAAATAAATTTGACTCGAAGCCAACCGTTCGGCAACCTGACAGCGGTTTAGGCAATGAACTGATTCAAAAACGGCTGCAGCTTATTTACCCGGAAAAACATACATTGGAAGTGAATAAAACAGACGAATTGTACACAGTAAACTTAACAATCAGCAATGGATAAATATACCTGTATTATTATTGAAGATGAGCCTTTGGCTCTTGAAAAAACAAAAGACTTTGTAAACAAAGTTCCCTTCCTAAGTTTAAGTGCCACTTTCGACAATGCGTTGAATGGATTGACCTATCTGAACAATAACAAAGTAGATGTACTTTTTCTGGACATCAATATGGATGAATTATCCGGCATAGAATTATTGGAAAGTTCAAAAATAAACAGCCAGGTTATCATTACAACGGCCTACCAGGAGTATGCTCTGAAAGGTTACGAACTCCAGATAACTGACTACCTCTTAAAACCATTTACATTTAACCGCTTTTTGCAAGCTGTAAATAAAGCGCTTGAAAATATGGCCACTCGTATCTCTGATGTGCAGCCAGACTTCATTTTTGTGAAAACAGAAAATCGGTTGGAGAAAATTATGCTGAATGAGATCGTGTACATCGAAGGGATGAGAGATTACCTGAGAATTCATACCGTGACTAAAAAAATAATGACACTTCAGAATTTTAGTGAAATTGAAAAGTTAATTCCCTCAAATATAGTTTGCAGGGTGCACAAATCGTATATGGTGGCGCTAAATAAAATTGATTCAATTGAGCGCAGCCGAATAAAAATTGCAGACCAGTTGATCCCTATCTCAGAGACATATAAAGATGTATTCCTCCAGCTGATCAACAGCAGGTAATAAACTGTCCCTTAGTTTGCAGATTAAAATCATCAGGATGCAGACATCTCAGGTTGCTTTGTCTATTCTGATTGTATAGCCATACTGCTTCATTTACTTTTGTTTGAACTACTTAAATAAAATTAATATGAAAAAGTTCTTAATTATTAGTCTGCTCATTCTTACAAATACAGTTTGCTTTTCACAAACTTTCAAAAGTCAGCGGTTGGATAGCTTGTTTCAGGTATTAGAAAAGAACAACAAATTTATGGGAAGTATAGCCGTTTCTCAAAATGGCAAGTTGTTGTATTCTAATACTATTGGCTATTCTGATGTCGAAAATTCAAAAAAAGCAGGTTTCAAAACTAAATACAGAATAGGTTCTGTTTCTAAAATATTCACGGCATCGTTAATTTTAAAAGCTATTGAAGAAAACAAAGTATCATTAAAGCAAACACTGGATAAGTTCTTCCCTGAAATTGAAAATTCAAAAAAAATAACTGTCGGGAATTTATTAAATCATAAAAGTGGCATACACGATTTCACCAATGATAAAAGCTATTCGGGCTACAATACCAAGCCTAAATCTGAAAAGCAGATGATTGAAATTATTGCTAAAGGGAAAAGCAACTTTGAACCCAATAGCAAGGTTGAATATAGCAATGCCAATTACATTGTTTTGAGCTATATTCTCGAAAAAATATACAAAAAAAAGTATGAAGCAATTTTACATGCTAAAATCATAAAACCCTTAGGATTAAAAGACACCTATTTTGGAAGCACAATCCAAATTCAAAATACCGAAAGCTACTCGTATCATTTTGTGACCAAATGGGATAAGGCAACCGAGACAGATTTATCAATCCCAATGGGAGCAGGTGGTATCGTGTCAAATTCTGCGGATTTAACTGTCTTTATCGAACAACTTTTCAAAGGCAAAATAATTTCGCAGAAATCTTTGTCTGTAATGAAAACCATAAACTGGTATCACGGAATAGGTATCGGAATGGGGATTTTAGAGTTCACGAATTTTGAAAAAAAGAGTTATGGGCACAACGGATCGATAGATGATTTTAAATCTCTATTACACTATTTTCCTGAAGACAAGCTTTCGATAGCAATAACATCAAACGGATCAATATATCCAATTGACAGTGTGCTGTCATGTGCCTTAAATTGCTATTATAATATACCATATACAATACCATCCTTTAAGTATGTAGAGTTAAAACCTGAGGTACTTGATTTATATCTGGGACAATATGCAAGTCAGCAAATTCCTGTAAAAATTGTTATAACAAAAAAAGAAAATAAATTAGTTGGCCAGGTAAAAGGGCAACCTGCTTTTCCATTAGAAGCAGTAACCGAAAACATTTTTAAGTTTGAACAGGCAGGGCTCATTCTTGAATTTGATATCACTAAAAACCAAATGATCTTAAAGCAAGGGGGTCAAGAATTCATATTTACAAAAGAATAAAATGAAACCATTAATTGTTTTGATTATCGTTTTCATTTTGTCTGTGTTTGCTCTAAAGTTGATAACTCATAAATACAATATTCCATTATCCGCCCGGATTGCTATGTCAGTTATGCTTCTCTTTACAGCCATGGGACATTTTATATTTACCAAAGGAATGGCTATGATGATACCCGATTTTATACCTTTCAAAACAGAAATGGTTTATCTGACGGGTATTATTGAAATAGTTGCTGCTATAGGATTACTGATTCCGGCACTTAGAGTATTGACTGCCTGGCTATTGATTCTATTCTTTGTGCTTCTTCTTCCTTCCAATATCAGCGCAGCTATTAAACATATAGATATTGAAAAGGGAACTTTAAACGGCAGCGGTTTAAACTATTTGTGGTTCAGAATTCCTTTGCAAATACTGTTTATTGTATGGACATACATAAGTTCAATAAGATTCTAATCACTATTAAAAAGTATACCAGCCGCTAACCAAATAAATCTCAGCAAAAGAATATAACTTCAACTTCAGTTCAGTCAATCGGCTTATGCCCCGGCTGACTGAACACAGAATAAGAGCATAACAGAAAGCCCCGGCATTGTGGGGCACTATTAAAATTCATGCAGACGGAATAATATTCTGCAATCAATTTAATAAATTAATGAAGAACATATTTCACAGGGCAATTTCCTTTAAAGCTGCAATATGGACAGTCATTTTACTTGGTTGTGTGATTATCATATTTCACTTTCTGGTTCTCCTTCAAATAATTCCGTTTGAGAATGTATGGGCTGGCAAACTAAAGAGTGTTAACGAAATGTATGTTTATGAAAGCATCTCAATTATTGTTAATTGCTTACTTATACTTATCTCCCTGGTTAAGGCAAAGATGATTAGGCAGCATATTTCACCAAAGGCCATCAATGTGCTGCTGTGGATATTTGTTATTCTTTTTATTTTAAACACACTGGGTAACTTAGCATCCAAAACAAATTTGGAAACAATCATAGCCACTCCCTTAACTTTTATTTTTGCATTATTATGTTTACGGATAGTTACAGATACTAAATGAAAATAATAACCACCCATCAGTAAAACAGGGTCTATCGAAAAGAGCAGGGTAAATATTGCAGATAAATTAATTCCCGTTTCAGAATCATACAAAGAAGCTTTCCTGCAACTCATCAAAAGCTGGCTACAAATCTTCTGTAATTTGGAAGATTAAAATTACCGATTGGCAGACATACCCCTTCGCTTTGCATAGCTGAATTGCAGGCCCACATTCATCCTTATACTTTTGCTTCAGTTAAATAAATAACACACTTTAAAAAAATTATCATGAAGCAAAAATTACAAACAGTACTCGTAATGGGTATGATCATTCTGGCTGCAAGCGCACTTGGACAAACCACAAATGCTGCTGCAAAACAAAAAAAAGATGCAGGAAAAACCGCCAAAACCTACTTTGACCTGATGGTGAATGTAGCGAGTACAAACCTCAATTACGGCGGAGCCAACAGCGCCCTGGTTGATTATAAGAAATCAAATAACGGCGTACAGGCCGGGGTCTCATTTCAAGCGGGTATTACATCCTGTTTTTCATTGGTTTCCGAATTGTACTTTATGAGGAAAGGAGGCCAATTAAAAGCCAACAATCCATTAACAATGAAGGAATCAAACCTTCGTTTGAATACCATCGAATTACCGATACTGGCACGTTTACATTTTGGTAAATTTTATGTGAATGCGGGGCCATCCATCGCTTATGCCATTAGTGGAAGCAGGAAAATTGAAGATGTATCTGCTAAACTCTCATTTAAAAATTCAACTGAAGGCTTTAACAGGTTTGATGCAGGTGTTCAGATGGGAGGAGGCGTTGAGTTTCCATTTCAACAAAAACGAATTGCGCTGGACATAAGATATAATTACGGTTTAACCAATATTGCTAAAAACAATGAAATTTATAACAGGGCTTTAATGATCAGTGTGCATTTTTCTACACCCTGGAAGACAAACCCGCTGGGAAGAAAAAATAATTTATAAAATAAACACATCGTAAGCCCTGGCTTTAGCAAGGCTTCAGAAACACCAACATATTTTACTCTTCCTTATAAATATTTCACCTATTAATACGAACGTTAAAAAAAATAATTATGAACGAACTTAAAATAGTACGAAAAGAAAAAATAATTTACCGCACTGGCATCATCTTATTAGCAATATGGTTTGGAGCCAGCGGGATTTTGGAAATCACTAAAAATCCACTGGTTTGGGATCATACAATACTGATGGGATACCCACCCTATTTTATTATTGCCTTAGGTATTGCAAAAATTGCAGGAGTAATTGTTTTATTAATACCAAACAAATTGAGCTGGTTAAAAGAATGGGTATTTGCTGCATTTTTCTTCGATGTGATTTTTGCCTTTATATCCGGTTATTCCTTTCCCGGTATTATCGATATCGTAAAACCAAGTGTTGCTTTTGTATTGATACTCGTCACCTATATCATGTTTCGCAAAATTAATCCTTCATTGCGGATTTCATTTAACTAGCTGACATTGAATGCCAAATGCTGCGAAACATTTTAAAGAAAACCCTCACATCTAAAGGAAAAAATGAGTTATAAAATCATTACTTAAAAAGAAAAAATGAATACAAACCTAAATACCAAAATTCTCATCCGTGAACCAAGACAACGAACACAGATGAGTTCGCTTAGGAAGACATCATTGGCTGCAGGCATATTATACATCCTCACCTTTATCTCTATTCCAAGTCTTTCACTTTATAGCCCGGTACACGCACCTGACTACATTACAGGCACTGGTAATGACAATGCAATCATCATAGGCGGTATTCTCGAAATTATTGTTGCTCTTGCCGGTATCAGCACTGCAATTATACTTTACCCGGTACTCAGAAAACAGAACGAAGGCCTTTCGCTGGGCCTCGTTGCCTCCCGGGTACTGGAAGCAGGCACCATGTTTGTTGGCGTTGCTTTCCTTTTAAGCGTGGTAACCTTGCATAAGAATGGTGCCGGCTCCGGTGCATTGGTTACCAGCCATGCACTTGTTGCTCTCTATGACCGCATTTTCCTTTTAGGTCAGGGTTTTATACCAGCCATAAATGATTTATTGTTAGGCATCCTGCTATACAAATCACGCCTGGTGCCCCGTTCCCTTTCCTTTGTTGGAATTGCAGGCGTTCTGCCGCTTATTGCAAGCTTCATCGCCGTAATGTTCGGTGTTATCGATAGAATTTCACCGTTTGCAGTGTTGTCAGCAATCCCTGTTGCAGTATTTGAATTCTCACTGGGCATCTACCTCGTCGTCAAAGGCTTCAAACCTTCACCTGTCACAAAGAGGATATAAATTAATTTGACGCTCTTACCAATTAAACTGCAAATGATAACTCAACACTTCATAAAAAAGCAATCTGGAATTCGCTTTTCCAAAAATCAGTAAAGCAAACTCAGGTAAATTAATTACCATTGTTTCAGAAACTATAGCTGTTAATAATTTTTCTGTTAAAAGTCTACCGTGATTAACTCATGGAATATTCTACGCAGCAGTTAGACTATATTAAACAAAAAGCAGCTGGTTTGAAAAATAAGAAGCGTTTGCGGGCAAATCTGAACAAACTAAACCTGGATGGACGAAACATGAATCTTAACAAACACTGAAGCATTCAATGACAAAAAGAACAATCATTCTGGCAGGATTCGTTATAGCAAAATTTATTCTGCAATATGTATTAGTAAGCCCTGCATATGAATTGCAAAGAGATGAATTTTTGCATCTTGATCAGGCAAAGCATTTAGCCTGGGGCTACATATCAGTTCCGCCTGTTACTTCCTGGATCTCCAGTGTAATCCTTCTTTTGGGCAACTCTTTATTCTGGGTCCGGTTTTTTCCGGCTTTATTTGGGGCGTTAACATTAGTGGTGGTTTGGCAGGCCACTAAAGTATTAAAAGGAAATTTGTTCGCATTGGTATTAGGAGCTGCCTGTATATTATTTTCGTCGCTTTTAAGACTGAACATGCTGTATCAACCTAATTCACTGGATACGCTTTGCTGGACAGGCTTTTTTTTTGTTTTGCTTAAATATGTTGATACCGAAAATCCGAAATGGCTGTATACAGGGATGCTGGTTTTAGTTTTGGGTTTTTTAAATAAGTATAATATTATTTTTCTGATAATTGGCCTTCTCCCCGCACTTGTATTGATCAGGAGTTCTGTTTTTAAGGATAAGCATTTCTATATTTCTTTTTTGTTCTTTTTGCTGTTTATTTCGCCCAACCTGGTATGGCAGTATAATAACGGCTTTCCAGTATATCATCATATGCAACAGCTGGCAAAAACGCAATTGGTAAATGTAAACAGGTGGGATTTCCTGAAAGATCAATTGCTCTTTTTTATTGGGTCACTCTTTGTAATTTTTTCAGCAATGTATGCGCTGCTGTTTTACATGCCATTCAAAAAGTATCGTTTCTTCTTTTGGACATTCTGTTTCACGCTTTTAGTTTTTACCTTTTTAAAAGCAAAAAGTTATTATGCCATTGGATTGTACCCGGTTTATATTGCCTTTGGTGCTGTTTACCTGGAAACTATTTTAAAAGCCGGTTGGAAAAAATACCTGCAGCCGGTTGCTGTTATAATTCCTGTATTTTTTTTTATACCGATGTACAATGTTGCTTTTCCCAATAAAAGCCCAAACTACATTGTGAGCCATCCTGCATACTATAAAAAATATGGTTTATTGCGTTGGGAAGATGGCAAAGACCATGCTTTACCACAAGATTTTGCAGACATGATTGGCTGGAAAGAAATGGCAAATAAGATAGACTCGATTTACACAACGCTTCCGCCTGGTGAGGAAACGCTTGTACTTTGTGATAATTATGGTCAGGCAGGGGCTATAAATTACTATACAAAAAATAAAAATATCAGTGCTGTTTCTTTCAATGCAGATTATATTAATTGGTTTAAACTGGATAAAACAATCCGTAATTTAATTCGGGTCAAAAGTCTGGAAAGTGAAGGAGATGAATTAAAAGAGACAAGCCCGTTTTTTGAGAAGTCTTATGCCGCAGCGTTCATTACAAATACGCTTGCAAGGGAATTTGGAACTGCCATTTTTGTTTTTGAAAGAGCTAATGTAGATGTCAACCGGAAAATAAAAGAAGAAATTGATGAAGTAAAAAGCTATCGATGACACAAGGATATTTTAAACGCCAGCTTTCTAAAAAAACAACTGCCGAAAAATGCAGCCAAAACGAAAAACGACATCGGGAATATTGTCAAAATCTGCAAGCGATTTATCTTTTAACAAGGTAATATCCAAACTGGTTTTATCTCATGCAATAATTTCATCATAAGTGAATTTTCTGAATCGCCCTTCGGGATTGGCCTCAGTGAGAGTTTCTTTCCGCTTGTGACGATTCTTTGGATTGTAACAGGTAATAAAGTCTTTAAATCTTCCAGCTTTAAAGGGTTCCTTTTTAACTTGTGGTGAATGTTGGTGCGGTAATCATACACCCAAATTTCTTTTGTCCAAGGTGGGCTTTACTGTTTGCCAATTACCAATCTCCAACTTGAATTGTAACATCACTACTCAACGGATGAGCCTGACAAAGCAATACAAACCCCTGCTCCAACTGTTTTTGTTGTAATGCATAATTCTGTTTCATATGTACATTGCCGGAGGTGAGTTTGCCAATACATATACCGCAGGTTCCGTTTTTGCAGGAATACTGCACAGGCACGTGATCAGCCAATGCAGCATCAAGAATTGTTTTTCCGGGAACTATTTCGAGCAAATTAGTTCGGTCATAATGATGCAGTAATACTTCCTGTACAATCTCAGGCAGCTCAACAGAAACTTCTTCGTCTGGTGGCCGGAATGTTTCTTTGAAAATTTGTACTGCCGGAATTTCCAGTGATTGCAATGTATCTGTTACCAATTGTATTAACCCATTTGGGCCACACAAAAAGTAGTGTGCGTTACGATGTTTGTCACCGGTAAACTTTTTCATGATTTTTTTTAGCTGGATGCGTGTTAATCTTCCTTTTATTGCTTCATTCCAAACCGATATATCTCTTGGTTGTTGTTTTGTGAATACATACACAATTTTTAAGCGATCTGAAAAAGACTGTTCTATGTGCATCATGGCTTTACCGAAAATAACATCCCCGTCTGTTTTGTTCGAATTAATCAGCAAAACATTTACTGATGTTGATCGCAAAAGATATTTCAGGATGGAATAGAGCGGCGTAATGCCACTTCCTCCGCCAATCAAAACGACCCATTCACTATTTTCCGTTTCGTTTGTAACATGAAAGAAACCATGCGGCCCATCGATCTCCCACTCTTCAATTTCCTCCGCATGGTTCAGAATATAGTTACTCATTAATCCCTGGTCCACGTGTTTTACCGTAATAGCAGGTCGTTCCTCATCACCCGGACAACTACTTAATGAATAGGCTCTCGTAACCCGTTCCCCATTAATCATTAATGTCAGGTTTATGAACTGTCCCGCTTTGAACAGGAATAGATCGCTTCCCTGATCAAAAATAATTGTGACTGTATCGGCAGTTTCACGATAAATGCAAGCAGTTGTCCACGTAAATGAACCCATTCTATTTTGGTTGTTTGATTTTAAATAGAGCAATAAATATACTGATTGCACTTACCACAGCTGCACTGATGAATGCCTTTTGAAAGCCACTGTTCAATGCATCTATTTCTCCTCTACCGGTGGTGACTGCCGATTTTGTAACAGCAGCCGCAATAACAGCAATAACTGCTAAGCCAATTGCAGATCCAACCTGGTAACTGGTATTTACAAAACCTGAAGCAAGACCGGTTTCTTCAGGTTTTGCGCCAGACATGGAAGCCATTGTGCCGGGAATATAAGCGAGTGACATACCCAATGCGCCCAATAAAGAAGCAGGCAATATATTCAACCAATACGTTCCTTGTGTAGGCACCAAAGCAAAAAGGAGTAATGAAGCAGTTAATGAAAATAGACCTGCAACAAGGTTTCGTTTAAAACCAAATTTTGCAACCAGTTTGCCTGTAAGGCCAACCATTACAATCATGATCACAACGGTCATTGGTAATAAAGCAAGTCCGCTGTTAAAAGCATTTAAGCGAAGTATCTGTTGTAAGTAAAGATTTAGAAAGAACCAAAGTGGAATCCAGGCTGCTGCCATCAAACCCATTACAAGATTGCCAGCAGTAAGATTAGGCACTTTAAAGATTTGCAAAGGAAGTAAGGGATCTTGCTTCTTCTTTTGCGAATTAATAAATACAACAAATAGAATAACCGTCACAGCAAGCAACCCAATTGTTTGAAGTGAAAACCATCCTGCTGATTCTGCAGTAACGATTGCATATACCAACAGAATTAAAGAAACCGTTGCAAGAATTGCGCCTGCCCAATCTACTTTACCAATGGCTTTACGCCCTGCAACAAGATACTGCTTACTGAAAGCAAGTACAATGAGTGCAATGGGAATATTGATGTAAAACACCCAACGCCAATCAAGCCACTCTGTAATTACTCCACCAAGAAACACACCGGCTGAACCACCTGCAGCTGCCGATGCTCCCCAAAACCCAAATGCTTTGCCCAACTCTTTGGGATCAGTGAAGGTTGTCATTAATAGAGTCATAGCGGCAGGAGCAATTAATGCAGAGCCTAATCCCTGTAATGCACGGCTTGTGTTTAATACTTCAGGTGTCCATGCTGCTCCGGCAAAGAAAGAAGCTGTAGCAAGAATACCAAAGCCCCACATAAAAATTTTACGTGCACCGAATAAATCGGAAAGACGACCTCCTAATAATAGAATGCCGCCAAAGAGAATTACATAAGCATTAAAAATCCATTGCAAGCCACTTTGCGTGTAGCCCAATTCTGTTTTAATGGCAGGCAGCGCCACGCCAATAATGGATGTATCCATGATCACCATGAATTGTGCAGCACATAACAAGGCTAGTGCCGTCCATCTTTTTTCATACTTCATTGCTGAAAGGTTTAATGTTGTTTGCATGATAATTTATTTGAGTACGAAAATAGTTTCAGGCAGGTACCTTCCTGTTACACTAAACAGAGCGGTTTGTATATAATTTGATGTTGCGGTAACAACTACTTTTACTGGTAGGATTTCCATCTAAACATCACATACAAATGGGAGCTTTATAGCAACTGCGGCATGAATACAAAAGCCCTCGTTTAAGGAGGGCTTAATTCGTACAATTTATAGACATTGACTATTCACCAAATTGTTGTTACACTTTGCGACTTGTACGTAAGGGCATTCTTTGAGCTTTGAATATTCTCTTGGTTCGTTTGCATGATTACTGCAACAACTACCAACTGGTCACTTAAATGCCATTCTATTTTACCTTATTCCGGTTATTCGCTTTTTAATTTCAAAATGCCCATATTTTTTTTCAAATCAATAAAAAGAAGTTGAATAGAATATTGCAAACGTGACTCTTCCAGTTTGGCTTTTGTGAGAGCAAGTTCTGCATCGTTTAACTCCAGCCGGTTGCTGAGTCCTGCCCGGTATCGCTCATAAACCATTTGATAATTGATGCTTGCTGCGTCAACATTTTGTCTTTGTATCGACCATTGATGCCTTTCATTCTGTAAGCGTAATGATAATGCAATCAGCATTGTTTGCACTTTTGCATCCAGATCTGCAAGTGCTAATTCCTGCTGCTTTATTGAAATAGCAACTGCCGATGACTGATATTTAAATCGGTTACCTGTATAGATTGGTATGCTCAACCGCAATCCGGTAAACGATGTTCGTGGCAACCCGTAATAACTGAAACGATAGTCATCTGCCTGCGATTGTACCTGGTATTGAGCAATAACCAGCAACTGCGGTTTATAGAGTGCTTTCGTTTTTAGCAACTGAATTTTTCGTTGCTCAATACTTAGCTTTGAAAGAGAGATGTCAGCTCTGCTTTGCCGGGCAATTTCCACTATGGAAGTCGACACATTACCATCATTTATTTCAGCATCAACTGAAAGTGCATCAGAGAAAGAAATCTCCAATGTATGCTCAACACCCATCAGCTGTTTTAACTGTAACGATGTTATAAGAACCTGGTTATCGATTGACGAAATTGATAATCGAATGTTCTGGACAGAAATAGAATGGCTGAGTGTATCCGTTTTAAGATTTTTACCTTGAAGAAACAGGTTCTTCGCATCTGCTAAGGCCTGTTCATTACGCAAAAGACTTTGCAGTAACACTTTTTTCTGCTGTTCATAAAACAAAATGGTATAATACAGCTGCGATACTTCCAAAGCAATCTGCTCTTCGTAAGCACGCATGTTTTGCTTTTCCATTTTTTGCTGAAGCACAACTGCCTTGATTTCGCTTTTCATTACCGGATTGGTAATTGCATAACTGGCTGTTACATTTGCGTCAAAAGCAAGACGGCCTCCATACTTTATATCATTTGCCTTTGGCGTGGCAGCTTCATCACGCAGATAAATAACCGGACGTTCTGCAAACACCAGGTAACTGCTATTGAACTGTACAGAGGGAAGTAAATAACTTTTAGCCTCTCTCACCAGTTCATCTACACGCTTTAACTCTAGGGCACGTATTTGCAATTGACGGTTTCCGGCAGATGTTCTCTTTAGTACATCTTTTAGGCTCATCACATTCGGTTGTGCCTGGGTTATATAAGCTGTTGCTACTGTTATAGCCAGAGCAACTCCTCTTAAAATATATTTTTTCATAACAAACTGTTTAATATAACTCGAAAAATCAAGGCTTTAGATTTTCAATAATTTCTTCTGCTTCCTGTTTACGTTTACGTGAAGACAGGTAGGAATACACTGCAGGAATAATGAAGAGTGTAAGAATACCTGCGAAAATTAAACCACCGGTAATAACAATTCCCAATGATTGCCGGCTGTTGTTGGTCATTGCAATTGGTAACGCACCAAAGATCATTGCCAACGAAGTCATGAGTATTGGGCGAAAGCGTTGTTCAGCTGCCTGTATTGCTGCTTCCATTTTTGACAAACCGGAATCCTTTAAATGATTTGCAAACTCAACAATGAGTATTCCATTCTTCGTAATCAATCCTACGAGTGTAATGATTCCGATCTGACTGAACACGTTCAGACTCTGACCGAACCAATGCAAACTCAACAAGGCACCTGTAACAGCCATCGGCACTGTAAGCATAATGATCAGCGGATCACGCAGACTTTCAAACTGTGCGGCAAGAATCATGTAGATCAGCAACAAAGCAAGTATGAGTGTAAAGTTGATATTGCCCTGGCTTTCCTTAAAATCTCTTGACTGTCCGGCAAGTGATGTTTTAAAATTATCGCCTAGTACTTCTTTTTTAATGCGTTCCATTTCTACGATACCATCGGCCAGGCTCACACCCGGAGCCAACCCTGCAGAGACTGTTGCTGATGTGTATTGATCGTAACGGTAAATTGCGGCAGGACTAATGCCCTCATCAATTGTAACAAGATTATCTAATGAAATCATTGCGCCATTGGCCGAGCGAACATAAATTGAACGCAAATCGCTGATATCATTTCTGTTTGTACGTTCAACCTGTCCAATTACTTCGTACTGCCTGTCGTTACGTAAGAAATATCCGTAACGCTGACCAGAGAAAGAAAGCTGTAATGCTCTTGCTACTTCCTGGATAGAAACTCCGATCAATGCTGCTTTACTTCTGTCGATATTAATCCTCAGTTCAGGTTTATTCATTTTAAGATCGGCATCCACAAACATCAGCTTCGAACTTTGTCGTGCAGCATTCAGGAATTTAGGTAACACTGCATTCACACTGTCGAGATCAGCAGCCTGTAATACAAACTGTACAGGCATGCCTCCACCGTAACGTGTTCCAATAGTTGGAGGCAGGTAAGGGAACAACAAGATGTTTCTGAAATTACCCGATGCCATTCCATACATTTTATACAACTGTTGAATCGATGCCTTTCTTTCTTTTGGATCCTTGAGATAAATCGATTGCACCGCAAAACTTGTAGGTGCGGGAGCAGGAATAAACGAAATGGCAACCATCGAGTACGTTTGGTATAACCCATCTGTTGAATCGTTCACAAACTTTCCAACTTCAATCATATTTTGCTTCATCTTTTCAAATGAAACACCTTCAGGTGCAATGGCAATCAAGCTCATATTGCTTCTGTCTTCCACCGGCGCAAGTTCAGATGGGAGCTTCTTTCCAACGAAATAGATAATTGCAGAAGCAGCTGCTAAAAACACCCAGGCCATCCAGCGATATTTCATAAACCTACGCAGCAATGAGCCGTACCCGTTATTTAATCGAATAAAGAAAGGTTCAGTGGTGCGGTATAACCAATTCGGCTTTGTTGATTTTTTTAAGAGGTAAGCACTGAGCATTGGCGACAGCGTTAATGCAACAAAAGCCGACACCAATACTGAACCTGAAACTACAATTGCAAACTCTTTAAACAACTGTCCGCTGATGCCCCCCATAAAAACAATGGGCATAAATACCGCTGCCAATGTGATGGTAGTGGAGATTACTGCAAAATAAATTTCTTTACTTCCTGCAAAAGCAGCCTGCACAGGGCTCATCCCCTCTTCCACTTTTTTATATATATTCTCCAGCACTACAATGGCATCGTCAACTACCAAACCAATTGCAAGTACAAGACCTAATAAGGTTAATACGTTAATAGAAAACCCTGCGATATACATGATAAAGAATGCCGACAGTATAGAAACCGGAATTGCGATTACCGGAATAATCGTTGATCGCCAGTCACGAAGAAACAGGAAGATAATAATCACAACAAGCCCAAAAGCAATAAAAAGTGTTTCTTCCACTTCTTTTATTGATTCACGAACAGGCCGTGTAAAATCAAACCCAACAATCAAGCGGTATTCCTTTGAAATTTCATTGCGCAACTGATCCAATCTTTTATAAAACTCATCGACCACTTCTATCGCATTGGCGCCACGTTGAATCTGGATGGCCACACCCACTCCTACAACATTTTTGCCGCCCGTTTCATTAATAATAGCATTGCGTTCATTCATTTCACCCAACTCAGCAAAGCCAACATCTTTCAACTTAATAACAGAGCCAGTTGTTTGCTTTATGATCATCTCATTAAATTCTTCTGGTTTTGTTAAGCGGCCAAGTGTACGTACACTTAATTCATTGCTGTTGCCTTCAATGCGTCCGGAAGGAAGATCAATATTTTCACGCTGTAATGCTATTCGAATATCTTCAGGAGTAAGTTGAAATGCTGCCAGCTTAACAGGATCAAAGCGTAAACGCATGGCATATTTATGCTCACCCACAATTGCCACCCGTTGAATACCGGGTATGGATTGCATACGATCCTTAATTACGGTTGATGCCAGGTGACTCACTTCTTTAATATCCTTTGTATCACTCTCTACTTCCAGAAATGCAACCAGGTTATCAGGTGACGTAGCTTTTTCAACTATCGGTGGATCAACATCAGCGGGCAATTGATTTTTTGATTTAGCCACTTTATCCCGCACATCATTTAATGCATCTTCCAGATCTACATCACGGTTAAATTCAATTGAGATAACACTTACCTGTTCTCTCGATTCACTGGAGATAGTACGTACTCCATTTGCTTCGGCAATAGATTCTTCCATTGGCTTGGTAATTTTTGATGCAATTACATCCGGGCTCGCACCGGGATAGAATGTTACAACAGAAATAACAGGTGGTTCTGTCATGGGAAATTCACGCACACCCAAATAACGCCAGCCAACCAAACCTGCAATCACGATCAATGCAGAAAACACGGCAGCTAATACCGGCTTTTTAATACTTAATGATGGTAAACTCATATACTTTTTTTATAGGTGATTATTTGTGCGATACAACTGTAACGGGAGCGCCATTAGCAGCACGGAGTGTATTGGAGATTATGACACTATCGCCTGATTGAAGACCGGATTTTATGAATGCTTCATTTTCATTTCTGTTACCAATTACCACAGGAGTAAGCTTTGCAACTCCATTCTTTACAACAAAAACAGTATAGCCATCGCCTCCTGGAATCAACGCCTCTGTTGGAAGCATGATACCCGTTTCGTCTTTTCCTGAGGTACTAAATGAAACTCTTGCTGACATGCCCGGCCTGTATTTATTACCTGTATTTAAAATTTTTGCCTGCACAATAATATTTCTTGATTGAACATCAAGTGATGCCTCAGTGGAAACAACAACAGCTGTGGCCATTTGGCTATTTAGTGCTGTAGTGAAATATATTTTGCTGCCTGGCTTAACAACAGTTATATATTTTTCAGAAACACTGAATTGAATTTTCATTAACTGTTGTTCAACCAGGCTTACCAACGGTGAGCCGGGTGTTACAAATGATCCCGCAAAAACTTTACTTATACCAATAACTCCTGAAAAAGGTGCTTTGATAACTGTTTTTGACAACTCAACCAGTAAGAGTTCTTTTGCAGCCTGTAATGATTGTAAACGTGCTAATGCAAGATCATACTCTTCTCTTCGAACACTTTCGGTTCTCAATAATTCATTCAATCGCCTCTCATTTAATAAAGCCAGATTGAGGTCGGCATCCAGCTGACGTATCCTGGCTTTAATATCTCCATCCTGTAAAATGTATAATGCCTGCCCTGCTGTAACATAACTCCCATCTTTAAAAAGTACATTGCTGATTTTTTTAGGCAACTCAGCTGTAATCTCTACCACACGGTTGGCAATAATTGAACCTGCAACTACTTCGTTTTGAGAAACACTCGCAGATGTTACAACCTTCACATCAACCGGGAGAGCTGGCGAAGACACGGAAGATTCCACTTTTTGGTTATTGTCAGATGCCTTTGATGAACAGGCGACTGCTGTAGTTACAATAACCAGCAGAGAAATAATTGTTTTAATAAAAGTGACTTGCATAATATTTTTTTTTTCGATTAATTGAAAACAAAAGTAAACATGCAGCAAAGCCTCTTTATTATACTATGGCAGATATGATGTATAACATTTCCAAAAAAAAAGGGATTGAAAACAATCCCTTCGCTTGATGATAGAATAGATCAGCTATCAACTCAAAATCTACTAACGAAAAAATCAATTGATCCTTATTAAATCCCATTGCGACGAATATCCCTTATAGCTAAAGGATGATTCATTGGGATCACTTAAAAAAAACCAGCGTATCTTTTTAACGGTAACATTGAATAATTCTTCGAAGAAAGGGCAAAATTCAGGTCACCGTATTGCCAATGACATGGCTGACAAATGCAACGTATGAATAGGTGTAGGATTCGTCGCTCGTATTTTTCATAAGAAAACTATGATAGTAAGAAAGCAACTGAAATACATGAGATAAGGCTTACTGATGAATGTATTGTAATAAATAAGAAATTAATGAATCAAGCAGTATTCTTCCGACCAAAGAGCAGTGATTTCGCTTTTAGACAATGAAGTTGAAGCACCTGTTACATGAAGCATTCCTGATTGTTGCTTCTTCAATGTGCCGGCTGCGATAGCAGTGGCTATGCTGTTACAGCCCACAAAAGAAACCGTAATAAATAGAAAAACCCAAACAGTCTGGTACATGATAATTGTTTATGTTAAATTGAATGCCCTTAATAAATAGTGTAAACAGTCTCAATGTTAACAGCATAAAAACCTGCTATGTGTACCGCATCAATTACCTGCATCTCATTAATAATGCCGGGAGAATAAACCATCAGTTTCTTTTCAGCTCCCAGCACATCCAATTGCCAGTTAGCCTTACCAACAACATTGTTTAACAATGGAGCAACAAGTTGTAGTGCCTTTTCGCTGCTGATGTTTGTTTTGAAAGTAATCAGTTCCATATAAATTGATTTTATTGTACAAATGTTGTACTGTTGATCAACGCAAAAAATAAACTGGTTTAAGTTTTTTTTGCCTTACTTCGGTATCACTATTCAAAGCTACAATGGCCCGGAAGCGTTTGTGTTATACAATAGGCCTGCTGTTGTATATAATTAAAGTGATCATGAAATGGAAAAACCCGGCAAGAATACCGGGTCATAACCAAAACCAACCATTGCATGTCTGTTTTAATTTCAGGATAGGGATGAATACTTTAAGCGAAGGCTATTGCTCACAACACTCACACTGCTCAGTGCCATTGCTGCACCTGCAATCATGGGATCAAGCAAGAAACCGTTGATGGGATACAACACGCCTGCCGCAACTGGAATACCGATGAGGTTATAAATAAAGGCCCAGAATAAATTTTGTTTGATGGTGCTTACTGTTTTATTCGAAAGATCAATTGCTTTGGAAATGCTGCTGAGGTCGGAGGTGATCAATGTCATCTTTGCAACATCCATTGCTATGTCACTTCCTTTACCCATGGCAATACTCACATCAGCCTGGGCCAGTGCATGACTATCATTGATACCATCGCCCACCATAGCTACAACTTTCCCCTGTTGCTGTAAGAGCTTTACAAAAGCTGCTTTATCTGCAGGCATTACCTCTGCTTTATATTCTTTCAATCCAACTTCTTTAGCAATAGCAGCTGCAGTTTGCTTATTATCACCGGTAAGCATGTAAACATCAATTCCCTTTTTCTGTAAACTTTCAATAGCTGCTTTCGAACTTGCTTTGATTTTATCAGCAATAGCAATAACAGCAACCACATAACCATTTTCTGCAAAGGCAACAACTGTTTTGGCCTGCTGTTGCAGCTCGTTAGTCCGTGCTGTAAACTGTTCACTGATTTTAATGGCTTTATCCTGCAACAGCTTGGTATTACCAACGAAGTACTGCTTTTTATTATAGAGAGCAGCAACACCTTTACCTGTAATACTTTCAATTTGCTGCAGTGCAACTGGATTGATCTTTTCATTTTGAAAGAAACGGACCACGGCTTCGGCAAGCGGATGCTCCGATTGCATTTCAATTGATAATAATATTGATTTCAGCTGAATGATATCGGCACTTTCATCAAACATTACATCGCTGACTTCCGGTTTACCTTCAGTGATTGTACCGGTTTTATCGAGAATGATGGCATCGATCTTATGTGCCAGTTCAAGACTTTCTGCATCTTTAATAAGTATGTTATGCTCGGCACCTTTACCAACACCAACCATAATAGCAGTGGGTGTAGCCAATCCCAATGCACAGGGGCAGGCAATAACCAATACCGTAACAGCAGTTAACAATGCATGTGTAAATGCATTCTCGCCACCAAACAGCATCCATGCAATAAATGTAAGAATAGAAATACCAATCACGATCGGTACAAAGATGCCCGCAATTTTATCCACCAGCTTTTGCACAGGCGCTTTACTCCCCTGCGCTTCCTGCACCATTTTAATGATCTGCGAGAGCAATGTTTCTGCTCCAACTTTCTCTGCACGAAAGCGAAAACTTCCTTTCTGATTAATGGTTCCTGCAAATACTTTCTCCCCGGTTTTCTTTTCAACAGGCATAGGTTCACCAGTGATCATGCTCTCATCTACAAACGATTCACCACCCGTAACTTCTCCATCAACCGGAATTTTTTCACCTGGCTTTACTAATAGAATATAATTTTGTTTTACCTGGCTCACAGGTAATTCCTGTGTTTGTCCTTCTTCCAACATCAGTGTAACTGTTTTTGGTTGAAGACCCATTAATTTTTTTATGGCAGATGATGTATTTGACTTTGCTTTTTCTTCCAGCATTTTACCAAGCGATATAAATGCAATAACAACCGCTGCAGCTTCAAAGTACACATGCGCATGTAAACCACGTGCATACCAAAACTCGGGAAAGAACGTATTAAACGCACTAAACAGCCAGGCAATACCAGTACTCAATGCAACCAATGTATCCATATTCGCTTTCCCGTGGCGTGCCTGTTTCCATGCATTTACAAAAAAACTACGGCCAAAATAAAATACAACCGGTGTAGCAAGCGCCATCATAATATAATTACCATATGGCATATCCATAAAGAACATACCAATAACAAACACAGGTGCCGACAAAATGGAAGACCATATCGTACGCTGTTTTACTGCCTCATAATGTTTTTGCTGTGCTGCTTCTTTAATCTCTTCTTTATTTTCTTTTTCAATAATAATATCATACCCAATTGAACGGATAGTTTCCTGAAATATCTCCCGTGTTGCAATTGCCGGATCATATTCTACCCATGCATCCTGATTAGCAAAGTTGACGCCTGCATCTTTAACGCCATCAACTGACTTCAGCATTGATTCAACACTCACGGCGCAGGCAGCGCAAGTCATTTCAAGTACCGGAAATGTTTCTTTGAGAAGTGTATTACTTTTTGCTTTTGCTGAACCTAATTTCGTATTGAGCGTTTCCTGTTTCATAAAATTTCTTTGTACAAAGCTAATTTGAGCTTTCCCGTTTTCTGTTATACTATTAGCACTGCTATGTATATAATTTCAGAGGAAGGGATGCTTAGCTAATGCTATACGCCTCATCGTTTTAAAATGAGATGGGTTTAATCCGGTTTGCTGTTTAAACTGACGGGATAGATGCGCCACGCTGCTGAACCCCAGCCGAAAAGAAATGTCGGCCAGTGTTAGAGATGAGTACACCAGTATTTCTTTTATCTTTTCAATACGATAATCAATGATGAATTTCTCAATTGTAGTTCCCTCTTCAGCTGAGAATTGCTGACTGATGAAGTCATACTCTTTATCCAGCTTCTGTGCCAGCAAATCGGAAAAACGAAAATGATGAGGAAAATCAAACTCACCCGAATATACTTCCGCAGTAATTTGTTTTACCTCCCTTGCCAGTTTGCTCCGCCTGTTTTCCAAAACACTAAAACCAAGTGGTGCCAGTTTTATATTCAGCAGATCATAATCGGCAAACGGAGCATTTGCTGCAAATTTTACTTCGCCGAGGTTTACCTCATCCAGTTCAATACCCAGTTGTTGAAGCTCCTGGGTAACGGTGGTAATGCATCGGTTGCAAACCATACCTTTAATAAAAACTCTCTGTTGCATAACATTTTGATTTGGTATAACAAAGTAAAAAAAGGAATAGCGGGTATTGTTATATGATTTGGTGAGAATTGTATATAATCTGTTGTTGTGCCGGGAGCCTTGGTACTGGCATGTTCCCTTTATGTGATTATATTTGCAGTACAATGTCAGCAATTCTTCATATAAAAAATATGGTGTGCGACCGCTGTGTAATGGTGGTTCGACAGCAATTTGATGAGTTGCAGCTTCCCTATAAGAACATTCAGTTGGGCCAGGTGGAGTTGAATGAAGAACCGGATGCAATACAACTGGAAAAACTGCGGACAATGCTGCAGCAACAGGGTTTTGAGTTACTGGACGATAAGAAAGCGAAAACGGTAGATCGAATTAAAACAGTCATTGTATCACTCATACATGGCAAAGATGCCGATGAGTTGAATCGGAAATTATCGGCCATGCTGGAAGAAAAGATCGGCATGGATTATCATTACCTGAGCAGCCTGTTTTCATCTGTAGAAGGTATTACAATAGAGAAGTATACTATCCTCCAACGAATAGAAAAAGTAAAAGAACTGCTGATGTATGATGAAAAGAACCTCAGTGAAATTTCCTATGAAATGGGATACAGCAGCACGCAGCATCTTTCCCAGCAATTTAAAAAAGTAACAGGCCTCACTCCTTCGCACTTTAAGCAACTGAAAGAAAACAAGCGCAAGCCCCTCGATAAGATTACAGATTAAGTGCATTCACGATCCTGAAATTATATACATCTCCTGCCTTATTGTATAACAAACAACCCTTCGCTTCTTTTTAATTTTACATCGTACATAAACCGGTATATATCCGGTAAAAAATTGAACGATTAAAATAACGAAAGATGGACGCATTAACATTCAAAACAAACATTAAGTGCTCAGGCTGTATTGCAAAAGCAACTCCTTTTTTGGATAAAGTGGCGGGCAGGGATAATTGGGAAGTAGATATTACAAATCCTGATAAGATCCTGCGGATTGAAACAGATGAAGCCATAAATACCAACGACATTATTAAAGCGGTTACCGAAGCAGGTTATAAAGCCGAGCCATTACAACAGTAAACAGTATAGCTGGTAAACATATTTACCGGCTATATGAATCTCTTTCACAACAATTGTATGATTATGAAATCTCTATTCTCTATTCTTGCTGTTTTATTTACAACAGTAACACCGGCACAAAATAAATCGCTTGCTACCGTATTAAACGCCTACTATAAAGTAAAAAATGAGCTTGTTGCCGGCAACAGTTCAACTGCGGCCGCCGCAGCTGCTGAGTTTAAAACTGCTGTTGCAGCTGTAGATAATTCCAATGCTTCTGGCGCCGAATTAAAAGCCTTTGCGCCATTAAAGCAAAAGCTGGGGGCTGATGCCCTATGTTGGTTTCGACTGGCGCTATCGTAAACATGGTGAAGCAAAGAAAAATTTTTTTGGCCAGGTGAATACAAAAGATAAACGTGGAGTCATTTGTTTCGGATTTCAATACACACTGCGAATGATGCTGCGTGCCGATGCAAGGATAGATACTGAAGGAAAGTTACGGGTACAATTAGGCAGAGAAGATATTCCGGTGACCAGCAGATTACGTTTCAACTTTATGGCGAACAGCGATAAGGAGTATATGGCCGGGTTCCGGTATATCTTAACCAAATATATTTCTCTGTCTACACACTATGATAGCGATATGGGCTTAGGTGCGGGCTTGACCATTACTTATTAGAAAACTTTTTTGCAATGTTCTTATACGGGTTGCAATCATCTTTAAATCACTTACCGGCAAGTTATCGCTTTCCTTCTTTATTTTGACCCCTGCATCTTAGAGCCTAAATTGGCATGTGGAGCAGCCATGTTTGCAATAGCCTTTCAAATAACTGAAACAACAAAACAATGGCAAACGAAATAGTTGATTCAAAAGAAATAGTATCAGCAACAGCAGATTCGGTATCTCAACTCACAGTCCTTATGTCAGCATTCCTCTTGGCCCCATTACAAAATTGGAAATCATTCATTTCGTCTTGTACCACAGCAAACGGCATTTGCACCAGATGAAAAAAATTTACGAAGCTTTAAAAAGCAAATGAAAAAGTAGATGTAAGCTGTATGTTTCACTCACAATTACGCACGAACCATCAATATAAACATGATTAGTATTTTACAGTTTAAATAAATCTGCGGTTCTAAACTATCCTTTACTGTTCAAACTTGCAATAATCGCTTTAAAACTCTCCAGCCCTGCTGCTAAATTCTTAACAATCTTAACGGCCAATTCATCATGCTATCTGAAGCATTCAATAACACCAGCAGCCCGCATTCACATTATAACATTAAAAAGCCCTCAATAATGAGGGCTTAAAGTGTACCGATGGATTTACCTTTATCTAATCAGATTATGGAGGATTTTCTGGCTTTTTCTGAATTTATATCTTTTGATTAGGAAAAAAAACTGGCAGGTATTTACAAAATAAGATCTGTCCGGCAGTGTGCAGAATATTTCGATAACCCCTTAACAATTAAGCCTGCTCATTTTAGCCAGTCAATATCACTAAACTAAGTTCTCAGCTCACTCAGGGAGCAACCTTTGTCGTAATCCGTTCCGCCAGTTCTAATTTCAGTTTCCTGATTTCTGCAAGTACAAGTTGTGCCATTCGTCTTGCACCGTATTCATTAAAATGTGTATTGTCTTTCCGGCCAACAGGATAATGCGGATGCTCCAGTGTATCGAGCTGCATGTAAAGCATCTTTGAATAAACAGGTCCCAGCGTTTGTGCCAATGCACGGCTGCGTTCATCCAAATCAATCACGGGTACGTTGAATTGTTTACCCACTTCCCATACCGCTGCTGAATATTCTTTATGTGTTTCTTTGATGTTATTAAGTGAATCAAACACCAGTCTTGTAACAGGTGTTACCAATATGGGGAATGCTTTCTTCTCTCTTGTTTCAGTAATAAACTTAATTAGATTGGTTTTGTAATCAGGAACAGATGTATAACGTTCACTGTACTGCGGTTCTTTTGCTTCATCGTTGTGACCAAACTGCATCAATACATAATCACCTTCTTCCAGGCTATCGGCCACATTTTTCCATCTTCCTTCGCTGATGAATGTGCGTGTGCTTCTGCCACCTCTTGCCCTGTTGAGCACCGTTACTGTTGAATCCCAGAAATCTTCAAAAGGTGTACCCCATCCTGTTACCGGTGAACGGTCTTTGGGTTGTGTACAAACGGTTGAGTCGCCAATGAGCCACACATGAATTTTCTTTTTGGGAACTGTAAATGCAACAGCAGCAAAAAAGAAAAAGAAAAGTAATAAACGTGTATTGACCTGTTTCATCATAAATGATTTTGTAAAAAGATACTGTTTTAATGTAAAGGGTTCCAACCGCCAAGAATAGTTGTAATCGTCAGAGCATTTGCTTCTGCTTCGGTAAACGTTTTTGACCAGCTTACACGATCTTTTGTTTCTGCTCCTTCACCATGATTATTGTATTCAGCATACCATGTTGTGTTTTCATTGGCAGCATTACCCCAATTATTCCAACCTGCTTTGTGAACGATTGTTCCGAGATAGCTGTTCATGATGAGCACTTTTGCATAAGGCCGCCACGGACGGCCAAGATAAAATGATCCTGCAGGAGCATCGCCTGTAAACCTGCAGTTACGAAACACATAACCATAAGCTGTTCCCTGTGGTGTGGATGCTGCTGTAAAAAAACCGGCCTTCTTACCATAAATTACACAACTGTCGAAGAGTGCTGTTGCTGCGCCGAAAATAAAATCAACAGTTCCTTCAATATAACAGTTGCGGTAGTACTGCCTGCTGCCCGTACCATGTGTGTACAATGTATCCTGAAATCCTAAAAAGCGGCAGTTGATAAACCTTGCTTTATCTCCTGTAATTCTTACTGCAACAGCCTGCCCTACCGGACCGGAGCTGTTTTCAAACGTAATATTCTCTGCACTGAATCCGTTACCGAAAACAAAAAAGCTCGATGAACCTGATGTGCCGATGTCTTTACCGCTGCTGTCTTTCTTTGATGCATAGTCATCATAAGTAAGTACAGTGCTGTTCACATCTTCTCCCATAAAATGCACATTCATTTTTGATTCGTGCAAACGGAGTTTCTCTTTATAAATTCCTTTTTTTATGAAGATAGTTGTAACAGAAGAGTTTGAATCTTTCACTGCATTAATAGCTTCCTGAACAGTGGAATAATTACCACTGCCATCTTTAGCTACAGTAATACGATGTGTTTGTGCAGCTGAAACAACTGCACACAATAATAATATGTTTATTAAAAAAGAAATCTTCATACAATTGCAGGCTTACCGGAATAACAAATTTTATCAGAGAACTTTTTTTAAAAAGGCTGCTGTTATTTCAACAGTTTCATCCACCCATGGATGAAAAAGCCAGAAGGGATGCACCAACACATCAAACTTATGTACCTGTGTATAGAGCCCCCATTCATTCATCATACCAATCAGTTCATCCTGGCCTCCATGAAATCGGGAATAACCACTGTTAAGAAACAACACAGGAACGGCTGTATTTTTTGAAGCCCAGAAAATGGATGATGCCTGTTTCCAGATCAATGGTTTTTCTTCAAACGATCCGCCCAGCCACTCAA
>CAZOLW010000023.1:60554-67999 GCA_964580775.1 uncultured Chitinophagaceae bacterium | reverse complement strand
CAGTAAATATGTGCATCGTTCATATGCAGACAACGTACACGCATCAACCCAAATAATTCCCCACTCTGTTCATAACGGTAACAGGTACCGTATTCAGCAATGCGGTAAGGAAGATCTTTATAGCTTTTTGGTTCAGCATCAAAAATCTTATGATGATGCGGACAGTTCATGGCTTTCAAATAATATTTCTCACCATCCATTTCCATAGGAGGAAACATACTGTCGGCATAGTAAGGTAGGTGACCGCTTGTTAAGTACATACTCTCCTTCGCAATATGCGGAGTAACCACACGCTTATATCCACCTGCACTTTCAGTTTCTTTTGCTAAACGTTCCAGCTCTTCAATAATGATGGTACCATTGGGCATCCACAAAGGCAGACCCTGTCCCACATCATCATCCATGGTATAGATACCGAGTTCTTTTCCCAGTTTACGGTGATCTCTTTTCTTTGCTTCTTCAAGCATAAGGAGATATTCATCCAGTTCTTTTTGCGATGGAAAGGTTACACCATACACACGGGTTAACTGTTTGTTTTTTTCATCGCCCTTCCAGTAAGCACCTGCAATAGATATTAACTTGATGGCTTTGATAAAACCTGTATGCGGAATATGCGGCCCACGGCAGAGATCAGTAAAACCTCCCTGTGAGTAAAAGGTAATACCGCCATCTTCGAGATTTTGCAATAAATCTAATTTGTATTCATCCCCTTTATCGCTGAAGTATTGTACAGCATCGGCTTTTGATATTTCTTTACGCTGGTAGGGATTGTTCTTCTTCGCCAGTTCATTCATCTTCTTTTCGAGAATCAACAGGTCGTCCTCGTTCATCTTTTTATCGCCGAGATCCATATCATAGTAGAAGCCTTTTTCCAAAGCAGGCCCCACCCAGAATTTCACACCCGGGAACAGGGTTTCAACTGCTTCAGCCATGAGGTGAGCGCTGGAATGCCAGAACGTATTCTTTCCTGCTGCATCATCCCAAGTTAATAACTGCAGGTTTGCATCTTCATTGATAGGACGGCTCAGGTCCCATACCTGTCCGTTTACATTTGCAGCCAGAATCTTTCTTGCCAATCCTTCGCTGATTGATTTAGCAATGTCCATGGCTGAACTTCCATTTTCATACTCCCGTACAGCGCCATCAGGAAAACATATCTTCATCATGAATAACAACTTGATTTTTAGAGGGGCAAAGGTAACAAATGATTGCGGATGATGATGAAAGTAAAATTAACAAAGCCTTTCACACAGCATTTTTTTCCATTTGCTTAATTTGCATCGAAACTTGCATTGAACTTACATGATGAAAAAATTACTTTTCGTTGGCTTCTTATTGTTGAACTCAACCCTCTTTGCCCAGAAATTCAGCGGACAATGGAGCGGCAGCTTTGATGCAAAAGGCGATTCAAGCGACCGTACTGAATACTTCCTTGAACTGGAAGTAAATGGTTCAACCGTAGAAGGATCTTCCACCACTTACTTCATAATTGGCGGTAAGCGGTATTATACCATTTGTAAAATTACAGGCAGCTTCGATCCCAAAAGCAAGACGATCGTTTCAAAAGAATTAACCACCATCAAATCCAATACACCTGAGTGGTTCAGGGATTGTTTCCAAGTACACATACTCACTTATTTCAAACAGGGCGATAAAGAAATCCTGGAAGGAACCTGGAAAGGTGCAAGAAAAGAAGATAACTGCGGAACAGGTACTACCCTTTTGTCAAGAAAGCAACTGGCAAAAAACATGGTCACCATTCCACCTGCACCAAACAACAATACAGTGCGGATGAATCCACCAGTTCCCAAACCAAACACAGTAAAGCCGGTTACAAAGCCGAGCAATACAGTTAAAACACAACCCAAACCAACTGTCAAACCACCGGTTAAAAAAGATTCTATTGTAAAAATCCCGCCTGCCATTACCAAAGCGGAAAACAAAACACAAACTCCTGAAAAGGTGGAGATGAAACCAAATATTCCTGCACCAAAGCTTCCCAATGGTTTGGAAAAAAGGGATAACAAGGTATACGAAACAATTGCAATTGATGAAGAAGACATTGCTGTGAATCTTTACGATAATGCAGAAATAGATGGCGACATCATTACTGTTTTATTTAATGGCGAAGTGGTCGCTTCTCAAAAAATGCTCAGCGAAAAACCGATCATGCTTAAATTAAAAGCCGTTCGTGGAAGGGATAATACACTCACCATGTACGCAGAAAATCAGGGCCGTGTTCCTCCCAACACAGCCATCATGCGTGTACAGATCGGCGATCAGTATTACAAAGTATTTTTAAGTGCCGATGATAAGAAGAATGGAAGTGTGGTGTTTCGGTTTAAATCGTAATCCTTACGCCTCTGATCTCCTGACCGGCAAAGATTTTAATTCAGAACATTTAGCCGCTGGTGAAAACACTAAGCCAGTGTGTTGATTTTTTACAACACCAAAGAGAACATATAATTAATCAATTGTACAGCTTTGGCAAAATTCTATCAGACTGATTAATCAAAATCGCTCGAATGAAACTTTGCCAAAGTTTACAATCAGTCAACCCCATTGTGTGAACTCTGTCACATAACTTTTACCGCCATGTGCTTACTTTTAGACAAACATGTTTATGAATCACTCATTCAAAAAATACCGGCAGCTGCTATTTTCGTTTATTGTAATCATTGCTGTAATAATTACATCCTGTAAAGAGCCTGCTCCTTCTGCCTCAGCTCCGATTCGTGACGATGCCTATTTTTTAAAGCTGGGCGATTCACTGGTGATGAAAACATTTGATACTCTCCGCAATACGTTAATGCGTACTGTAAGCCAGAAAGGATTACCCGATGCTGTACAGTTCTGCAATACAGAAGCTTTTACGCTCAGCAACATATATACCTCCGATTCTGTTTCTTTAAGAAGAGTGTCTGAACGTTTCAGAAATAAAGCAAACATACCCGATGAAACAGAAAAGAAAATACTGGCACTGTTTGCCCAATCAAAAACAGAAAAAAAAGAATTAAAACCAATGCTTGAAAAAGATGCTGACGGCAATACACATTTTTTCAAACCCATACTGGTACAGTCAATGTGCCTTAACTGTCATGGCGATTTACAGGCACAAATAAAACCTGAAACCTTAAAAGCCATTCAGCAGTATTATCCTAACGATATGGCTACAGGTTATAAAGAAGGTGATTTGAGAGGTATGTGGCATTTGGTCTTTCGGCAAAAGCGATCTTAAGTTGCTGACAAAAACACAGAACAACAGTATTTTTTCAACACCAGCAAATTCATAAAAATTCTTTCATTATCTGATAACATTTGTACCCTGTAATATTTAGCTGCTTTCATCGCTTCATCATTTTCCTTTCTTAACAGCAGAACACGTTCCATTATCTCAATGTAACTTTTGTGACCATCTGGCAAAATTCTTAATAACACCTTTGGGCCACAAAAAAGAAAGATTCTATGGAAATATTAGGTTATGCGTTAGCAGCTATTGTAGGTGTGTCTTTAGGATTAATTGGCAGTGGGGGATCTATTTTAACTGTTCCTATTTTAGTTTATGTAATGGCTGTTAACCCTGTGCTGGCTACCGCCTACTCATTGTTTATTGTTGGCTCTACAGCATTGGTGGGTGGTGTGCAAAGTGCTATACAGAAAAGGGTTGATTTTAAAACCGTATTCATATTTGGCATCCCTTCAATTGCTGCTGTGTATGCCACCCGTATGTGGCTTGTACCATTAATACCTCATGAACTTTTCTCAATCGGTTCATTGGTTATTACGAAACCAATTGCATTGATGCTGTTGTTTGCTGCAGTTATGATTGTTGCCTCTGTTACAATGATCAGGCCAGGCAAGAATAAAGAAACGGATGAAAATACACCCCTGTCATATAATTATCCAATGATATTGCTGGAAGGAACTGTTGTAGGTATACTTACAGGCCTGGTAGGTGCTGGTGGTGGTTTTTTAATTATCCCTGCCCTGGTGTTACTTGCACGTATGCCAATGAAGTTAGCGGTGGGTACATCCCTTTTTATCATAGCCGCAAAATCATTAATTGGTTTTATTGGTGATTTGCAGGGAAGCCAGGTTATTGAATGGAAACTGTTAGGAGGATTTACTGTGTTTGCTGTGATAGGTATTTTTATCGGGATAGTTCTGTCAAAGAAAATACCCGGAGAAAACCTAAAGAAAGCATTTGGATGGTTTGTTTTATTGATGGGGATTTATATTTTTATTAAAGAAATATTCTTTCCAGCAGTTGGAGGACATTAACCTGGAGAGTCAGCACCGGATTCAAAAAAAATCTGTGCGTTTTTTCTGATTCATTACAACTGTTACCTGAAATTACCCCGCTTGAGATAGACTTTAGATTAGAAAACAGAAAACTGTAAAACATTCAGGAGCTGCCGAAAGGCAGCTTTTTTATTCTGTTCTGTACATGAAGAAAAGAAATAAACTAAATGACAATCTCACTCATTTAGCCTGCGTAACGAATGTTACACTCATCAGCAAATGCAACAAAAGTTACCATTCAGAGTAAAAAGACTTGGCATATTTGCATTATCAGTTAAACTTAAAAATCAAAAAAATATGTTTTTTCAGCACATTTACGACAAAAGCTTAGCCCAGGCAAGTTATTTCATTGGCTGCCAGAAAGCTGGTGTTGCGGCTGTTATTGATGCAAAACGGGATGTAGATACTTATCTCGAAATTGCAAAAGCCAATAACATGAAGATTACCCACATTTTTGAAACCCATATTCATGCTGATTTCCTGGCAGGTTCAAGGGAACTGGCTAAGTTGACTGGTGCTGAATTATACCTTTCAGATGAAGGTGGCACTGGATGGGAATATGAATTTCCGCATGTTGGCGTAAAGGATGGAGATAAAATTAAAATTGGCAACCTTACCATTGAAGTAATGCATACTCCCGGTCATACACCTGAAAGTATCAGTTTTTTATTAACAGATAATCCTGCAAGCACAAAACCGGTAATGCTGTTTACAGGCGACTTTGTATTTGTTGGTGATATTGGCCGTCCGGATCTTCTTGAGAAAGCAGCTGGAATTACCGGTACTGCAGATGCAGGTGCATTACAAATGTATAATTCAATTAATAAATTTAATGCTCTTCCAGATTATATACAGGTATGGCCCGGACATGGTGCAGGCTCAGCTTGCGGCAAAGCATTAGGCGCTGTGCCCAGTACAACTGTTGGGTACGAAAAAGAAAGAAACTGGGCATTCCAGTATGCTGATGATGAAAAAGGTTTTGTAAAGTATTTATTGGCCGACCAGCCAGAGCCGCCTAAGTATTTTGCCATGATGAAGAAGCTCAATAAAGTTGACCGTCCATTACTGACAGAAGTACCAAAATTAAAACAACTCTCAGTAGTTGAATTAAAAGGAGCAATGGCACAGGGTATTAAGTTGATTGATGCAAGAATGAAAACAGATTTTGCAGCAGGCTATATTCCCGGAAGTATTAACATACAGGGCAACAATTCATTTGGCACATGGTCGGGCTGGTTTTTAAAATATGATGAACAGTTCATCCTGTTAGCTGATGAAGGACAGTTAGATGACCTTACAAGGAAACTGATGCGTATTGGCCTGGATAATATTTATGGTTATATACCCTCAACCGCAGTATGGACCGAAGCTGGCGGCAACTTACAAAAAGCCGATGTTATTTCTTTAGAGGAAACAAAACAACTCATACAAAACAATGGAGTACAAGTTGTAGATTTAAGAGGGGTGGCTGAATTTAATGCCGGCCATATTGCAAAAGCAGAAAATATATTTGTGGGTACGCTGACCGAAAATCTGGATAAAATAAGTAAGGATAAAAAAGTAATTATCCATTGCCAGGGAGGCGACAGATCTTCAATTGCTTACTCACTTTTGGCAAAGAATGGTTATACCAATGTTACAAATTTTTCCGGTGGTATAAATGAATGGGTGAATAAAGGAGAGCCGGTTATTTCATAATCACTATTTTTTTTCGATGACAAAAAAGCTGCCTTAAATGGCAGCTTTTTTAGTATTAGGTATACCTGTGCAACAAAAGTTACCAAACAAAAGAAAAACTTACACCAATTTTATACCTGTAAAAAGAAAACAGAATTATGACTGTAGAACAAATTTATACCGGATGTTTAGCCCAGGGAGCTTATTATATTACATCAAATGGAGAAGCTGCTATTATTGACCCTCTTCGTGAAACAAAACCCTATATAGACAGGCTTCAGAAAGACGGTGTCACCTTAAAGTATATTTTCGAAACACATTTTCACGCCGATTTCGTAAGCGGTCATGTGGACTTAAGTAACAAAACAAATGCACCGATTGTGTACGGCCCGAATGCCAACCCTGAATTTGAATCAATTGTTGCAAAAGATGGCGACATCTTTAAAGTAGGTGATGTTACAATTAAAGTATTACATACGCCGGGCCATACAATGGAAAGCACTACCTACCTGTTGAAAGATGAAAACAAAAAGGATTACTGTATTTTCAGTGGAGACACATTGTTTCTTGGTGATGTCGGCCGCCCGGATTTAGCACAAAAAGTTGCACACCTTACACAGGAAGAACTGGCCGGTTTGTTGTATGAAAGTTTAAATAATAAAATAATGCCCTTAGCCGATGATGTGATTGTTTATCCTGCGCATGGAGCTGGAAGTGCCTGCGGAAAAAACATGATGAAAGAAACAGTTGATTCACTCGGCAATCAAAAAAGAATGAACTACGCTTTGAACCAGCCAGACAAAGAAGCATTTGTGAAGGCAGTAACAGACGGGTTGCTTCCCCCACCCTCGTACTTTGGAATGAATGTAGCAATGAATAAAAAAGGGTATGAAAGTTTTGATATTGTTTTAAACAATGGTTTAAGAGCACTGTCGGCTCAGGCATTTGAAATAGCTGCTGATCAGACAGGAGCTTTAATTCTCGATACCAGAGAGAACACGGTTTTCTATAAAGGCTTTATTCCCCAATCCATTAATATTGGACTGAACGGCGATTTTGCTCCCTGGGTTGGCACTCTCATTGCAGATGTTAATCAACCGATATTATTAGTGACGGATGAAGACAAAGAAGAAGAAGCAGTAACACGCATAAGCCGTGTGGGTTTCGACAATATTATCGGGCATTTAAAGGGTGGATTTAAAACATGGCTGGATTCAGGTAATCAGGTTGATGTTATAGAAAGAATCACTGCCGGAGAATTTGCCAGGACAATCACAATAGGAGAAGATAAAATAATTGATGTTCGCAAAGAATCAGAATATGCTGCCGAACATGTTGAAGAAGCTTACAACAGGCCATTGGCATATATCAATGATTGGGTAAAAGATATTAACCCGGATGAGCATTTCTTTCTGTATTGTGCAGGGGGTTACCGCAGTATGATAGCATCATCCATTTTACAGGCC
>CAZOLW010000023.1:56719-60454 GCA_964580775.1 uncultured Chitinophagaceae bacterium | reverse complement strand
ACAATCGCAAAATATTTTCAATAAAGACCTCATACTCCGTGAACGGTTAGCTATTGAAAGAACTGCAATGGCAAATGACACCACTTTATTAGCCTTTATCCGTACCTCTCTGTATTTCTCAATAGCGGGCATGAGCATAAACAGATTGCTGGATATAAGTTATGGGTTACTGATTGAAACAGTTTTTTGGGCAGTTGCATTTTTTATTCTGGCATTTGGTATACTTAAATACCTGAAACAGAAAAAAAACCTGAAGGATAGTGAAAAACACATTGGGGATTATAAGTTGACCCGGGAGTCTGAATGATAAAATCAGGCATTGCATTGAATATTTACTGATAAAGAAATGGTTACTGCCGCTTTATTCATGTGTAACCTTTGTTACCAAAAAAACCGATGGTGAAATTTACTTTTGCTTTAATAAAATAACTGCTTGATAAGACTCTGGACGTTGACAGAAAATAAAATACAACAGCAGAATAAGAAGATGTTGCAATAACCCAGGTTCCCGTGATTATTCTTTGAAAGAAAATAATAGACTTATCAGAGAAAAAAAATACAGGCTGTGCAGCAGGCAGCACAAGTAACAGTTAAAAAATAAAATGGCTTATTTTTTTAACACACAGTAATCCATTATCCGGTTAAAACAGAATAATTAAAAAATCACAGAATAAAATTCAAACAATGAGCTTCTTACAAAATTTATTTGGTGGCGGACAAACCCCAGATTTAAAAACCATTATTGAACAGGGTGCCTTTTTAGTAGATGTAAGAGGAACTGGAGAGTTTGCGCAAGGAAGTGTGCCGGGGGCAGTTAATATTCCTCTGGACGCATTGACATCACAACTGTCAAAATTTAAAGACAAAGAAAACATTATTGTGTTTTGCAGAAGTGGTAACCGTAGCGGACAGGCAAAATTACTCCTGGAGGAAAACGGCTTTCAAAATGTGGTTAACGGCGGCACCTGGGAAAATGTAAATCAGTTTGTACTATGAAAACATTAAGCTTATTGTCATTGCTGTTGCTGATGTCATCAGTAATAATATCCTGCTCAGACTCTTCTGCTTCAGAGAGCAATGTTAACAGCCGTGTAGTTTTACCCCAGACTGGTAAAACTATTATAGTAGACGTTCGTACATCTCAGGAATGGGTTAACGACGGTCATGCTGATTGCGCTGTTAATTATCCGTTAGATGAATTGAGCAGCAAAATTGAAACGCTGAAGTCCTATGAAAAAGTAGTTGTGGTATGCCGTAGTGGCAACAGGGCAAATGCGGCCAAAGAAATGCTTGAACAGAGCGGTATCAGAGTTGTTGAAAATAAGGGTGCCTGGCAAAACATTGATTGCAAATAAATAACACACTGAATCATAAAAGGATGGAAAAATTAAAAATACTCATACCTACAGATTTTTCTGTGCAGGCAGAATTTGCTTACCTGATGGTAAAAAAACTGGAAGAGAAAACTCCTGTCGACATTCATTTTCTGCATGTATTGAACGTGCCTGACACTGTAACAATGAATGCCAAAGGTGAAATTGAAACATGCGGTGAAATTGATGTAAAATATGTGGTTACTCAAAAAGAAATAGCCGAACGGAAACTGGCTAACCTTAAAACCCTTTATGGAAATGAAATTACCAGTCATTTTGTATTAGGTAAAGTAACTGATGCTATTTTAACCTTTGCTGAAATCAATCACTTTGATTTGATTGTTATGGGTACGAAAGGGTCAAGTGGAATAAAGGAAAAATTATCCGGTTCAGAAACACAGATAATAGCCCGCAAATCAAAGATTCCCTTACTTTCTTTAATGTGCGACCGCTCCGATCTCAACATACAGAACATATTACTGGTGCATAACTTTTCTAACCCCGCCAAAGAAAATCTGCAGTTAATGCAGAAACTGATCAGGGCATTTAACACGAAGTTTCATTTACTTCAAATTACATCAGGAAATGTGGAAGCAGAAAGAGCTCTTGTAGAAGCAAATATGAAAAAATTTGCAGAGCTGAATGATTTAGTCAGTTACCAGTGCCATTTAATTAATGATAAAGATGTTGAGAAAGGTGTGATTCACTTTAACCAGATGAAAAATATGGATATCATCTGCATCGGCACGCATGGCAAGGCCGGGCTGTTTCATCATAGTGCAACCGAAAAGCTCATTAATCATCTTTTTAAACCCATCATTTCATTTCATTTAAATTAATCCAACAGCAGACGAATGATAGATTTTATAACACAACCATGGTCTTGGTGGTTTTCGGGAAGTTTAATTGCAGCGATCATGTTCTTCTTATTGTACTTCGGTCAATCATTTGGATTTTCGGCCAACCTGAGAACAATCTGTGCAGCAGCAGGATTAGGAAAGAAAGCCAGGTTCTTTGATTTTAACTGGAAAAGTCAGACATGGAATTTAGTTTTTTTAGTTGGCGCAATTGTTGGCGGTTTTATTGCAAAACAGTTTCTGTCAACAGATGCACCTGTAGAGATTTCACAGGCTACCATTGATGATTTAAGCAAGTTAGGTATTGCAGCACCCACTTCTTTGCAACCTGCCGAACTTTTTGGTTTAGATGCTATCCTTTCAATAAAAGGATTTCTTATTCTGGCAACAGGTGGCCTCATGGTTGGCTTTGGCGCCAGGTATGCCGGCGGTTGCACCTCGGGCCATGCTATAAGTGGGTTGTCTGATTTACAGGTGCCTTCACTCATTGCAGTTATTGGCTTTTTTATTGGTGGCCTTATAATGACTTTCTTTGTTCTTCCATTCTTATTTTGATTGTATGAAGTTTATAAAATTTTTAGTGCTCGGTATTGTGTTCGGTATTGTAATGGCTAAATCAGAAGCTATCTCCTGGTTCAGGATACAGGAGATGTTCCGCTTTCAGGCATTTCATATGTATGGTATTATTGGCACAGCGGTTATTCTGGGTGTTACCGGAGTTGCATTAATAAAGAAATTCAAAATAAGAGACTTTCATGGCAACCCGATATTATTTCATCCAAAAGAAAAATCATTCATACGCTATATAGCCGGCGGCACTATTTTCGGATTGGGCTGGGCTTTAAGCGGTGCCTGCCCCGGGCCAATGGTAGTAAATATTGGCTATGGTTTTTTATCAATGAGTATTGTATTCTTTTTTGCGATAGCCGGAACTTATTTATATGGGCGCTTCAGGGATAAAATACCGCATTAATTTTTAAATGAATGCTTATGCACAACGAACAGGATGAAAATAAAATGCCGCAGAGGCTTGTTTCAGTAATCAACAAATTGATGTTGATTATTGCCGTATTGATTATTGCCCTCATTGCCCTGCCATTTATTATTTTCCAGGCTGATGAAACCGATAAACCAAAAGAAAAAACACAGGCGGGAGAAGCAAAAGCCGATACTCCAAAAAAAGATGCCACTGCTTACTGGATGGCACCGGATATTTTATCAATAGAAAATGAGCAACAAAAAGAACAGGTGCAGTATGGCAAAGAGTTAATTGTTCATACCGCAAAATATTTTGGGCCAAATGGTTCTGTTTTGAAAATAAGCAATGGATTAAATTGTCAGAACTGTCATTTGCAGGCAGGCACAGCTGTGTTTGGCAATAATTATGGTTCCGTTGCATCACTCTATCCAAAATTCAGAGCCAGAAGCGGCAGTACTGAAAATATTTACAAAAGAATAAATGATTGTTTTGAACGCAGTTTAAATGGTAAAGCAATCGACACTTC
>CAZOLW010000023.1:0-56619 GCA_964580775.1 uncultured Chitinophagaceae bacterium | reverse complement strand
TATGGGGGAAAAGCAGTTTTAATGATGGCGCCGGACTTTACAGGATCAGCAACTTTGCCAAATATGTAAAATATAATATGCCGCAGGGAGCTACTCATGAAAACCCTCAGCTTACCGATGAAGAAGCATGGGATGTTGCTGCATTTGTATTAACTCAAAAAAGACCGCATATCAATGTACCAAAAGACTGGCCCGATAAATCAAAAAAACCTGTTGATCATCCTTTTGGACCTTACGCAGACAACTTTTCTGAACAGCAGCATAAGTTTGGTCCGTTTATACCAATAGCAGAAGAGCAAAAGAAAAAAGAAGAAGAAGCAAAGAATACAACGATTGCAATATCAAAAAAGTAACAATTAAAAACTTGCCATTATGAATAACAACAGAAGAGGTTTTATAAAGCAATTAAGCACCATTGGTGGCGCAGGTTTGCTGGCTTCTGCACCAATCATCTCAGCTGCAGAATCGATCATAACTAAGAAAGAAGCTGAAATATCTTCTGATGAAAAAACCTTTACGATTTCCATTTTACAAACAACAGATGTGCATTGCCAGGTTCATCCGCATGATGAATTTTTTTGGGAAAACGAAGAAGCTGTATTTCGTAAAACCGGTGGCTATGCACACTTAGCCACTTACCTGCAGCAGGAAAGAAAAAACAACCCGCATACATTTTTAATTGATACCGGAGATATGTTTCAGGGTAGCGAATTGTCTGTAAAAACAACAGGCAAAGCAATGGTACCAATCTTAAATGCATTGGGATACGATTTATACCTGCCCGGAAACTGGGAAGTAATTTATTATAAAAAGGCTATGCAAACTTTATTGGGATCATTAAATGCTCCAAAAGTTTGCGCCAACATGTATCATGATTTAGGACAAGGCAAAAAGGGCGAACTTATTTTTCCACCCTACTATATCTGGAATATTAACGGAGTGAAAATTGGTTTTTTAGGATATACCGATCCGCTGGTTCCATTAAGGCAGTCGCCCAATTACAGCAAGGGAATTATATATACAAAGCCCGAAGAAAACCTGGCACATTATGCAGATGTGTTGCGTAACCAGGAGCAGTGTGCCTATGTGCTCATCGTGGCGCATTTAGGATTATCTCAGCAAATACATTTGGCAAATTTAAAAGAGTGCGAGGGTGTTGATTATATTCTTGGCGGCGATACACATGAAAGAGTACGTAAACCTATTCAATGCAAATACAGCAAGGTGGTTGAACCTGGTGCCTTCGGTTCTTTCGTTGGCAAACTTAATCTTGTCATACAAAATGGCAAAGTAATAAAAGATAACTACGAGCTGGTAGAAATAACCGCAGCTAAATACAAACCATCCAGAGCAATGGTTGACCTGATTAAAGAAAATGAAAAACCATTCGAAAAAGATATTTATACTGTTGCAGGTTACAGTACGATTCCCCTCTACAGATATTTTGTTGTAGAAAACCCGATTGATACAATGATACTGGATGCACTGAAATGGAAAGTACCCGAAATCGATATTGTATTGTCCAATGGTTTTCGATTTTGTCCGCCACGGACTACGCCGGATCACACTGGAAATATTCCAATAACAGACGGATATATTTATGATATGTTTCCTGTGGATAGTACCGTAAGAACTGGCACGGTTACGGGGAAACAGATACTGCAGTGGTTAGAAAATGAGCTCAACAATGTTTTTGCCAAAGAAGCATCCGAAAGATTTGGTGGCTGGATAATTAAATTTAAAGGAATGAAAGTAGCCTTTAATGCATTTGGAGAAAAAGGCAAAAGAGTTCAGCAGGTTACGGTGGCAAATATGCAGCTTGATGAAAATAAAACATATAAAATTTGCGCTTGCGAAAGAGACGGTGACCCCAGTGATATGCTTTGCAGAATGAGGAATGTAGCTGATGCAAAAAACACAAATAATACCCTGCATTCTGTTATGAAAGCTTACCTGGCAGCTAATTCACCTGTTACGCCAACAGTAACTGAAAACGCCCATATTCTTGATGCACCGCAAACTTTACTTACACAGGTAACAGGGGTAGATTATAAATTTCGCTGATCAATATATAAAAATGAAAAAACTCACAGCAGCAGTTCTTATTTTAAGTACAGTAATGGCTGGATATGCTCAAACAGGCAAACAACCATCTTCCCCTGTTAAAAAGATAGCAGGAAATAAAATTGAACACAAAATTGTATTTCAACTTACTACTGATGATACACTTGCTCACAAGACTTTACTGAAACAGTTGAACAACATTCTTACAGTTTCACCTGATACGGAAATTGAAGTGGTATGTCATGGTCCCGGGTTGAGCATGCTGGTAACAGCCAAAACAGTTGTACAGGATAAAATACAGCAGATGAAAAAGAAGGGTGTTGAGTTTGCAGCCTGTGAGTTTTCAATGAATGAAAGAAATGTATCCAGAGATAAAATAATACCCGAAGCTGGCTTTGTAAAAGCCGGCATTATTGAAATTGTATCAAAACAGGAAAAAGGCTGGAGTTATATTAAATCTGGGTTTTAGTACCGGTAAAATCTTACAGTATAAAAATGAAAAGAATCTTACTGGCAGTAATTGTGCTGCTCACAGGGAATAGTGTAAGTGCCCAGCATCAGGAAATTTCAGAAAAACCGGAAACCTATAAGGGCAGGCAGGTACAGGCAGAAGATTCTGCTTCCCTGCTGTCGGCGTTTAAAAGGGGGCATTTTAACGGGCACTTCCGTTATTATTTTATGAATACACAAAATCAAAAAGGGCTTACTGATTATTACGCAAATGCAGCAGGTGGGGGATTGCGGTATGAAACAGCAAAATTCCACGGCTTTCAGTTTGCAGTAAGCGGCTTTTATACGTTTAATATTGGCTCTTCCGATTTGGGAAAAACAGATAGTTCTACAGGCCAGGCAAACCGGTATGAAATTGCTTTGTTTGACGTAGAAAATCCTTACAACAAAAAAGATATTGACAGGCTGGAAGAATTTTACATTAAATACAATTATAAAAAATCGAACATTGTTTTCGGCAGGCAATTACTTAATACCCCTTTTATTAATCTGCAGGATGGAAGAATGAGGCCCACAGGCGTTGAAGGATTGTGGTTTGAGCTGAATGAAATTAAGAAAACAAAAATTGAAGGTGGCTGGATTTATGCCATATCACCAAGAGGAACAACAAAATGGTATGATCCGGGTGAGTCGATAGGTCTGTATCCGTCTGGTGTAAATAGCAATGGCACAAAATCTCAGTACCCTTATAACTTAAAAAGCAAGGGCGTATTCATGCTGGGAGTACAAACTGAGCTCAGCAAATATGTAAAAATGCAGGGCTGGAATTTGTTTACTGAAAATATTTTTAATACGGCTATGCTGCAAACTGATCTTCAATTCCCTCTGAAAAACAAAAGTTTTGTTTTTGCAGCAATGCAGGTAATAAAGCAGGATGCAATCAGGAATGGCGGCAACCAGGATCCTGCAAAAACCTACTTTGAAGCGAATGGAAAATCCTTAAGTTTTGGAACAAAAGCAGGATGGAAAAACAGGCAATGGGAAGCAAGCATTAATTATAACCGTATAACAGGCAGTGGCCGGTATTTAATGCCCCGGGAATGGGGACGGGAACCCTTCTTTACTTTTTTACCCAGGGAAAGGAATGAAGGTTTTGGCGATGTAAATGCTGTTATGGGGAAGATAAACTATACTATTCCAAAACTAAGAGTAAAAACATCGTTGGCTGCAGGTTATTATAAGTTGCCCGATGTTAAAAATTACCGGTTGAATAAGTATGGCCTGCCCTCCTATACACAGATGAATGCTGATATCCGTTATTCCTTTACAGGGATTTTAAAAGGATTAGAAGCCCAGTTATTAGTTGCAGGCAAACTGAATCGGGGTGAAACATATAATAATAAACGCTTTGAATTTAACAAGGTGGATATGGTATTGTATAATTTTGTAATGAATTATCATTTTTGAATAATATGACAAGCAAAGCAATCTTTGATTCAACCTTTGAACCTGCCTTGATAAAAGAAATGTACCAGTTTGGTGAAATCAAGTATTTCAAAGAAGGCGATGTTATCCTGGATTATGGCAAGTATATCCGGATGATGCCACTTATTGTAAAGGGCACGGTTAAGGTATTCAGGATGGATGAAAATGGTAATGAAATTCTGTTGTATTATTTATCCAGCAATGAAACTTGTTCTATGGCATACAGTTGCTGCGTAGAAGCTAAAAAGAGTGAAGTAAAAGCAATTGCTGAGGACGATGTTGAATTAATAGCCATACCGCATATTAAATTGGATGAATGGCTTTGTAAATATCCAAGCTGGAAAAACTATATCATGCATAGTTTTAATGTACGTTTCCTTGAATTACTGAAATCCATTGAAACAATCGCTTTTCATAAATTAGACGAACGTCTTATTTCCTATCTCAAAGAAAAACAACGTCTTTCAGGTTCCAATGTTATTAAAGGATCACATTATCTTATCGCTGACGAACTGGCTACATCAAGGGTTGTAATATCCCGCCTGTTAAAGCAACTGGAAAATGATAAAAAAATTATTCTCTACCGTAATGAGATAAAACTATTGAAGGAGTTTAATTCATAACAGATTTAATACGGGGCTGCTGAATGAAGTCTGTATTTACTGCACACAACAGGAAAAAGTATTCGGTCATTGTAAAAGTTAAGCTGACAATCAGCCTCTGTCAATTTCCTGATATTTAACAAATGCCACACAAGGAAACAGGGAGACCTCAAGCCTTTGCGGCCGCTTACCAACCTCAGATTTCCAAAACTACATCATATCTCCACCGGCAACTTACAGCTTCCCGTTCAATCTCCTGTTTTTTTGATTCACGGATTATTTTTTTACCTTACCGAAAATAATAATCAATCAACATGTTTACAACCAACAAAAACAAAGTAGCCGTGCTCTTATGCATTACTGCATTCATAGCATTGGGCTTAACTGCCTTTACGCCGGATGCAGTAAAGAGCAGTGCTAAAGCAGAATATAAAAATCTCCAGGTGTTGCCAAAAGATATCACCAAGGAACAGTTAGAAAAAATAATGCGTGGCTTCAACAATGCATTGGGTGTAAAATGTGTGTACTGTCATGTACACGAAGGCGATGATTTCAAACAGGGATGGGATCATGCAAAAGACGATAAAGATGAAAAGAAAATAGCCCGTCAGATGCTGAAAATGACCATCAGCATTAATTCAACCTATTTCAATTTTGAAAATTCTGAACGGCCCGATACCATCAGGGTGGTAAGTTGTAATACCTGCCACAGAGGTATTCAGCATCCCGATGCAAAAGGGATACAGGAGCAGATGAAAAATATGCAGCCCCCTCCTCCTCCACCAACCCAACCGGCAAACAAACAATAAACGAATACAAATAAAAAAGGCTCATAAAACATGAGCCTTTTTTTATGATTCAATTCATTTTTACAAAGTCAAACCCTCTTCAATTATTTCCTGTAACATAGTATAGCAGACTCCTTCAATGTCCTTCTGGCCTGTGCCACACCGTTACTTATCTCAACATATTTTTCGATCTCTGAGTAATTACATCCCTCCTGTCCTCAGCGTTCATCCTCTCTTCCTCTTTGACTGTTGCCTTTCTCAACCGCTCTTCAAGTTCATTCAGCTTTGTGTTCCGTTTTGTAAAAAAGTAATTACCTTTCTCACCTTCATTCATTTAACCATTACTATATGCTCAGGAAACTCATGTTTGTTTTGTTCCTGTTACCCGTTGTAACAGTATTCAGTCAATCAAAACCTATCAGCTGGAAAGATGTTCCAGGCTGGCGTTCGATCAATAATTTTCAGGTAACCATTTCTCCCGACGGTCAGTGGGCGGCTTACCCCATCACCGCAGCAGAAGCAGATGCAGAGCTGGTGGTTAAAAAATTAAACGATACAGTAGAAAGAAGGTTCCCCATTGGATACAGCAGTTTTCCGCAGTTCAGTTTTTCAGAAGACGGAAAATGGCTTGTATTTAAAGAGTCACCTAAATTCAAAGAAGTAAAAGCAAACGAAAAAACACCCGGAAAACAGTTATTTGAAAAACTGTTTCTGCTCGATCTTGCAAATAACAAAAAAACAGAATTTGAACGGGCAGGCAACTTTGTACTGAATGGCAAAGCAGCTTCTCACCTGGCAATTAAAATTGTAAAAGAACGCAATCCGGCAGCAAGACCCGATGATCCACAAGGCGGCGATTTACTAATTGTTGAACTGGCAAACGGCAAAGCGCTCAACATTGGTAATGTGGGCGAATTCGGTTTCAACAAAGCAGGTAACCTGCTGGCTTATACCATTGATGCAGGAAATAAATCAGGCAATGGTTTATACCTCTATAACATCAACACCAGACAAACAACAGTACTCGATAATGATAAAGCAAGCTATAAATCTCTTGGATGGGATGCCGAGAAAGATGCGGTGGCTGTATTGAAAATGAAAAAAGATGAGAAGTATAAAACAGATAAAGGCGTTGTATTGGGGGTAAAGAATCTTTTACAAACGCCGGTATCTTTTTCATACGATCCTGAAAAAGATTCACTCCACTTTCCTGTAAAGATGACCATCAGCGGTATGCGTCGTCCATATTGGTCAGATGATTTAACACGCATGTTCTTTGGCATATCTCCTTTAGAACCGGTAAAGAAAGAAGCCGATACCACCGGCAAATCAAAAGCACAAATTGTAAAAGAATCTGATTCATTGGTACTGGTACGTATTAAAGCCGACACAAGTATTAAGTCTGTTGCTGATTTAAAACGTGCACTGGAAAAAGCAGAAGCAAAAGGAAAGCCTGAAGTAAAACCTGCAAATGATGCAACAAAACCCGATATGACCATCTGGCATTGGCAGGATAAACGTTTGCAAAGCCGTCAGCAGGTACAGGAAATGCAGGATAAGAATTTTTCGTATGTGGCAATGGTGGATGTTGCTACCAGTAAATTTGTGCAGTTGAATGATGGTACAATACGTTCACTGAGCATACTGCCAAAACAACTCTATGCAGTTGCTGAAGATATTGATGCTTATGAACTGGATCAGAACCTTGATGGACAGAGTTATTCTGATATGTACATTATCAATCTCAAAACAGGTGCAAAAACAAAGTTCAAAAGCAAGTTCTATCGTCCGTCATTCTCAGGAGTTCCACGCCCTTCACCCGATGGATTGAAGTTTGTGTATGGCGAAGATGGTCATTACTATGTATATGATCTTACAACAAATACATCTGTCAACATCACTGAAAAAATAGCTGTAAATTTTGTGAATACAGAAGATGATCACAATGTAACCAAACCTCTTACGCCGGTTATTGGCTGGAGCAGCGACAGCAAGTATGTACTGATCCGTGATTTATGGGATATCTGGCAGGTGTCAGCCAATGGAACCAGCGCAGTTAATCTTACATTGAATGGAAAGAAAGAAAAGATCCGTTATGCAGGCCGTTATTCCATTGATGAAGAAGAAAAAGGATTTGATTTGAAGAAGAAAAACTACTTCCGTATGTATGGTGAGTGGACAAAGAAAAGCGGTATTGCCTCACTTGATCCAGGAAGCAATGGTTTAAAACCCGGAGCAACTGTATTGGTATGGGAAGATGCATCTGTTGTTACAATACAAAAAGCAAAGAACAGTAATACATTCATTTTTGCAAAAGAAGATTTTAATAAACCAACAGAATTTTTCAGTGCGACTGAGAAGTTGAGTAATCCTGTTCAGTTCACAAAGAATGCACCTGATTATTCAAAGTATGCATGGAGTACCGGAACACAATTAGTGAATTATGTTTCTGATAAAGGCGATACATTGCAGGGAGCCTTATTCCTTCCCGCAGGTTATGAAAACGGGAAGAAATACCCAACCATCGTTTACTATTACGAGAAGTTATCACAAACATTACATAGCTACAGTAATCCCGGTTTCAGCGGCACAGGCTGGAATCCTGCTATGTACACCAGCAATGGTTATGCAGTGTTTATTCCGGATATCGTTTATAAAATGGATGATCCGGGTATGAGTGCGGTATGGTGTGTATTACCTGCAGTAAAAGCAGCTATACAAACAGGTGTAATTGATGAAACGAAAATTGGTATTCATGGTCATAGCTGGGGAGGATATCAAACAGCTTTCCTCATCACCCAGACAAATATGTTTAAAGCAGCAGCAGCAGGTGCGCCATTAACCAATATGGTGAGCATGTATGATCTTATCTACTGGAACAGCGGTGGTGGTAATATGTCCATCTTTGAAGCATCGCAGGGACGTTTCCGTGGAGCTCCCTGGGAAAACTGGGAATCTTATTTGCGCAACTCACCCGTGTATCATGTAAAGAAAGTAAACACTCCTTTGCTGATGCTGCACAACGATAAAGATGGTGCAGTTGATTTTACACAGGGTATTGAATATTACAATGCATTACGCAGGTTGAAAAAGCCGGTGATCATGATGCAATATAAAGGTGAGAATCATGGTTTGGCAAAAATGGAAAACCGTAAAGATTACAGTGTACGTATGATGGAATTTTTTGATTATTACTTAAAAGGTAAAGAAGCTCCCGACTGGTTAAAAAATGGAATGGATCGTTTGAAACTGCCTGAGCATTTGGAGAACAGGGCCTTTTAATTTTCAGCAACTATTTTCTGACCGGGATAGATGATATACTATCCCGGTTTTTTATTGCCGGATGGTGAAGGTCTGGCAATTATTTAATCATTGATATCCTTGCTATTAGGGGCAAAAGGAGTTAAGCCAATACATCAAAATCATACCCATATATATTTGCTTCCTTCTAAAACTCGTTTGTTTTTTCTCCAATCATTTCTCAACTCAATAAAAGATTTTTGTTTGTTTTTTCCCCACCACTCGTTATAAATCCTTTTTATTTCTTTCATATCTGGCAGCGTCAAAGGAGTAAAATTATAAGGCCTGTTTTTTTCATCATTAACAATAACAGCATACTTATACAACTCAATTTGATTGGTATCTGCTAAAATATATTCAATCATATATGCTGCTCTAATTCCTACAAATCCATCATTCAATCTCGTTATACTTGAAGAACTTGATTCTAGAAAACCTACATATCCTCTTTCATTATTATCTATTACAGAAATTAATGCAGGGATAGCATCTTTTCCAATCTGTTTAAATCGATAAAACGAAGGCACTGTATCAACTATTTCTTTTGTGACTAGTTTATCGACCAGGTACTCACTAGATCCCTGACTCTGACAGGATGCTAAAAAAAGTAGACACCAAATAAAAAACAGTTTACTCATTTCTTTTTTTTAACGAATTATCAAATTGATAGTTCGGTTTGCCACTATCCAAGATAGCATTAACGCCCAATTTCATTCCAATTCATCTTACAATTTTAAAAGGCCGAGTAAAAAGTATCACTTGGTACTACAGCCGAAATCAATTTTCGCCAGCAAAATTTTTTCCTCCCCTTTTATCAAAAAAACTTCATCTTTTCCTGTTTCCTTACTAAGAGTATCGTTTACACTTATTTTATTGTAAATGCCACTAGTATCAAGATTAAGGTTTACTTTTTCAATTTTATAATCCTTTAGATTTTCAATTTCAATAGTTGGAAATGAATGTTGTGAAGAATCAATGTATTTTTTTAATACAATACCATTTAATTTTATTTTTAGGAATTCATTATAAATAATACATCTACTATTCTTCGAAAGGTCCGGTATTATAAATCGGATAATGAAAAACAAAGCTAAAACAAGAGGCAGAATGATATAGTATACTTTTCTTATCAAAATTTTGGTTGTTAATAATTGAATTAACAAATCACATCATTTCTAAAACTTAAAATTCAACGTCACACTTGGTATAATCGGAAACAGTGAAACCTGCAATGCCTCCACTTCTAAATTTCCCTGCAATGGGTTTCCTGTCTGGTCGTAATAAATAAAATATGGATTCTGCCGGCTGTAGGCATTGTACACACTGAACACCCACTCTGCTTTCATCTTTCGTACTTTCTTGGGTTGTGGCGTATAGATCGCTGCTAAATCTAACCGGTGATAAGCGGGCAAACGGTATTGATTAATGCGGCTGTACTGCTGAGTTAATACACCATCCACCAAAAAGAAACGTTCGGGCAAAGTAAATGAACTGCCTGTTCCATATACAAACACCGCAGAGTATTTCCATTTCTTTCCTTTCTGGTAATTGGCAACAACACTTAAGTCATGACGGCGGTCGTAACGGCCGGGATATTTATCTCCATCATTCAGCTGCGGAAACCTTCGCCATGTCCATGATAAAGTATAACCGATCCATCCGGTAAAATTTCCTCTTGCCTTGTTTACATAAAACTCAGCGCCATAACTCCAGCCTTTACCAAATACAAAACTTTCTTCGGGATCACCAATGCCGGGTGTATAACCTTCCTTGTATTCAATCTGGTTCTGCATGGTTTTGAAATACAGTTCAACCGATGTTTCCCACATATTGTCTTTAAAATTTTTAAAGACTCCGGTTGCATACTGCCAGCCGATCTGCGGTTTTACACGGTGCGTACTCGGCACCCAGATATCTGTTGGCAAAGTTGTACCTGCATTACTTACCAAATGAATAAACTGCAGGTTTCTTGTAATAGCTGCTTTAATGGATGTTTCATCATCGAGTGCATAACGGAAAGTAATGCGTGGTTCAAGTCCTCCATAATCAGCAACACTCTTTGCTTTTCCATACACGGTACTGTCTAACCTGTTTCCGTTTTCATCTTTTACATACAATGTATACGGACCAATTTGCTGAAACAAACTGTAACGTACACCATAGTTGATTTTCAGTGCATCATTTACTTCCCAATCGTCCATGATATAAGCAGACAGTTCATTTGCAAATTTGTTGTTGACTGTTTGCGGTTCAAACACCACATCCCCACTCTTACCGCTGGTTGTTTGCGGATTGAAACGGTGGAAGGTATAATTCAATCCGTACTTCAGCTGGTGACCGGTTACCGGATAATAATCAAAATCAATTTTTGTGGTGATATCACGGATAGCTGAATTAAACTTCACTTCAAAATTGCTTTGTGCACCTTCAAAGGCAAACTGGTAATCATTCCATACAACAGAAGTGTTGGCAAATAATTTACTGCTGAACACATGGTTCCATCTTATTGTTCCTGTTGAATTACCCCAGGGAATTCTTGCATTGAAACTCCGTTCCTTATTCTTGAAGGTGAATACATCACGGCCAAAATAACCGCTCATGAACAAACGGTCTTTCTCTGAAAATTTATAGTTGAACTTGGTATTCAAATCATAGAAATAATAACCACTGCCATAGAAGGAACTTTCCTTTTTAATAAAAGGCTTGGCCAGTACATCAACATAAGTTCTTCTTGCAGAAATAATAAAGGATGCTTTCTCTTTTACAATTGGTCCCTGAATAGAGACTCTTGAAGAGATGGTGCCAATCCCTCCTTCTACCTGGTACTTTTTATTGTTACCATCTTTCATGGCAATATCCACCACGCTGCTGATACGTCCACCATAGTTGGCGGGCATTCCTCCTTTAATAAGTGTTACATTTTTTAAAGCATCACTGTTGAACACAGAAAAGAAACCAAACAAATGGCCGGGATTATACACCACTGCATCATCAAGCAAAATTAAATTCTGATCAGGACCGCCACCACGCACATACAAACCACTATTGCCTTCGCCTGCATTACGTACACCGGGCAGGAGTTGTAATACTTTCATAGGATCAACTTCACCGGCAAATGCAGGAACAGAACGGATCTGGTTCATGCTCAGTTCAAACTTTCCCATTTGTGCCGCCTTCACATTGATATCTCTTTTTTTGGAGTACACAATCACTTCCTGTGAAATAGAAATGCGTGGTATCATATCAAAATTGAATTGCCTGTTGGAGTTTAATTCAATCTCCGCTTCCTTTGCTGCATAACCTACATGCGAAACAGATAAGGTATATGTTCCCTGCTCTAACGTGATAGAATAAAAACCATATTGATTGGAACTGATGCCCTTGGTACGGCCCTTTACGGAAATGGTTGCACCAATAATAGTTTCATTGCTGGTGCTGTCTTTCACGTAACCACTGATGGTGAATTTTTCCTGTGCTTTTAAAGGCTGAACTAGAACAAAAAAAAGCAGTAAGCCAATAAGATGTTTTAAATGGTTCATAGTATGATAAACGTTCAACTTAGTCTTAAAGTTCAAAGTAAGCCCTGCGAATTACAGCATCTTCATACATCGTACACTGTACATCATACATCGTACATGAATCAGTATTTCAAGGTTTCCTTTGTTTCACCGCAGGTAAGCATTTTACTCCCGAAATAAGGATTGCGAATACTGTCGGCATTGCTTAGCCAATATGCACCTTTATTTTCAAATGCCATGGGGCAATACTGATAATAAATTGTTACGCCTGCAGGTTTAATTACCCGGAGCATATCATAAAATGCATTGGAAATCATTTCAAAGGATTCTCTTTTCTTTTCAATATCATTTTCGCCCAGCATACCGGTAATTTCAGCAGACACATCGCCCGGTCTTCCGTAAATACTTGAAAAGCCTAAGGAATCATTCTTCTGCACTTCATCCAGTTTCAAACTGTCTAGCAGGGTTTTCAGTTGAGTTCCTGCCTCATTCACTTTTACAGCATCTGTTGCCACAAACGCATCTTTTAAACTGTAATAGGCATTCAGCGTGTTATTGATTGACTGACTGAATGCTTCTGAATAGGTATAAGCAGCTTTTACTGTCGGTTCAGTTGCAGTGGTTTCTGTCTTTTCATCTTTGTTTTTACAGGCGGCAAATAATAAGATAGCAGTGAGGATGATAGATGTATTCTTCATTAAAAAAATTTTATCAAAGTTAACTGATTTGAAGTTTAGCCCTTCTCCCTTTTGACGAATGGCTTACCTTTGCACACAATTTTAAAAATATGTTAGCAGGTTTTCAGAATTTGACCTTTGAATTTGGAGCAAGAGCAATTGTGGAAGATGCCACCTGGCATATTCAACCCAATGAACGGATTGGCCTCATTGGATTTAACGGTACAGGTAAATCTACCCTGCTGAAATTGCTGGTAGGCGAATACCTGCCTTCAAAAGGTGAGGTGATCCGTGGCCGGAGCACCAGCATCGGTTATCTGCACCAGGATCTGTTGAGTTTTGATACCAGTGAATCGATTATACAGGTGGCACTGGGTGCTTTTGAAAATGTGCTGCTGCTGGAAAAAGAAATTGAAGAACTCGGAATTCAGTTGGAAAAAAATCATGAAGATGAAGCATTGCTTCACCTCTACTCCGATAAGCTCCACGAAATGGACACGCTGGACGGTTACAACATCCATCACAAAACAGAAGAAATTTTACAGGGACTTGGTTTTGCAAACAAGGATCTTCAACGGCCTTATAAAGAATTCAGTGGTGGATGGCGTATGCGTGTATTGCTGGCAAAAATGATCCTGCAACAACCTGATTTATTACTTCTTGATGAACCGACGAACCATCTTGATTTGCCGAGTATTGAATGGCTGGAAAAATACCTGCTGCATTACCAGGGCTCGGTGATCATTGTATCACATGATCGCTGGTTTCTTGACCGTATGGTAACAAAAATTGTGGAAGTATTTCAACAGGGACTTCATATTTACGGCGGTAATTATTCTTACTACCAGAAAGAAAAAGAGCTGCGTATGGATCTGCAGCAAAAAGCATTTGAAAATCAACAGGATTTCATCCGTCAGCAGGAACGTTTTATTGAACGCTTCCGAGCAAAAGCAAGTAAAGCCGCTGCTGCACAAACTGCTATTAAGAAATTAGAAAAGCTGGATGTAATTGAAGCACCCAGTAATGACCGCCCAAGCATCCGCATCAACTTTTCCATTGATAAAACACCGGGCAAAGTGTTGTGTGAGTTGAAACATGTAACTAAACATTTTGGTGAAACAAAAATTGTAACCAACAGCAGTGCAGAAATTGAACGTGGCGATAAGATTGCATTGATCGGTGCCAACGGAAAGGGAAAGTCTACCCTGCTGCGCATTATTGCAGGTGCAGAAAAATTTGAAGGCGAACGCAAATGGGGACATAATGTAGAAGAGAGTTTTTATGCCCAGCATCAGCTGGAAGCATTAGACCTCAATCTTACATTGATTGATGAAATGAAAAACTGCGGCAGTAAAAAAACCGACCAGGAACTAAGAACCCTGCTGGGCTGTTTTTTATTCAGTGGTGATGATGTGGAGAAAAAGATCAAAGTATTAAGCGGTGGTGAAAAAGCAAGGATAGCACTGGCAAAAACCATCATCAGCAAAGCCAACTTCCTCTTGCTCGATGAACCGACGAACCATCTTGATATGCACTCAGTTGAGTTATTGATTGAAGCACTGAATAAATACCAGGGCAGTATCATTCTTGTAAGTCACGATCGTTTCTTTGTTGCACAAACAGCCAATAAAATCTGGGAAATTGTGGATGAAGAAATCAAGGAATTCAAAGGCACTTATACTGAGTATTTAGAGTGGAAAGAACGAATGGCGAAACAGCAGCAACAGGCTAGTAAAGAAGCAGCTGCTGTGAGTGAAAAGAAAGTGGAAGTAAAAAAACCAGTTGAGCAAAAGCCGGTGAGTGTTCAACAACCGGCACATAACGATACGAAACAGGTCATTAATAAAGAAGCAAAAAAAGAATTGCAGAAGCAGCAACGTATTCTGCAGCAGCTGGAAGAAAAGATTACCGCAACTACACAACAAAAAGATAAACTGGAACAACAACTGTCTGAACCGGATACCTATTCTGATAAAAATAAATTTGTACAGACTGAAGCAGGTTATCAAAAACTTGCCAAAGACCTTGCACAATTCAACAAAGAATATGAGCTGGTGTTTGAAAAAGTAATGGAGCTGGAAAGTAAGATGACAGGTTAATGCCAGTAAATAAACGACATCAACAATCAGAGTCTTCTTACATCTTATTTCTTATTTCTTATTTCTTGCATCTTATCTGTCTTAAATAAAAAAGCCATCCTTAAGAATAAGGACGGCGTATTTACCTATAAGAGAACCAACAGTGCGTTGAATATATTTACAGTGACTGTTCACTCACAATACGGAATGAACCATCATGATTGATTTGTTTAATACGGTAGTAAGATTTTACTCCGGGTGTTTCTTTTACTTTATAAGAATAAGTAAAAGAATTATCTGCAGAAAAGCCTCCCAGTATAACAGCTACTGATTTATATGTAACCTGATCAGTGCTGCTTTCTATTTCATAATAAATTTCTTTTGGCTCACTCTGGGCCTTCCATTCAAGCGTTACAAAAGAACCTTTCTGTCCAAACTGAACATCATATACTTTAGGCCACTCGGCAGAAGTAACGGGGAAATCACAAGCAAACCCTGTGTTGATAAACAAAAGGATGAATAAGGTGCTCAGTACGGGTACAAATTTCGTTTTCATATATACACAAATTGATAGAACAATTAATATAGGATTGGAATCAATTTGGTTCAAAAGAGGATTTGGAACGGATTATCAGGATAACTGATGGAAATTGAAAACGGGGTATAAGTTGGATAGTTTCAGGGCCGGAATCAATTCTGACCGTAAAAATACTGTCTTATTTCATCTAAGCAAGCTTTTGTCAATGTTTTTTTCTTTATTTCTGTATTGCCAGGGCAGAAGTTTAGTTAAATCCTTACCCAGCCTGCTTTTGCGCTTTAAAAAAATATTACCGGTACCATTAATAGTTAAACTTCATTCCTATGCATACAAAAAAGTAAGAAGGGATATAATTGGCCGAATAGTAAAACCTCCCCTTCTGAAATTTTTTGGTATTGTATTCAATACCTGCAATCCATGAATTTGTGTTTGTGTTTTTATATACAGACGATCTCTGAACTCTGACAGCTCCTCCATATATATGAAATGCATCTGTGAGTTTTTGTCCCACCTTTAAACTGAAAAAAACCGGCTGCTCCGGATTCAATAATGCAAGATAACCTGTGCTGACGGTTGTTTTCTTTAGTGTATATCCAACTGAAATATCTCCGACAAAACTTGCCTGTTTCGCCAGACCTACCCCACCCTGGAAATAAATCTGGCTATACGATAAGCCGCAGGTAAGAAGAAAAAAGAAAAGTAAAATTGTTTGTTTCATGGTAACCGATTTTTAACTACTGATATATAAGCAATATTGCCCAACACATTAAGCAACACAATAAAATGAATTAATGATGGTATAAACAAAATGAAAGAAAAAACAGGTTAACGGGAACAATAAGATAAATTAAGGTAAAAGCAACGATCCTCTTTTTTTAGGAAGAATTGCTTTTATTGCATAAAGTATCTGATTGACAACGTTTTCATGTTCCATACCAAATATTAAATCATTTAAAACAGGAATGGAATTAAAGACTGATTTTTATAAGGATAAATGACAGGGAAGGATAAAAGAAAATAAAAGGAAATACATTGATTGAGAAGGACTGGTAATTAGGGTAGCGGCAGTAACCGGATTCAATCTTTGGTAAAAATAGTGCAATTCACGAACAAAACAAATATCCTGCCGTGGAATAAAAAAAATACAGAAACAGCAACCCTGTAAATGGAAAAACAGCCATTTTCATGGCTGTTTTTGTGAACCGGATTGGATTCGAACCAATGACCCTCAGCTTAGAAGGCTGATGCTCTATCCAACTGAGCTACCGGTCCTGTTGTTTTACTCCCTGCAGAGTCTTTCTGCTGCTGACTTTCCAGATCTGAAACCTGAACAATCTTTGTGCTGAAATGCCCTGCCGGCTTTTGATAAGAGTGTGCAAAGATAATTTTTAGTACCATTGCATCCAAACCATTGTTCATGGATGTTCAGATTGAAGAAAGCTGGAAGCAGGAACTGAAACAGGAGTTTACAAAATCCTATTTTCAGCAGATCGTTGCATTTCTGAAAACAGAAAGAATCCAGGGCAAAACCATCTTTCCGCCCGGGCCACTCATCTTTAATGCTTTTACTCAAACACCTTTTGATAAAGTAAAAGTGGTGGTCATTGGCCAGGACCCTTATCATGGACCAGGCCAGGCACATGGACTTTGTTTTTCTGTGCAGGATGGCATACAGCCACCACCCTCTCTTATTAATATTTACAAAGAAATTGAAAGTGATCTTGGTACAGGTATGCCTGCCCGTTATGGAAACCTCACTAAATGGGCACAGCAGGGTGTATTATTATTAAATGCCTTTTTAACTGTCAGAGCAAATGAACCGGCCAGTCATTCAAAAATTGGTTGGGAAGAATTTACCAATGCAGTCATCAGAAAAATATCCGATGATAAAAAGGGTGTTGTTTTTTTACTGTGGGGGAAATTTGCACAGGAAAAACAAAGCCTGATAGATGAAACCAAACATCATGTATTAAAAGCAGCCCACCCCTCGCCTTTCAGTGTTGATAAAGGTTTTTATGGCTGTAAACATTTTTCAAAAACCAATGAACTGTTATTGAAACAGGGCCTTGAACCGATTGACTGGAAATTACCATGAGCCTGATCAAAAATATACTGGGAAGAATATTTGCCGTTTGGGCAATGCTGTTATTTGTCGTTACCATGCTGCTCATTTTATTGCCAACATGGTTGATGGGTTTCTTAAAAGAACCGAAACGTACACATTGGTTTATTCAGCTTTCAAGAATATGGATTGGCACATGGCTGCCTCTATCCGGCATTCGATTAAAAATAAAAGGAAGAGAGAAATTTAAGAAGGGAGAGAATTATGTGGTGGTTTGCAATCATAATTCATTCATGGATGTCCCTGTTATGTCGCCGGGTATGCCCGGTCCGCTTGGAAACAAAACCATTGCAAAGATTGAAATGGCAAAGATTCCGCTCTTTGGTTTGATTTACAGAAGAGGAAGCGTATTGGTTGACAGAAAAAGTGAAGAGAGCCGGTTGAAAAGTTATACATACATGAAACGTGTACTGGAGATGGGATTACATATGTGCATTTATCCCGAAGGCACAAGGAACAAAACCAATCTGCCCTTAAAAGAATTTAAAGATGGTGCCTTTCGCCTGGCTATTGAAACAAAGAAAGCAATTATACCTGCTGTACTATTCAATACAAGGAAAGTGTTGCCGGTGAACAAAACCTTTTTCTTCTGGCCATCAAAGGTTGAAATGCATTTTTTAGACCCTGTTGAAACGGCTCATTTGAGTATTGCTGATACAAAACAATTAAGACAACAGGTTTTTGATTTGATGTGGAAATATATTGAAGAAAACAAAGTATAATTTCTTACTGCGGATAAGTATAAAAGGATCTTGATCTGTTAATCCGCAAATCCCGCAGCATACCCGATTTGGGGCTGATGCTTACACTGAACGAGCGGTAATAACCAATGGGAGTTACATTAATCGCTAATTGCCAGCAATGCAAATCTCTTGAAATGGCAGTAGTGAGGTATTGTATTTTCTTTGTCTGAATATCAAAGTTTCCGCTTGCCTGCACCTTCCATTTTTCGGTGAGATTAAAATCGCCGTTAAAATTTACTGACTGAGTAAACTTGGTTTCAAACCCTGAATAATCAAACTTTAGCTGACGGTTTAATTGCAAAGAGTATGAAAGGTTAATACTCCACGGAATATTAAAATCGGCAAACTCATCGGGGTTCCGTTGAATGGCACCCATTTCCCTGCTTGCATCATCGTAATCATTCCGCTGATCTTTCTGGTACTGTTCCTTTTCTTTCTGCTTCTTTTCATCCTTTGGTTTACTCTTGAACTGTGTATTTAAGGATAGATAGCCGCTCGTAAAATGTCCTAACGAAAATTTACCTTTCTCCTGCCATGCATATTTATTAATTCTGAAGCCGGTCTTTGGATCCTGTTGATAAGGAGTGATATTGGCTCCTGCTGTTAAACTGATTTTTTCAAAGAGGTTACTGCGCAGGTAAAAATTAAAATCGCTTAAAGCAAATGAATCAGCTAATAAATTATAACCGGCACTCATACCAAAACCATCAATCAATCGTACTTTTCTCGATTCATTTTCACCACTGGTATCTTTTTTGTTTTTCATTTTCATCTCGAGGTTATTGTCAAGCGAAAAGCTCACAGACCCCGATCTGCCTTCCGGAATATTAGCAACAGGGTAACCGTTAAATTTATCAAACCACATTTCCCTTCCTGTTGAATCAACCTGTGCCCTGTACCATTTATTTTTATTGATATCCGGTTTATAGCTAAGACCAATGGATGGTCTGATCACATGCCTTAAAGCCTGCACATTTCCTTTCTTCTTAAAGTTCATGGTTCCGAATAATGCTGTACTGAAGTTTAATCCAAAACTGATTTGCCTCTCGGGATAAAAGCCTTTTTGTCCAACCGTTTCTGCTGTTTTTGTAGCCGGGTTCCACTTACGGATGAATGTGCGTGAATGCCATGTTTCATCGAAACTGATTGCCGGACCAATCTGCAATGGTCCCATTGGCGGCAAAGACAGCTGAATAGGAATACTGTGTCTTGCACTCCAGTCGAAGGTATCTATCAATTGTTTTAAACTGAATGCACTGTCGTAAAATGAAAACTGATTACGGAAACTTCCATTATAGGATACACCCAATTTCTCATACCATTTAGGGGTACCGACAAATTCCTTTTTCTGAAAAGGATACAATGTATTTACCGTAAAGCCAACATCAGGCAGGTTTACATTAAACAATCTCGTTAATGTGTTTTGCGTATGATTGGCACTCATCGTTAAATTAAATGGTTTGCCTGCCCATGTTCGCTGGTAGGCAATGGAAGAACTCAGGTTATTATTAAAATTCTGCTGTGCATTGGAAGGGAAAAACTTATTAAACAAACTTGTGGCAACGTTCACACTTGCACTGAATGTTTGCCCTGGTCTTGCTTTGCCATCAACACTGTGATTCCATTGAACAGAAAAGTTGCGGCTTGGTGGCCGATAATCAGGATCGCCTTTAAAGCCAATCTTATTGTTCATATAACTCAGGTTAAAACCTCCCTGGTACCTGTACCGCTTCCGGTAAGTTGGTGTAAGAAAAATGTTATACGAGCCGTACGAATAAATATTTGTGCGGATGGTCGCATCCCAGTAGTCGCCAAATGTTTTATAATAACCCAATCCTTCCAGTCCAAAACCCAATTGAATATTCGCCACAGGAGAAGGTGTTAATATACCGGTACGCCGGCCCTGCTTCATAGGAAACAGACCAAAGGGTAAACCAACCGGAATGGGTATGCCTTCAAACTCAGGACGGATTAAACCGGTAACCGCCATATTGTTACTGATGAATTTTACCTTATTGGCCTTGAATGCAAAATGGGGAGTATCATAATTACAGGATGTAAATCTTGCTTTCTCTGCAAAAAAAACGGTGGGACTGATTCTCTTTACTTTTTCTCCATAAATATACATCTCCCCTTCCTGTGTATAAGTACCAATGGTTAAACCCCTTTGCGTTTTAAAATTATAACGGATGGTATCAGATGTAAAGGCACTTTCTCCCTGTTTAAATGCAGGAACGCCGACAGGCAGGTTGGCAGAATCTCTTACTGAGTATGCAGTGAGTATCTGTGTTGGCTGATTTAATTCAATAATGGCTGCATCAAGACTTACATCTTTAAACTTTACAGAAGCTTTGTTATAGAGATAAATTTTCTGTCCGGGTATATCAATCACCATGGAATCTTCTGCTTCAAAATCAACGGGTGCATCAATAGAGTCTTTTGAAATCTTCAGGTTGAATGTATCGATCTTTTGTACTGTTGAATCATTCATCTGCAGTGTATCTGTCCTGCTGACTGAATCTTTTTGAACCGGGATTGTATCATTTAACAAATTATTTGCTGCTGCTGAATCGATGGTTTGTGTAATGGGAGGCTTCCTTACCAGAGGTTTCTTTTTCACAGGAGAAGGCACAGTATCAGTCTGTAAAAATGTTAAACCGCTAAAAAAAGATGAATGGTTTTGAAATGCAGCATGCCCCTGCACCGTTATGCCATAGAGGAGGATTGCGGCCAGAGCAGCAATCAATACAGATTTATAATTAACTTTACAACGATAGTTCATGGTGCAGTAGCGGCAAAAATAGCCACAAATGCATTAACGAACTGTGAATGTTGAGAGAACTGATAAACCCAAAAGAAATTCCTGCATGAACAAAAATTGGTTACCCGGGCTTGCATCACTTGTAATGATCAGCCTTGTTATTTTTTCATTTGTTGTTAAAACAGAACCCTCATCTCTGAAGGTTTCTAAAATAAAAACAATTATTGTAGATGCAGGGCACGGCTTCAGGTGTGAAAATGGCTGCAGGCACGGAGCTTTTGGAACTGAAACATCTGAAGATGAAGTAACCTATGCGGTAGCCAAAAAAGTGGTGGAAGAAATCCAAAAAGAAATGCCTGATGTGAAGGTGCTTGAATCACGCCCCACTCCCCATTTTGTAGAGAACAGAGCAAGGGCAGAATTTGCTAACAATAACAAAGGCGATCTTTTTGTTTCCATCCATTGCAATTTTGCTCCCAAACTGAGAGAAGTAAGAAGAGAAGGCTCCCGTAAAGAAACCTACTTTGTATATAGTGGTAAAGGAAAAAAGAAAAAGAAGATTAAAAAAACAAGAACAGTTCCTGTTTATAAAACCTATTATCATCCAAACCCCGCCAATGGTACAGAGACTTATGTGTTTGCCGCACATAAAACAGATGACAAAGAGGAAATCATTATGGAAAACGGTGATGTATTCCAGAACGAAACGGATGACAGTACGCTTGTAACAGATATTAATGATCCTATTGTGAAACAACGTGTAGCCCTCTGGACAAAGCAGTTCTTTTCAAGCAGTGTTAAACTGGCTTCTATTACAGAAGAAGAATTCGTGAACATTGGCCGTTTCAGCCGTGGAGTAAAACAACGTCAGAAAGGTATCTGGGTACTTCAGGCAACAGCCATGCCCAGTATATTAATAGAGCTGGGCTTTCTCTCCTATCGGCCGGAAGAAGAGTTTTTAATGAGTCCGCAAGGTCAGCAAACATTGGCAGAAGGCATTACCCGATCGATTAAACGATACAAAGACCTGGTGGAAAAAACGCCAACTGTTCAAAATGCCAATAATGGCAAAAAGTAATCGTTGAAAGAGATATTTAACGTGAGTTTCTATCTATCTTCTTTGCAGCGGATAAACATTTCTTATTTTTGACCCGTACTGAACCATCCATTCACAGGTTTCAGTGAAAAACTCATTAACAACAAATGCAAGTTTCAAACGAAACCAAAGTAGGCGCCTTAACCGTTATTGCCGTTACCTTACTGGTGCTGGGATATAATTTTCTGAAAGGAAAAAGCCTGCTCAAAAAATCAAATGTGATCTATGCCCGCTTCACCGATGTTGGTGCGCTGGAAATTTCAAATATGGTAAAGATCAAAGGCTTCCGTATCGGTAATGTGTACAAGATCGATAATATGGATAAGGATGTGAGCGAAGTAATTGTGACCATTAACATGACTGAGGATATCAATATTCCCAAAAATTCAGTTGCAGTGATCAACAGCAGCCTTACAGGGAGTGCTTCAATCAGCGTGCTTCCCGGAAATGCCACCAGCTTCATCTCCTTTGGCGATACCCTTCAAAGCAACAGTAATCCTGATATACTTTCCAAAGTAATGACAAGCGTTGACCCGGTAATGGCGAATGTAAAACAGGCAATTGATTCACTGAAACTGGTGTTGAGTAATCTTAACAGTGTATTTGATGAACATACAAAAGCAAACTTAAAAGCCGTTATTTCCAATTTAAAAACAACATCAGATGATTTGACGGTTATGCTGAACAGTAAAAATGGTGCATTGGCAAAAACATTAAACAATGTTGAAACTTTTACAACCAACCTCAATGGCAACAATGAAAAACTGAACACAACCATTGAGAACCTGAAAAATACTTCACAGAAACTTTCAGAGGTTGAAATAAAAGAAACCGTTGCCAATCTCAATAATACCATCACACAGTTGCAGGGTATTTTACAGAAAGCAAATAAAGGAGATGGATCACTTGGATTACTTCTCAACGATCCAAAACTGTACAACAACCTGCAGAATACAAGCAGGAGCCTGAATATTTTAGTGGATGATCTGAAACTTCATCCCAAACGTTACGTAAGTCTCTCCATCTTCGGAAAAAAAGATAAAACAGAACCGCTGAAAGCTCCATTGGCCGATAGTATTAACAATCAAAAATAAATTACTGTGCAACGCATTGGCCTGTTGTGTTTGTTGGTTGTTTGTTTCAGTGCCGTGCATGCACAAACGAAATCTCCTCCACCCCGTCCCTCTCAAACAAGTGATACGGTAAGAGTGGTTGAAATATTAGGGGCAAATCGTTTCGATTACAAAACGGTTGATTCTGTTACTCAATTACAAATTCTTACCGGCAATGTAAAAATCAGGCAGGGTGGAACTCTTTTTTATTGCGACAGCCTTATATATAATGAAAAGATCAACTTTATGCAGGCCTATGGCAATGTGCATATCAAAGAAGGTGACTCTACCAATATTTACTCCCAATACCTGCAATACGACGGAACGAAAAAACTTGCCACTTTTAAAGACAAAGTAAAACTCAGTGATGGCAACAGTATCTTATACACTGAAGACATGGATTATGACATGAATGGCAAAGTAGGCACCTACCGGAATGGCGGAAGAATAGAAAGTAAACAAACCACTCTTACCAGCAGAGAAGGATTTTATTATGCTGATATTAAAGATGTGTACTTCATTGGCAATGTTAAGATGAGTGATCCCGAAGTGGTACTGGCAAGCGATTCCTTATTATATAATACCACCAGCCAGGTGGCAACCTTTATTGCCCCCACTACGATCAAAACAGGAAAGTCGATTATTAATACAAGAGATGGTTATTATGATCTGAAATTGAAGAAAGCAAAATTCGGCAGCCGTTCCATTATGCAGGACAGTACTTCTTACATGGTCTCTGATGATTTTGCTTTTGATGATAAAACAGGATTTGGCGAAGCAAAAGGAAATGTTCACTACCGTGACACGGCACAGGGATTTATGCTTTTCAGCAACCGTGTATTCTTTAATAAACAGACAAAGAATTTCCTTGCAACAGAAAAACCGGTAATGGTGGTGGTACAGGAAAAAGATTCCATTTATATAGCTGCAGATACGATTTACTCAGGGCTTGTAAAGGATTTAGCAATGATGAAAGGCGGTTATATCAAAGCCTTTGATACAGTAAAAGGAGTGAATGTTATAAAAGTTGATTCCTTACTGGCTACGAAGGATACAGTTGCTGTAATACTGAAAGATTCAAATGCAGTAGTAATAAAAGATACCATAGCTATTGCTCAGCAAGATACAATTGCTATTGTTCAAAAAGATACAATCGCCATTGCGCAGGTTGTGCCGCCTGTTATTGTTAAAGATTCAAACCTGGTGAAACAGGACAGTATTGCCATTACAAAACCCTTTATAAAAAACAGGCAGCGTCCCGTTCTTCAAAAAGATTCTATTCCTGTTATTAAAGACAGCATTGCGATTGCGGCAACAGATTCTGTAATCATAAAGAAGATACGGCCAAAAGAAGAAACAGATACCATGCGGTTTATTACTGCCTTCAGGCATGTACGCATTTTTAATGATTCGTTACAGGCAGTTGCAGACAGTATGTTTTACTCGGGTGTAGACAGTGTGTTTGAATTATATCATGAACCCATTGCATGGAGCAAAGGAAGCCAGATAACCGGGGATACCATTTATGTGTACACGGAAAATAAAAAGCCGAAACGCTTATATGTGTTTGAAAATGGATTGATGATCCAGAACGTAAAAGAAAGTGCAGGCTTCTTTAACCAGATCAGGGGACGCACTATCAATGGATATTTTAAAGATGGCGAACTGGATTATGTAAGAGCGAAAGGAACAGCAGAAAGTATTTATTACGCTCAGGATAATGACAGTGCTTTTGTTGGTATGAACCGTACCACTGCCGATATGATTGATATGTATTTTGCCAACAAAGCGGCAAAAAAAGTAAAATTTACCCGCTCTGTAAAAGGCACCACCTTCCCTATCCGCCAGTTACCTGAAGAGCAAAAGAAATTACCTGCCTTTCAATGGCTGGAAAACAAACGGCCTAAAAATAAACTGGAGTTGTTTCTCTGATAAACAGCATTTTCAATTTCCCTCCTTTCTACTTTAAGGATTCTTTCACACAGGTAAGCAGTTACCTGAACGTTATGTTTGCGTCTGTCATTTGCAATCCTGTTCTTTTGCCTTTTTTAAAATTTTCATAAAAGGAAAAAATAAAATTCATTGGCATCATTTTCGAAGGATTGAAAACAACTTAATAACCAAGATGTATAAACTTACATTAATAACTATTCTATCCATTTTTATTTTTTGCAGTAAAGCAGATGCACAGTATACTCACCAGTTGGGTGTGCGTTTAGGAAGTGCCGATCAGGTTGTTTCAACCGGCTTTACGTACCGCTATCATTTTAATGGCAACAAAGCAGTTGAAGGAATTCTGAATCTGCAAAATCCGGCTTCAGCAGCAGTCCTGTATGAAATCTTCAACCCCATTCCTGCTATTCAGAATCTTTCCTGGTATTATGGAGGCGGTGCATTTGTCGGGTTTAAAGGTGTAGACAATCTTGGTATTACAGGTATTGCAGGTGTTGACTACCAGTTTTCAGAAGTACCAATCAATTTGTCCATTGACTGGAAGCCCGAGTTAACAGTTATTAACGCAGTTCGTTTCAGGGCATCAACCGTTGCCGTATCAGTTCGCTTTTCATTTCTTAAAAAATAATTGTGGTTCTCTTTGGTCTCGAAAGGTCTGATTTTTTATCAGGCCTTTTTATTTTCATTATTGTCAGATTAATACTGAAGGGACATTTTCTACTATTCACTGATATAGATAAAACTCAATATCCTTGGCATTATGCACATATTGTCTTCCTGCATTTTTTATTCAATTTGGTATAACTTTAATACATGAAAATTTTTTCAGCCAGTCAGATCCGGGCATGGGATGCTTATACCATTGAGCAGGAACCTGTGCTTTCTGTTGATTTAATGGAAAGAGCCGCTGTAAAATGTGCAGAATGGCTTATTCATAATCATCATGCCAAACAGCCACTGCATATCTTTTGCGGTAAAGGAAATAATGGCGGAGATGGATTGGCTATCGCCAGATTATTATTGCAGAAGGGATGTACCGTTAGTGTTTACATTCTTGAATTTGGTCACAAAGGAACAGATGATTTCCAGGCCAACTTACATCGTTTACACCAGGCAACAACTGATATTCATTTTCTGCAAACAGCAGAAGCTTTTCCATTATTATCTGCAGGTGATACAGTAATTGATGCCATGTTTGGCACCGGCCTCAATAAAACGCCTGATGGAATTACTGCTGATCTGATTAATCATATCAACAACTCACCTGCTACCGTTATTTCCATTGATATTCCTACGGGAATGATCACTGACAAAAGCTGTAAAGATTCAACAGTAATACATGCACAGTATACTCTCAGCTTCCAGGTATATAAGGAATGTTTCTTGATGCCTGAAAATGAAGAGTCCTGTGGTGAAGTGCATTTGCTCAACATTGGTTTGCATCCGGATTATTATAAGGAAGCCATTGCTGCTGCACAACTTATTGATCAGGAAATCATCAAACAGATTTATCATAAACGAAAAGCATTTTCACATAAAGGACATTTCGGACATGCATTACTTGTTGCAGGAAGCTATGGGAAAATAGGTGCTGCTGTTTTAAGTGCAGAAGCTTGCTTGCGCAGTGGTGTTGGTTTGGTTACAGTTCATGCGCCTGCCTGCGGAGTTGAAATTTTACAAACATCCATTCCGGAAGCAATGGTTGATGCGGATACTGACCAACTTCTTATAGCAGCCTTACCAAAAGATTTAATGCGGTATGCAGCAATTGGTATTGGGCCCGGAATTGGATTGCATGAAACAACAGCTGATCTATTGATGCAATTGTTACATAAAGCACATCAGCCAATAGTGATTGATGCTGATGCTTTGAATTTATTGTCCATCAAAAAAAACCTTGCAACACATCTGCATGAAGATTGTATCCTCACTCCTCACCCAAAAGAATTTGAACGGTTATTTGGAACAACTGCCAATGATTTTGAACGGAAAGAATTAGCATTGAAAAAAGCAGAAGAACTGAATTGTGTAATCATTTTAAAAGGACATCATACATTCATCGCCTGTGCTAACGGTAATGCATGGTTTAACAGTACCGGTAATTCAGGAATGGCAACTGCAGGAAGCGGTGATGTACTGACAGGAATTTTAACCGGATTGCTGGCGCAGGGTTACTCAGCCGAAGAAGCTGCAGTGATGGGCGTTTACCTGCATGGATTAGCAGGAGATATAGTAGCAGCGCATTTATCGCAGGAAGCAATGATTGCAGGTGATATCAGTAAACATCTGGGAAAAGCATTTCTTCAAATTTCCCAAACGAACTGATCTATGCAGCAACAGCAAATGAAAAGTTTTTTTGTTGCTTGTATTTTTTTTCTACTAACGTTCTGTTCAGCATTGTATGCACAGGATGCTGATTCATTGAAAAACAAAAATCATCTCATTGCATTACCGGTCATCTCCCGTTCCATTGAAACAGATTGGTCATTTGGTGCAGGAGGTACATATACGTTCTACACAACAAGAAAAAAAGATTCCATTACCCGAACTTCTTCTATCCGTTTTCTTGGCAGTTACTCTTTGCGGAAACAATTTTTATTTACAATTAATGGCCCGGTATTTTTTCCTGGTGAACGTTATATTTTAAACAGCCATCTTTCATTCAGTTCTTTTCCCGATAAATTCTGGGGCCTGGGAAATCAGACAAAAAACAGTGATGCAGAAGAATATATTTTCAAGCAGTATTATATTCACCTGCATGGTGAACGTTTAATTGCTCATAAATTTTTTATTGGAATGATGTATGATTTTCAACGTGTCATCAGTATTGGAGTCAAACAGGGAGGTTTGTTCGATCAGCAAAATGTTGCAGGTAAAACACCCTACCAGGTTTCCGGCTTGGGCTTAAGCCTTTCATGGGATACACGTAACAATACATTCTGGCCAACAAAGGGAAACTATATTTCCCTGCAGGCAATTCATTTTACAAATCTTCTTTTATCTGATCACCGTTATACAAATATCATTGTTGATGCCCGCATGTACAGACACATCATTCAAAAACAAATACTGGCAGTACAGGCATATGGATTTTTTAATACAGGAACTGATGTACCGATCAGAAGTATTGCCTCACTGGGTGGTTCCGACAGAATGCGGGGGTATTACAGTGGCCGTTACCGTGATAATCATTTAATGAGTGTACAGGCCGAATACAGGGTGCCTGTTTATAAACACTTCAGTGCAGTTGGATTTGCAGGTGTTGGCGATGTGGCTGGAAGATTCAGTACAATTTCAATGCAGAACATTAAATATTCTTATGGCGGTGGTTTACGTTTTGCCGTAAATAAAAATGAAAAACTGCATATCCGTTTGGATTATGGATTTGGAAAGGGAAAAGGCAACCAGGGTTTTTATCTGCAGTTTGGCGAAGCCTTTTAAAAAATAAGGCAGCCCCGCAGAAGCGGAACCGCCTTGAACTTAAAACTCCTGTTCGCTGACAGGCGGGAAAATCAACGTTTAACTGATCTTAATTTCCTGTTCTTTTGTTTGTGCACCTGCAACAACGGGCAGACTTACCTGCAATACACCATCTTCATACTTTGCTGAAATAGCAGAAGCATCAATGGTTTCATCCAGTGTAAATGTGCGTACAAAACCTCCACGGCTGTATTCACGCAACACCCAATCGAATCTTGGAAATCCTTCCGGAGGTGAGTAGGAAACAACTAATTCATTTCCTTTTACATTCACCGCAAAATGTTCTTTGATGCGGCCCGGTGCAAATACCAGCATTTCATAACTGGTTTCTGTTTTGTAAATGTTTACAGCGGCTCTTTGTAATGAACGGTAAAGCAGGTGCCGTTTGCTGCTTCCGTAATGATCGCCTTTTGCGGCGTGTGACTGATTGTACATCGTCTTTTGTTTTAAATGAAAAATAGATTCACACTTAAGATGACGAATGAAAGAAGAAAATACTTTTTACGGGTTGAAATTATTTTTGATGCACTGACTCAATTCTTATTCATGGCTAAAGCCATGTGTTTTATTTTATAAACCCCAGCATCAAGGCTGGGGTTATAGTGAATTGACTACTTCCTTTTTCATTACATTAATAAATAAAGCGGAGAAGGTTTTATTTAATAACCCCGGCCTTAAGGCCGGGGTCAGATGCAAATTCCTAACCGGCTTTAGCCATGACACATCATTTTTATTTATTCTGTCTCTTCTTTCTTTTCAGAAAAAGCATCCGCTTTTCTGCCGGGGAAATGTCCGCAGCGTCGATCCCATTCCTGTTTAAACTTCGCTTTATCTTCATCACTCATACCGGCCCATTTCTGTTTCCATGCATGTCCGCCACCCCAGCGATGACCTCCGCCTTTCCACATACCGCCAACTAAGAGTCTGCTGAGAACTAATAAGCCAAGCCCCTGCCAGAAACTGATCACTCCTGCTCCTGCTGCAGGTACCAAAATTGCATTCCATAATAACATCACAATCCATCCAAATAATGAAGCGCCTGCAATCACAACCAAAGGAATCAATGCAAACCACTTTTTCTTTCTGTTCATCATCGTCTTAAAATTTAATCGTTTAAAAATTCATTGTATAAGTTCTCAAGCCGGTTACGCAGATGCTGCACTGCATAACGCTTGCGTGAAATAATCGTTTTTAATTTTTCATTCTCTTTATCTGAAATTTGCTGCAGCGTCATTTCTTCCAGTTCATTCCACACAAAAACGTTTCGTTGGTTAACAGGTAATTCTTCCAGTGCATCCATCAATGCCTCCCAGAACATCCGCTGCATGTAGGTTGTTTCAGCCGATTCTTCATTGCTTTGTAACAGGGAGGAAAAGAATGAAACACCTTCCTCATCTTCAAATCCAAAATCATCAATCAAGGCCGTCTGCTTTTTTCTTGAACGGTCGATGATCCGGTTCCTGGCCACCCGGTATAACCATCCGCTGATACTGTCAATGGTTTCAATAGCCGGTTGGTTGCTGAGCTGATACCACACATCCTGCAGAATATCTTCCGCATCCTCATCCGTTTTTACACGACTTCGTATAAAGCCAAACAACTGCCTGCCGTAGTTACTGATTGCCTCGATGATATTTTGCTGTCGTGCCATTGCCTCCATGCCATCGTCCATTTGTTAAGGAAGACGGCGGGATGTAGATTTTACTTTAAAGTTGGGGAAAAAGAAATGAAATACAGAAGCGTGAAGATAACCGGCCCTGTTTGTTTCAGCTTCTGAGTTCTGAAGTCCTCTTTCTATCAACAACAGCCCCTTCAGCCCGATTTTAGCCCTATTCCCCTATCTTTGCCGTCCCTAAAAAATCAAAAACACAGAATATATAGCTTATGCAGAATTTGATTTATCTCGTTCCCGCAATGGCAGTAATTGGACTGCTGTACATGTTTGTAAAGTTTAACTGGGTATCCAAACAGGATCCGGGTAACGAACGCATGCAGGAAATCAGCAAACATATTGCCGATGGTGCAATGGCTTTCTTAAAAGCAGAATGGAAAATACTTGGATATTTTGTAGTAATTGTAGCCATTCTTTTAGCTGTAATGTCAATGGCCAATGCCAACAGTCACTGGAGTATCGCTGTCGCCTTTGTTATTGGTGCCGTGTTCAGTGCAACTGCCGGTTATATTGGTATGAAGATCGCAACAAAAAGTAATGTGCGTACTGCACAGGCTGCACGTACCAGTTTAAGTAAAGCATTAAATGTTTCTTTCACTGGCGGTTCTGTAATGGGGCTTGGTGTTGCCGGTCTGGCTGTACTTGGTTTGGGTGGATTGTTCATTGTGTTGAAAGCAATCTTTGTTCCGGATGGCGCAAATGTAAACGGGCATGAAATGCTCAGAACAATTGAAGTGCTTACCGGTTTCTCACTCGGTGCTGAATCAATTGCATTGTTTGCCCGTGTGGGTGGAGGTATTTATACAAAGGCTGCTGATGTGGGTGCAGATTTAGTTGGTAAAGTAGAAGCAGGTATTCCTGAAGATGATCCACGTAACCCTGCTACCATTGCGGATAACGTAGGTGATAACGTAGGTGATGTTGCAGGAATGGGTGCCGATCTGTTCGGTTCTTATGTGGCAACTGTTTTGGCTACAATGGTACTTGGACAGGAAACCATTTCTGTTGACAAGTTTGGTGGCATGGCTCCCATCTTATTACCAATGATGATTGCCGGTACTGGTATCCTGTTCTCAATTGTTGGTACCTGGTTGGTTCGTGTAAATGATCATGCAGGTATCAATACAGATAATGTACAGAAAGCATTGAACATGGGTAACTGGGGATCAATTGTCCTCACAGCCATTGCTTCAATTGGATTAGTCTATTTTATTCTTCCCGATACAATGATTCTTCGTGGTGCTGAGTTTACGAAATGGGGTGTGCTTGGTGCCATAGCAGTTGGTTTGGTGGTGGGTGCATTAATGAGCATCATTACTGAATACTATACGGCCATGGGTAAACGCCCGGTGCTGAGCATCATCCGTCAATCATCAACCGGCCATGCAACAAACGTTATTGGTGGACTGGCCATTGGTATGGAGTCAACCTTCTTACCCATTCTGGTATTGGCCGGCGGTATTTATGGGTCCTTCCTTTGTGCAGGTTTATATGGTGTAGCAATTGCAGCCGCAGGTATGATGGCCACTACTGCTATGCAGTTAGCCATTGATGCATTCGGGCCAATTGCGGATAACGCCGGTGGTATTGCTGAAATGAGTGAACTGCCGAAAGAAGTACGTGAAAAAACAGACGTACTGGATGCAGTTGGTAATACAACAGCTGCCTCAGGTAAAGGATTCGCCATTGCATCCGCAGCCTTAACTTCTCTTGCATTGTTTGCTGCCTTTGTTGGCGTGGCAATGCCCGATAATCAGCATATTGATATTTACAAAGCAAAAGTGCTTGCTTCCTTATTTGTGGGTGGTATGATTCCGTTTATCTTTTCTTCATTAGCTATCACTGCAGTTGGACAGGCTGCTATGGCAATGGTGGAAGAAGTTCGCCGGCAGTTCCGTACTATTCCTGGAATTATGGAAGGTACAGGACAACCTGAATATGATAAATGCGTAGCCATCTCAACAGAAGCTTCTATCAAAAAAATGTTGTTGCCGGGTGCCATTGCAATTGTATCTCCATTAATAATGGGCTTCCTGCTGGGACCAGAAGCATTGGGTGGTTTCTTAGCCGGTGCTACTGTAAGTGGTGTGTTGATGGGAATGTTCCAGAACAATGCCGGTGGTGCATGGGATAATGCTAAAAAGAGTTTTGAAAAAGGAGTTGAAATTAACGGTGAAATCTTCTATAAAAAATCTGATCCGCACAAAGCTTCTGTAACGGGTGATACAGTTGGTGATCCGTTCAAAGATACTTCCGGTCCATCCATGAACATCTTAATTAAATTGATGTCAATCGTTTCATTGGTGATTGCTCCTTCCCTTGCACAGATGTATGGCGCAAGCGGACAGAACACACATAAAGAAACAGTTGAAGTAATGATTGAGCAAAAGGATGGCAAAACAACTGAAATGAAACTGGAGAATCCTTTTCTTGAAGCATTAAAAAAAGACAGCCTCATCACTGCCGCTGGTTTTTCGGTGAAACTTAAAAACGACAGCCTGATCATCAACGACGTTTTACAATCAAAAGAAGTACTGGATAAATACCGTTCTTTACTGAATGGTAAAACAGAACTCGATATAAAAGTAAACGTGGAAAAAACGAACTGAGTAATTTACGCATAGTTTAAAAAGCCACCTGTATTATAACAGGTGGCTTTTCTGTTTATTCAATCCTGTGCTGATAATTGAAAATAACAAACAGAATTTTATTCCTTTTTTTTAGCAGCGTTTACCCTGATTTGTGCTTTTACTTCCCTTGTTTCGTACAATTTGTAAGCCTCAATTATCCCCAAAAATTAAAATTGGAATGATGTTTGGACATGTCTGCGTCAGGAATTGGATTTATTAATCAATAAAATTTACTTTATGAAACTGAAATTCAGTACAATTCTTTCTGGAATTGTGATTATGGCTACTCTGATACTGGCTGTTAGTTGCCAGAAGAACAAGAGCAATGGTGATAAGCCCCGTTTACAAGTTCGTTTAACGGACGCTCCCGATCCTAACGTAAAGGAAGTTTGGGTTGATATTAAAGGTATTGCTATTAAAATGGGTGATAGCGCCGAGATCACTTTGACAAATTCTTACCCTGGCCTTTACAATCTGCTCAACTTTACTAACGGTAAGGATACTATTCTTGCAGATGCAGAAATCCCTGTAGGTCGTATTTCACAAATCCGCCTGTTACTTGGCGATAACAATTATATCATTACAAAAAGCGGTGAAAAAATTAATTTAACAACACCAAGTGCCCAGCAATCTGGTTTAAAAGTGCAGATCCAGCAGGATGTAACCGGCGGTGTTCTCTACCGTTTGATCCTTGACTTCGATGCTGCAAAATCGATAGTAAAAGCAGGTAACAGTGGCCAGTATCTCCTGAAACCTGTATTGCGTGTACTCTCCTTCCTGCCTTCTGGAGGCAGCGTAAAAGGAGTAGTTGTGCCTGATTCTGTAATCACAACAATTTATGCGATCAAAGGGCCCGATACAATAGCATCAACCTTTACACAGGCAGGTAACGGTAACTACATGATCAAAGATATTCCGGCTGGCAGCTACAGTTTCTCTTATGTACCGGGCGATACAATTCATAAAACAGCAACACGTACAGTACCTGTTATACTTGGTCAAATTACCATTGTTGATACAGTGAAACTGGAGAAAAAATAATTGTTTCTCTTGGATGACCGTTTAACCGCCCTTGTTGGGCGGTTTTTTTTATGCCCACAGTTTTGTTAACCATTTCTGAATTTTATAAACGGTCTTGATTTTTACGAATGGGATCGTATATTTGATACGAAACAAGTCGTATAACATGAGCAGTAAGCAAACAAAACCTACAGAAAGTGAATTGGAAATCCTTCGGGTACTATGGGAACGTGGCGAAGCAACTGTAAGAGATGTACATGAAGAATTAAGCAAAACCAAAGATGCAGGCTATACCACCACCCTGAAGCTGATGCAGATTATGCATGAAAAAGGATTGGTAAAAAGAGATGAGAGCAGCAAAACTCATAAGTACACACCCATCATTTCCCGTGAAAAAACCCAGAAACAATTTATGGGAAAAATGATCGATACCCTTTTCCAGGGTTCATCCACTCAGCTTGTGATGCAGGCACTGGGCAATCACAAAACATCAAAGGAAGAGTTAGACGAAATTCAAAAACTAATTGATAATCTGAAACAGCAGTAATATGCAGCATCTGTTTCAAACAGCTTTTTTGCAGGCCTTGGGTAAGGCCATTGCCGACAGCATCTGGCAAATGGGATTATTGTTTCTTATTTACCAGGTAATCATTTTCATTTTTCGCATTAAACAGGCTTCTGCAAAAAATCTGTTGAGCAGTGTATTTGCATTGGGTGGATTCGGATGGTTTATTTCAAATATATTTCTCCATTGGAACAAACAACTGAATCAAACCGCATCCTTAGTAATTGAAGATGCAGGAGTAAATAATTCCCTGCTCACAGCATTTACAAATGATAACCGCTGGCAGTTATTTTTTAACTGGATCGAATACAAACTTCATTTTATTCTACCCTACCTTTCGGTTGCTTACCTGTTTGTTTTGTTATGGTTTGCAACGAAGCTGTTTGTACAGTTACATGCAACCAATTCACTTCGCAATAAAGGTGTATCAACTGTAAGCGATGAGCTGCAATCCTTCTTTCAGTTCTTAGTTCAGTCAATGGGTTTGCAGAAATCCGTTCAGCTTTTCATCAGTAAACAAATTGATATTCCGGCAACACTTGGTTTTTTAAAACCAATTGTATTACTGCCTGCTTCTGCTGTTACACATTTATCACCCGCTCAGCTGGAAGCTGTATTGCTGCATGAGCTTGCGCATATAAAACGCAACGACTATTTCTGGAACCTCTTGCTCTCGGTTGCAGAAACCATGCTCTTCTTCAATCCATTTGCTTTATTACTGATTGGCATTGCAAGAAGAGAACGGGAAAACAGTTGCGATGATCAGGTAATGAACTTTCAGCAGAATGCTGCAGTTTATGCCGAAGCTTTACTGACGGTAGAAAAAGTAAGAATACAAAATCCACAGCTGGCGATGGGGCTGGGTGATAATAAACAACACCTCATGCTGAGGGTAAAACGTATTCTGAATTTACCTGCAGAAAAAAATAAAATCAGTACACGGTTGCTTGCACTTGTATTCTTTACTATTCTTTTTGCTCTTACCGGATGGATCATCAGGGACAGAAACCAGCCTGTTTCAAAAAAACAGAAAACAGAACAGAATACTATTGCACGCAATACAAAAGTTGTTTATGTAAATCCCGGTGCTGTTTTGAAAAAAACGAATCAAACAGTTTTTTTACGTGATGAAAAAAGAAAGCTTCGTCTTGAACTGAAGAATGAATTAAATGAAGAAAAACTGGTTGTTTGGGATGAGCAGGAAGGTGAACAATTACAATTTGATAAAGTCATCTTCAATGATCTTCCTGCTGAATGGATGGAACGTTTTGTTCAGCCTTACGGCAGAGAAATTCCATCACCCGATTTGTTGATGGCAAAAGAACAGGAATTTAAATTTCTGATGAAGCAGGACTCTTTACGTCAAAAACAAAACCGCTACAGAGTAGAGGCTGATTTCTATAAAAAAGCGCAGGACCTTCATGAAAAAAAAATATTAAAGCCGGGCTCTCCATTCAGTCCCTTTACCGGAACCATCATGAAAAAATGGAACAAGGATTCGCTGATCAGTAAAATGAATATTTATTTCCCGGAAGGTTTTGTATGGAATGAAGACATGCACGAGGGAGCATTTCACTTTACCTATCCGCCCGAAGAATTTCAAAGAAACAAACAACAGATTGCTGAAGAAATAAACAGACAGCAACAGCAAAGAAAAACAAAACTTCTTTACAGAAAGAACCAGGCAAGGGATTCAGCTAATGAAAAATTAAAAGAACGGTTCAGAACTGCTCCTTCTTTTGCATATATGAACGATTACCCGGTGCAGGAAGAAAAAAGAATCAATGAAGAAAGAATCAGCATTATTATTGAAAATAGCAACTTGTACATTAAAGAAATAAATCAGCAACCGGCTGATTCATTAAACAGGCATCAACCACATCAACAAAAAAAAATCATCAAACGGTTAGAAATAATCAGGCTGTAAGTTTTACCATACTCTGCGTGGACAGAGATCACCGTATTTATTGCCAATCATAAACCCGAGTACAATTTCATGTGTACCTCTCTGCATGTATTGCAACAGGTATTTTGAATTATTTACATCATAAGAATAACCAACATTAAAAATGTTGGAAATATTTACACCAGCCATTGCAGCAAACCCTTCCTTTACTCTGTAATTACCCCCTACCCAAAACCTGTCCTGGTATTGTGCTTTCACGGTAAAATCAACAAACATGGGCATGCTTGGAATGTAACGAAGCATAACAGATGGAATAATGTTTACATCATCGCTTGCCATAAACCTGTAACCGGTTGTTGCAAAAAAATGAGGCACTAATGTTGATTTATAAAAATCATTGGTTACCAATGTTACCTTTTGCGGAATGATCTGCTGTGCAGAAAACCCTGCGAAAAACCGATCAGAATATAACCATAAACCGGCGTTCAGTTCTGGTTTTACTTTTCGTAACTCCTGCGCAACACCGCCAATGGCAGGATCAACAGGGTTCGCCAATTCAATTTTACTTGCATCAATATTGATTGCTGATATTCCTGCGGCAAAACCTGCAGACAAATTCAGCTTCGGTGTTAAACCCAGGTGATATGCATACGATACTGTTGCATAGGTTCTGTTGATATATCCTGTTTTATAATTGATGATGGTCGCCCCAACTCCATGATGTGGTTCAGACGCATTATATTCTTCCCAGTAAGATCTTCCTCTTGGATTTTCTCCCGGCACCTCAAATGAAGTAGGACTTGTGCGGTAATCCTGTTTACCGATTGGTGCATGTATTGTTGCGTAAATTGTTTTGGGTGCACCCGGAAAACCCACCCATTGATTCCGGTAGCTCAGTTTAATATCTGTGTAATTTTCTATTCCTGTTAATGCCGGATTAATAATGTAGTTATTGAGTATATACTGTGTATAATGCGGCCGTTGCTGACCAAAAATTTTATTCATTACTCCCGTCATCATGATCACAGTAATCAGGCAGGCCCATTTCTTTATACACATACTCATCAATAAACAGTTCAAATAGTTATCTCAATATTGTTACATAGCCTGCTATTCTTGCCCGGCCATTCTTTGGATCAATTACATAATAATAGGTACCTGCGGGCAATTGCTGTCCATTGTATTTCCCATCCCATGGAGTTGAATAGCCAACAGACCTGTACACCAAACTGCCTGCAGTATTGTAAACTTCAGTAATACATCCCGGGTAATCATTCAGAAATTTAATTTCCCAGAAATCATTAATGCCATCACCGTTTGGTGTAAACGTATTCGGTGGTTTAGGCATCTTCAGAATTTTCACAAATAACTGATCTGATGAAACACAACCACCACGACCGGTTACTGTAACAGTATAAGTAATATCATCTTTTGGTTTTAGAATCGTTGGATATTGCAGTGTTGGATCATCCAGATAAGTTGGCGGAGTCCAGAGGAATTGTAATCCTGAACCGGTTGCAGTGATACCGGTTATTTTCCGTACTCCATCTTCCAGTACTTCAATATCAGGCCCTGCATTCACAACAGGATAAGCCCATACATTAATTTTCTTCGTGGCCGTATCACTTACGCAACCTTCACTGCTGTAAACAAAATGCAATACATCATATACGCCTGCTGTTTTATACAGGTAGCTGGGATTCTGTACAGAGGATGTTACTCCATCACCAAACAACCATCGCCATTGTGTAATATTCCGTACAATACCATCACTCAAATCGGTGAAGTCAACAATATCACCAATACATAAACTGTCTTTCGAAGTAAAGTTTGCTTTTGGCTGAGGGAAAACATCCACCAGAATTTTACTCAGTGAATCAATACAGTTATTGTTTGATTTTACTTTCAGTTGTACGGTGTATGGTCCCAGGTTAGAATAATTGTAAACAGGATTCTTAACAATTGCTGTATCAGAACTTAAAGACTGTACCCCAAAATCCCATTTATAGGTAAACTGTGACTGTGTATTATCAGGAATGATTGACAGATCATTAAAGACAGCACTGCCATCAGGCAAACAAACTTTTGGCAAACTGAAATCAACAATTGGTAATGGATTTACTTTCACCGGTAATGTATAAGGAATACTTGTGCATCCCCTGTTGTTGATGACCTGTAATACCACATTGTATGTTCCATAACTGCTGAATATATGTGTTACAGGATTTGCATTTGAAGTTGTTACAACCGGTGACGCATCACCGAAATTCCAGTTCCAGGCAGTTAATGATGTTGAGTTGGCAGTTGAACTGTCAGCAAAAACCACACTGTTTTTTTCACAGGAAGGAAGCAATGATCCAAACTTAGAAACAGGTCTTGGCCAAACTTCAATCGTTTGCTCACTGTAATGCGTACAACCATTTGATGCAACGAATGTATAACGAATGGTATGAATCCCTGTTCCTGCTGCGGCGGGATTAAATAAACCGGTTGCATTTACACCCGGGCCGCTGTATGTTCCATTTCCTGAAAATCCTCCGAGCTCAGATGCTTCTGTGATCTGTCTTGGTGCAGCATCAAGACAAATAGCAGGCATTGCTATAAATTGTGTCAGCGGACTTGCATTAACCGTAATTGTTTTCGTTATATCATCAAAACAAATTCCGCCTGAATAAGCTCTGTACCGCACCTGGAAAGTTTTGGTTAATGGCGATTGGAAATTCGGATAACGGTGCGAATAGATTTTATTGGGTGCAGGTAAATCATCTGTATCAAATACAGTTGGTGTATTACTGTTATCCCAGTAAATCTCAACCTTTGTAACAGTTCCAAAATCAACCGTTGATTTTTCCTGGATCTGTACATCTTCATTACTGCAGATTCCATTGGTTGGTAAAATCAGGAAATCAGCTTTTGGATTTGCACCATTTACAGTAAATGGAATATTGGCAACTGAATCTCTGCACCCGTCTTTTGAAGAAACAACCAACGACAGGAAATAATTATCTGCTTTATTAAATTTAATGGCCGGGTTTTTATTTGTACTGCTTACAGGTAATGGCCCGGGTACAATTGCAGGAGAACCTGTATTGAACTTCCATAAATACGTCAGTTGTGCTTCACTGTTATCTGCAATTCTTGAAGTATCAAAGAAGAAAGCATTGGCATCACTCAAACAAACTTCAGGCAATACATAACCAACTTTCGGCAATGGATTAATCAAAACAGTTTTAGTAAGTGTGTCGCTCAGGCAGCCCTTACTGCTTTCAACCATCAGCTTTGTGATCTTATTTCCCCAATTTGTGTATGTATGGGTTACTGGTAGATTATTTGTTGCATTGATAACAGTGCCATCACCTAAATTCCAGTACCAGCGCACAAGAGTACCGGCATTTGCTGTTGAGTTATCAGTGATGGTTATTTGGTTCTTTTCACAAAGAGCTGTGCTTAATGTGTTGAGTACAGTTGGTAATGGATCAATAATAATTTGTCTTTCCATTGTATCACTCACACAACCCTGGTTGGTGAATACCCAATGTCTTACTTTATAAATTCCGGCAGCAGGGAATCTGAAAATAGTATCCTTGCTGATTGATGAACCTACCACTGTACCTGCTGCATTAATAAAACGCCACTCCCATTTGGTTAAAGGATGCGTAATGCCATTAGACGCATCCGAAAAACTCACAATAGTCCGGTCACATACTTCAACAGGTGCATTAAAATCAGCTTTTGGTTGCGGATAAATAGCAGCCTGGCTCTTTGTAACCGAATCAATACATCCGTTGTTGGAAGTGATTTTCAGTTTGATATTATATGGGCCTGTAGTTGAATATTTATGCGAAGGATTTTGAATCACAGCTGTATCCAGCAATCCAGTAGCGGGATCACCAAAATTCCATTTGTACCCAAACAAATTCTGTGTGCCATCTGCAATAGTTGATGTGCTGTTGAAATTTACAATGCCATCCGGTAAACAGGCATAACTCATCGTAAAGTCCGGCAACGGGTTAGGATGAATGGTAATCGGTAATGAATAAATCGGACTTAAACATCCAGTAGTTGTTTTTAACTGTAAAGTTGGAGTGTACAGAATGGAATTGGGGTATGCCGCAGATACATTTGCATTGGTTGTATTACCAATAGGTACACCCACTCCCAGATTCCAGTTCCAGTTGGTAATACTTCCAAATCCTCCCGATAAAGAAGATGAGTCACTGAACGTAATCAGCTTACCCTGGCATTGCGGGGCAGTAAATCCAAATTTTGCTACCGGGGTTTTAGTAACAGAAATCGTTTTTTCAACTGTATCGCTTAAACATCCAACGTCTGTTAATACAGCATAGCGGATTTTATAAGTTCCCGGAGTTGTATAAACTTTCGCTGGATTATTCACATAATCATAGGTACCATCACCAAAATCCCAGAAATGTTTTGTAATAGGTCGTCCTCCGGTTGTATTATTCGTTTTAATTGGAATGATGGAATCAGTACAAAGTGAAGCAGGCCAGGAAAAATCAGCAACAGGCGGGTCAAAAACTTCCAGATCAAAACTAATCGTTTGTTCTCCTGAACAGCCATCTGCTGTTGGATTATTCACAGTTACAACAACAGGATAAGTTCCGATTGCATTATACACATAACTGGAAGGTAACTTATAGAGGTATAACGTTCTTCCGTTTAATATAAAAGAAGAGTCTGGAACAACGGGACCTGGATTGGAATAATCAGGATAATTAGGAATTTTCCAGCTCATAGATAACGGCACATAAGGCAGTGTGATCGAAAAAATAAAGGGAGATCCTTTACAGGCAACCGGGCTGTTTACCGTAGCATACATGTTACTGGTTGTTACGTACTGGTAAAGGTCTTTTACATTGGCACCTGCATTATATCCGTAAGATTCTGCAGTACCATACCCATAGGCAGTGGCATTAAATCCTGAGTCAGAACTGATGGTATGTGCACCTTGTGAAAGTGGTATACGGTAATAAACATATCCTGCATCCTGCGGATGAGCTACGGCTGCAACAGAAGGTACTGATCCGTCAATTCGTAAAGTAGGCGCATCAGAAGATTTCATGATAACATTCAGCCAATGCTCATCAATCACGGCATTGGGTGTTGAGTTAATGGTTACTTTTTCGATTGTTTGTTCAACCGGGCTTAAGTAAATCATTTCAGGGTCACCTAAAGATTCGTTTCTGCTGTTTGTAAACCTTGTGTTACCGCAAAACTCTCTGGTGGTGATATATTGTGCAACCATGACCGGAACATCCGATTCAATTAAATCAGGTGTATTGCTGAGATACTCGTAGTAAAAATTTTTAATCAACCCTCCTAAAACCACACCGTTCCGTTTTACTACTGCACCTGGATTACTTACACAAACTCTGTAATAATTATTAGGCATTTTGTTTGTTGGAGCGGTAAGATATTTTTTCCCCCAGGCAGTGGCAGGAAAGGCTTGCTGAATATAATTATCTGCACTTCCATTACTGGCTCCTGTACACTGAATATTGATTTTCCCTGAGCCCGAGAAAACGGCGATTTTTTTACAGGGGTTGCCTGGAGTAGCTACCGATCTGATTTTTGTACCCGTAAGATCCTCACCCAAAGCTGAAGAAAGAATTCTGCCAAAAATATTATACACTTCGCCTTTATTTAGCGATACCCTGATTGTGTCTCCTGCAAGATTATTAAAGGTATTCACACTGGGAATGATCTCTACATTCGTATTGTTTTCTGTTGCAATCACATAACTGTAACAATAAGAATGAGAGGCATTGGAAGACTGTCTGAAATTGATGGAATAATATTCCCGGGCAAGTGTAGTTGTGGGAAATAATAAACTTGCCCCTGATACGGCCCCGTTGTAAATATGGGCATAAGCTATAACCGGTACCGTACTCGTTATATGAATTCCTTTACTGCTCTTTCCCTCTGCATAAACTCTGGCATCATTTGTTCCTGCTTTCGGTATAAGATCTGAAGTGGTTACCTGATTGGCAATTACTGAATACGTTCTTGACCAGCCTGTTGATGGTATATCTACAGTGACTGTAGCATTTTTATCAGACGTAAAATACAAGACCATTTCCTGTGATCCACCATTTATTACATTGGGAGTTCCATCCCCATTATACATCGAAACATGGCTGCCATAAGCAACCCAAAAATCTTTTCCTTTATTAGAAAAATCCTGGGAGTAAGAGTACAGATTTGCCAGCAGTACTGCCAGCAGGATTAAGAATTTTCTCATTTCAACTTCTTAAGTGTAAGAGCATACAAGTTAAGCGTTTTCTTTTGTTTCTTACAGCAGACAAGTGTCAATTTTACAATCGGTTGCACTGCTCAAGATAAGCAGTGGAAGAAGGCCCTTCGCAAAACAAAAGATCCAGGATACTCAGGTTAGGTACAAACCCATGCCGCTCACTGAAAACCTGCTGATAATTATTGAAATTATACAACCCTTTTCCAATTAATTTTTCTTCTTCAATTTTTTCTACAGATTTATCATCAGCCAAAATGTCAAGTTTCAGTTTCAATTTTTTAACTACCCATTCCATTGTTTTCAGGTTCAGATCAAGCAGGTACTTTTCCCTTAATTCAAAAAGCTTCTTTAACTGAGGAGCGTAGTCGTCAAACCAGGGCGCTTTACGATACGACGAATCAATACCCCGCCATTGAATCTTTTGCCAGGGGTCAACATAAGAAATCTGAACATCCTTCAATTTTTGCTTCTTGTCTCTGCCGCCGATTAATGGAACCGTAAGAAGGAGGGGGCCATTTGCTCCAATCAAACGGGTTCTGTTCAAGTGAAGTGATTTTTCATAGCGTACATCTGGCAAAAAAAATGCATTTGTCGACTTTATTAAAGTTGAAATGAATTTTATATCGCCAAAATATTGTAAATCAATATATTGATTATTTTTTTTCATCCATTTATTTATTAACTTAACTGCTGCTGAAACATGTTCTCTTAATTCATTTTTTACACTCTAAAAATATAATATTAATAATAATCTAATTATAGTTAACTAATTTTAAAACAATTAATTGTACTAATAAAAATATACTATAACTATTTGTCAATCAGATACCAGTTTCCTACTCTTTTTTTGGCTAACTATTTTAGTTCAAATTTAAGGGTTCGTTTTCAGGTCTGAAAAGAAATCTCATTTCATTCCCTTATTTTGCAGTAAAGAAATTATTGTGAAGAATCAATTATTCGGATTGCTGATAATTTGCATTGCCGTTCTCTCCTGCAACACATTCAAAATCCCGGAGTACAAAGAATTCAGAAACCTGAGTTTTGAAAATATGGGCTTTTCAGAATCGACCATCAAAATGGAACTGGTCTACAATAACCCAAACCGCTTCGGGTTCCAGGTAAGAAGAACGGAAGCCGATGTGTATGTGGATGATGTTTACCTGGGTAAAGCGATCAGCGATACATTAATCAAAGTTGACAGAAAGTCAGATTTTGCAATCCCGATTTATATCAAAACAGATATGAAAAATGTATTCAAAAATGCATGGAGTGCATTTACCAACAAAACAGTTTTGGTAAGGGCAACAGGAACAATCACTGCCGGGGTGGCTGGAATTTATAAAACTATCCCGCTTGTATATGAAGGGCGCCATGAGGCCACTTTGTTTGTTCCAAAACCCTGATGGAAGACCGGAGGATACTTCATGGATACTCCCATGATAAAGCGTAGATACTTCTACTTTAAAGCCCTGAAGTGCTCTTTTGAAACTTCACCTTCAACTGTCGATTTTAGGGTACGAAGCAAGAGACATTTTCGGTATCCAGGAAACCTTCCCGTTTGCAGAGTCTTTACTAAAACAAAAAAGGTCCGGCTAAACCCGAACCTGATAATAAAAGAATTGAATTAATTTCTCTTGGGAGGGCCTCCTCCATCTGCTTCACGTTTGCAGCAAATGGGCAGGCGTTTATACTGCTCTTCTTCGGCAGTTACATCATCAGCATCAAAGCCGAGGTTGGCTATAGCTGTTTTGATATTTTCAATATTTGTACGGTCGCTGAGGAAAGTGACTGTGGTAATTTTCTTGCGGATATCAACCACAATCTTTGCCACGCCTTCCTCCGTTTTCATGAACTTTTCAATCTTATCCTTGCATTCCACGCATTGCGCCTGAGGTGTTTTGATCTGCACAATCAATGGCTTTTTGTACTGGGAAAATCCGGATATACTGATCAATAAAAGAAAGGAACAGAGTACTGCTTTCATGCTGGAAGAATTTTCAATGAAATTATCAATTTACCAGCCAATGTGCAGGATCCTTCGCCCATTTTAACAAAACTTCCTGTTCTGAAGCCTCAACAATGTTCTTTTCAATAGCCAGGTTGATGAGTGTTGGATAATTCGTCAATGACCGGTACTCTACACCTGCTTTTTGAAAGGCTTCGCCCGCCACATCAAATCCATAGGTAAAGATGGAAACCATTCCAATCACTTCAACTCCGGCTTTACGCAGCACTTCCACAACCTCCAGACTGCTTTTACCGGTAGAAATTAAATCTTCCACTACTACAACCTTTTGTCCGGCTTCATAAAAGCCTTCAATCTGGTTGCCTAAGCCATGTTCCTTGGGCTTTGGACGTACATAGATATAAGGCAGCTTCAGCTGATCGGCAGCCATCGCTCCCCATGCAATACCGGCTGTGGCAACACCAGCCAGTAATTCTGCATCAGTAAACTGTTCAAAAATGACGTTGCACATTTCACTTTTAATGAACTCCCTTACATGCGGAAAGGACAAAACTTTACGGTTATCGCAATAAATCGGACTCTTCCATCCACTTGCCCATGTAAAGGGTTCTTTTACATTTAAACGGATGGCCTTAACTTGTAACAACTTTTCTGCTACGGCTTGTTCGTTAGTCATGGCGCAAATGTAACAATTTGAACCCTTCAACTTTATGCAGGACTGCTAAAAACATTTTTATGTACATCAAAATCTACTTCGGCGACAAACCTGTTTTCCTTTGCAATGAAATTGATGACACCATTCATGAGTACATGCATCATCCCGATGCAGTGTTTATAGATGAAATTACCGTACCTGCTATTAAATCTCTGTTACATGAAATAGCGAAAGAAGAATTTCATGCAGGTATTTTATGGGATAAAGACCTGGAGAAATTAAAGAAAGCCTTCTTTAAACTTTTTAAGCCTGTTACTGCCGCAGGTGGATTGGTTGAAAATGAAAAAGGAGAAGTGTTACTGATCTTCCGCAGGGGTAAATGGGATCTGCCAAAAGGAAAATTAGATCCGGGTGAAACAATTGAACAATGCGCAGTTCGTGAAGTGGAAGAAGAAACAGGATTGAAGAATATTGAACTGAAAAAAAGCCTGGTCATTACCTATCATACTTACGATGAATTCGGAAAACATATTCTCAAAGATTCACACTGGTATAAAATGAAAGTAAAAGGCAAACAGGAGATTGTTCCGCAAACAGAAGAAGATATTACTGAATTGAAATGGGTAAAGAAGAAAGAATTAAAAAACTATTTCAGTAATACGTTTCCTTCTGTGAAAGATGTACTGGCCTTAGTTTAATTTTTGAACAGCTGAAATATATTCAGCAAGGCTTCGACAAGCTCAGCCTGAAAGCTCATTATGGTTTCGTTAAAATTGCAACAGTCAACCTGCTTACACAAACCAGTTTCTCTCTTTCATCATAAATTTTAATATCCCACACATGTGTGCTGGCACCAATATGAATGGGTTTGGTAATACCGGTAACAATTCCACTTCTTGCAGAACGGATATGATTGGCATTGATCTCTAACCCCGCACAGATAAATTTTTCAGGATCAATCACCATTGCTGATGCTACACTCCCCAGCGTTTCTGCCAGTACACAACTGGCCCCTCCATGCAATAAACCATAAGGCTGTTTAGTGCGGTGATCAACCGGCATGGTTGCTTTTAAATAGTCAGTACCCAGTTCTGAAAAAGAAATTCCAATGTATTCCCCCATGGTTGCTTCACCAAGATTTTTAAAATCAGAAAGGGATAAATCTTTTTTGAACCAGATAGGCGGCATAACAGCAACTATTTTGAAACCGTTTTATTCACCACATCCGGTAAGAAAGCAGACGCATCCCCCCCGTTCCTGATTACATCACGAACAAGTGTAGAAGCAACAGAAGTATATTGAGGCAAACAGGTAAGAAAGATTGTTTCAATATCACCATCGAGACTGCGGTTCATATCTGCAATGGCTTTTTCATATTCAAAGTCGTTCACATAACGGATACCACGCAGAATGAACTTGGCATTTACTCTTTTGCAGCAATCAACAGTTAATCCGTCATATACTATAGAGTCTACTCTTGGATCGTCTTTAAAAATTTCAGTAATCCATTCGACTCTTTGTTCTTCGCTGAACATGGGTACTTTACCGGAGTTACGGCCAATGCCAATGATCACTTTATCAAACAGGTCTAATGAACGGTAAATAATATCCAGATGGCCAACCGTTATGGGATCAAAGGTCCCGGGGAACAGACAAATGCGTTGCATGCAATTGATTTAGATACCGAATATCGAATGAATGATTGATAAAAACAAATAAGCGGGACTTATTGTTCTGCTCTCGTCTTCCCTGCTTCATCATACGGCCAGTGCTTACTGTATTTTGCAAACAGGAAATACACCAGCACCCCTGCACTGATGAGTGCTAAAAAAGAAAGCATAATATTCATACCCGTGGAGAAAAAAACGAAGAGCCAGAGTATGATTACAATGATCACCGGCAAAGGATACAGGGGCATTTTATATGGAAGATGATTGGTGCCATTTCTTTTCCTTAATAAAATAACTCCTACTGCCTGGCCAATAAACTGCATCATGATCCGCATGGCTAATACACCACTGATGACATCACTCATCCTGAACAGCATACTGAACACGAATGAAATGGCAGCCAGTACCAATAAGGATACGTAAGGAAAATCTTTTGTGGGATGAAGCCTTGCAAATACTTTAAAGAACAATCCATCTTTCGCAGCTGCATAAGGCACACGGCTGTAACCCAGCATTACCGCAAATAAAGAAGCAAGGGCAACCCATAAGATCATGATGGTTGCAAGGTTCGCTGCATTTGAACCAAACAACCGTTCAATAAACGTACTGATCACAAAATGATTCTGTCCGCTGTCCTGCCATTGTTTGATCTCCTGCCAGGGAATTACACTGGTTACACTGATGTTCATGGCAAGATATAAAACAGCAATACCTACAACAGAAATAAACATACTGCGTGGAATATTCTTACCGGGGTTTTTAATTTCCCCGCCTAAATGACAAACATTATAATAACCGAGATAACTGTAAATTGATTTAATACAGGCCTGTCCAAATACAAAAGAAGCAATCTGTGCCCAGCTGAAATTTGTATGAACATCATGGAATGGTGCAGTGAAATGTCCATAGGCAATTCCACCGCCGATGATCCAGCCCAGTGTAAGAATAACGCCAGCCCATAACAACACACCAATTCGTCCGATACTGTCAATCTTCCGGTATAATAGAATAGTGATGAAAATTATTACAGCACCTGATAAACCTTTCTGTTGCCATTCACTCAACGGAACGAGGTAACCAAAGTATTGTGCGAAACCAATAGCTGCCGATGCAGCAACAAGCGGTGCCTGTATAATCGTTTGCCATACGTAGAGGAACGACATCATCTTTCCCAACTTCTCTTTCCCGTAAGCTTCTTTTAGAAAATTATAACTGCCGCCTGCCAATGGATAAGCAGCTCCCAGTTCACTCCAGATCATTGCATCGATCAACGATAAAACAGCACCAGCCACCCATGCCCAGATGTACATGCCGCCAACAAAACCAATTACAATCGGCAGTGATATAAACGGACCGATCCCAACCATGTCAATCATATTTAACACAGTGCCCTGAAATAACCCCAGTCTTCGTTGTAATGCGGGAACAGTCGTCATGTTGTAATTGCAGGTAATTTAGTTATTGTTTTTATTCGATAACAGAAACTGTTTAAACAAATAGTCAACACTAACGGTTGTATGAGAGATGAAAGGCATGAAGTAAAATTTATAGCTAATTATTCTTAATATCCTTAATACTTAGGCTACTAAATTTTATTTTTTGATTACTTGTCGAAGTCATATAATTATCAAATCGTTTTTTTTCCGATAGTGCCATTATTTTACTTTTAGCGATATTCATATTTGGCAATACTTTTGAATCTGTGATTAAATTTTCGCTTTCAATTCTACATTTAACAGGCATTGCTGAAAGAACAAACTTATTAGGTGGAAGCCTGGTTTTAAATGTCTTTTCTGCTATTGATTCCATTCCATTATTAAGAAACTTTAAAATAAAAACCTCCTTATCAGCAGTCCAGAGTCCGATATAACTCGACCTTGTACAAATGACTTGAGCACTATATTTATTTAGAAAAACTTCAAACAGAAATGACCTGTCCTTATATAAGGTTAAGATGCATGATTCGTTTTCTGTGTATAAAAAGAAACAGGTTGATTTAAAGCTATAGTACTCATAAAGAATTTCTTTACTCTGTCCCCTTGATTGAACAAGAGACATAGTAAACATGCAAAAAAATAGCAGTGCTTTCATCAACTGAAATTAAAAAGAAAACGGGACATATAGTCCCGTTCTGATTTATAAGTATGGTTTAGTAAGTCCTTAATTCAAACTCCTGAAATCCACCGGCACTAATTTACTTACGCCGGCTTCCTGCATGGTTACACCATAAATCACATCCACGGCGCCCATTGTCTGTTTGTTATGGGTTACAATAATGAACTGTGAATTGGCACTGAACTGACGGATCATATTGGTGAACTTACCAACGTTGGCATCATCTAATGGTGCATCAACTTCATCAAGGATACAGAATGGAGCCGGTTTAATAAGACAGATCGCAAACAACATCGCTGTTGCTGTTAATGTTTTCTCACCACCACTCAACTGTGATATACTGCTTGGACGTTTACCTTTTGGCTTGGCCACAATATCAATTCCTGTTTCAGCTAAGTTCTCAGGATTTTCCAAAACAAGATCGGCAGTATCTTCTTCAGTGAACAATGCCTTGAATACTTTCTGGAAGTTTTCACGCACTGCATTAAAGGTTTCAAGGAAACGCTGGTTAGCCGTTGCTTCTACTTCCTGTATTGTTTGCAGTAAAGATTCTTTAGCTGTAACCAAGTCATTCTTCTGTTCCAGGATGAATTCATAACGTTTACGCATTTCTTCAAATGCTTCAATCGCTGTTGGATTTACTTCACCAAGGTTTTCCAAACGTTTTTTCATTCGATCAACCCTGGCCTGCAATTCTTCCAATGGCTCCTCTCCTGTTCTTGCTTCTTCAATGACTTCTTCCAAATTCACTTTAAACTCAACCATTAAACGTTCTTTGGTTCCGCTTAACTGTAATTTTAATTCAGTGAGTTTATCTTTTATTTCGTTGAGTAAATGATCAACCTGTTCTTTTTCTTTTTGCTTGTGCCTGAGTTCACTTTCTTTTTCACTGAGCACATTCCGCATATTGTAATAAGCCTGGTCTGCTTCGTTCAGCTTGCGCTCTTCGCTTTCTTTATTCTGTAAAAGTGTAACAAGGATATCCTGTGCTTCCAGCAACATCACTTCACTTTCATTGATTTGTGTAGAAGCTTCTTCCAATGCAGCTGAGTTCGTGGTGATCTGTAACTGCAGATCCTGGAACTGGTTCTGTTTGAAATCAAACTCCTGTTTTATAGATGTTACCTTGCTTTGCTGGCGGGTAACATTCAGGTTATAATCATTGTATGACTGATTAGCCTGGTTGTATGATTGCTCAGCCAGTGTAAATTCCTGTTCCAACACTTCCAGTCTTCCGGCCAGTTCTTCTAACTGTGAATTGTATTTATCCAGTTCATCACGGTGAGTCTGCTGACTTTCATGAATTTCTTCCTGCTGCTGTTCCAAATCTTCCAAACGCCTTACAGCATTGGCTTCCATTCCACGCAGGTTTTCCATCCTGTTGTCAATACCATATACATGATTGACTAACTGATTGATGGAAGCTTCTGTTTGTTTGATCGCATTTTCTTTCAATTGTTCATTGAAGATGATTACTTCATTATGACGCAACTGAATGATATGTTTCAGATCCAGCACTACCGTTTCCTGTGTAATGATCTCTTCATGTAAACGTTCCAGGTTTTTTGCACGGCCAAGTTTCTTTCCTTCAAACAAACCAACACTGCCACCGCTTAATGCATATTTTCCTTTAAAGAACTTTCCGCTCTTCTCTAATACCACACCATCAAAATCAGCAGGCAGATTGTTTTCATCTTCTGCAATCACAACCTGTCCCAGCAAATAATTAATGAGTGATTGATACTTCGGTTCAACTTCCACCACATTCAATGCAGAAATTGTTCCGGCAGGAAGATCAGTCAATACAGCCTGCCCGTTAAACTTATCCAGCATAAAGAAGTTGGCCTTCCCTTTCTGGTTGGCATGCAATAATTGAACAGCGCTTAATGCATCGTTCATATTACCTACCACATAATAGTTGAGGTATTGTTCCAGCAGGTTTTCAACTGCTGTTCGGTAATCTTCTTTACAATAGATCACATCGCTCAATAAAGGCGCTTCTACTTTCCACTGTTCATTGTTGTGTAAGAACTTTACACTCTCAGGATAACCTTCTAATGAATCAACCAAACTCTTCAACAGATCATGTTCATTCTTTTTTGAATCAAGCTTCCTGTTTTCATCTGCCAGCTGTGTACGTAATCCTTCCAGTGCAGATTGAGTTTGCAAAATCTGGTCTTTGGTAAACTCATGTTCCTGTTGTAACTGCAGTAACTCTTCCCTGAAACTATTCAGTTCATACTCTTTCTGTTGCTTTTCAACTTCTAACTGTTGCAGTTGTTGTTTTCTGTTCGTTTGTTCTTCTTTTAACTGGAAGATGGTGCGTTGCAGGTTCTGTACAGTTGTTTCACCAACCGCTACATTCTTCTCTGCTTCAAACTGGTTACGTTGAATGGCCTGGTTTTCTTTCCGCAGATCATCAATACCACTTCTTCTTTCATCAAACAAACGGCGTTTCTCTTCCACTGCACTGCGTAAACCATCTAATTGTGAAGCAAGATCATTCAACTTCTGATCCTCTTCTGTAATCTGCAGTTGTGTAAACTGAATGCTTTCTTCTATTCCTTTTAACTGTCCGCCTGCTTTTTGTAAAAAGTCATTCAGACTGGTTTCTTTTTCTTTGAGATAATGCAAACGCTGTTGCGCTAAATTCTTATCATTTTCTTTGGTACGCAGGTTCTGCAGCATATCATTGAATGCATGCTGCATGGTTTGAAGTTCACGTTCCTTTTCAATAAAGCCAACCTTCTCCTGTTCTATCGCTGCTTCTTCTGTTGCAACCTTTGCTTCCAGCTCAACACGCTTATTGGTTTCTGTTTCGTGCTGTTCGTTTAATGTTTTCCACGTAATATTGAAACCTTCCAGTGCAGCCTTTGCCAGTTCAATACTCACTTCACGATAATCTTTTTTGATCTCGTAATACTTCTCTGCTTTCTTGGCCTGGTTCTCTAACGTCTTTAACTGGTTGTTGATCTCGAACAACAGATCTTCAATACGTGCCAGATCCTGTTCAGTTGCATCCAGTTTATTCTTGGCTTCTTTCTTTCTTGTTTTGTAGATGGTAATACCGGCTGCCTGCTCCAGCATTCTGCGACGGCTGTTATCCTTATCCTTGATGATATCGTCCACCATAGCCAACTCAATGATGGCATAGCTGTCGGTGCTTACACCCGTATCAAGAAAAAGGTTTTGAATATCCTTCAAACGGCATTGAACATCGTTCAAACGATATTCACTTTCACCGCTTTTGTAGAATTTACGTGTAACGGTTACGGTACTGAACTCGGTTGGAAGCAGGTTACGGGTATTTTCAAAAGTGAGACTTACTTCGGCCAGGCCGGAAGCACTTCTTGTTTTTGAACCGTTAAATACCAGGCTCTCTAAGTTTTCACTACGGAGATGACTGATCTTCTGCTCACCTATTACCCAGCGGATACTGTCAATGATATTGCTTTTGCCGCAACCATTGGGCCCAATGATACCGGTTACCCCCTCATCAAAACTAACCACAGTTTTATCGGCAAAACTTTTAAAACCCTTAATTTCCAGACTTTTTAAACGCACTATTTTTCATTTTAGGAAGGCGACAAATATATGGGATTAAGGCTGTATTAATTTTTACCTATTTTTTATCTTATTAACACATTTAGCCTTGTTTTCAACAAGAGTGAGGTTTTGTTTGTCATATACAAACTTTATTCTTAATTGAGCATTATGTACGCAGTATTAACCATTGCCCGTTACAAAAAACGTTTTGTCTACTTTGCACTGCTGGCGATGGCTTTACACCGGCTGCCCCTGCTTTTTAACCGGAGAATCAGGTTTCATAAAACACTTGGATGCGGACGTGACGGCACTTTCAGCAAATTACCCGACTGGCAACAATGGGGATTATTGGTGGTGATGGAAGAGGAGGAAATGAGGCAAATAAATAATTTGTCGGATCCCCAGCAACTGCTTAAACAGTATTACGGCAACTTTATTTCCAGCTGGTGGAAGTTTTTTGGTTGCGAAACTTGGACGGTGGTGCTTCAGCCAATTGAAGGACATGGAACCTGGGATGGAAAAGAAGCTTTTGGAAAACTGCCGCCCAAAACTGATTATGAAGGAATGATTGCTGTTTTAACGAGAGCAACCATCCGCCGGAAAAAGCTTGCCCGTTTTCATGAGCATGTGGAAGCAGTGTCGAACGATATGCGCAAATCGGAAGGATTTTTATTTTCTGTTGGAATCGGTGAATCACCCAGATTGCGGCAAGCAACTTTTTCCATTTGGCAGAGCAAGGAACAGATGAAACAGTTTGCATATAAAATGAAAGACCATGCAGAAGTGATTCAGAAAACAAGAAAAGAAAACTGGTACAGCGAGGATATGTTTGTAAGGTTTAAAGTGTTGAAGACATGGGGAACGATAAAAAGGGTTGAACCGATTTAGATATGTATGACTATCATAAATTTTGCCCTTCACTAAATCTTGACACTAAAATTTTAAACAAATCAATTGAATGAGCGTCGCTGGCAGAATATAAACGAATAATTTTTGACCAATCGAAGTTCAACAGCTCAGGATTACAGTCTTCTACTACAAAACGACTAAATCGCTGACTCCAATCCCCTACTGATTCGTTTTGATTAATATGAATTTCAGCAGTAAAAAGAATACGAATATCTTCAACTTTCTGAATGCCAAACATCCCTGGGCGATTCACAATCATATCTATTTTTTCCAAAAAATCTTTCTCTGATATCATAGCAAAAAAACAAAAAGGTGCTTCAAATTTATATCAATCCAGAAATAATACAAAAGCTGTAATCTTGCAGCCAATTAACATGTCAACTTCAACACACCGCTACTTCATCATCAACAAACCATACGATATGGTTTCTCAGTTCGTGAGTTCGCATGAAGTTAAGCTGCTGGGCGATCTTGATTTTGAATTTCCTGAAGGAACACATGCCATCGGACGTTTAGATAATCATTCAGAAGGGTTGCTCATCTTAACAACGAATAAAAAAATAACAAGGTTATTGTTTGATCCAAAGAAAAAACACAAACGTACTTACCTCGTTATGGTAAAGAATATTGTTACAGAAGAACTGCTGCAACAGTTAAGAACCGGTGTTACCATTCCGGTAAAAGATGGTGAACCCTATATTGCCGTTCCAGATTCTATTGAAATTGTTACGGATGTTACCGATCATTATATTCATATGGATGATTTCAGGCAGCAGTATCCGCATACATGGATGCTGATGACCTTAACAGAAGGCAAGTTTCACCAGGTGCGGAAAATGTGCCTTGCCATTAACCGCCGTTGCCTGCGGTTGATAAGAATTTCCATTGAGGATTTAAAGCTGGGTGATTTAAAACCCGGCTGTGTAAAAGAGTTGAATGAACAGGATTTTTTTGAGTTGATTAATGTGGATTACCTGGCAAAAACATAGCTGCTCCCGTTAGTACCTGCAAACTTGCAGCTTCGTACGAAATCACCTAACTTGCAATATGTTTTTCCAGAAGCATATAACAACGAACCTGATGCTGCCATACTTCCTCAACCTGATTTCTGCGGGTGAAGGCAGTCTGCCCGACTACTAAGTTTAGCTTTATCACCCGTTGCAACTGAATCATCGTTCTGCAAAGAACATGTTCCCGCAACAATCTCTTACGACCCATCCTTTACTGAACATTAAACCGGTTTTATGGTGCAACATAATTATTACGTAGAAAATGAATTAGGAAGATTACGAAAACTTTTAATCCACAGCCCCGACGGTGGTATTGGCAAAATCATTCCCGGAACTTTTGCCGACAATCTTTATGATGATATAGTGCATCTGAAAAGTATGCAGAAAGAATACAATCACTATGTGAAACTGCTATTGTATTTCTTAGACCGTGAAAAAGTGAACTATATCAACAGCTATCAGCAAAAATCTGAGCCGGGAAAAAAATCATGGTGCTATATACCGGGCAAAGAAGAATACTTCAACAGCGATAAAGTATTGGATACGCAGCAGCTGCTGGCAGAAATCATCAAAGATGAGAAAGTAAAACTCAGGTTAATCTCTGCTATCTGTTCCTATGAAGAATCAAGTTTTGCCATTCAGCAAAGATTAGAAGCCATCAACGATCCCGCATTGCTGGCAAAGGTTTTCATTACCGGCATTTTACCCGCAGAAGAAAATGGCACAGGTGAAGACATGTTCATCTTCCCTCCTGTTCCCAACTTTATTTTTACCCGTGATATTGGCATTATGGTAAAAGGTCATATCCTATTGAGCCGCATGGCAACGGTGGCAAGAAGAAGGGAATCATTGCTCACCAAATTCTTATCGCTCTATTATTTTTTCAAAAATGAACCGGAAAAAATTATGGAGATTATTGAAGAAAGCGATTTCTTTCTCTATGAAGAAGAAGAACGCAAACACCGTATCATCAGTATTGAAGGTGGTGATGTAATGATGATTCATCCCAAACATTTTGTGATCGGTTGCAGTATCCGTACCAGCAGCAGTGCAGTAAATGAAATCATTCATTCTTTCTTCAGCCGTCCTGAACTGGGAATTGAAAAAATATCTGTGGTGAAAATTCCGAAGAACCGTGCACAGATGCATATTGATACCATCTTCACACAAGTGAAACGGAATGTATGGATACTTTATGGACGTTTCTCGGAAAAAATATTAAGAGCTGAACATATCAGCCGCCATAGCTATATTAATAAGTTAGCACATAATCCACGCCAGCTGGAAATGGAGCAGGTGGAAATTCTGCAGTTTTACAAACCTGCCAATGAACCTTATGTAAAAACAAGGAACTACAGTGTAAACAAAAACCTACCGGGCATTGAATCGTTGATCCGGCAGATCAGTAAAGAAGATTTTGGCGTGAATCCTGATGATGTAAACATCATTTACAGCGGTGGCAATGTTTTTCCGCATGATGAAAGAGAACAGTGGACTGACAGTTGTAATGTAGTAGCTTTGAAAGAAGGAGTAGTGATTGGCTACGACAGAAATGACCACACAGCTGAAGCATTCAGGGCAGCAGGCTTTGATGTAATGACAACTACAGAAGCATTTGAGAAATTCGAAAAAGGAGTTGATCCCGACAGTATTGAAAACACATTGATCCTTTTACCATCGGCAGAGCTTTCAAGGGCAAGAGGCGGAAGTCATTGCATGAGCATGCCCTTGTTAAGGGACAGTTTGTAGTTCGTAGTTTGTAGTTATCTCTACAAAAGTGAGACCCGAACTATAAACTATAAACTATAAACTACAAACTATTTTTATGCAGAGAAAGTCACATTTAATAAATAAAAATCCCGTGGCCGTCCATATGAAAGACGAAACTGCGGTGTAAAACTAATTTTAATAACA
>CAZOLW010000022.1:0-69319 GCA_964580775.1 uncultured Chitinophagaceae bacterium | reverse complement strand
ACATCAGCATATTTTACTTTGCGCTGAAGAATAAAATTCTGCGGATCAGTAATTGAATCAATATCTTCCTGTGTAATGTCAATCTTTACACCCTGACCTGCAAAAGAAAATAATGGCTTCAATACATAGTTTTCCAAACCATCCGGCAACTCTTTCACTTCATTTAAAAAAAATGTTTGCGGCACGTAAGGATGATCAATAAACGGCAATGTGTATTTGCTGATACGGTAAAACCAGTTTGGATGCGGCATCCATTCTACATCCAGATCCTGCGTAATATCTACAACATTGCCCAGCGTTTCTTTATTGTCATTAAGGTCATCAAAGATGATACGGTTGTAAATGCGTTTTACTTCTGTTTTCTCCCCGTCTTTCAAATAAAACAGTTTTCTGCCTTCCTGAATCAGTTTGGTTAAACAAACCACTTCAATGCCGGTGTAATCTTTGGTGCATGAAAAATCAATCCTTGTTTTTTGTATCTCTGGTTTTATTTCAAGCAGTATTACATTTTCAACAGGTAAATCTCCAACAATCAATTTGCGAAGCATGTCAATATATGATTGCCTGTTATATCCATTGAGATAATGACTGAAGTTAGAAGGAATTGAAAAATGCTTTTCAATCACTTCAGGATAATAAACCTGGAAGCCATACAAAGTTGGGAACCCCTGCATTTCAATCAACTGAGGCTCCAGTTCTCCTTTGTCATTAATACATACTCCAAAATCAAATGAAATCATATGTGATATCCTGTTCTCATTCGGCACTTTTTCGCCTGGCGGAATTGCATCTTCAGTAAGCTCAATAAACTTCGGATCGCAGATCACATCCACAATACTTTCACAGGCATCAATTAATTTCTTCGTGAATTCTTTATCAACAAAAACCGGTGTTTCACAAACACGAAATTCAATATCACCCGGATGCAGACTGTCAAGGTCTTTCAGAAATGCCTGGTATTTTTCTACTGTAAAATTTTGATTAAAAGCATTGCGTAATGAACGAATCATACAGGATGTTTTATCTTCTAAAAATATCTGATTTTAAGCAGAAAACAGAAAGATTTTAAACCGAAACAGTATCCATTGAAAAAATGGAGTGGTACAAAAAATTGGGAAGTATATGCGAATAAGTGAGTAAAATTTTGTCGGGATCTTCCAGGTGCTCAATCATGCTTTTCCATTTTTCAAAGCCATGATTGTCGATGACGGTTTTCTTTTTCTCTTCTGTTTGAAGATACATACTCATACCAATAGCATCAGCTTCTGGATGAAACTGTGTGCCGATCATACAGTCGTTAAACCGTATCGCCATGATTGCCCGCTCAAACGGCACATGCGGCCTTTCTTTTTCAATACACAGGAGCTTTGCGCCTATTTCCTTGAGATGTTTATGGTTGGGTTGTATCACCTGGTAATCACGGCTGTCAACTCCATAAAAAGGATTCACCAGACCTTCAAAAATAATTTCTTCGTTTGAGCCCTGTATCATATGAATGGGAAATGCGCCAAATGCAGTTGATTTTCTGGCACACACATTTCCAATTTCGAAATAGCGGCAGGCCAATTGAAAAGAATGGCAGATGAAGAACACATATTTTTTCTGATCCTGCAGAGGATTATCATTCCACTCTTTAACTTTTGTTATCCAGCCAAAGAAATTATTTTCCCAATCAGTCCCTTTACTTTCCAGCGGACTGCCCGGCCCGCCTGTTGAAATATATACATCATAGCTGAGATCAGGGACTTCGCTCTTTCCCCTTACATCAAATTCAGCAAAATCAAGGTTCAGTTGATTGGTATCAGCAAACTGGTTCAGTATTTCACGGATACAACGCATGCCCTGATTGGCAAAGCCATCATATAAATCAAGAATTGCCACCCTTACATGCTTATTCACTCCGCTCATAGCGGCAAATTTATTGAAAAAATGATGTTTAAACAGACTTTCATCTATCCACAAATGTGGAAAGCCGCACAAAAAATCCCGCTTTTCAGCGGGATTATCCAAAAACAACCTATAAGAAAAAATGACTACAAACTGTTCAGTAACGCATTAATAGCCGCAAGACTTGAAAGAGTTGGTTTGACAAAAGACACCATATTGGCTGCCGTCTTTTCTTCTTTTACTCCCAAATAATAACTGCTCCCAACTTTTGAAATTGAAACAAATATCACGGGTTCATTGGCAGGAATATTCGGAAAAGAAAAATGCCGGAGTGTTGTGTTGCCGGATAATTGAACTACTGAACGGTAATTCTTAAACACCATATACACTGCTGTGTTTGCATTGGAGAACAAATCAGGCAATACAGCTTTCACTTCAATTCTTGGTTGAGATGATGGTATTGAACGATCAACACTTACCCATCCCGTTTTATATGTTTCTACAACATACCCTTTTGCCGATGGGTTTGTATTGGTTGAATCCCATACTTTCACAAGGGAATTGTCATTTGCCAATGTCCAGTCAAACAACAACGAGTTTGTAACTGATAATGTATTTCCATAAAATATACTCATCCCCTGTTTTGGTTCAGCATCACGGTAACGGATAATAATTTTTTTGCTGCTTGCGACTGTAAGTGGCTGACCGTTTGATGTAAGTCTTATGTGCAAAGCTCCACCAGATTCCAAAGGATATTTATTTGTGCTTGTGGGTACTCCATAACGTATAAAATCACCTTTCTTCTGGAGTAAAACATATTCAACTTTTACAGTACCACTTAATGCAGTTCCATTTAGCAGAATGCCATTGGTCGGAAATGAAATCTGTAACCCGCCGGCTGAACTAATTGTTGTATCTGTGGCAGTGTTTATACTTTGTGCAGTAAGGCTTCCTTCCAGGCTCTTTGATAAAATAAGCACCTGTGAATTTGCTGTTACATTATTTGTCCATGCACTGTCTAATTGCTGGCCGGGATCAGGTACAAATTCGTTTGTATCCTTTTTGCACGCCGCAATCAGAAGAAAGGAAAATAATAAACTGTTTAAAAATATTTTCTTCATATTCTGGATTTAAAATAAATAGGTGCTTTCCCCGGGTTACTGGAAACATCCATATTTATTTGATTCATGATTTACCTGTAACGCTGCCTGCCGCTGTACAAATTATACCTGATGCCCAATTGCATACCACTTGTAGAATAACGCTGATTTACAATATTTGCATTTTGTGTAACAGGTTTAAAATTGTACCGGAAATAAGGCTCAGCAAAAATCTGCAGCCGGTCATTAACCCGTTTGTACACAGCAAAACTTGCAAAAATTCCGATACCGATATTGCTTCGCCAGTTGTTGGCTCCATTTCCTTTAGCTGTTGAAATTTTAACCGGGGCTAATGTTGTATCAAGTACTTCACCACGATAGAATGAAGTAATATTAAATACCGGTCCTGCATTCACAGCAAAAGCAAGTATTTCAGGATTTCCAAACTCATAAGAAAAGATGATGGGCAGATCAATAAAGCGATAGCGATTATACGTTGTGCGGTAGCGTGTGCCGTTCTGTTCAAAGTAAGTTGTATCCCTGATAAATAAAGTATCACCCGGTGCCCTTATTACAGTACGTATTGTTATGATCTGTGTTATTTGTTTTTCATTTGCATTGATGATGCGTAAACGTTCATTGATTTGTGAATAATTTACTCCGGCTTTGATTAATGTTTTTTCTCCGATATTTTTAGTAATGCGTACTCCTGCACTGAAGCCATTCCGATTGTCTTCAGTGGTGCGGCGCTGAGCAATATAACCATTGAGATTAGCAGGGTTAGAAAAACTCCGCATGGTATAATCAGGCGAACCATATACTTCTATATATAAATCATTACGGCGTGGGCCGGTAATTGTCGGGCAACCCGGTCTGTTGTTTTGCTGGGGAACATTTCCTATCTGAAACTTTTGCAGAGAAAAACGATATATAGCAAGATCAGTAAAGTTTAAAGCGTACTCTTTTGATTCATTTGCCTGAATTGAATTGCCTGTTTTTTGTTCATTGCCTGCAGCAACAGTATTTATAATAAACTTTTCTTTTTCTGTTGTTACGGATTCATTTTTATTGATTCCAATATTTCTTTTTCTGTTAACTGAATTGCTGATAACTGAAATAGTTGGTTTTACAGTTCGATCAGCAGTGAAAGAGTTATTATTCTTATTGCCTGTTTTCAAATCACTTGCAACAGCATTTCCTTCATTAGTTTTATTCTCATCATTTTCAACTCCGGGTTTTGATTCAGTTGTTGATTCGTTTGTTTGCTGTACCTGTTCCCGGTTTTCATTAACTGCTGCTGGTGTAATGTTTTCCTTATTGTTATTCGTATTTACTTGTGAAAGAGTTGTTGTCTTCTGTTCTGCATTTGCATTTTTTGAATTCGAATTCCAGGTGAGAAAGCCGATGCCGGTAAGAGATGCCAACACAATACCAGTTAACAGGTAACGCCTGAAAAAGAAGAAGCCTTTTTTATCATCCTTTTCTTTTTCACGTATGCGTTCCCATACCTGCATGGGTGCACCGGAGTCGTACTGCCCCAGTTTGCCTTTTACGAAGTCATCGAATTGTTGATCTTTCATACCGCAATACTTTTTTGCACTTTAATAATTTCATTCTGTAAATATCTTCTGGCTTTCACCAGCTGTGATCTTGATGTACTGTCTTTTATATTCAGCATTACTGCAATTTCTTCATGGCTGTATCCTTCAATTACATGCAGGTTAAATACCAGCTTGTATCCTTCCGGTAAATTGTGAATCATCTTCAATAACTCGGCTTCGTTGAGGTGAGTGTAGGCTGAAGGTTCCAATCCGCTTACGCCCGGTGCATCAGGTTGCACTTCATCAAATTTCATCCGTTTCTTCTGGCAACACTTTAAAGCTGTGTTCACAACAATCCGGCGAACCCATCCTTCAAACGAACCTTCAAACTTGAACTGAGAAATATTCCTGTACACTTTAATAAAGGCATCCTGCAGGATATCTTCTGCTTCCATCCTGTCTGTAGCATAACGCAGGCATACAGTCAGCATCTTACCGGCGAAACGCTCAAAGAGCTGTCGCTGGCATTGCTCATCTTTTTTGATGCAGCCATGGATCAGTTGGTGGTCTGTTAATATCAGAATAGGGACGTTAATTTTTATAAATAGATACCCTTCTGTAGTGGTTTCGCTGCCCCGTGCAGGAAATCTCCCAACAAACCCGGAAAAACCAAAAAAAGGCAGCAATTAAGCTGCCCTGGTATTGTCAGATGGGAGGTTTACATTCCCATGTCCATTTTCTTCTGTTTGAGGCTGTTTAGCGATGGGTCCATTTCAATGGCTTTGTCACATAAGGCCATGCCCTTATCTTTCTGTCCCATTTTCTGGTAACTCATACCAATCATATAAAGTGCACGTGCATTTTTGTTATCGAGCTGAAGCACCTGATCCCAATTGTTTATGGCATCCTGGTACTGACCCCCTTTGTATTGCGATTCGGCCAGCGCATAACGTACAGTAATGCTGTAAGGACGCTTCTCCAAAGACTTTTCAAGCATCTCTGTAGACTTGGCAAAATTGCCCAGGTTCATATAACTGTAGGCAAGGTTTTCATAATACTCAGCATTCTTTACCCAACCCCGCTCTGCTGCAAGCTCAAACATCGCAATAGCATTTTTATCATCAGGAACAGCATAGTAAACCATACCCATCTCAAATACATACCGTGCATTTTTGGTGTCAACTGCTGCAGCTTTCTGGTAATAAGGAATTGCCTGTTTGTAACGCTCTATTTCAATATAACTGCGGCCGATTGTATAATACAGAACTGCATTGGTTGAGTCTGTTTCAGCAGCGTATAATAAACGGTTAATTGCCTGCGGATAATTTTCGAGATAATAATTACACATACCAACGATATAGTGCATGGGTTTATCCTTGTGTAATTTTTCCCATTTCTCGGTATAATTTAATGCATCCTGGTGGCGGCCCAGATTGAAATATAAATTAGCCAGTTGCTGAAAGGTTGCTTCATTGTTTGGTTCAAGTGTGTTCCAACGGGTATAGGCATCAACTGCCTGACGGTAGTTACGGCTTTCAATTCCATATTCACCCATTGCTTTTAACGCTTCAACATTGGTTGTGTCGTACTGAACTGCTTTTTCAAAAAGATTAATGGCTAATTGTATTCTGCGCTCCTGTTTGGCAATATTAGCCCGTTGTAAAACAGCATCTGAGCTATCACGATTCTGAGCTGAGGCAGAAAAGAAAGTGAACAATGTAAGTGATAAAACAACGTACCCGTTTTTCATGGAATAAGATTTTGGATCAATGTAAAATTAAACAATATAAAAATATAAAATAACGTAGAAATACCCGCCAAAATCCTGCCCATTTTACGGAAACTAAGTATTATTTTAATAAAACAGCCCCCAAAGGAGGTAAATTCAGGTTTAATTCATACCATTTTTCATCCTTATCTGTCACCCGAACGCCTATTTCTGGATTAAACACATCCCCTGTACCCCAGTATTTTTTTGCATCGCTGTTAAAGATTTCTTTCCAGCTTTGCTTACCCTGTACATGTATTTTCCAATCGTTGTGAACAACAGGTGTCATGTTCAAAACCACAAGAATATCATCTTCTTCTTTTTTTCCTTTCCGTTTGAATACAATCACAGATTCACTCCGGTGATTCAGATCAACCCACTCAAACCCAAAATGATTGAACTGGTTTTCATATAATGCCGGTTCATTTTTCAGTAAACTGCAAAGATCCTTCACACAATTTTTTATTCCTTTATGCGATTCAAACTGCAACAGTTCCCACTGTAATTCACTTTTATAATTCCATTCACTGGTTGCACCAAATTCGTTTCCCATAAATAAGAGCTTACCTCCGGGGTGTGCAAACATATAACTGTACATCAACCGCAGGTTGGCAAACTTCTGCCAGTCATCACCCGGCATTTTATACAGCATGGGGCTTTTGCCATGCACCACTTCATCGTGACTCAATGGCAACATAAAATTTTCATCATAGTAGTAAGCCATGCTGAATGTAAACTGATCCTGTTGATATTGCCGAAACAATGGATCCTGTTTAAAATATTTCAACGTATCATGCATCCAGCCCATCATCCATTTCATACCAAAACCCAACCCATCAGAAAAAGTTGGTTTGCTTACACCCGGCCAATCAGTTGCTTCTTCAGCAATGGTTTGTGTGTCGGGTAAATCACGAAAAATTGTTTCATTTAAATCCTTAATAAAAGCAATGGCTTCAATGTTGCCATCTCCACCAAATTCATTGGGCTCCCATTGACCTGCTGTTCTTGAATAATTTAATTTCAGCAATGATGATACAGCATCCACACGCATCCCGTCAATATGAAATTCTTTGAGCCAATACATGGCACTGCTGATGAGAAATGATTTTACTTCGCCACGTTTATAATTAAAAATATAACTGTTCCAATCGGGGTGATATCCCTTCCGCATATCTGCATACTCGTATGTATGCGAACCATCAAACATAAACAGCCCATGTGCATCATACGGAAAATGCGATGGCACCCAATCAAGAATTACTCCTATCCCTTCATTGTGAAAAGCTTCTACCAGTTGCATAAACTGCTGCGGAGTTCCGTACCGTGATGTTGCTGCAAAATAACCTGCCCCCTGGTAACCCCAGCTTCCGTCAAAGGGATGTTCCATGATGGGCATTAATTCAATATGGGTAAACCCCATTTCTTTTACATAGGGCACAAGCCGCTCACGGAAAAAATCATAACTGTGATAAACTTCTTCATTGAATTTATCAGGACGCATCCAGCTTGCAAGGTGCACTTCATACACACTCCAGGGTGCGTCAAGTTTGTTATGTTCTTTTCTTATCTGCATCCATTCTGTATCATGCCATTCATGATCCATTTGCCAGGTTACAGACGCAGTGTTAGGACGAACTTCCCAATAGTTTGCATATGGATCACCCTTATCAAGTTTTAATCCAGCATAGCCATGAATATGATATTTATAGGACGTTCCTTTGGGCATGTTGGGAATAAAGCCTTCCCAGATTCCGGAGCTGTCAAGTCTTACAAAAAGCGGATGACTTTCCTTGTTCCAGTTATTGAATTCACCGAATACAGAAACGAATGTTGCATTCGGTGCCCATACCGCAAAATAGTAACCTGTTACTCCACTCACTTCCATCTGGTGCGATCCGAATAATTCATAACAGCGGTAATTGGTTCCATTTTGAAAATTGGCAATATCATCGCCTTCAAAACGGGAATAATTCCAAACAGGTTTCGTTGTATCAACGAAATGAAAATCTTCGTATTTCATGGTAGTATTCACGTTATATGTTTACTGATTGCTGGAAAGTAATTGATTTTGTTCCTGCTGTATTGTCAGCACTCATTTTTAATTTGGCCCTACGGTAAAATAAATATTTACCATTCATATGGAAATATAACACTTTAACATCTTCATTGCAAAAACTGTAGCCAAAACATTTTAATATCGCAAAATAATTATCATCATCAACCAAAGCTAATGATATCACCTAAACTGCTTCTTATCCTTTGCTTCGCATTTTTCTCTGCAGCAACAGCATACTCTCAATCAGGTTCAGTCAGCGGTACTATTACAGATACCAGTTCCGGTAAAAAATTAAGCAATGCGGTAATTTCAGTGATCCGTTCAAAAGACACTGTACTTTCCAAATTTACCCGTACCAATGAGCAGGGTTCTTTCGAAATAAAAGGGATTCCTGATGGAAGTTACTTCCTTGTGGTTAGCTATCCCGGCTATGCTGAATTTGTGGATGATATTGAAGTGAAGGGTACTACTGTTTATAAAAAAGAAATCACCATTATTCCTAAATCGAAATTGCTGGAAGAAATTATTATACAGCAAAAGGTGAGCGCTATACGGATTAAAGGAGATACAACAGAATATAAAGCCGACAGTTTTAAAGTAGGGCCCAATGCCAATGTGCAGGAACTGCTGAAACGGTTACCCGGCCTGCAGGTAAACGCAAAAGGAGAAATAACCGCACAGGGGCAGAAGGTGGAAAAGATACTGGTTGATGGAGAAGAATTTTTCAGTGATGATCCCGCTGTAGTATCGCAAAACCTGCGGGCAGATGTGGTGGATAAAGTACAGGTGTTTGATAAAAAAAGTGAGCAGGCAGAATTTACCGGTGTTGATGACGGGCAAAAAACAAAGACCATCAATCTTGAATTAAAAGAAGATAAAAAGAAAGGCTTTTTTGGAAAGCTGGAAGCAGGAACCGATTTCGACCGATACCATACTGCAAAAGCTATGATAAATGCCTTTAAAAAGAAACAAAAAATTGCAGCCTATATCACCAACAACAATACAACGTTTGAAGGATTGAACTGGAACGAACAACGCAATTTCGGATCAAATTCAAACAGCAACATGGAAGTAACCGATGACGGCGGCATGATGTTCTGGAACCAGGGTGATGACTTCAGCCGTGGACAGGGATTGCCGCAATCAACTACTGCAGGGCTGGTTTACATTAACAAATGGAACAAGGATAAAAACAGTATCAACGGCAGTTACCAGTTTAACGACCAGAATGTAACCGGACGTAATACAAGTTCTACACAAACTATTTTGCAGGACAGCAGTTTCTCCAACAATACCATTGAGAACTTTACCAATTTCCGCAGAAGAAATAAATTGAATGCCACTTATGAATGGCAGATTGATTCAAGCAGCACGTTAAAAATAAAAGCAAGCGGTTCCATTGTAAATGGAGAAAAAGAGAGCAGTTATGCTGGCAACTCGATGAATGATGACAAAATAGCAATCAATGAAACTGACCGCACGATAACAAGCAGAACAGAGGATAAAGATTTCACTTCTGAAATCAGCTGGCGCAAACGGCTCAATAAAAAGGGAAGGACCATCAGCTATACCGGTAACTGGAGTAATAACGCAAAAACCGGAAATGGTTTCCTGTTTTCCAATATCGAATTTTTTAATTCAGCCGGGCAACAAACCAGTCAGGAACTTGATCAGAATAAAACAAACAATGAACATCAGCAGGTGATACAAAACAGTATTGTTTACACCGAACCACTCAGTAAGAAGTTATTTTTAGAGCTGACATACCGGAATAATTTCAACCGGAACAATGCAGAACGGAACACGTTTGAAAAACCGCTGGCCAGTAACAATTATTCGTCAATGGTTGATTCATTAAGTAATCATTTCCTTTATAGTGCCGATGACCACAGCGGTGGATTCTCTTTCCGGTTTACAGAAAAAAAATATATGTTCTCGATCGGTACATCTGTAGGCCGTACGAATTTTGGCCTGGAAGAAATAACAAAAGCCGACAAACGGAATATAGGTTTCACAAATCTCTTACCCAGGGCATCCATCAGGTTTACACCTAAAAAGCAAAAAAGTTTTAACCTTACTTATTCAGGGAGTACACAGAACCCAACCTTACAGCAGATTAACCCCATTATTGATAATATTGATCCATTGAATATTACAGTGGGTAACCCCGTTCTAAAACAGGCATTCCGGCATAATTTTTCGATCAACATGAATGATTATAAAATCATTAAGAGCAGAAACTTTTATCTGTCGGGAAGTTTTTCCTTCACGAATAATGCCATCAGCAGTTCAAATAAAATTCTGATCGATTCCGGAATCAGGATTAACCAGGCTGTTAATGTAAATGGAAATTACAATGGACAGGTATGGGCCATGTATGGATTTGAGGTTGCCCCTTCTGTTAACTTGAATTTTACTTCTGAAAATTCGGTAAGCCGCTTTGTGAATATTGTAAACGGGCAAAAAAATATCAGTGACAATTACAGAATAGGATTTGGAACAGGAATCGGTAAATGGAGTGATAAGTGGATCAGCTTTAACTTTAATGTAGAACCAGCTTATAATTTTTCAAAATCTTCCATCAACAAAGGCGTGGTTACAAAATACTGGACGGTGAACGCCTACCCTTACCTTTCAATGAAGTTTAAAAAACAGAAATTATATTTTGACCTGAATGGTAATCTGAACATCTATCAAAAAACTGCTGCTTTCCAGAATCAGCGAAACGTATTTATCATCAACAGTTCCATCAAACGCACTTTCACAAAAACAGATGCATTTGAACTCATGTTTTCGGTGAATGATCTTTTCAACCAGAACCAGGGCATCCAGCGTAATATCAGCAGCAACTTTATTTCTGAAAACACCTTCCAGAATATACGACGCTATGCACTGCTTACTTTCACATGGAACTTTACAAAAAATGGCAAACCTTCAAACTTCTAATCATGAAATATCTATTGCTTATAACCATCCTTTTCAGTCTTCATGCGGATTCCTCTGCACAGGTAAAATTTATCAGCAGCGGGCATATTGAATATGAAAAAAGAGTGAACCAGTTTTCGTTTTACGACAAAGAAGAAGATGAACAACCATGGGTAGTTGAAATGAAAAAAGTATTTCCTAAAATGGTAAGTGAAACTTATTTCCTCGATTTTAATGAAAACAAATCGGTGTTTAAGCTGGCTAAGGAAAACACAGATGTAAAATATATGTGGGGACGAAAGCCAAGTGAAACAGATGTAACAGTTAAAGATGTAAAAACTAACCAGATTTCCCTGCAGCGTGACATCTTTGAACAAACCTATCTTGTAAAAGACAGTTTACAGAAATACGAATGGAAGATCAGCAATGAAACAAGATTAATAGCCGGGTTTGAGTGTAAGAAAGCAGTAACTAAAATCTGCGACTCTGTTTATATTGTTGCCTTTTATACCGATGAGATTACTGTAAGCAGCGGCCCTGAAAGTTTTGGAGGTTTACCCGGCATGATCTTAGGTTTGGCTGTACCCCGTTTGCAGGTAACCTGGTTTGCAACAAAAGTAGACATCAAAGAACCAACAGAAGCAATGCTGAACCCTAAACAAAAAGGGAAAGCTGTAAACTGGGAAGTTTACCAAAAAGATCTGAACAAGGCTATGAAAGATTGGGGCAAATACGGATCAAAAGTGTTGTGGAATAGTTTGCTGTAAAAAAATAAATTTTAATAGGAAAGGGTTGAAAACTTATAAAAGTTTTCAACCCTTTCCTATTATTTGTCAGATGCTCTTCGAGACGTCAGACAAGCATTACTTCAACTCCAGCACCAGATTATACATCGGCATCAGTGTCATTGTTTTTTCTAATTGAAATTGCTGACCTGCTGCAACATCATAAGCCAATTGAAAACCCTTTAACCGTTCTGCAAAACGTGCAAGATCAATGGTCATTGGTTTATCATTTGTGTTCATGATACACATGATGGTTTGATTGGCATCATAACGGAAATAAACATACACACCATCAATGGGATAAAACTGCATCATCTTTCCTGTTTTAATGGCTGATGATGTTTTACGGAAGTTGGCGAGTTTCTTAATATAATTAAAAATAGAATTCTCTTTTGCTGTTCTGCCGGCAGCTGTAAATTTATTGGCAGCATCGCCCTCCCATCCACCGGGAAAATCCTGGCGCACATAACCATCATTGGGAGAAGTTAATCCTGTCATTAATATTTCATTGCCATAATACATTTGTGGAATACCCCTGAACGTTAACAGCCATGAAAAAGCCACTTTATATTTCGTTGTATCTTCTCCCAATACAGAGTAGAATCTTGGCAGATCATGATTATCTAAAAAGATGACCTGACGCATGGGGTTCTTATAAACAAAATCCTGGGCAGCTGTAGTGTATAATTTATTTACACCTTCAGTCCAGCCAAATGGCTGTGTTAATGCGGGCTGAATACCATAGAACAGAGTCTGGAAATCAGTAGTTGCCTGCATATTACTTTTGAACGGAATATTGTAGTTGTTCTCGCAGAAATAACTCTGGTTAGGTACACCATGCACCCATGTTTCACCAAAAATGCTGATGTTGGGATATTCATCATACAATGCTTTGTTGCAACGGTTCATAAAAACAAGATCATTGTACGCATAGGTATCAATGCGCCATCCGTCGATTCCATATTCTTCTACTGTCCATACTGCATGCTGAATTAAAAAGTTGGCAACAAATTTATTGCTGTGATCCCAATCGGGCATGGACGGCACAAACCATCCATCGCTCATGATTTTTTTATCTGCTGCTGTTGCATAAGGATCGAACATAATCTGATCCTTATAATTTGTTTGTGTGAATGCAGGCCAGCGGTGAAACCATGTACTGTCTGGCTGATCACGGAATAAAATGTGATCAATACCCACATGATTATACACTGCATCCTGGATAATTTTAAATCCTTTTGCATGTGCTGCAGTGATTAATTCTTTGTAAGCCTTGTCGCCACCTATTCTCCGGTCAACACGGTAATGATTAGTAAATGCATAACCATGTTCTGTTCGATTTTTCATATCATTTTCAATCACCGGGTTTAACCATAAAGCTGTTACACCAAGATCCTGCAGATAGTCTAAATGATTTTCAATTCCTTTCAGATCGCCACCATGACGGTTGAATACGGTATCACGGCGAAGTGTTTGATCTTTCATTCCTGCAACACGATCATTGGATGGATCGCCATTGCTGAAACGGTCGGGCATGATGAGATACATGAGATCCTGTGAGGTTGCTCCATTGGCAAAAGCCAATCCCCTGCCCGGTCTGCGGCTCTGTAAATTCAATTCAAAGTTTACTGATTGAGTTCCTTTCTTTGATTTGATACCAACCGTTCCCGGTTTTGCAGTTGTGCCTATTGTTACATCCAGTATCACATAATTCTTATTCTGAAACTTGTTGACTTTTGTTAGAGTAACACCCGGATAATTAATGGCAAAGCCTGTATGCTCACCAACATTATTTCCACGGATCATGACCTGAAGTTTATTGTACTTCATACCTATCCACCAGTTGGCCGGATAAAGTTCATACTCTTGTGCACACACACTGCCTACTGTTACAAAAAACAACAGCAGAAATTGAAACATTCTTGTTTTCATAATAATAAATTGAAAAATAAACAAGTCTACTGGCCTTGCTTAATTACCAGCCTGGCGCAGATACCTGCAATAAACATGGAAGCACCTGCCAAACCAATTACATTGATTGCATTACCTCCCAGCATTGTAAGTGCTACGCCGCCAATCAGACCTGCAGCAATCTGCGGAATGGTAATGGTTGCATTGAAAATGCCCATATAAACGCCGGTTTGTTTTGGTGGTAATGAAGAAGATAAAATAGCATAAGGCAATGCAAGGATTGCAGCCCAGGCAATACCAATTCCTATCATAGAGATAAACAAAACATATTTGTCTTTTATAAAGATCATTGACAGCAACCCTATTCCTCCTGCGAGTAAAGAAAGTGCATACGTGTTTCTTCTTCCATATTTATTGGCAAGAGGTGTAATGGCCAATGAAAACAAAGCAGCAAACACACTGTATGCTGCAAAGATTACTCCCGTCCAGTTACCGGCTTCGTTGTATGCTTTTGATGTGGCGTCAGTTGTGTTCCAGATATTTTGCGCAATACCCTGGGTTGTAAATACCCACATAAGGAATAATGAGAACCAGGAAAAAAACTGCGTAATGGATAACTGCCACATAGCAGGTGGAATATTTTTCAGCAAATCAATAAACTTCACTTTTTCTTTTACTTCATCAATATTATTATACTGAGCGTACTCCTTGGGAGGATATTCTTTTGTTCGGAACGAAGTCCAGATAACGGTGAGCAATAAAACAGCACCACCAATATAAAATGACCAGATAACTGTCGGAGCTACTTTAGCACCCGGAGCAGGTTCATTGGCTACACCTATCCACGTTAAAATAAATGGAAGCAATGAACCAAGTACAGCACCAGTATTGATTAAAAAGCTTTGAATGGAATATCCTTTATTCCGCTGACTATCGGGCACCATATCACTAACCAATGCACGAAACGGCTGCATGGTTACATTAAATGAAGTATCCATGAACAGGAGCATTGTTGCACCAAAGACCAACGGAGCCAGCAGGCTTGCAAACTGTTCTGAATTGGGCATGAAAAACATCGCTAAAGCCGAAACAATTGCACCCCCAAGAATAAAGGGAATACGGCGACCCAAACGGGTCCATGTTTTATCGCTCGACAAACCAACAATTGGCTGAACAATTAAACCGGCAACAGGTGCTGCCAGCCAGAATAAACTTAAATGATGAGGGTCTGCACCGATGGCAGAAAGGATACGGCTTGTATTCGCATTCTGTAAAGAATAACCAATCTGTACTCCTAAAAATCCAAAACTGATATTCCAGATTTGCCAAAAATTCAAAGATGGTTTTAATGGAGATGACGATGATGAAGAACTGCCTGATACTGCCATAACAATCGTTAAGCCCTCCCGGGGGCATGTTTTAGGTCAAGAATCGATTCTATCTAAAAAAACTTACAACATTAAATCACAAATCCATCAGGAAGAATAGAACCTTTTTTCACTACAACAATACCATCCTTCACTGTATACAATGCATGATCGGTATTGGACAAATGACTGCCACCATTAATACGCACATCATTTCCAATTCTGCAGTTCTTATCAATGATGGTATTTTTTATATAACAACGTTCGCCGATACCTATTTTCGGAATACCACGCTCAGTTGAACGCACCATCTCTTCCAGTGTTTCATAATAATCACCACCCATGATATAACTGCTTACAATGGTTGAGCCAAGACCAATCCTGCTGCGGATACCAATCACACTGTTTTCAATACGGCTTGCCATGATAATTGAACCTTCAGCAATAATTGTTTTTTCCAATGTGGTGCCGCTGATTTTTGCCGGTGGCAGCATACGTGCACGTGTAAATACTGGCTTTGAATTATCAAACAAATTGAAATCAGGAATCTCAGCCGTTAATGCAAGATTGGCTTCAAAGAATGAATAAATGTTTCCGATATCTGTCCAGTAACCATCATACTGGTAACTGGTTACTTTATACTTTTCAATAGAGGCAGGCAAAATTTCTTTCCCAAAATCTGTTGCAGCTTTAAATTCATCCTGCAACATATCAATGAGCAAACGCTTATTGAAAATATAAATACCCATCGATGCTAAATAAATACGGCCCATACCCTTCATTTCATTTCCTGTATCACTCACCCATTCAGGCAACAGCTCTTTTTTAGGCTTTTCAATAAAAGAAGTGATGTTATGATTTGCATCTGATTTCAGAATACCAAACTCAGGTGCTTCACGTTCTGCAACCGGGATTGTGGCAATGCTGATATCAGCACCATGTTCTACATGATCTTCCAGCATTTTTTGAAAATCCATCTGGTATAACTGATCACCTGAAAGTATCAGTACATATTCTGCATCATGCTGTTCAACATGACGTAAACACTGACGCACAGCATCAGCCGTGCCCTGGTACCATCCCTGGTTATCGGGTGTTTGCTCTGCAGCAAGAATATCAACAAATGCACTGCTGAACATACTGAAGTGATAGGTATTCTTGATATGCTTGTTTAAGGAAGCAGAATTATACTGCGTTAAAACGAACATGCGGTTGATGCCGGAATTCATACAGTTGGAAATAGGAATATCCACCAATCTGTATTTACCTGCAATAGGAACTGCAGGCTTACTGCGGGCCGCTGTTAAAGGAAACAAGCGTGTACCTGCACCACCGCCAAGAATTAATGCTAATGTGTTTTTTGCTGGTAGTTTAAGCATATGAAAAGTTTTATCGTTAACTGAGTTTATAATTAAATTTACTTAAGACTTTTGTAAAGATCAACATATCGCTGCACACTGTTTTCCCAGCTGAAATCAAGTTTCATCATGTACTCCCTTGCAGCATTGAATTGTTTTTTATTGCTGTATAAATTGCAGGCACGCCAGATGGCATTGCAAATATCGCCAACAACTGCGTTATTAAATACCAAACCATATCCATCTTCTTCACCAATATCTTTTACAGTATCTCTCAACCCGCCGGTATTCCGCACTAAAGGTACTGTTCCGTAACGCATGGCGTACATTTGGTTTAAGCCGCATGGTTCAACACGGCTTGGCATTAACAGGAAATCTGCACCTGCATACATTAAATGGCTGAGTGCTTCATTGTAACCGATATAACAGCTGTAATCAGATTGTGATGCAGCGTTCATTGCATTCAACTGACCTTCCACTTCGGGTTCACCACTGCCCAGTATTAAAAAATTCATTCTGCGGCCGATATAAAAAAACGAATCGCCTACAACTGCCGGCAACAGGTCTGCGGCTTTCTCTCCCACCAATCTTCCAATAAAAACAAAGAGGGGTTTATTAATATCCAGTCCAAATGTTTCACAAAGCAGCGCTTTATTCTTTGCCTTGCCTTCTTCAACCGTTTCAATGTTGAAATCGTTTTCGAGATACTTGTCAGATGCAGGATTCCATACAGCTGCATCAATTCCGTTTAAAATGCCAACACATTTTCCTTTCTCGTATTCAAACAAAGCTTCCAAACCATTACTCATGTACTTCAGTTCATCGAGGTAACTATTGCTCACCGTTGTAACCTTTGTTGCACATTTAATACCGCTGGCCAACGGGTTGATGACATTGTTCCATTCAAGCATTCCGCTTTTCCATGAATCGTAAGGAGGCAGGTAGGTACTTTTTTCCCAAGCCATCTGTCCCTGGTACTGTGCATTATGAATGGTGATAACAGTTGGTATTTCCGACAGGTGTTTATACCTGTAACAATGCTGCATTAAAAAAGGAACAAGTCCTGCATGGTAATCGTGTACGTGAACAGCATCGGGTTTATACTCCCAGGATGAAAGCCAGTCAACCACACTTATCTGGAAAGCAGTAAAGCGCTGCGGATCATCATCGTAGCCATAAATTTTTTCTCTGTCTAGCAAACCATTAATGTCAACTAAGTAAAGACCAAAACCGAGTTTATCCGTTTTCTCTTTAATAATTGTATAATCAAAAAAATAATCGCCAAGATTGGTATGGCCCTTATGCACCACATCCCATTCGTTGGCTACAAGGAATTTTGTACGGTACATGGGCATTACCACTTTGGCAATATGTCCGGCTTCCTGTAAATATTTGGGGAGAGCTCCTACTACATCCCCTAATCCGCCTGCTTTGGCAACTGGGTAACACTCTGCACTGACATGAAGAATTTCCATTCTGGAGAGATTAAGAAAATAATGCTTCAATATAGCAAGAGTTTAAATACAGCGCATCAAACAACAAATAATTTTTACCAAGTTCATTTCTTTTATACCTTCAGCCCCTTATTTACTAAACAAACGATTACTTATGTCTCAACAAACTAAGTCCGGTCAACCCAAAGATGTGATTACGGGAGTTAATCCGCACCTAAAAACCAAATGGGCACAATTCGGCACCCTGGTTTCAGTGTTTTTTTTCTGGGGCTTTGTTGCTGCCAGCAATGATATCCTTATCCCAGTTTTTAAAAAGGCTTTTGATCTGTCCCAGAGTCAGAGCCAGTTGGTATCTGTTGCCTTTTATGTTGCTTATACAGTTGGTTCATTGATTTATGTAGGTATTTCCAAAGTTTTGGGTGGAGATCTCCTGAACAGAATCGGTTATAAAAATGGTATTGCAATCGGTCTCATCATTTCAGCATTGGGAACCTTATTATTTTATCCTGCAGCAAATACCGGTTCATTTACATTAATGATCTCCGGTTTATTTATTGTAGGTCTTGGTTTTTCTTTACAGCAAATTGCAGCGAATCCGCTGGCGATTGTAATGGGTGACCCGAAAACCGGCTCACAGAGGCTTACAATGGCTGGTGGTGTAAATAATTTTGGCACAACCATCGGGCCATTGCTGGTGAGCTTTGCCATCTTTGGAAGCGTTGCATCTGCCAATCCTGATGCAAGTATTGAAAGTGTGAAAATCCCTTACCTTATTTTAGGGCTTGCCTTTTTGGTTGTGGCTGTGTTTATTAAATTCTCTTCCGTTCCCAATAAAATCGATCTTGAAGAAGTGGCAAAGAGTGAAACAGAGGAAGGCGGAAAATTATTACAACGTACTTCCGCATTTAAATATCCGCAACTTGTGATGGGTATGATTGCCATCTTTGTTTATGTTGGCGTGGAAGTATCTACAGCCAGCAATTTGCCGGCGTATTTAGAACAATTCCTGGGAGTAGAAACAAAAGATGTAGCTCCATATATTTCTTTGTACTGGGCAAGTTTAATGATTGGCCGCTGGACGGGTGCAGTTGGTGCTTTCGATGTGAGTAAGGGTGCCAAACAAATCTTAAGCTTCCTGATGCCTTACCTGGCATTTGCGGTTTTCCTGCTGGTTAATGCCATCGCCAAACATGATGTTTCACAGTTTTATATTTATGCAGTTATCATTGCAGTAATGATTGTTTTTGATATTGCAAGTAAAGGTAACCCCGTAAGAATGCTGCTGCTGTTTTCGCTGGCTGGTATTGCCGCTTTGCTGATCGGTATGTTCTCATCAGGTCTTGTAAGTGCATATGCATTTACAAGTGTTGGCTTGTTCTGCAGCACTTTATGGCCCTGTATTTTCACCATAGCAGTAGCTGGTCTTGGAAAAAATACGAACCAGGGAAGCAGTCTGTTGATCATGATGATTATGGGAGGAGGTATAGTAAGCTGGTTACAGGGTGTATTGGCCGATTCAATAGGTATTCATTACAGTTATATTATTGGGGTAGCCTGTTTTGCTTACCTGGCTTATTATGCTCTCCGTGCAAAAACTGTTTTAAAAGCACAGGGTATTGATTTCGATAAACTGCAAAGCGGCGGAAGTCACTAAGCATATAAGAGCAAATTTTAAATGAATATCCATTATGGCAAAGGAATATGTAATAGGCATTGATATAGGCGGCACCAATACAAAGTTTGGCATTGTTGACCGCAATGGTAATATCATTCAACAGGGACGTATACGTACAGATGCCCATGAAAATGCAGAAGATTTTATTGAAGAATTGTATGGCGAACTGAGTTTAATGATTGCCTCGCATGGCGGCACGCAGAATTTCCATGGAATTGGTGTTGGTGCTCCTAACGGAAATTATTACACAGGTACAATTGAATATGCGCCCAACTTAAAATGGAAAGGGATTATTCCAATAGCTGAACTCATGGAAAAGAAGTTTCAGCTTCCTACAAGACTTACCAATGATGCAAATGCAGCTGCCGTTGGAGAAATGAAGTATGGTGCTGCAAAAGGAATGAAGCATTTTATTACAATCACACTTGGAACAGGAGTTGGAAGCGGAATTGTAATTGATGGAAAGATTGTATTGGGGCATGATGGATTTGCAGGTGAACTGGGGCATACAATCATCCGCCCCGGTGGAAGATTGCATAAAGGTACCGGACTTCGTGGTTCATTAGAATCGTATGCATCAGCTACCGGTGTAAGAGAAACAGCGATTGAAATGCTTACAGAGGATCCATCTACTACCAGCCTGTTACGTAATTATTCTATTGATGACTTAACAAGTGAAACCGTATTTAAATGCGCAGAGCAGGGTGATACTGTAGCTAACCAGATCTTTGAATTTACCGGACAGATTCTTGGTGAGGCATTAGCAAACTTTGTGATGTTTTCTTCACCTGAAGCAATTGTTTTATTTGGCGGTTTAACAAAAGCAGGCGACCTGATTCTGAAACCAACTGTGCAGGCAATGGAAGCAAACCTCATCCAGATCTTTAAAAACAAAGTAAAAATTATTTACAGTGAACTGAAAGAAGCAGATGCTGCTATTCTTGGAGCGAGTGCACTGGTATGGTAATTTTTTTTACTGCTGATACTGAAAGGCGGCCAATGGCCGCCTTTTCTTTTTCCGTTTGTCAATCTCTTATCAACTCAATGCTTTGATTGAGTAAATTCAAACTTTAAATCTTCATATTATGCGTTCAACCCTCCTGGTTCTGTTAACTACATTGCTTCTTATTTCCTGCAAAACAGAGAATAAGCCGAAACCTGATGCACTTGCATCAAACATGGATACAACGGTTAATCCGGCCGCAGATTTCTTTTTATATGCCAATGGCGGCTGGATTAAAAAGAACCCCATCCCTGCCGATGAAAGCAGCTGGGGCATTGGCAACCTGGTAATAGAAGAAAACAGAACAAGACTCAGAACCATCAATGAAAATGCAGCAAAAGAAGAGGCAGCTCCCGGCTCTACCAGTCAAAAGATTGGTGATTTCTGGAAGACAGCGATGGATACAGCAACCATTGAAAAAAATGGACTGAAGCCATTGCAACCATGGTTCGAAAAAATCAACAGCATTAACGATCTGAAAAGTTTAAGTAATGTAATTGCCCAACTGGATAAGATTGGTGCATCTTCCATTATCGGAAATTATATTGGGCAGGATGCTAAAAACAGTGATGTGATTGCTTTACAATTCTGGCAAACAGGTTTGGGATTACCTGAAAGAGAATACTATTTCAAGAATGATTCAGCCACCATCAAAATCCGCAGCGCCTATGTAAATTACTTAGCCAAAACTTTAACCATCAGTGGTATTGATGAAGCAATTGCGGAAAAATCTGCAGCTGACATCATGAACATAGAAATGAAAATTGCAAAAGTGCACCGCAAGATTGAGGACTTAAGAGATCCGTATGCCAATTATAATAAAATGAGCACGGCCAATTTTTATAAACTTACTCCATCACTTGATATGGAAGGTTATTTCAAAACATCAGGAATACCTTCTGTTGATTCGGTTATTGTTGGTCAGCCGGAGTACTATAAAGAACTGGAAAGTATTTTGAAAACAACTCCTCTCGACACATGGAAATTATTACTTCGTTTCCGTCTCATCCTCAGCTTAACCGGAACTTTACCTGATGCGTATGGTAAAGAAGCTTTTCAATTTAATAAACTACTGAACGGTGCCAAAGAAAGAAAACCACGGTGGAAAAGAGTATTGCAAACTGAAGAAGATATCATGGGTGAATTACTCGGACAGCTTTATGTAAAAGAATATTTCGGAGAAACAGCAAAGAAAAGATACACCGACTTGGTAGAAGCAATCCGTACTGCATTAAAAGAGCGAATAGCAACACTGCCATGGATGAGCGACAGCACCAAACAAAAAGCCTATGTGAAATTGTCAACCATGAAAAAGAAAGTGGGTTATCCGGATAAATGGAAAGATTTTTCAGCAATGGAAATCGGCACGGAAAGCTATACGCAGAATCTTATCAATGCAAATACCTGGTGGACGAATTACAGCATTAATAAACTCGGCAAGCCAGTTGACAGGGATGAATGGGTAATGAGTCCGCAAACTTATAATGCTTATTACAACCCAAGTAATAATGAAATTGTTTTACCTGCAGGCATCTTTACGGTTCCAGGTTACCGTGATGAAGAACTCGATGATGCTTTGGTTTATGGTTATGCAGGTGCAACAACCATTGGGCATGAAATAACACATGGTTTTGATGATGAAGGAAGACAGTTTGATGAAAAAGGAAACTTGAAAAGCTGGTGGACAAAAGATGATGAAGCAAAATTCAAACTACGTGCCGATGTGATGGTGAAGCAATACTCAGCTTACAAACCATTTGAAGGATATAACATTAATGGCAAAGCCACACTGGGTGAAAACATTGCTGATCTTGGTGGTGGCTTATTGGGTTGGGATGCTTTTGTAAAAACAGAACAGTATAAAAAGAATGAAAAGATGGCTGGTTTAACTCCTGCGCAACGCTATTATCTTGGTTATGCATTGGGTTGGCTGGGACACACAAGAGATGAATCTTTAAAAAACAGATTGCTCACAGATGTACATTCTCCTGCTAAATGGAGAGTAAACGGGCCGTTTGTAAGTATGGATAATTTCTATACAACCTTCAATCTAAAACCGGGTGATACGATGTATGTAGTTGATAGTGCAAGAGTGAAAATCTGGTAAGGAAATCTTCAACACAGAGTTAGAGAGTAAAGGAGATACACAGAGAATACGACGAATAGATTTGATCTCTGTGTACCTCTGTTACTCCTTGTTATTTTTAAAACGGTTCATTCAATTCAATGCCTAAACCCGGTTTGTCACTTACTCCTACTTTGCCATAATTGTAAGTGATCCCTGTTGCAAGATCTTCAGCAAGTAATAAAGGCCCATCCATATCAATATAATCAACCAATGGAGCAAGATGTGCAATAGCTGCTGAACCGATTGTACATTCATTCATACAACCGATCATAACTTTCAAATCCAGTTCTCTTGCTTTGGTGATCATCCGCAAAGCCGGAGTGATACCGCTGCATTTAGTGAGCTTAATATTAATACCGTGAAAATGATGCTGACATTTTTCTACATCGCTTTCATACACACAGGCTTCATCTGCGATTAATGGTAACAAAGATTCTTTGTACAACACTTTCATCCCTTCCCAGTTATCTTTTGCAAGTGGCTGTTCAACAAATTCAACACCCAACTCCTTCAGCAGTGGGATTTTTTGCAGAGCTTCTTCTAAAGTCCATCCTGCATTTGCATCTACACGAAAAACTGCATCGGTATGTTTTCTTAATTCGGCTACCAATTCCACATCACCGGGTACACCTACTTTTATTTTATAAATGGGCCATGGCTTTTCTTTCATCTTCTCCACCATTTTTTCTACAGTATCAATACCGATGGTATAATCACAAATGGGTGCTTTGCTGAAATCCAAATTCCAGAGTTGATACAATGGCTTGTTGCGGAGTTTTCCATACATATCCCATGTGGCAATGTCCAATGCGCAAACAAGAAAATGATTCTGCGGGAATAAATGATGCAGATAATGCCAATAACGTTCGGGTTCCATAAACGCAAATTTTTCAACAAACATTTTCTTGCGTTCAAGGTCTTCGATCATTTTTTCTACGGGAATATTATAGTAAGCGATAGCAGGCGCTTCGCCGTAACCCTTTGCCCCACGATTTTCCAGCTCAACAATCAATGCCGGCTGATGCGTTTTTGTTCCCTTCGAAATTGTGAAGGGATATCGAAAAGGAAGTTCTGTTTTTTTATAACGGATGTTCAAATAAAAAATAATTGTTGTGTAAAATAAATGCAACCACTCTGTGAGCGACAGAATTTCCAAATCACCAAATCTTCAAATTATCAAATTACTACCCTCTCCCGCTCAACACCACATATCTATTCAGCTCATCATTGAATTCATCTTCCTTCAGTAAATCTTCCAATGAAATATGCATCCGGTATCTCCAGTAATGTTTTGGATTTGCCGGCACATTAATGCGTTCATCATTCGGGTTTTCTCTCCGCAACTTTTCACTCATGCCCAGCAATTCCTGTACCTGGAAAATGCTCCACATAGCAGGTGACTGCAAATGCTGAGCAATGATACTCTGAACAATCCATGGTTCACAGAAATAAGGAGCTTCACCAAACTGTCCCAATTCACTGTTATAAAATTTTTGTGTTTGTGCCCTGTCTTCTTCCCACCATCCACGAATCGTACTCATATCATGTGTGCTTGGCGTAACCACACTCAGGTAAGGAGCATCTGCAGGATGAAAAAATTGTTTCTTCGGATCCTTCGGCATGCGCTGAATTTCCAGGCTTAACATACCCAACTGCTTCATTACATCAGGAACACAATCAGGCACCATACCCAAATCTTCACCACAGATGAGCATATTGGTAGAGCGTTTGAGATATGGCAGTTTAGCAATAGCTTCTTTTCTCCATGCTTCATCCTGGCGTTTAAAGAAATAGTTTACATATAAATCTTCCAGTTTTGCTTTTGTATCCCCATCAAGATGGTTGAATGAAATGGTTGAGCTCATGCTGATGCGGAAATGAAACTGCTGTGCCTGACTTCCTTCCACTTCAAACAAAATCACATTGCTGATACAATCATACAATCCTATTTTGATGCGGTTGTTCACTTCATCCTTTTCCTGTTTTTCAAACCAGGCTTCTACTTTGCGCTGTGTATTGAATTCATCTTTCAGTTCAAAATATCCGTTATCAATATGATTCAGATATGGTTTCAATATTTCTGTATCGCCTCCCATTAATTCAGCCAATACAGAATCATTGATATACGGACGGCATAAACGTTGATAATCGAACCACAATCCCTTCTGACTGAATTCACTGATATGAACAGGTGTAGCCGGTACAAAGTATCCGAGAATACCTTCTACAGCATGCATAGGAATACTCCAGATGCGGAAGAAACCAAGAATATGATCAATGCGGAATGCATCAAAGTAATTACTCATCTGCTCAAACCTTCTGCGCCACCATCTGAAATCATCATCCATCATCCGTTGCCAGTTATATGTGGGAAAGCCCCAGTTCTGTCCTTTCACTGCAAAATCATCAGGAGGTGCGCCAGCCTGCATGCTCATGTTGTATAATTCAGGTTCAACCCATGCATCGCAACTGTTACGGTAAATACCAATAGGAATATCACCCTTTAAAATCACACTGTTTCGATGTGCGTATTCTGCAGCATCTTTTAATTGAAGATGCAGATGATATTGTACAAAATAATGAATGGCAATTTCATCGTAATGCTTTTGTCCGGGGGCAACAAACTTTTGTATTTCCTCTTCACTATAAACACTGAGTGTTTTCCATTGATTGAAATCGGGTGTTTTATATTTATCACGCTGATAACTGAATGCAGCATAAGGCACCAGCCAGTGACGGTTAAGATCAAAGAACTCAAAGAACTTCAGGTCTTCATGCATCTCGTCTTTTTGCAGGGCATATAATTCCTTGATAACAGCCCATTTCAATTTCATCACTGCTTCATAATCCATCTCAGGCAATTCATTCAGTTCTTTCTGTTTTTTCCTGATTGATTTGATGGCGTTATGATTGGCATCACCGGCCATTTCTTCAAGATTCACAAACATTGGATGCAATGCAAATGCAGAAATAGCAGCATAAGGATAAGAATCCATCCAGGTGTTGGTAGCTGTTGTATCATTGATGGGAAGAATCTGGATCACCTTCATACCCACTTTCTTCGCCCAGTCAACCAATGCTTTTATATCGGTAAACTCGCCAACTCCTGTACTTTTTTGTGTACGTAAACTGAAAACAGGAATGGCTACCCCTGCACCTTTCCATGTATTATTCGGCAATTGGGCAAAACCATCATGCAAAATGCTGATTTTCTTTTTGCCGTAGCTATCGTATAAAATACGGTTGTTGCCTGTTTCAAAACGTACAAAAGTTTTTGTTTTGATATTGAACACTCCGTATTTATAAGCAACAGGAAAAATTTCGCTGTAGAGATTCAGTTTAGCAGTCCACCAGTTTCCTTCACGCTGCATCAGTACCTGCTCTTCTGTTTTCCAGTTTGCAAGACTTGCATTGCTGCCGGAAATACAAAGCACTTCATCAGCTGTAAGTAATGGAGCCTTTACTTTAAAAATATGTGTAACCGATTTCAGTGAGTGCGGTTTAACGGGTGCTGCTTTTGGCAGTAACACTTCCTGGAACGGTTGTGTGTAGAAAGCGTTTTCAAATTCACCGGCATGGTTCCATGTGTCAATTAGGGTTAACTCATCAACAGTCAATTTCATGACTTCAACTATTCTGTCATCACCCCATTCCAGGATGCTTTCACCATTTTCATTTTTAAGCAGATAATTATATTGCAGATCATTTTCAAAATCTTTTCCCAGTTCTATGCTGGCCGTCCAGAATTCATCTGTAAGGTATTGCATGGGTATAGCTGCAGACAAATCGTTATTTCCAAGCTGGGCACAATTTCCTGTAATAAACAGGCTTTGGCCATACTTAGTAAAGAAGCGGAGATAAAACTGAATCTTCATATGCAAGAATTGGGCGGTAATTTAGGTAAAAAAAGGCCACAATGATGCTCTTTCGGGCTAATAGTAATCAGGTAGTTACCATCCTTCGAAGGCAAACGCAAGCCCACCCTGTTTGCTGCACGGGAAAAAGGGTTCTGCAAAAGATTACGGGGTTGTTATTTAATCAGCTCAAATTTGTCTTTTAGCCTGATATCCCTTGATGATGCTCCGATCATTAAATCAAAATCGCCCGATTCGGCTACCCATTGCAATTGCTGATTATAGAACGATAATTTTCCCTTATTGATGACAAACTTTATGGTTCTTGCCTCACCTGCTTTTAAACTGATCTTTTGAAAATCCTTCAGTTCCTTTATTGGTCTAACGATTGAACCAACCTTATCTCTTAAATACAACTGAACGATTTCTTCTCCATCATATTTTCCTGTATTGGTAATGGTTACAGACACTTCAATCTGTTCATTGGCTTTCATTTTTCTCTTACTCATCTGCAGATTGCTGTATTGAAAGCTGGTATAACTTAAACCATATCCAAATTCAAACTTTGGAAAAATAGATTCATCGTTATAAGAAGAATTATAATGCCGGTTACTGTCGTTTGTTGCCGGACGGCCTGTGTTAAAATAGCTGTAATAAATCGGAATCTGTCCAACACTTCGTGGAAAAGTCATAGCCAGTTTTGCAGACGGATTATAATCTCCAAACAAAACATCCGCAATGGCATTGCCTGCCTCACTACCCAACCACCAGGTATATAAAATGGCGGGTGCATTATCAGCAGTGTAATTAAATACCAATGGTCGACCTGCATTGATCAGCACCACAACAGGTTTACCTGTTGCCAGCAATTCTTTTAACAGTTCTTCCTGCACACCGGGAATACTAAGATTGCTGCGGCTCTTCGCTTCACCACTCATATCTCTTCTTTCACCAATACTCAGAATCACAACATCTGATTGTTTTGCTATTGCAACAGCTTCTGCAAAACCATCTTTGTTAGTTCCTTCAATATCACATCCCTTTGCATACAGTAAGGTTGTGCCTGAACTCACTTTATTTTGCAGCCCTTCCCATTGTGTTACAATGAAATTCGAATCAACACCGGGCACTTCCACATCCCAAAAACCTTTGTTCTGTTTCACTGCTTTTACCAATGGCCCGATGAATGCAATTGTTTTTGTGTTTTTTGATAAAGGCAATAAGTTGTTTTGATTTTTCAGCAGCACAATACTTTTTGCTCCCGCTTCCCGTGCAACTTTTACATGCTCAGGATTATTTAATGCAGCCTGCTCTCTTGCTTCGTTACAGAATTTATACGGATCATCAAACAAACCGAGTTCAAATTTCTTACGCAGGATTCTTCTTACTGCATCATCAATCAGCGCCATTGGCACTTTACCATCTTTTACTAATTGTGCCAGACTGTTTTTGTAACAACGGCTTTCCATATCCATGTCGCTTCCTGCTGTAACAGCAGACAATGCAGCTTCATATTGATTCTTTACATTGCCATGATTGATCATTTCACCAATAGAGCCCCAATCGCTCACAACAAAACCCTGAAAACCCCATTTACCTTTTAAGATATCTCTCTGTAAATATTTGTTTCCTGTTGCCGGTACACCATTCAGATCATTGAATGAATTCATAAAAGTAGCGGCACCTGCATCCACTGCAGCTTTAAAGGGCTGCAGATATACTTCCCACAGAAGCCTGTCGCTCATGTCCACAGAATTATAATCCCTGCCGCCAATGGCTGCGCCATAAGCTGCAAAATGCTTTACACAGGCCATCACCGAATTCATATCGCCCAGTTTATTTCCCTGGAAACCTTTCACTCTTGCATAGGCGATCTTAGAGCCGAGGTAAGGATCTTCACCAGCACCTTCCATCACTCTTCCCCAGCGTGGATCACGGGCAATATCAACCATGGGTGCAAACGTCCAGTGAATTCCGGCAGCACTTGCTTCTGTTGCTGCAATTCTTGCTGTCAGTTGAATCGCATTCAAATCCCAGCTGCATGCTTCTGCCAAAGGAATCGGAAACGTTGTTTTATATCCATGAATTACATCCTGTCCAAATAACAATGGAATTTTTAAACGGGATTGCATCGCAATCTGCTGCCAGCTTCTTGTACGTTCAACACCAACTGTATTTAACAATGAACCAACCTGGCCATTCTTTATTTGTCCAATTTTATTATTGTCAGGCGTTACAGGTCCGGTTGCTACATGATCGTCATTGTACTGGTTCATCTGACCGATCTTTTCTTCCAGCGTCATCAGCTTTAAAACGGAATCAACTTTCTGGTTGATTGTTTTTTTCTGTGCAAATACTGATGCTGTAACAGTGAAAAACAGGAATGCAACAATTGTTATTTTCATGTGTAAATTATTATTTTTTTTGCTCCCGATAGTTATCGGGATTATTCGCCATAAACTTTTCATTGCTGGCTGGTATAATAGCCCGAAAATTTTATGGCTCATTTCATGATCAGAATACTAATGTTTGAATGGAATGTGGGAGAATAGCAACTTCAGTTGCTTTGGTTCCAATACAGAGAAAATAGTTAATCTTCTGAGCTGTTTGATTCATTACAACAGTAACCACTTTCCCATCTTTATTTAAAAAAGAAGTAGTGAGTAACTGGCTTCTGCTGGCAAAACTGTTAATCCTTTTTGCACCTGCCTGTATAAACTTCGAAAAATGCCCAATGAAATAATAAGAAGGAGTATAGATCAGTTCGCCGGTTTGTGTATTGCCGTGTATTGGTGCAAAGCAGAAATTACCAACATGATTTGGCCCGCCATTTTCATCGAGCAGGATATTCCAGTCTGTCCAGCCAACAGTTCCGTTATTAAAATCATTAATCATGGAACGGCCATAACGTTCACCATTGGCCCATAGCTGGTATTTTTCTGCATTGAATTTTTCAACACATCCTTCCGTAAAGAGAAGGTTTTTATCGGGGTACATTTCATGTACTTTCTTCACATTTTCAAACATCGGATCACCACCGCTCCATGATTCATACCAATGAAAACCAATTCCCCAAACATATTTTGCAGCTTCTTTATCATCAATAATAGTACTGGCTCTCTGTGAAAGCAAGTCCCTGTTATGATCCCATACAGTAATTTTTTTATCTCCAAACCCGGCTTTCTTTAATGTTGGGCCGAGATAATTTTTCAGGAAATCACGCTCTTCTTCGGCAGAAAAAATACATGACTCCCACTTTTGTGTTGCCATTGGTTCGTTCTGCACGGTTAAACCCCAAACAGGTATATTCTCTTTCTGATAACTCTGAATAAATTTTACATAATAATTTGCCCATGCCTGGTAGAACTGCGGAAGCAGTTTACCTCCTTTCAGCATTGAATTATTATCCTTCATAAAAGCCGGCGGGCTCCAGGGAGATGCATACAAAGTTATTTTACCACCTGCAGTTGCAATTGCTTTTTTAATCAGCGGAATCCTGAATATTTTATCATGATCAATACTGAATGTCTTCAAGGCTGCATCGCCTTCTTCAACATAGGTATAGCTGCCGGAACTGAAATCGCAGCTGTGAATGTTGGTTCTGATTATCGTATATCCTATTCCGTTTTGTTTGCTGTAATAGGCATTTAAAAACTCCTGCTGTTTGGCTGCAGGTAATTTTGCAAATACTTCAGCGCTTGCATCGGTAATGGCACCACCTATTCCGAGAAATGTTTGAAATGTTTTGTTTGGATTGACAAAAACGCAGATCTGTGTTTCCAAAGGCTGCTTTAACTCTGAAAATTTCAGGTTGTCTGTTTTTGTTAATTTCAGGTTTGTATTTTCTGCAGAAGTATACACAGTAACCGTTTTACCATTTACTGTAAACGGCTTCGTTTGAATGCTGCTTTTTTCCTGGGAGTAAGTACATAGCGAGACAAGCAAAAGTGCAATGACCAGTTTTGTTTTCATTTCCTGAGTTTTATTGTGAGTGCATTTATTACCATACATAAGTTCCCACTGAACCGGCTTCAAGGGATGTAGTTATCCATTTCCCGTTATATTTAATGTTAAACAGTTCAGCTGCAGTTCCATCATTTTCTACAATCAGAACCTTCTTGCCATCCGGAGTTTTAAAGGCAACATTACTTAAGCTTGAGGCGAGGTTACTTCCAATTCGTACAGAACCTGCAGGAACAAATTTTGAAGCATGGGCAATGATATAATAAGCAACATTACGTGTAAAGAGGTTATTACTTTCAATAGTAACTGCACCTTTACAGGTTGAACATCCTCCCGGAGTATGCGGTCCAAATGAAGAATTATTTGCCAGGTTCCACTCCAATGCATTTTTACTCCAGTTGCGCATTGAACCAATGATTACATTTTTCAGGTGCCATTTTAAATCGCCCGAGAAAGCTCCTGTTGAAGCAGTATACTGTTCAGTGAAATACACATTCTTGTCGGGAAAACTGTTATGCACGACTGACAATGCACTGATATCCCCACCATATAAATGAAAGGCAGATCCGTTGATAAATGGATTGGCAGCTGCATCACTTAATACTGATATCGGGTATTCAGGTTTATCGCAGTTATGATCATAGATCACAATCTTAACTGAAATATTTGCTGCCTGTAATGCAGGTCCTAAGTTGTTTTTAATAAACGCTGCCTGCTGTGCTGCCGACATCAGCATACTTGGGTTATTGCCCGGATGCAAAGGCTCATTTTGCGGAACAACTGCATCAATGGTTATACCGGCAGCTTTCATCTGCTGCATATATTTTACAAAATACTGTGCATACACTCCGTAATACTGCGACAGTAAACTTCCTCCAATAAAACTGCTATTGTCTTTCATCCATACCGGAGCAGACCAGGGGACCGCCATGATCTTAATATTTGGATTGATGACAAGTATCTCTTTGATTAACGGAATCAGATCTGTCATATCAGGAGCCAGACTGAAATTGTTTAAACCGGGATCTGTTTGACCGGCCGGCATATCATCATAACTGAATGGCGCTGCATTTAAATCGGAAGCACCAATACTCACTCTTAAGTAACTGATAGAAATGGAAGTGTTGCCTTTGCCAAATAACTCCTGCAATAGTTCCTGTTTTGTTTGTGCATTTAACTGATTAATCACCTGTGCGCTTCCACCAGTCAGTGTATATCCAAAACCATCAACTGTTTGAAAGGTGGATGACTCATCAATTTCAATTGTTGGGTAAACATTATAATTCGTTCCAAAACCCAATACAGTGGATTGCTTTTGAAGCTTTACCGACTGATCACCCTTTGTTAACCAGAAATCAACCTCATTGGTAACTGGTGGTGGAGGTGGTGGAGGTGGTGTTTTATTTCCCGGCTTTTTACAGCCGAGCAGGAAAAAAACAGCAAGCAAAAGCAAGAAATACGTTCTTATATATTTTTCTGATGTACGGGTTCTTTTCATTTTATTATTTTAAAAACGGACTTCTTAGTTTTTTTTATAAATTCTTACAAAATCGATCTGCATTTCATTGGGGAAAATACTGTTATCAATTTCTCCTCCCCAATTACCACCAACAGCAAGATTCAGAATAAGATAATAAGGCTTATCAAAAGGCCATCCTTCATTTGCTGAAACCCTTCCATCCTGGCCTTTAAATGATTCATAGAAGAGTTTATCATCAACGTAAAATGCAATAGACTCTTTTGTCCATTCAATTCCATACTTATGAAAATTGTTAAACACATCAGGCAGTTTTTCAAAATGTGTAATCTGTGTTCCTTTTACATGATTATACAATAGTGAATGCAATGAAGTGTGAACAACTTCAGGATCTTTTCCTACATGTTCCATAATATCTATTTCACCGCATAAGGGCCAGTTTTCTTCCTTTGTTTGTATACTTTCAGGAAGCATCCAGATAGCAGGCCAGTTACCTTTTCCCCTGGGCAACTTTGCCATTATTTCAATTTTACCATACTGGAGTTTTACCTTATTATAGGTTGTAAGCTTTGCTGATGTATAATTCAGGTTCTGATAATCTTTTTTCAGTGCAATAATGCTCAGTATCCCGTTTTTTACAACTGAATTTTCAATTGATTTTTCAAGATAAAATTGTTTTTCATTATTGCCCCATCCATGTCCACCTGTTTCGTAAACCCATTTATTACTGTCGGGTAAACCCGTATAGTCAAATTCATCACTCCATACAAGGTTCCATTCATCTTTTGCAGAGGCGGGTTGTTTGTTAGTGATATTGCATGATGTTACTGTAATTGCTATGAATAAAATAAAAGACAGGCGCATAAACTGTATTATTAAAGTGTTGAATAATCAGGTGAATACTGTTCTCATAATCACCTGTCCTTTCATCCTCATTGAAATACCCGCACATAATCAACAAACATCCGCTGTGGAAATACGGTTGTACCATCCGGCGAACCTGGCCACGCTCCTCCCACAGCTACATTAAAAAGAAAAAAATGATTGGCATTAAACGGATAATTGGCAGCACCAACATCTGTTGATGCAACAGTGAGATATATGATATCATCGATATAACATTTAATAAGATCCTGTGTCCATACCATACTGAACACATGAAACTGCTGTGAAAAATCACCCGATGATAAGTTATAGAGACTGCCTTTTGAGTCATGTGCGCCTCCTGCATTTTTCCAGTGCATGGTTGCATGTACACGTCCGGGGTATGTACCAATCAATTCCATAATATCCATTTCTCCACAGGCAGGCCAGCCAACAGTGGTGATGTTACTTCCCAGCATCCATAGCGCAGGCCATACTCCTTTACCAACCGGCAGCTTGGCCCTTATATCAATTCTGCCAAATTTGAATGTCTTTTTTCCCTGGGTAGTCATTCTTCCTGAAGTATAATTAAATCCACCAAACGATTCTTTGCGGGCTTCAATAATTAAATTTCCGTTTGACAGAAATGTATTCTTCAAACTGTTGGTATAATTTTCCAGTTCATTGTTACCCCATCCGTTATTATTTCCCGTTTCCTGGTTCCATACAGTTCCATCAAGCACTGTTCCTGAAAACTCATCGTTCCATGCAAGTGTATAACCGGGATAGCTCAACGGTGTTGTATAACCGGTATTGTCAGTTGGTAAATAAGTACCATCTTCTGTAATAATGGTTCCTTTTGCTGATGTTGTTCCGATTGTACAGGATTTAGGGTTACTTAACTGTACACTGAATTGCAGATTAGGCTGTCGCAAACTTGTTGCATCAGGTTTCAGCTGCACATCAATTGTTACCTGTGTTTGATTGGCAGGAATAGTAACCGTTCCTGAAGCTGCAGTATAATCTTTTGGGGATACTGCTGTTCCATCAACAAGGGTATAATCAACCGTAACGGCAACAGTTGTTGTTTTATTGATGTACACATAAAACTGCATAATGCCATTAGCGCCAGCAGGCCTTACCTGCGAAACATCCACAATATTCAATTCAGGAACAACTGCAGGTGGAGGTGGCGGTGCGGGGGTGCTCCCTTTTTTACAGGAAAGAAAAAACGTAATGAACAAAAAGAAAACAACGGTTTTTAGTTGCATAAGAATGATTTAAAAAAGGAATTGAATAAAATCCTGTAAGATCAATAGGTTTCAAACTTCAATTCATCAGGAAAAGAAAAGGGAGGAGTAATTCCTCCTCCCTTTTTATTTGATTTATTGTATTCACTTTCAGACAGAAAATAAATACATGGTTTATTACAATGCTTTCAATTTTATATACCATGCATTACCTGTTTCAGTTCCCTGAGCCCGCAGGTATAAGTAGGTTGGTGTTGAAACCAGGATTTCATACTCCTTTTGTAAAGAACCATATCCTATATACGTGGTACTGCCACCTATGGCAATACTTACTTTGGTAGATGGAGTTGATGCAGGAATAGTTGTGCTGGCAGGCAAAAATGCAAAATCACCTGTTCCACCAGCATAACTGTAACAACCTTCTTCACCTGTTGCAGGAATACCGGGAAGTGATGCATTGCTTCCTGTTTTAGTAAACGCTCCATCAGGAGATGTAACATCCAGTTTATAAGTACCGTTTGCCAATTTCGTAAACTTAAATGTTGCTGTATAAAAACAATTACAGCAGCCTACCTTTTCATTCACACCTGCAGACCACCATTCGGGTGATGACGAAGAATTACTCCAGGGGCCAACTCCAAAATGACCGGCTACACTTTTATCAACCACCCAGCTTTTTGAAGTACCACCAGTAATATTTGCAACGATTGCGGGGTCTGGTAAATAATCAAATCTTACAGTAATGTCCTTTGTAATTGAAGATGATGTGCCTCCTTTGCCATAAGCAATTGCAGTAATCCGGTAAGTATTTACACCAATGGTTGCAAACTTTTTGGTAACTGAACCTGTTGGTAAATAAACCAGGTCTACAGCTGTATTGGCATCGTAATCCACTTTATAAGAAAGGGCATTATCTGCAGTAATGGTAATCTTTACATCACCGGAGCCATCACCGTTGGGATGTGTTGCATCCTGTCCAACAATCGCAGTAGTAATAACCAGGTTGGCTGGAGATGTCAAATCGCCCAACGAATATTCCTTTTGCTTACAGCTGCTGAAGATCAGGAGCAATGCAACAATGCTGAAAAGATATTTTTTATTTTGTTTCATATTCTTTTTATTAATTGGTTAATCTGAAATTGTCAACATAAATAATTGCTCCTGCTCCATCAGACGTATCATTGAAGCGCAACACAAGCTGTGCAAACTTTGTTCCGGCAGGGATTCCGGCATTTCCGCTGAAATCAAAAACCAACTCTTCCCATGCTCCTGAAGTAGTTAATGGAACTTTTAAAACGGCAACACCATTGCCTGGTGTGCCACCTACTGCAGCTTCGAGTTCTACATTGAGGTTTTTTCCAACCATTGCAGGATCGGGATTATAAACCAGTACTTTGATCTTTTTACCAACGGCAAAATCAATCGGGTTGTTTAATGGGCTGTAAGTTCCACTCCATCCTTCAAAACCTCTTGTGAATTTGCCAACTTTTGCGCTTACATTAAGTCCGCTTGCATCAGGGTTAGCAACAGTAGCAAACTGCTGACCGCCTCCAAATGTGCCGAAGAAGTAACTGATAAAAGCATTTTCAAAATCAATTGGAAATCCAAAAGGATCAGTGACTGTTATGGCAGTTATCTTTTCTGATTTTGCAGCACCGCCGCTTAACGCTACTACTTTCACATTATAATTACCGGAAGTTGCATAATCATGAGACAATTGGCCACCTGCTGCTAAAGCTGTACCCACTTCATTGGCAACGTCTCCAAAATACACTAAATAAGAAGCTGCATAAAGTGCAGTTGCTTTCACCTTTAAATTATGCGCAGCTTGTGTTAATGTTACCACTATATTTTCCGGTGCCCGGTATGTAACCTGCAATGGATATGTAGTAGAAGTTTCATGTCCGGCAATATCTTTTGCAATAATTGTTACCGTATAACTTCCTTCAGGATAAGCATGTGTTGTACTGCCACCTTGCGAAACAACTGCAGATGCACCTGCTCCGGTACCATGTCCATAGTTAACGGTATAAGATGCAACACCTTCTCCTGTTGGAGTTATTTTTACATTTCCTGAGTTATCTGTGCTGATATCAAAGATCTTGGCAAGTTTTGTAGATGCAGCAGTATTTAAGAACGACAGATCCTGATCTATTCCATCTTTTTTAGCGCAACTGAACGCAAAAAAAGCAAGTAACAGATAGCTGCTGATGTATTTTATTTTCTTCATTGTATAATTTTTATTATTGATAATTTGGATTCTGAACCAGCTTGGTTCCCTGTAACTCAGCATTTGGAATCGGGAAAATTTCATGTTTCCCTGCTACAAAGCCACGACCACCTAATTTAGCAGCAGCTTCACCCCATCTTACCAGGTCAAAGAACCTGTGGCCTTCACCCGCCAGTTCTAATCTGCGTTCCAGTTTGATGTTTGCAAGTGAAACAGGAATTGAAGGCAATCCAACTCTTGCTCTTACAGCATCCAGTAATGCCTGTGCCCTTGTACCGGTACCACCTAATGCTTCAGCTTCCATTAAATACGTATCAGCCAATCGGATGATGTATGTGTCTTGCTTATAGTTCAGTTCCAAAGCACCACCACCTGTTCTTACATCTGATTGTCTTGGAAGGAATTTATTTAAGAAATAGCCTGTGTTCTGATAACCATCAATATAATCTGCCTGTCCTGCTGTTTTCAATGCTTTCAGATCAAAAACAGTTGCGGCAAAACGTGGATCTAATTTAATGGCATCATAAAAATCCTGGGTAAATACATTGAAGCTCCATCCTGATGGTAATGCGGGTGCGGTTGATCCGGCTGGTCTTGAATAACTTCTTGGTCCAACCATTACATTCACTGTATTTCCTTCATCGGCACTGCTGCCCCACCAACCCCAATCAGAATTGCCGGCACTTGTATGGCTGCATTCCAGTATTGATTCGGAGTTAAATTTATTAGCTACAACCCAAAGATCACTGAAGCTGGTTAACAGCTTGTAACCATAAATACTTGTTCCGCCTGGTGTAGTGCCATTTACTTCTGCCAATTGTGCAGCAGCTAATGCACCTTTATTTTGAAACAGGTAAACTTTTCCCAATAATGCCTGTGCAGCGCCTTTGGTTAAACGTCCTGCTTCTGTAGTCAAAGGAACAGTTAGAGGTAACCCGCCAATGGCTTCAGTTAAATCCTTTTCAATCTGCGCATACACAGCTGTTGGAGCAGCCTGTGTTACTTCATACATATTGGCAGTTGTTAATGCATCCAGGATAAGAGGCACATTTTTGAACATTCTTACCAGGTTAAAATAATACAGTGCTCTTAAAACTTTTGTTTCTGCAACATATCTTGTTTTTAAGGCAGCATCCATATCGGTATTAGGCAATTTTGCCAGTAACACATTTGCCCTGAAAATACCCTGGTAATGATCACTCCAGAAACTTCTTGGAAGTGTGAGTGATGTTAATGTAAAGTTTGAAAAACCCTGGATACCTGCACCATCTGTGGCACTGCCACCTCCGGCATAATTATCATCAGATCCCGCATTCATCATGGTGATCATATTTTCGAAACCGCCGGAATTTTTGCGGACTACATCATAAACGGCAACCATGGCACTGTAAGCCTGGGACTGGTTGGCATAATAGTTCTCCGAAAGGAATTGCCCTTGGGGAGTAACATCAACAAAACTTTTTTTGCAGGCGAGCAGTGATAAGGTCATCGCAGCTGCAATAAACAAGTACTTTATTTGTATTTTTTTCATTTGTTTAAATTTTTTGATTGATCGTGAGTTGTATAAATCTGTTACTTTTTTATAAAACGTCAGAATCATTTTTAAAAATTAAAATTGCAGTTGTGCTCCGATAATGAATGCACGTGCCTGTGGATAGACACCTTTATCTATACCAAACACACCACCACCAATTTCCGGATCATAACCTGTATATTTTGTCAGTGTCAACAGGTTTTCTGCAGTCAGATAGAAACGCAGTCTGCTTGCACTGATCTTCTTAATAATACTTCCCGGCATTGTATAACCGAACTGTACCACTTTCAAACGGAGATAATCTCCTTTTTCAAGATAGAAATCAGACATAGAACCAAAGTTGCCGTTGACATCATTGCTGGTAAGACGTGGATAATCATTAGATGTTCCGGGACCAGTCCAACGGCTTAATGCCTTTGTTTGATAGTTTGAATTTCCGATATCCAGGCGGCGTAATCCCTGGAATATTTTATTGCCAGCTGCTCCCTGGCCAAATGCCATAAAGTCGAATCCTTTATAAGCCAGGTTAATGGTTAAACCAAATGTGTATTTGGGAATATTGCTTCCTAAGATCGTTTTATCCCTGTCAGTAATTGTTCCATCACCATCTGTATCAACCCAGCGGAAATCACCAGGTTTTGCATTCGGCTGAATCATTGTACCGCTTTTATTAAGATATGCATTCACTTCAGCTACAGTTTGGAAAATACCCTCTGACTGAAATCCGAAAAATGCGTTGTAAGGATGGCCAACTTTTGTTCTTGTAACAGTTGACATTGATTGAAACGATGCATCACCTGTGATAAAATTGGTATCAGCAGCTACATAAGTAACCTTGTTTTTCAGATAGGCAATGTTTGCGAATGCAGAAAAACTAAAGTCTCCAAACGTTTTGCGGTAACCCAGTTCAAGTTCAACGCCACTGTTTTCCATATCAGCTACGTTTGCAACAGGCTGATCAGATGCACCTACATAGCCTGGTATATTAACCGGTCTTAAGATGCCTGTAGTTTTTTTCTTATAAAAATCGAGTGTAATATTGAAATTTTTGAAAACTGTTGCTTCCAGACCAATATTTGCCTGTGAAGTTTCTTCCCAACGCAGATCAGGATTATCCAGTGACAAAGGTGCATAACCGGTTGTTATTGCTCCGGAATTACCTATTGTATAATTATACCCGCCATTAACAATAGCGAGGTAACCGAAATTGCGGATAGCATCGTTACCAACCACTCCATAACCGCCTCTAATTTTTAATGCTGTTATATAGTCGTTGTGTGCCCAGAAACCTTCCCTGTTAACAACCCATCCAACAGAGAATGAAGGGAAGTTACCGTACTTGTTATTTAAACCGAACCTTGAAGAACCATCACGACGGAGAATACCTGTAAACAGATATTTTTCCTGGTAGTTATAGTTTAAACGGCCAAATAAAGATGACAATTTATGTAAGACAAAATCACTTGAACCTGAGGTGCGGTTTGCCTGCGGGATATCAAAATTAAACGAAGCATCTTTATAACTTGTAATAGGCAGGTTAAATAAAGTTACGGATGACCCGCCGCCATTATTATCAACATAAGCACCCTGTCCAACTAACAGATTAAAATTATGTTCACCGAGTTTTTTATTGTAGGTGATTGTGTTTTCAATATTCCAGTTAAAAGTTGTGTTAATACTCTTTCCATAATTATTCTGCAGTAATGAAACAGTAGGACTTAAATAAAATACCGGGTTGAATCCCTGGCTGCCCCAGTAAGCTAATTTACCTCCAAGTGTTGATTTTATTTTAATGTCATTAGTCAAATTAAGTTCCAGGAAGGCATTACCGATGATATCATCAGACCAGTTGTAACCTCCCAGTCTTGTTTGCATATAGGCAACCGGGTTTGTCATTTCCTGTCCAACAATTGTAGAAATACCATAAGGATTGCCATTTGCATCTCTGATCACCGGGTTTACACTGTAAGGAGCAGCATTTGCAATAGCAGGATCTGTTACTACTACAGGTGTAATTGGATCAAGATTAATAGCTGAACTTAAAGGTCCTCCGTATTCACTGTTTGTATTTCCGAGACCAGTACTCTTTTGATGAGCATAACCAAGTGTTTGTCCGAAAGTAAACAGTTTGGAAATTTTGTGCGTTGAGTTTAAACGCATATTCATTTTCCTGTACTTAGATACCTCAGTAGAAACAATACCCTGTTGATCCTGCATGCCAAATGACAGATAAAAAGTAGATCTGTCATTACCACCGCTTAAACTTAATTCATGATTATACCGGCGTGCGCCGTAATTAAAAATTTCCTTTTGCCAATCGGTACCAACACCTAATGATCCTATGTTGGGGAACATAATATTACCACCGCCTGCAACAGATTTTTCGTTCAGTAAAGCAGCATATTGAGTTGCATTTAACAGCTTCAATACTTTTGCCGGAGCTGATGTACCGTAAAAACCATTGTAGCTAACACTTAACTGACCGGATTTTCCTTTTTTAGTTGTAACCAAGATAACACCGGTTGCAGCTCTTGTACCATAAATAGCTGCTGATGTAGCATCTTTCAGTACTTCAACTGATTCAATGTCTGACTGGTTTAAATAACCAATTGCACCGGCATCAACTACCACACCATCTACAACCCATAGTGGATTATTACCACCATCGCCAAAAGTGGTAACACCACGTACACGTATTGTGGATGTTGAACCTGGCTGGCCAGAGTTCTGCATAATGGTTACACCTGAAACACGGCCCTGAAGAACCTGTTCAACACGGCCGTTAGGAACGTTTTCAATGTCCCTGGCAGTAACTCTGGAAATAGCTCCGGTAATTACGCTTTTCTTTTGTGTACCGTAACCAACGTTAATCACAACTTCTGCAAGGCTTGTAGCATTTTCTATAAGAACAATTGCCAAAGGCGCCCCGGTAATGGTAACTTCTTTGGAATCGAATCCCACAGATGTAATAATTAAAGTTGTTGCTGTAGAGGGAACAGAAATTGAAAATTCTCCCCTTTCATTTGTAGTAGTTCCGATTTTAGTGTCTTTAACAACTACGGAAGCATTAGAAACACCCTCTCCTTTTTCACCAGTTACTTTACCTGTAACCATCTTATTCTGGGCCCAGGCTACGGTTGTAATAAGCAACAAAAAAGCAAAGAACATTCCTTGAATGACTTTTTTCATACGCAAGAGTTTAGTTTTGTTTAATCAATAATCAATCGATGGGTAAAATTATTGAATCTATGTTTATCAGGAACCGTTGCAAACCACAACTATACTACATCAACACCACTTAAGTTACTGATTACCAATATTATTATATTACATCATTACTACATCAAAGATATTTTTATCTTTGACACATGCGAAAACTCGCCATATTACTATTAGTACTTCCTATTTCATGCCTGGTCAGTTCACAGAACACAATCGGGCTTCCGCAAATAATTAATTACAGTAAACATGACTTTCATGCAGGTGCCCAAACATGGGATATAAAGCAGGACAAACTGGGCAGAATGTATTTCGCCAATAATGAAGGTTTGATCACTTTCGACGGAACCTATTGGAAGTTATATCCTCAACCCAATAAAACCATTTTACATTCCATTGCTTTGGATAATGACAGGATCTATGCAGGTGGGCAGGATGAAATTGGTTACTATTCGCCGGATAAACAGGGTGTTTTGCAATACACTTCTCTTAAGAATCTCATACCGAAATCGCAAAATAAATTTGAAGATATCTGGGATATAGAAGTATTTAAAGGATCTGTTTTTTTTCGTGCATGGGACCGCATTTTCGAATTTAAAGATGAAACGATCAGGGTACATACAGCTACTTCAGGGTGGCAGATGTTGAAACTTGCAGGGGATAAATTATTTGCCCAAGATAAAATCAGTGGGGTTTTTCAATTTATTAATAATCAATGGCAGCCAATTACGGCAAAAAATTCGATTCCAAATTTTGTTATTACAGGAGTTATTTCGCTGAATAATGACAGCCTGCTCATCAGCTCACTTCAGGATGGTTTATATATACTGGCAAACGGAATCCTGACAAAGAAAAATACAAGCGCTGAATCTAATTTTGTTAAAAGCCATATTTATGCATTCGAGCAGATTAACAATACTGAATTTGTTGCAGGTACAACTTCTGAAGGCTGTTTTGTAATCAATACTTCAGGGCAAATTGTTCAGCAAATTGCCCGTCCGGAGGGTTTGCAAAATAACAATATACTCAGTGTATATCTTGACAAAGACAAAAACCTTTGGGCTGGTCTTAATAATGGCATCAGTTTTATTGCCTATAATTCAGCTATAAAATATATTAAACCAAGTAAAACGAACGAACTTTCAGGCTATTCATCACGCATTCTAAACAACAGTCTTTATATCGCTACATCCGATGGTGTTTATTCGGCACCACTTTCTGATGCCAGTAAAGATCTCAGTTTCTCTAAAGCAGATTTTACATTCATCAGGAACAGCGGTGGCCAAGCCTGGCGTCTTGACGAGGTAAACCACCAGTTGATGATTGGCCATCATAATGGAGCATATATCGTTAAAAATAACCAGGCAATTCAATTAACCAATGACGGCGGTGTATGGCTGTTTGTACCAATGTCATCCATTTTCCCTTCGAAAAATGTACTGGCAGGTACTTATTCAGGGCTTATGATGATTGATTTTGCTGATAATGTATTTTTAAGCAGTGCCAGAATCAGCGGTATATGGGAATCAATCCGTTTCCTGGCAATTGATAATAACAATGATATCTGGGCATCACATCCTTACAGGGGGATTTATAAGATAATTTTATCGGCTGATAAAAAATCATACACTGCAGAATTATTTACTGAAAAGGATGGATTACCCTCAACATTCAGAAATCATGTTTTCAGAATTAAAAACAGGGTTGTTTTTGCAACAGAAAAAGGTGTTTATGAGTTCAATGCCGCAACTAAAAAATTCATCCCGTCTCCCGTTCTCTTTAATGTATTTTCTGATATCAGTATACAGTACCTGAATGAAGACGCAGATGGAAATATCTGGTTTTGCAGCGGGAAGAAAATTGGTGTTGTCAGTTTTTCAGGAACCGGTGCAGAAAAAAAACACAAGCTTACTTACTTTCCTGAATTAACCGGAAAAATATTGTCGGGGTTTGAAAACATTTACCCGTTTACAAAGGAGAATGTATTTGTAGCTTCCGATAACGGCATCATACATCTCAATTATGAAAAATATTTTTCTATCAAACCAAAACTCAATATACTGCTTACACAGGCCAGGGTTTTTGGAAAATCGGATAGCGTGATCCTTGGCGGACATATAACAAAGGGCATTGGTTCAGAAAAAAGCAATTCAGTTTTACATTTTCCTATTGATTACAATTCATTTCACTTTGAATTCAGCTCTCCTGCGTATAGCCTGCAAAACAATATTGAATACAGTTATCAATTAGAGGGCTTTGAAAACAGGTGGTCTGTATGGACATCAAAAACTGAGAAGGATTATACCAACCTGCTCAATGGCACATATACTTTTAAGGTGAAAGCGCATGATAATCTCGGAAATGAATCAGAACCTGTCAACTACAGTTTTGTTGTAAAACCACCCTGGTATAAAACCATGTGGGCTTACCTGTTTTATTTAGTGCTTTTTCTTTTATCCCTTTTTTACCTTGATAAACTGCAAAAAAGAAAGTTCTACCGTCAGCAGCAGAAATATGAAGAAGAACAGAAAAACCTGAAGTATATCCACCAGTTAGAAGTGGAGAAAAATGAAAAAGAAATCATTAAGCTTCAGAATGAGAAATTATCGAATGAAGTTATTTATAAAAACAAGGAGCTGGCAGATGTAAGTATGCACCTGGTTGAAAGAGGTGATGCACTCATAAAAGTGAAAGATGAATTGCAGCAACTCTATAAAAAAACAGGTGGCAACCATGATGTAAAAAAAGCAATACAGCTGGTCAATGATATTGAAAAAAATAATTCAAACTGGGAACAGTTTGCCACACATTTCAATGAGATCAATAACGACTTTCTGAAAAAATTAAAATTACAATTTCCGGGTTTAACCAACACTGATTTGAAGCTGTGTGCTTATTTGCAATTAAAACTATCTTCTAAAGAAATTGCCCAGCTCATGAATATTTCTGTACGGGGTGTTGAGATAAGCCGTTACCGCCTCAGAAAGAAATTACAATTAACAACAGAACAAACCCTGAATGATTTTCTGAATGAAATTCTTTTGAATTAAAACTTCTTTTACTGATTATGCATTTGCCATGGCACGGTCAAGGTGAACATATCCGCCATCAACATATATCAATTGCCCTGTTGTGTGGCTTGATACCGGTGATAATAAAAACACGGTCATGTTTGCAATTTCTTCAGCAGTAGTAAACCGCTGTTCAAATGGAATTTTGGAAGTGATCTCCTTTAATTTCTCTTCAGGGTTGGAAAGAGTTTTGATCCATTTGTCGTACAATGGAGTATAACATTCAGCAACAACTAATGCATTTACACGAATAGAATATTTAGCGAGTTCAACGGCCCATTCACGGGTTAATGCATTTCTGCCACCATTAGCTGCTGCATAAGCTGAAGTATTTCCCTGGCCTGTTTCTGCCGTTTTGGAAGTAATGTTCACAATACTTCCTTTTGATCTTTTCAGTTCAGGCAATGAAAAATGTGCCATCAAATAATAATGCACCACATTTCTATGCAGACTTTCCATAAACCGTTTGTAATCTCCGGTTTCTAAACCTACACCATCATTTACTCCTGCATTGTTTATGAGCCCTTCAATTCTGCCGAACTTTTCAATGACCGCTTTTACTGCCTTCTCACATTCTTCAGGTATCGACAGTTCTGCACTCACCTGCCATGCTTTACCACCTGCAGCTTCAATTTCATCAACCAGCAATTGATTATCCGTTGCATTGCGACCTACAATAACGGGTATAGCTCCTTCCTTTGCCAGCACTTCCACAATCCCTTTGCCAATCCCTTTGGCACCGCCTGTAACAATAACAACTTTATCCTGTAACTGGAGATTCATATACTATCATTTATAAGTTATAAAATCTGATTGCGTTTTTGCTGAAAACTTTTTCCTGCTCATCCATTGTGTATGGCGCAAAATATTCCTGGATCACATTCAGCCAGTTTGTATAAGATGACGCTACTAAGCAAACCGGCCAATCGCTGCCAAACATGATACGGTCTGTTCCAAAACAATTCACAACGGCATCTATATAGGGAGTCAAATTATCTTTTGTCCAGTTTTTCCAATCTGCTTCAGTTACTATGCCACTCAGTTTGCAATAAACATTTTGCTGTTTACTTATCTTCTCCATGCCGGCTTTCCATTCATTAATCTTCCCATCTTTGATAGATGGCTTGGCAATATGATCAATCACAAAACGCTGATCAGGAAATTTCTGCACCAATTGCAATGCAGCTTCTAAATGATGAGGAAAAATCAGGATATCATAAGTGAACCTATACTGATTCAGTTTACTGATGCCATGCAGAAAGCTTTTCTGCAGCATAAAGGAAGGTTCTTGTCCCTGCAATACATGTCTGAAGCCTTTCAGCTTTGTGTATTGACTGAAATACTTTAATCTTTCTTCAATTACATCACTGCGCAGATCAACCCAACCAACAACAGCTGCAATAAAATCATTTTCATCAGCCATCTTTACAAGCCATTCTGTTTCTGCCTCAGTTTGATTTGCCTGAACAGAAATACACGCTTCCACTTTATCGGCTTTCAACACTTCTGCAAGATCATTTGGTAGAAAATCTTTTCTTATCACAGACATCTCTTCTGTAATCCAGTCATAAATAACCGGATCATATTTCCAGAAATGCTGGTGTGTATCAATGATCTTCATCACTGTTCTTTTAAATCAAATATTTTGTTCATCAGGATCCACTTCTCTCCTTTTTTTGCAGTTGGCAAAGCCTGCTGATACTTCCACATTAATTCTTCCCATTCCTGTACTTTAACATTCAAAGCGTCCATGGCTGATTTCTGTTCAAATGAAAAATCAGCAGTTGTTTCCATAATCATGAACAAACGGTTCTCAACACGATAAATTTCCATGTGGATGATTCCTGCATCTTTAATGGATGCTTTAATCTCAGGCCAGATGTGTTCATGATATTGCTCGTATTCTGCAATAAGTTCCTTATCATTTTTTAAATCAACTGCCAAACAATAACGATGCATAAAATTAATTTTCAACGTTAGTAATTCTGTATCCCTTCCAGCCAAACAGCATGATTACAATAAAACAGATAAGCGGTACAATATAACCAAGCTGAATATTTCCACTCCAGTCACTGATCATTCCAAAAAAACGTGGCATGATGGCACCTCCTACAATTGACATAATAATTAAACTGCTGCCATATTCTGTATCCCCCTTCAAGTCTTTAATGCCCAATGAAAATATTGTTGGAAACATGATTGACATAAAGAAACAAATAGCAATTACTGCATAAACAGTAATCATACCGGTGCCCATCATGGCAACAACACTCAGTAATATATTAACCGCTGCATAGCATGCCAGTAGCTTTTCAGGTTTGATATACTTCATCAGAAATGTTCCTGAAAATCGACCGATGAGGAAAGCAATTCCACAGGCACCTAAATAATCTGCCGCTGTTACCTGATCAATGGATGCAGACTTCACTGCATATAAAATAAATAAACTAAATACAGAAACCTGCGCACCAACATAAAAAAACTGAGCGGCAACCGCCCAGCTCAAATGTTTGTGTTTAAATGCATGAAAAATATTTTTACTGGCAGTATGCCCTGTTGATTGCTGAATTTTCGGCAAATGAGTAACAGCAAAAAGAACAGCCACTACAATCAACACAATTCCTAAAATTGCATAAGGCATTTTTACGGATGCAGCTTCTGAAGCCAGTGCCATTTTCCTGGCAGCATCAGTCATTAAATCTAACTCAGCATCAGTATGACCCTTGGTTAAAATAATTCTTGCACCAATTACCGGAGCCAATGCAGCTGCTAATCCATTAAATGACTGTGCAAAATTTAAGCGTTGTGTAGAAGTTGCCGGATCGCCCAATGCAGCTGCATATGGATTAGCGGCTGTTTCAAGAATGGTTAAGCCACATGCAATGATGAACAATGCAATCAAAAAATAATTATAGGATTGATAGTCGGCAGAAGGCAAAAACAAAAACGAACCTGCAGCAAACAATAAAAGACCAATGATGATTCCCATTTTATAACCGAACCGCTTCATGATATAGCCTGCTGGTAATGCCATCAGGAAGTAAGCAATGAATACAGCCGAATCAATTAATGTTGATTGAGTAGTTGTTAACGTGAATGACCTTTTCAGGTGCGGAATTAAAATCGGATCAAGATTATGTGCAAAACCCCAAAGGAAAAACAAACAGGTAACAAGAATAAACGCAAAGAGATACGGTTGTTTTTTTTGATTTGGCATAGCAGAAGTTCGGTTATTATTTTTTAAATGCAATCACAGTTTGTCTGGATGTTCCCAACCCATCAATCCCCAGTTCCATTACATCACCCGGCTTAAGATAAACAGGTGGTTTCATTCCCAATCCAACACCTGCGGGTGTGCCTGTTGAAATAATATCTCCGGGCAGTAAAGTCATAAACCTGCTGACATACGAAACAAGATGCGGCACATTAAACACTAAATTAGATGTTGATCCATCCTGCATTTTCTGTCCATTCACGGTAAGCCATAAACGCAGGTTGTGTACATCAGCCACTTCATCTTTTGTAACAAGCCATGGTCCGATTGGTGCAAATGTATCACAGCCCTTTCCCTTATCCCATGTACCGCCACGTTCGAGCTGAAATTCACGTTCGCTGATATCATTATGCAAACAATAACCTGCAACATAGTTTAATGCATCAGCCTCTTCTACATAAGAAGCCTTTTTTCCAATCACAATGGCCAGTTCCACTTCCCAATCTGTCTTTACAGAATCCCGTGGAATCATCACTTCATCATTTGGGCCAATGATCGCTGTTGTTGATTTAAAAAAGATGACCGGTTCAGCAGGAAGCGTTGCTCCTGTTTCCTTGGCATGATCGCTGTAGTTCAACCCAATACAAACAATTTTTGAAGGACGCTTTAACGGACAACCATAACGGGTTACATCTACAACAGGCAAGGTTGTTGTTGCTACAAGTTTTTCCAATTTTTTCAAGCCATCATTTTCAAAAAAAGCTTCATCATAATCAGTAACCCATGCTGATACATCGTAACATTTGTTACTTAAGATTACACCCGGTTTTTCTTTTCCTGCTTCTCCAAAACGAATCAATTTCATCTGTACTGTTTTATTTTTTAATTAGTTATTCAATTTAATAAAGCCTCCGTCAATCGGGTAATCACAACCTGTAATAAACCCGGCTTCATCACTGCACAAATACAAGGCCAGGTGAGCCACTTCTTCTGTTGTGCCCATTCTGCCTATCGGCTGACTCTTTGATAATTTTTCAAAAACCTCCTCTTCCTTTCCGGGATAATTTTTTGCAATGAACCCTTCTACAAATGGCGTTAACACTCTTGCAGGTGAAATACAATTGCAACGGATATTGCTTGAAAGGCAATCCCGTGCCGCAGATAAAGTCATTCCTAACACGGCACCTTTGCTCATGCTGTAGGCAAAACGGTCTGTAATGCCAACTGATGCGGCAATAGAACACATATTAAGGATAACACCTTTATGCTTTTCCTTCATCACCGGTATTACTTCATGTAAACAATTGTACACGCCCTTTACGTTGATATTGAAAAGGCGGGTAAAATCTTCTTCTGTTGTACTGTCGGCAGTTCCTATATGTGCCACACCAGCATTGTTCACTAAAAGATCGATAGTGTTCTGTTCTTTCACAACATGTTGTACTGCATCTTTTACCTGCTGCTGATCTGAAATATTTAAAAGAATGCTTTTTGCAGAACCATTTGCTGCAGTAATTTCATCAACGGTTTGCTGTGATCCTTTTTCATCAATATCAAAAATATAAACCGTTGCCCCCTGCTTTGCAAAGAGTTTAGCAATTGCACGGCCGATGCCGCTTCCACCACCTGTTATAATTGCTGTTTTTTGATGTAACTGAAACATGAATGATTCTATTTAGTCTTCAACAATGAAATGATATCTGTTCTCTGTTTATCAAATCCCTGCCTTTCTGCACAAGCCTTATTTCTGCTGACGAAAGATACCTCATCAGCAACAAAATCTGTACTTCAGAAAGGCAATTTTTTCATTTACCTACACTATACTTCCACCATCGCTTTGATCACTCCATTGGCCGGGTTAAGCCAGCTTTCGAAATTGGCTTTCACTTCATCAAACTTTACACGGTGTGTGATATAAGTGGCAGGATCAACCAGTTTCTTTCTCATGCAGCTCATCACAAAATCAAAATCCTCTGTTGTTGCATTACGTCTGCTCATTAATGTTGCTTCCCGTTTGTGAAATTCAGGGTGGCTGACGATTAACTCACCCTTCTGTAAACCAACCAGCACATATCTTGCTCCATGTGCCATGTACAAAAAAGCACTGTTGATTGCTTTCTGATTTCCCGATGCATCCACTATTACAGTGGGCATATCGTTATTGGTAATTTCTTTCAGTTTCTGCAATACATCTTCCTCTGATGGATTAATGGTATGTTCCACTTTCAATTTATCCCTGCAAAATTGAAGGCGGGTATTATTTACATCCATGGCAATAACACGACCACCTGCAATGCGTGCAAATTCCATTACACCCAAACCAATTGGTCCGGCACCCACTACTAAAACAAATTCACCCGGCATTACTCCCGCCCTTCTGATGCCATGTGCGCCAATTGCCAATGGTTCTACCAATGCCAGTTCATCAAAACTCATATCGCCACCATGCAGCAATGCAGAAACGGGAACAGAAATAAATTCCATCATACCACCGTCTACATGCACACCAAATACATTGATGGCTGCGCAACAATTGGGAAGACCGTTACGGCAGGCAATACATTCACCGCAATGAAAATAAGGGATGAGTGTTACTTTTTCACCCACTTCAAAACCTGTAGAAGAATCAACCTGTATAATTTCACAACCTAATTCATGTCCGAGTATGCGTGGATAAACAAAGTATGGCTGTGTGCCTTCGTATGCATGCAGATCAGTTCCGCAAATACCAATACGTTTCACTTTTAAGATTGCCCTTCCAGCCTGAATTTCGGGTGGATCTTTTTTGATATACTCAAACGTACCCGGTTGCTGACACAGTAATGCTTTCATATAATTTCTTTTACTGGATGAAAAGATGAAGACAGGGTAAAGACAGCTTTCTTTACAGATGTCTTACAATTTGCTGTATTGCTTACATGCAAATAAACTAGAGCTTCAATCTCCAGTAACAACAAAGGTGAGGAGAATATTTTCATGTAATGGAAGTTCAATCGTTCATTTTTTTAATAGCATTCGATCCGTAAACTAAACCTGTTTAAGCATGGCTGTAAATATAGAATTCAGACAAAATCAGGCATCCTGCTGTCACCTGCGCCGGCAATGCCGCTATAACTCTGAAGCCTGCAACACAGCTATTGAAAGCTAAAAATAGAACTGTATAAACAGGCTGTCAATGGCAGGTATTACTGAACTGATGGATTATTTTATCGTTTGGCAAAGTACTTCAAAACGGTGCTTTCGTGAGACAAACAGACTTTAAGCCAGTTACACAAATAATGACTCCAGTTTTTGATCAGTATAATCTTTTACACACATCAGTACATTACTGTATGCATCAAACTCATGAGCCTCATGCATTGTTGTAAGAACCACGGCTTTCATGCCTCCCAATAATGCTGATTCCACTCCCTTCGGTGCATCTTCAAAAACAATACAATCAGCAGGTTCAATTTGCAGCAATGAAGAACAGGACAAATAAGTTTCGGGATCAGGCTTACTAACCTTCACTTCATCTGCACTTACAATTGCATCAAAGTAAGAACGGATAGAAAGATTGTCAAGCACAAAATCAATGTTGAACATAATAGCTGCAGAGCCGATAGCCATTTGAATACCCTGTTTGTTTGCCCGGTTAAAAAAATCATTCAGCCCGGGCAGCAAAGCCAGATGGGGTTTATACTGCAATTGGTATTGCCGTTCTTTTTCAAAACTCATCTCTTTTATTTGTTCTGCTGTAAACCTACCTGGGAACATCCGTATAATTAATTCGTCATTTTTACCATAGCATTCTTCTTTCATCCGTTCCAGTGAAAGATTAGCGCCCAGTTCATTCAATATCCTGTGCCAGGCTTTGATATGATACGGCATATCATCAATCATTGTTCCGTTCAAATCAAACAAAAAAGCTTTTTTATTCATTATTCAATTTATTCTATTCTCTGATTAAATACAATCGCCCATGCAAATCAACAAAGTCTATTACATGGGCGATCGTTTATTTTAAAGCTTAAAACGCTTATCTGTTTTACCAGAATTTCACATACAAGGCAGCAATAATGACTAAGGTAAGCACAATCAGTACTATTGTTGATGGCTTCAGCTTAAACATTTCCTTATCCAATAAGAATGCTTTTGGATTAACTTTTGGTCCTGCAAGACTTATCAGTACCATTACAATCATAGTAAACATGAATGACAGTCCCATACAGATATGAAACGGAATTACATATATGTCTTTCCCGTCTTTCAATGTATGGTATGCTGTATATAAGAAAGTTTCATTGCCAAACAATTGCGGTGCAAATTCATTGAACAATACTGACAATACAAAACCTGTTATCAGACCTGCAATAGCAGCTGCTCCTGTCGTTCTTTTCCAGAACATACCAAGGATAAACATCGCAAATACACCCGGACTTATATAGCCGGTATACTGCTGGATGAATGTAAAGCCACCTTTACCACCAATACCCAATACATCGTTCCATGTAAACAATACGGCCAGTATCATAGCTGCAAATACAGCAAACCTTCCCACATAAACCTGCGATCTTTCGCTTGCTTCCTTTTGAATATACTTTTTATGAATATCCAATGTATAAATAGTGGAGATACTGTTTACTTTACCTGCAAGCGATGCTACGATAGCAGCTGTTAATGCCGCAACAGATAAACCTTTTAATCCTGTAGGTAAGAAAGTGAGCACTGCTGAATAAGCTCCGTCTTTACCACCAATCAACTGTGGAAGATGTCCTCCTTTATATAATACAAATGCTGCAATACCCGGTAACATTACAATCAGGGGCATCAACAATTTCATAAACCCTGCAAACAAAATCCCGGTACGTGCAGTTTGCAAGTCAGCACCAAGAGCCCTTTGTGTAATATATTGGTTACATCCCCAATAGTTCAGATTAATAATCCAGATACCTGCGAGGTAAGAAAGCACACCGGGGAAAGTAATATACTTATCTATATCATTTTGAGATGAGGCCGCAGTTGGCTTTGGAATAATCATCTTAAAATGTTCAGGAGCTTCTCTTAGTAAAACTTTAAACCCTGCTATTGCATCCTGTCCAACTCCGAAATATTCACCAACAGTTGTTAAAGCAATATAGGTTGTTACTAAACCACCAATGATCAGTACTGCTACCTGTATTACGTCTGTATAGGCAACTACTTTCATACCACCAAGCGAAATCAGCAAAGCAAAGATGGCAAGACCTACCATGATCACATGCAGGTAGCCACCACCGGCAATACCATTGATAGCAACAGCACCGAGATACAAAATAGATGTGAGGTTTACAAACACATAGAGGAACAACCAAAATACCGCCATGATCAACGCCGTTGATTCATTATACCTCGTTTTTAAAAACTGAGGCATGGTGTAAATCTTGTTCTTGAGGTAAACGGGAATAAACCAGACAGCAATAATGATCAGTGCTATAGCGGCAATCCATTCGTAGGCTGCAACAGCAATACCTAAAAAGAAGCCTTCACCACTCATGCCAATAAATTGCTCTGCAGAAATATTAGAAGCGATTAATGAAGCACCGATGGCCCACCAGGTAAGCGTTCCTTCTGCAAGGAAATAGGCTTTGGCATCGTGTTCATTTTTCTTTCGCTTATGGTAAATAGCATATCCGTAAACGGCTACAATAATAAAGTAAACAATAAATACCATGTAGTCCGCAAAAGCAAGGTTTTTATCCATGTACAGAAATTTTGAATGTTGTAGTTATTTTTTAAATATAAAGCAATAAATGTTTAGAGATAAAATTAATTACCTGTAATATACTTCACTCCAGCGAAGTTCATTTTTGAATTGATACAGATCGGTTTTTTTACCAATGCGTACATATTCAATTCCCGCCATCTCAGCAAAATCTTCCATATGTTCAGAGGAAAGATTCTGACTGTAACAGGTATGATGTGCGCCACCCGCTAAAATCCATGCAGCACAACCATCATTCATATTTGGATATGGTTTCCACAGCACCCTTGCAACAGGAAGCTTTGGTAAATCAGCAACCGGTGCAACGGCTTCCACTTCATTTACAAGTAAACGGAAGCGGTTACCCATATCAACAACAGATGCATTCAATGCGGGGCCTGCAGCTGAATTAAATACCAAACGTACAGGATCTTCTTTGCCACCAATTCCTAACGGATGAATTTCGCAGTTCGCTGTTCCATCAGCAATACTTGGGCAAATTTCCAGCATATGTGAACCCAGCACCAACGGATTCGCAGGATCAAAATGATAGGTATAATCTTCCATGAAACTGTTACCGCCATTCAAACCTGTACCCATTACTTTCATAGCCCGTACCAATGCAGATGTTTTCCAGTCACCCTCACCTCCAAAACCATAACCATGACTCATCATTCGCTGTGAACCGATGCCAGGCAATTGTTTCATGCCATGCAAATCTTCAAACGTATCGGTGTAACCTTTGTAATTACCTGTTTCAAGAAAATATTTTAATCCCAGTTCAATTTTAGCTGCGTCAATCAGCGACTGATGCTGTGCGCCGCCTTTCTTCAGACTGCCAACAACATTGTACTGCTCATTATATTCAGCAATTAATTTTTCAACATCGGCATCACTTACTTCATTAATCACTTTTACAAGATCTCCAATACCATGTGTATTTACACTATAACCAAACACTCTTTCTGCTTCTACTTTATCGCCATCCGTTACTGCTACATAACGCATGTTATCACCGAAGCGGACAAATCTTGCTCCCTGCCAGTCGTTCCAACCTGCAGCTGCTCTTGTCCATGCATTGATTCGGTCAAGCACATTCGGATCCTGCCAGTGACCAACCACCACTTTTCTTTTTAAACGAAGACGGCTCATGATATGTCCGAATTCTCTGTCGCCATGTGCACTCTGGTTGAGGTTCATAAAATCCATGTCAATTTCACCCCATGGAATGTCACGGTTGAATTGTGTATGGAGATGAAGCAATGGTTTGTTGAGAATGCTCAAACCTCTGATCCACATTTTAGCCGGAGAAAATGTATGCATCCATGTAATGATGCCGATACATTTTGCTGATGCGTTTGCTTCTGCACATACAGCATAAATTTCTTCAGGCGATTTTACAGTTGGTTTAAATACAACTGATACAGGTATTACTGCTGCACTGTTTAATGATGCTGCAATCTGTTGCGAATGGATGGCCACCTGCTTCAGTGTTTCCTCACCATACAAATCCTGGCTGCCGGTGACAAACCATACTTCAAGTTCTTTTAACGATTTCATTGTAAATAGATATTAGTGTTCAATTGATTGTTTGCTTTCTTATTTCGTAATAATGTCTAAGTCTTTAATTTTTTCAGGAAACCACAGCATCATTTCTCCCTTACCCCTGTTGGCCCATGCATAATAGGGAATAGCAACAAAGGATTGTTTTACTGTATTCACCCGGTCATCTTTTATCATGAGTGCGTTTACATCTGCTTTCAACAGCATTACCCCATTGAGCAATGAAGGCTGATATTCTGTTGTAAATACAGTTGATGCAGGTAAAATAATATTGGATGTACGGCCATTATTATCAGGCCATTCTGCACAATACATTAAAGGGCCACGCTGCAAAGCCACTTTTCCAATATCATCTTTTACTTTTTCATTGGCTGTTACACGGCGAACCTCCATTGGTAATTTCACTTCCACAACATCATTCTTTTTCCAGCTCCTGTTCAGTACTGCATAGCCATTGGCCATTTCATACGGTACTGCTTCGCCATTGACAGTTATAATAGCAGTTGATGAAGAAGCAGTTTGAAAAGTGTAGAGGTCAGACGGGATAGCTACATTCTTTGCCCATCCGGGAATACGTACTTTCAAGGTAAAAGGCAATACTCCTTTCTTTGGTGATACAATAAACTTCAGATCACCATTCCATGGATAATTATTTTGCTGTACAAGTTCTACTGCCTTTCCATCTACATTCAATGATGAATTACTGTTGATGAACAGATTTACAAATACATCCTTGCCTTTCTGCGCATACATATAGCCGGGAAGAGAAGGAAGAAGTCTTGTCATGTTGGTTGGACAACAGGAACAATCAAACCAGCCGGCACGTTCAGGTTCCAAACTGTTATGATGAAAATTATTTTTCACCTGCATTGCATTGGTGTAGAAAAAAGATTTACCATCTAATCCAACACCTGAGATTAAACCATTGTATAATATCTTTTCAAGTACATCAATATATTTTGAATCACCATGCAATTGAAACATCCTTTGATTCCAATACACATTGGAAATAGCTGCACAGGTTTCGTTATACGCAGTTGCATTAGGCAATTCATAATTATCTCCATAACGTTCGCCTGAACCAACTGCTCCTGCACCACCCTGCACATAAATTTTCTTCGTCACCATATTTGTCCAGATGCTGTCAATTGCTTTCAGCATTGCTTCATCACCTGTTAAAGCAGCCACATCAGCAACTGCAGCATACAGGTAACCTGCACGAACAGCATGACCAATTGCTTCCCGCTGATCAACTACAGGAATATGATCCTGCCAGTAAGCTCCACTCTTCCATGGATCTTTGCTCTTAGCATCGTAACCATTGAAATGACCACGTTCTTCAATAAAATATTTTGCTGTTGACAAATACTCCTGCTTTCCTGTAATACGGAATAATTTCACCAGGCCCATTTCAACTACCTGATGACCTGGCGCCACATGCAGCTTATCCTTGCCAAAAACAGAACAAACTAAATCGGCATTCTTTAATGCAATGTTCAGCAGGTTTCTTTTTCCTGTTGCTGCAAAATGTGCCGCTGCTGCTTCATATAAATGTCCTGAATTATAAAGTTCATGACTGAGCTCCCTTTCTTTTTCCCAACGCTTCATGCCTGCCCATGCGTGGGGATGCAATGGATCAATAGTTCTTGCTGTATACAAATAACCATCCGGTTCCTGTGCTTTCGCTACCTTATCAATCAGCGAATCAATGTAGGTTTCTAATTTTTTATCAGGAAACAAACTGAGTGAAAATGATGCGCCTTCAATGGTTTTATAAATATCTGTATCATCAAACGGAAAAATGGTACAAAACTTTCCACTCTGCGTTGCAGCCATTTCAAAATTCTTCACTCTTCCTGTACGTTCACATCGTTCAAATGAAGCAGGAATAGTAATGTTGTGATTGACTTTGATACGGGGTAACCAGAAATTATCTGAGAGATGAACATTGGTAAATGGAACTGCTGTATATGGATAATCCTTTTGTTGTGCGGATGAGTAAGAACAGGTTATACAGGCAATTATAAAAAATATTTCTTTCATTATTAGTTTGTTCTCATTTCTGATTACTTGCTCCGACCTTCAGGCCGGAGGATTAATAATTTTGATTCCGGGCTTCAGCCCACCTCAACCTTTGGGCTAAAGCTCTTTTATCATTCTAATTATTGCCCCTGCCCTAAAGGACAAGGCTAATAATTTATTGACCATAATAACTGTCTGGTCCGTGTTTACGTTCCCAGTGTTTCCGTTTGATTGATTCTTTCAATCTTGGTGCTGATAGATTGATTTGCTCAGTAAACAAAGCTGTTTGTGCAATAAATTCCAGCACTGCACTGTTATGAACCGCTTTACGTGCATTTTTACCCCAGGTAAATGGTGCATGATTACCAACCAAAATCATTTCCACTTCTTCATAACTCAATCCTTTTTCTTTAAAACAATTCATGATCTGGAAACCGGTTTCATATTCATAATTTCCTTTGATCATTTCATCATTCATTGGCGCTGCACAGGGAATATCAACTGTATTGTAATCAGCATGTGTTGTGCCGAAGATGGGAATATCTCTCTGCGATTGTGCCCATGCAGTTGCATAAGTTGAATGTGTATGTACAATGCCTCCAATTTTTTCCCAATGTTTATATAACACAGCATGTGTCTTTGTATCAGATGAAGGACGAAGTGAACCCTGAACAGTATTGCCATCAAAATCAACAATCACCATTTTATCGGGTGATAAATCTTCGTAAGGAACACCACTCGGCTTAATGGCAAATACACTCAAATCTCTGTCTACCGCACTTACATTACCGAATGTAAATAACACGAGCCCGAGTTTGGGCAGATCCATGTTTGCTTCGTAAGCTTCTTCCTGTATACGTTTATACTGATTCATATTTCTTTATGCTGTTAAAGATTCTGCCGCTAATTTTTCTTTTGTTTGTTCTTCCATGAACGCTCCAACCTCTTTGTATTTTTCAAACCGTTTTTGATAAACAGCAACCAGTTTAGGATTAGGATGATACTCAGCATCAAATCCCTGACCCATTGCTTTCATGGCATCTTCCACTTTACTGTAAACACCACCAACGGTTGCAGCAAACATCGCTGCACCCAATGCACAGGTTTGTTCTGACTTATGAATCTTGATCGGCATATTCATTACATCAGCCATCATCTGCATAATGAAGGGAGATTTTTTTGCTACGCCACCTAATCCAATCAGTCCTTTTACGGGAATACCCTGTTCAACAAAACGTTCAACAATTGCTTTTGCACCAAAACAGGTTGATTCAACAACTGCCCTGAACATACGTACTGCATCACTTCCCAAATCAAGCCCGGTAATAGAAGCTGTGAGTAATTGATTGGCATCAGGTGTTCTTCTTCCATTAAACCAATCGACTGCCAGTTCACTGTGCTCGTCTATTTCCAACAGTTCAGCTTGTTTACTTAATGCCGGAATGATGGCCTCTTCAGTTTCTTTAATGAGTTTATTTTTTGTCGCTTCATCAATGAGTATTGATTTTGAAAGGATCTGTTGCAATGGCCATGTGAGTAAACGCTTGTACCATGCATAGGCATCTCCAAATGCTGACTGACCAGCTTCCAGTCCAATCATACCGGGAATAACAGAACCTGGAACCTGTCCGCAAATTCCTTTGATTAATTTTCCTTCCACATCTTTTACAGGAGCTACCATCATATCGCAGGTAGAAGTTCCCATTACCTTACTTAGATAATATGGTTCAATCTGTCCGCCCACTGCACCCATATGTGCATCATAAGCACCAACACCAATTACCGTTGTTTCAGGTAAACCTAAACGGGCTGCCCATTCTTTTGTAATAGTACCAACTGATTCATCAGCTGCAAAAGTGTCTTTAAATAAGTGATCAGTAAATCCATCAAGAACAGAATCTAATGAAGCAAAGAATTCATTAGGAGGAAGTCCGCCCCATTCTTTTGCCCATAATATTTTATGACCTGCAGAACATACGCCACGTTTCATGGCATGCACATCAGTTCCACCTGACAATAAGAATGGAATCCAATCGCAATGTTCAACAAACGAATAAATATTATTTCTTACTTTTTCATCAGCACGCAATACATGCAGCAGTTTTGCCCAGAACCATTCTGATGAATAAATTCCACCAACAAACTGTAAATAATTTGTATCAAATTTTTCTGCATGTGCATTGATCTCTGCTGCCTCTCCAACTCCTGTATGATCTTTCCACAACACAAACATGGCGTTGGGATTATTTTCAAAGCCCGGCAACAAAGACAATGGCGTACCTGTTTTATCAACAGCTACAGGTGTTGAACCGGTTGTATCAACCGACAGTGCTTTGATATTGGCTGCTACTGCAGGACCAACTTTTGCCACGCATTCTTTAATCGTTGCTTCCAATCCTTCTACATAATCCAACGGATGTTGTCTGAACTGGTTTTCATTCATGTTACAGTACAACTGTTCTTTCCATCTTGGATAATAAAACACGGAAGAAGCCAGTTCATTACCATTTGCTGCATTAACGATGATAGTTCTTACGGAATCTGATCCGTAATCAACGCCAATCACATAAGATGCTTCGTTACTCATAACTATTCAAAATTTTGTACCCTTCTTGTTTTCTCCCTTCGGGGGAGCCCATAGCTATCGGTTTAAAGGGGGCTTTATTTTCTGCTCATTACCTTCTTCACCTTCTCAACAATGCTTGCTGCATTCAATCCATATTTCTCCATCAGCTGAGCAGGTGTTCCGCTTTCACCAAATGAATTGTTTACACCAATCATTTCAACAGGTGTTGGAGTGTTACGGCTCAACAGTTGACAAACTGCATCGCCCAATCCTCCATTCAACTGATGCTCTTCTGCAGTAACAACACATTTTGTTTTTGCTGCTGATTTCAGAATCGCCTCTTCATCAAGTGGCTTGATGGTATGTATGTTGATGATCTCTGCATCAATACCTTCTTTTTCTAAGATCTCACCGGCAAGAATTGCTTCCCATACCAGGTGGCCTGTTGCAATAATGCTTACATCTTTTCCTTCATTCACCATCCATGCTTTACCAATTTCAAATTTCTGAACAGCATCGGTAAACACAGGAACAACCGGACGGCCAAAACGTAAGTAAACCGGTCCTTCAAAATCAGCAACTGCAATCGTTGCAGCTTTTGTCTGATTGTAATCGCAGGGATTTATCACTGTCATTTCAGGCATTGCACGCATCATGGCTAAGTCCTCAAGGATCTGGTGAGTTGCACCATCTTCACCCAATGTTAATCCTGCATGTGATACAGCAATTTTTACATTGGTACCTGAATAAGCTACACTCTGACGGATCTGATCATAAACTCTGCCTGATCCGAAGTTCGCAAATGTTGTAGCGTAAGGAATATAACCGGAGATAGCTAGACCTGCAGCAACACCAATCATGTTTGCTTCTGCAATACCGCATTGTATAAACCGTTCAGGATTATCTTTTATAAATGCATCTAATTTTAAAGAGGCAACTAAGTCGGCACAAAGTGCTACCACATTGGGATTTGATTTTCCCAACTCTGCCATACCGGCGCCAAAACCGGAACGGGTATCTTTCTTTTCAGTGAATGTGTATTTTTTCATTCTGATTTTTGTTCTTCAAGTTTTAATAATCGCCCAGTGTTTCAGGCAGTTGTTCCAGTGCTTTTGCAAGCTGTTCATCATTCGGTGCAGTTCCATGCCACTTATGAGTGTGCATCATAAAATCAACACCGGCACCCATTTCTGATTTCATTAAAATCACAATTGGTTTTTCCTGCCCTCTTAATTGTTTTGCTTTTACAATTGCATCCAGCACCTGCTGCAGATCATTTCCATCAGCCAGGTCAACAGTGGCCCAGCCAAATGCTTCATACTTGGCTTTGATGTCACGGTTGTTCATTACCTTATCAGTTGGTCCGTCAATCTGCTGTTTGTTCCAGTCAACAATAGCAATCAGATTATCTAATTTATAATGGGGTGCAAATTGCACTGCTTCCCACACCTGTCCTTCCTGCTGCTCACCATCACCCATCAACACAAAAACAGTACTGTCATCTTTTTTCAGTTTTTTGGCATAAGCTGTACCTGATGCAACAGAAAGTCCCTGTCCTAATGAACCGGATGCAACACGGATACCTGGAAGATGTTCATGTGTTGCAGGATGTCCCTGCAAACGTGAATTGATTTTACGGAATGTAGCAAGTTCACTTACGGGGAAGTATCCACGTCTTGCAAGCACAGAATAAAATAACGGAGAGATATGCCCGTTCGATAAGAAGAACAGATCTTCTCCTGCGCCTTCACGTGAAAATTGCAGAAAGCCATCACTGCCTTTCTTTTCATTAATCTTCATCACATTAAAATAAAGGGCTGTTACTAAATCTGTACAACCTAGTGAGCCGCCGGGGTGACCCGATTGACATGCATGCACCATACGAACGATATCACGGCGTATCTGCGATGCTGTAGTTTTTAATTCCTGTAATTCCATTTGATATTTTTTCTTTCAACAAATAATATAATTAATTCACTGACACTTTATACTTTGTAACGGTGTGATACTTCTCTCCCGGTTTTAACAGTGTGGAAGGAAAGGATGGCTGATTAGGAGAATCAGGAAAGTGCTGTGTTTCCAGGCAAAGTGCTGTATGAATTTGAATTGCTTTACCATCAGTTGTTTTGAATGTACCATCCAGGAAATTACCGGAGTAAAACTGTAAGCCGGGTTCAGTTGTAAACACTTCCAATTTTCTTCCGCTGATTGAATCCGTTAAAGTGGCAACCAGTTCGAGATCGCTTACTTTACGTGTCAACACAAAGTTGTGATCATAACCACCTTCTACTGCTGCAATACGTTCACCAATTTTATGCGGTTGTAAGAAATCAAACGGAGTTCCTTTTACATCTTTTAATTCACCGGTAGGAATTAAGCCTGCATCAACCGGAGTGTACTTATCAGCATTTACCTGTAACTGATGATCAAGAATTGTATTGCTGACATTACCTGTTAAATTGAAATAACTGTGATTGGTTAAATTCACAACTGTTGTTTTATCAGTTTCAGCTGAATAATCAATCAGCAGTTCGTTATCATCTGTTAATGTATACACAACACTGATCTTTAAATTACCGGGGTAACCTTCTTCTCCATCTTTACTCAGGTAGGTTAGTGTTAAGGAAGCTGTGCTGTCTGCAGGCGTTGCATCCCAAACTACTTTATCGTAACCTTTATCTCCGCCATGCAAATGATTTTCACCATTATTGATTGCTAATTTATAGGTAGCTGTATCAATTTTAAATGTGCCTTTTGCAATGCGGTTACCATAACGGCCAATGAGCGCTCCAAAAAAAGGAGGCTTGGCAAGATATCCGCTCAAACTGTCGAAGCCGAGAACCACACTGCTTTTTTTACCATTCTTATCGGGTGTAACCCATGATGTAACTGTACCACCGTAGTTGGTAATCTTTACTTCAACTCCATTACTGTTGGTTAAAGTATATAAGTTCACCGGCTTACCGTCTGCTTGGCCCCAGGAAATCTGTGAAACTTTTTTATTCACAGCTTCTTCTTTTTTTTCATCGCCTGTGTTACAGGCTGCAAATGCTGTTGTTGCCATCAGTGTAATCATTGTCATCTTTTTTAAACTTTTCATATTTGATGTGTTGCTTTCGTTTTTTGATTATTGTGTTCTTATATGTGGCCATCCTTCATTATCCCATTCCAGTTCATTGATAAGAAGTTTTGATCTTCCCTTATCAAATGCATCATATCCATGATAAATGATATAATCCTTTCCATCAAAATTATAAACAGAGTTATGACCTGCGCCAAACCACTCTTTACTGTCGCCCTGCACAATCAATGTTCCTCCATTCAGAGCCATAGATACTGAATTTTTATCAAGGTATGGGCCTGTTACTTTTTTACTTCTCCCCACTACCACTTTGTAATCACTTTTTTCTGCCCGGCAGCAATAATCCCAGGAAACAAACAGGTAATAGTATTCGCCTTTTTTAAAGATAAAAGGAGCTTCAATGGCAGCATCGCCAGCTGAGGTATCAGCTTTTGTAAAACTTCTTGGCCGGCTTGCAACAGTGTGCCATTCCTGTGGTTCAGCAACGGATTTCAAATCACTGTTCAGTTTTACCAGTTTAATTCCATTCCAGAAAGATCCAAAACTAAGCCAGGGAATATTGTTTTCATCAAAGATGAGATTGGCATCAATGGCATTCCACATATCCCTGCCGGGAACAGATTGAATAACCTTACCCTGCTCTTCCCATTTATAATCGGGAGAGGATGCATCTAATGTTTTGTTTACTGCCACACCAATACAGGATGTATTTTTCCCAAATGCAGATACCGCATAATAGAGATAATACTTTCCATTGTGAAAGCTGATATCAGGTGCCCAGATATGACCTCTGAAACCCGGCACAGCTTCCACTGCCCATTTTGGTGCAGCAGTGAAAACAGGTTTTTCTTTCTTCCAGTTCTTTAAATCGGTTGAGGTGAAAACAGAAATACCGATACCTGTACAGAACAGGTAATACGTATTTCCTTCTTTGATCATGACAGGATCATGAACGGAAGTTTGACGGGATGGTTTTACAGTGCCCACAGAATCAGGTCTTCCCTGAGCCGAAGCCAATAACATACTCACTGCAAATCCTATCGTCAATAAACTTCTCATCAAATTCTGCTACAGCATTTTTATTCTTAATACAGTGAAAGAATAAGGTGCTGCTGTATATTCAAACTTTTTACTTTTTACGGCAATGGTAGATTCTTTGGGTGAAATAACCAACGGCTGATCAAAGGAGTTAACCTGATTGAGATCAGTACTCTGCATCACCGTTAACTTACCAACGGTCGCAAGTTTTTTTACTCCTTCAATGGATAATACACTTGTTTGCTGAATGCCGGATGCATTCACAATTTTAATCACCACTTCATTTGTTGCTGCATCAATTACTGCTGATGCATACAAACTATCCTGTCCTGCAACCACATCATTGTTGAGTGTAATTGGAACTACTTTTGAACCTTTGTTCAGTGAAAATAATTTCTGTACATAATAATCAGGTGTGCCATAAGAACGGAGATTATCCACCCAAATTAAATCTGGAGTCCACTGCCAGCCGTCAATATGTGCAAATAGAGGAGCATAAGAAGCCATGCTTACAACACCTGCATTCCTTTCTAAACCGGTCATAAACGCAGCTTCACTTATGGCAGTTAACCAGGTGTTCCTGTTGTTAACGCTTACTGTTCTGTCGCTTTGTGCAGCATATTCACCTGCAAATATTTTAGATCCATTGCGTGGATAATTATCATAACGTCTTGTATTCTGCAAAAACCATTCAGGGCGGCGATAATAATGTTCATCAATAATATCCGCATTCATGTTCCTTAATTCAGTATTGAGCAAATCAAAACGGGCACCATCAGGATCAGTACCTGAGCTTGTAACCAGTTTGATAGCTGGATATTTTTCTTTGATTGCTTTCTGAAAAATTTTCAAACGCTCAATATATTGCGGGCCCCAGTTTTCGTTACCCACACCAAGAAACTTTAAATTAAATGGAGCTGCATGTCCCATATCCGCTCTTTTCTTTCCCCATGCTGTTGTTACATTTCCATTGGCAAATTCAATTAAGTCCAATGCATCCTGTACATAAGGATCGAGTTGATCAAGGGGAACCAGTTCAGCTGAGTTAAACTGACAGGCCATACCGCAGTTTAGAATGGGCAATGCTTCTGCACCAATATCTTCAGCCAGCTGAAAGTATTCAAAGAAACCTAAACCGAATGTTTGAAAATAATCAGGTGTGGGTCGATGTGCAAATTCAATGTTCCAGCGGTTTATGATGAGCTGGCGTTCTTCAACAGGGCCAATTGTTTTTTTCCATTGATAACGGTTCGACAGATCAAAGCCTTCTACTATGCAACCGCCGGGAAAACGTACAAAGCCGGGTTTCATATCGGCCAGCATCTGGATCATATCAGCACGCATACCGCCGGGCCTGCCTTTCCATGTATCGGAAGGAAACAGTGAAACTATATCCATATCAATTGTTCCTGTTCCTTCAAACCATATCCTGAACTGACCTTTTAATTCTGTTGCCGTTGCATTAAAACTTACTGCCTGTTTTTTCCAGTTATTTACTGTTGATGCAACTTCTGTTACTGTTGAACCAATGATTTCGTTCTTTGCATTGAGTAATTCAACATGCAGTTTTATTCCAGCTGAAGAGGTGCGGTACATAAAAGAAAAATCATAACGCAGATCTTTTTTAATACCCATTCCACGAAAGCCCTCATTTGTCATGCTCAGGTTTCCCTGTACTGCATTATTTAATATTATACGGAGGAATCTGGGATTGGAAATATTGTCAGGTCTGTTCTGAACCGTTACTGCTCCTTCAACAAATGGCTTCTGTTCCACTTTCCAACCCATCAGCGGTTTAAAGAATTCAAAAGAACGGTTTTTGATCAGTTCAGCATAAATACCTCCATCTGCACCAAGGTTAATGTCTTCAAAAAAAACTCCCCACATGGTTGGCTGAATATCAGCTACTGGTTGATTTGCTTTTACAGTCAACACCCTTTTTGGCTGACCGAAAGAAGAAGCAACAAGCATCGTTAGTGCAGAAATGGCAAGAATAGACTTATTCAGTTTCATAAAACGACTCAATTTATTTAAGTTTTGCTGTTTGGTTATCCTGTAGAATCCTGTACAGGTTGTACCATCTTTAATTCCTTATTTTTTCTTTCCCCAGATAGCCGTTCCCAGGTTATTTAACCCGGAAAAGATAATTGTGTTCTTTCTATTTTCCCAATCTCTTCCCTTCTGCACAAATACTTTGTCAGTAAAACCATTTGCCCATTTTAGTTCAAGCCATGGTGCATTGTAAGTCCATGTATTGGAACTGCTTCCATTCAGTGTTCCGTTTGCAGCAATGGTTAAGTTAACAGAGTTTTGGAAATCAGGAGAGGTTTGCTCAACTGAATAGCCGGGTACAATATTATATCCCAAAACGATCTGTTCCCAATCGCCTGCAATATCAGTTTGAGAAATTAATGAATCTTTTTCCCATGCATAACGTTCAGGTGAGGCAACAGGCCAGCCTTCTGCCGTCCAGAATAATTTGCGTACATGCATGTTCATATAATAGCTATCAGCTCCCGGTCTTCCCTGGTGGGCAATGAAATACTGTCCGTTACCATCACTGAAAGTTGAGGAATGTGCTACACCCTGCCATCCGCTATGGCCTGAAAATTTATAGGGTGCAATAATCATTGGACCATGATCAATATTTGTATTGGCATCAACACCGTTGAAATCATAAAAAGGTCCATCGGGTTTATCCCCCTTCATTACACGCACATTATATTTTGTTTGTAACCAGTCATAAGCTATAAACAAATAATATTTATTGAGTTGAGAATTGTAGATAAGATCAGCCCCTTCAATATTCCCATTATATTTCCCGGCAGTAAAACCTCTGTTAGCAATACGTTTTCCTTTGTCGCCGGCACTGGAAGCAAAACCTGTTGAAGGATCTAACTTCAACGAATAAATTCCATCCCAGGCCGACCCATATACCATCCAGTGTTCACCGGCCGGTGTAATACAAACAGAAGGATCAATTGCATTTGTTTGTACACTGTTATCATTTTTAGATGTTACCACCAGCCCTTTTTCTGTCCATGGGCCTTCAGGTGAAGTGGATGTTGCCAATCCAATAACACTCAATCTTGGCAATGAACAGGATAAAGAATAATAAAGACGGAACTCACTGCCAACTTTCACAATGCAGGGTGCCCATAATGAATTAAACGCTGTGCCTCCACCTTGTGAAATAAAACCTGATCCAAGTGTTGGTAAGCTGTTGAATACCCAGCCAACATAACTCCATTCTACAAGGTCTTTTGATTTTCTGATCTGTAAGCCTGCTCTTACATCAATACCATATCCAACATCGGTACTGTAAGAATAATAGTAGTCATTTACTTTAATGATTGCCGGGTCGTGTACATTATGCGAACCCCATTTAAGATAATTGGCAAAAGGAGCCAGCGCAGCATACGTATCGTTAATTGAATTGATATCAAATGCAGGAACTACAGGTGGCACATACGGAGGATCTTCTCCACCACCTTTGTTCTTTTTGCAGGAAGACAGTGCTGATGCCAGTACAAGTAAAAAAAATATTTTATTGACGACTTGTTTCAAACTGATTATTTAAGCGTTAATACAACTACTGAAAAAGGAGGCAACTGTACCTGCAGTAAATCAGCAGAAAGTTTTGCATCTTTGAAAACAGCCGGTTGAATTTTATTTGGCTGATCAAAAGAATTATAATCCTGCAATTTTTTTGAAGTAAGAATCCTTCCTGAAACAGAACTGTATTTTGCACCACGTATATTAATACTGATGCTTTGTGATTTAGAAGCATCAATATTCACCAGTGAAATATGAGTTACACCATCTTTGTCTTTTGATGCAGAAACAGAAACAGCGGGTAACTTTTCATTGCCCAGCACATAATCATTTGTTATAAGAGTTACAGGAAGCATGGTTGCATCCTGGTGTACATTGTACATTTCCAGCACATGATATGTAGGTGTTATAATCATTTTTTCTTTACTGGTAAGAATAACAGCCTGTAATACGTTTACTGTCTGTGCAAGGTTGGCCATTCTTACCCGATCGCAATGATTGTGAAAAACATTTAATGTAACACCTGCAATCATTGCATCACGCATTGTATTTTGCTGATACAGAAATCCGGGATTGGTTCCTTTTTCCACTTCATACCACCCTCCCCATTCGTCAACTACCAACGCAATTTTTTTCTTCGGATCATACTTATCCATAATTGTTGAATGCCTTGTTACCAGTTCTTCCATACGGAGTGCAGATTTCATGGTAGCAAAGTATTGCTGCTCGGTATAATCAGTTGCAGAACCTTTTTCGCTCCATTTTACATTTGCATAATGATGCAGTGCCACACCTTCCATCATGTTATGCGGAATGTCACGCATCAGCACTTCAGTCCAGTTGTAATCATCTACATTGGCACCCGAAGCAACACGAAAAAGTTTATCGCTGTTCGACCAGTCGGTCATATACGTTGAATACTGCCTGAACACATTTGCATAGTATTCCGGTTTCATATTACCACCACATCCCCATGCTTCATTACCAACACCCCAGATGCTTACATTCCAGGGTTCCTTTCTTCCGTTCTGCACACGCCATGTACTCATAGGACTTGTATTGGGCTTTCCATTTACATACTGTGTCCAGTCCGTAAGTTCCTGAACAGTGCCGCTGCCAACATTTCCTGCGAGGTATGGTTGTGCTCCCAGCAGTTCGCACATATTTAAAAAATCATGAGTTCCAAAGCTGTTGTCTTCGGTTACACCACCCCACCAGCGGTTTATTATGGCGGGACGTTTATCTTTTGGCCCAACTCCATCTTTCCAATGGTAGGTATCTGCAAAACAGCCTCCGGGCCAGCGAAGATTTGAAACTTTTAATTTCTTTAATGCATCAATAATATCATTCCTTACACCATTGGTATTAGGTATTATCTTATTGGTATCACCTACATAAAATCCATTGTAAATACAATTGCCAAGGTGTTCGGCAAAGTGTCCGTAAATATTTTTATTAATTATTTCCTTACCCTGGTCGGCATTTAATACAACCTGGTTTTGAGCAAATGTATTTGCTGTAAATAATGTAAAGATGATACTGAAAATATACCTGATCATAACTGAATGATTTAATTCTTACTATTTATCAAAGCCGGAGGATTTGGCTTAGAAACTTGCAAGAAAAGAAAGCCAAATCCTCACGGCAAAGATCTTATTTAAAGTGCCAGATATCCTTAATAACCTGAATTTTGTGTATAACCGGGGTTCAGGTCAATTTCACGCTGCGGAATTGGATAATACTCCCTTCCTGCTGCATAAGAATTGAATTCCGGATCATTTGCTTTCAGTATTGCAAGTTTTGCAGCATTATTAAGCCAGCCCCAGCGGTGAATATCATCAAAGCGGTGGCCTTCAAGGCTGAATTCCAATAAGCGTTCATGTGCAATCTGATCACGCATTTGCGCCTGTGTCATATTGGGCTTTGTTACAGCAAGGTTGGCCAGGTGTGCCCTTGTCCTTACCTGTTGTATGAATGGATAGGCTTCTGCCGTCCTGTTCAGTTCATTTAATACTTCACCATACATCAATAAAATATCTGCATAGCGCAATACCCTGTAGTTGATCCACGATTCTGCAGCGGCTTCAAAAGTTTTGCCGTTGCCTACACCGTCATTGGTATATTTTCTTGGATAGAT
>CAZOLW010000021.1:76819-78292 GCA_964580775.1 uncultured Chitinophagaceae bacterium | reverse complement strand
GAAATAACCATTGATGAACTGCAGCAGAAAATGCAGAGCGGCGAATACACAGCAAGGTCGCTCACCGAACTGTATTTAAAACGCATTGAGGCCATGGATAAAAACGGTGCGGCCATCAACTCCGTGATTGAACTCAACCCCGATGCCATCTCCATTGCCGATGAAATGGACAAAGAACGCAAGACAGGAAAACTGCGTGGACCCATGCACGGCATTCCTGTACTGATTAAAGACAATATTAATACCGGCGATAAAATGATGACTACAGCCGGAGCGCTTGCACTGAAAGGAAATATTGCAGCGAAAGATGCATTCGTGATCAAACAACTGCGGGCAAGCGGTGCGGTGCTGATGGGAAAAACCAACCTGAGTGAATGGGCTAATTTCCGTTCTACCCGTTCGACCAGCGGATGGAGCAGCCGTGGCGGACAAACAAAAAATCCGGTGATGCTCGATCGTAATCCCTGCGGATCAAGTTCGGGTTCGGGTGCAGCAGTAGCTGCCAACTTTTGTGCTGTGGCCATTGGTACAGAAACCGATGGTTCGGTGGTTGCACCTTCTTCTTTCTGCGGTATTGTGGGTATGAAACCAACGGTTGGTTTGGTGAGCCGCAGCGGCATTATTCCTATTTCAGCTACACAGGATACAGCAGGTCCCATGGCGAGAACAGTAAAAGATGCAGCGATTCTGTTGGGTGCTATGACAGGTGTTGATGCGGATGATGCAGTAACGAATGAAAGCAAAGAACACAGCAAAACAGATTATACAAAGTTCTTAGATGCCAATGCACTGAACGGAAAACGCATTGGTATTGAAAAAGCATTTCTGACAGGACATGAAGGAATGGTTGGTTTATACAAGTCGGCCATTGAAGTATTGAAGAGCAAGGGTGCTGTAATCGTGGAAGTGGAACTGCTGAAGCAAACAAGAGAAGCAGGTTCGGGAGAACTGGCCGTGTTGCAGTATGAATTTAAAGACGGGGTAAATAAATACCTGGCAACATCCAACACCAACATAAAATCTTTGGCTGATGTGATTGCCTTCAACAAAACGAATGAAGCAACGGCCATGCCTTATTTTAAACAGGAACAGCTGGAGCTTTGCAATGCAAAATCAGGGTTAGACAGTAAGGAATACACCGAAGCCGTAAAGAAAACCACATCGGCGAGGAAGATCATTGATGAACTGATGCAGAAAGAAAAACTGGATGCGATTGCAGGTACAAGTATTGGACTGGCCTGTTGTATTGATTTGATCAATGGTGATTATGATACGGGATTTTATTTTTGTCCGCCTGCTGCCATGGCGGGTTATCCGCATATTACTGTGCCGATGGGTGTGGTGCATGAACTGCCTGCAGGGTTATCGTTTATTGCGGGTGCATATAAAGAAGGTGAATTGTTTGCACTTGCGTATGCATTTGAACAGGCAACGAAGAAACGGATGGCGCCGAAGTTTTTGAAGACGGGGGTT
>CAZOLW010000021.1:73857-76719 GCA_964580775.1 uncultured Chitinophagaceae bacterium | reverse complement strand
TGCTCCTCTTTTCTATGGTATTCAGTGAATGATTTTAATTCAGTTTTTCAAAATGAATATCAAGTCTTCTGTCTTTTTTATAATATTCCAGCATGAGCACCTGTCCCTGTTTGCCGGGCAATATCCAGGTATGAAAGGCAGCTGATTTTGTATTGATTTTATCAGTGGTTATTTTTCCTTCATTAAAACTGATGGAATTAAAAGTACCTCCCTTGTAATCTTTACCTCTTACATAATCACTGTAACAAACAGTAAAGGAAGAAAGATCTTTATTGGTTTGTGTGTAAGAATAATCGAAACCGCCGTAGTGCCATTTAATCAGTTTTCCAAGCAGTGGGGTACTCATAAATTCTGACCCATCTTCCAGCAATATATTGTTTGAATTCTTTTCATAAATCTTTGCTTCCTGCACATTAAAGTCTTTATCGAATTTAATTAACAGCATATCGGTGATAACTATTTTTACGGTGCTGATATTGCTGTTACGTGTAAGCAATTTGGTAGCTATCCCCAATGCACTGGCTGCTTTTTTATAACCTTCGCCGATGGCGTAAATACTTCCATCGGAAGCCTGCAGAATATTATGCAGATACATAAACCCAAAATCATCAATCTTTCCTTTTGAACTTACATTGAGGAATTTACCTAAATCCAGGCTCCATGAACAGTATTTTTCACTTAATATTTTTCCGGTTTCATCAATGCCCCAGAAAGCAAACCCAAGTGATTTGTCTTTCGCAATATTTCCATTTACATCGAAGTATTCTCCATAGATATAACCTTTACCACCATTCATCAGCGACATGCTGGCCGGGTAGAAACGATACTTGGAGTCTGTTGTTTTTTCAAACAGCTTTTTCCCTGTTTCAAGATCGAGTCCGATTACATAAGAGTCGGGTTTTTGATCAAACACTCCTGTAAAGCGTAATACCTGTATATACACTACACCGTTAAACGCACCGAGGTAATCGCCAATAAACCGTTTTCCACCTTCAGTTGGGATATAGGTCCACTGCTTTCTTTTTTCGGTAGAAAAATAATCGACCTGGAAAGTATAGTCTTTGTCTTCCCTGCTGGGCATATTTGAAATAAATCCTTTTCCTTCAATGGGGTAAAGTCCTTTGTAGGTTTCCTCATCATCTTTCATTGCCAGGTAAGTGGCAGACAGGTATGCTCTTTCTTTCCTTGTTATTTCCCTTACGTAGGTAAAGGTTTTTTTATTTCCATCGGCACCATAAACCTGGTACTCAAATGTTTTTTCTTTTGAATCATAAAACAGAAACATCAAATCTGTTGCATTGAAAGAAGATTCCAGAATGGTTGTATATTTTGAATCCTGGAACTTGATGTCTTTTAAAATTGTAAGGTTGTTGTCTGTAATGCGTAATGTGTATTCGTTGATACTTTTATCAATTTTATCACTGATGTAGAAGAAATAATATCCTTTTACTTCAGTACCTTCTTTAATTGCACCGGAAGTACGCATGGCCGACTTACGGATTTTTTCAATGGACATTGTTTGTGCGTTTACAAACAGAATTGTGAATAAAAAAAGTGCAGCGGTTAATAGTTTTTTCATTTGATGACTTTTTTGTTTTTTAACAGGTTTTAATTGATATGTTGTTTTGCTTTTTTCATTTCTTCTTCAAAGCCTTCGTAGCCTTTCATCTGCCCTTGATAATAGGTACAAAAGGCAAGGTTCAGCATGGCTAATTCATCCAGCTTTATGCGGTCGAACATACGAAGTAAAAGATTGTAGTCTGCAGGATAATTCCTTCCTTCCTGTTCAATGAGCTTACCAATTACATGATCTTTCTGACTTTGCCAGGCGAGATTTAATGCTCTTGCAACAGAGTAAACGGCAAAGGGCAACTGCTCCCCTTCCTGAATCAGCAGCAGGTTGTAATATAAATTTCGGGTAAGATGTCTGTCCCGGTATTGCTGTTCAATCATCTCTATATAAAAATCTTTCTTCAGCCGGGTAAACAAGTCTTCACTCACTATAAAAGAACTTCCATTGGCTTTTTGCTGAATGGAATCTTTCAGCAGCAGAATTCGTTTATCACAATCGGGGTGTGTCTTTAATGAATCTTTTTCTTTTTGTGAAAGTGTTGAATCATCTGTTCCCATCTGGCCAAAGATGGCCGATTCTTTTTGTATCCATTTTTTCTTAAAAGGGTAGCTGCTGAAATGAAAGACCTCTTCAAGATGAAGCGGTTTAGACAGAAGAGAATCGTCAATATTGTTGAGTTTTTGCAAACAGGTTGTTATTCCATTGGAACTGTATCCGGTGTTTTTCATGAAGATAAAAGCCTGCCTGTCTGCTTCTGTTTCATTGGCCCTGCTGTGATGCCGGCTGTTAAAAATGAGATCTTTATACAGGGTGTCTAATTGCCGGCCCACTTTGTATTGTTCTTTTGATAATCGCTTCATTTCTTTTTTAAACGCTTCGCTGTTGACCAGCTCTACATTTCTCTTAATTGTCTGATTGCTGTGATCTAAATAATAATGCGACAGCTCATGGCAGATCACAAAAACCAATTCTGCTTCATTCTCTAAAAAAATCAGTAAGCCGGCATTCACTGCAATGGTACCATCTCCCATACTGTAAGCGTTGGGCCAGGAGTCTCTTGTAAAAACCAGGCGGATATTGAACGGTTTTAATTCTTCATTTACATCTATGATTTTTTTTAATAAGGACTGGAGGTATTGATGTGCTTCCGGCGATGTGACTGTGCTGCTGCTTTGGAGTAACCGGGCTACTTCTTTAAACCGGCTTTCATAAATTTCTGTATACTCATTTTTATATTCTTTATTTACAGAGCTGATTAACCGGTTTTGGGTTTGCTGAGCCTGCACGTA
>CAZOLW010000021.1:23938-73757 GCA_964580775.1 uncultured Chitinophagaceae bacterium | reverse complement strand
GAATTGCATTCGGTTGCCGGTTCCGGTTTTCTTAATTTCATAGTCAACAACTTACCATGCAACAACTCTTCATTATTGGCGGTACCACCTTCGATCATATCGTTTACTTACCGCAACTGCCGCAGCCTATTCCGCAGACAATTCACCAGGCAGTTTTTCATGAAGGCACGGGTTCAACGGGTTCGGGCAAAGCATTGAACCTGCACAGGCTTGGTATACCGCTTCAGTTATACAGTGTAGTTGGGAATGACAGTTACGGCAGCTATATTCAAAACGATTTAAGGAGTGCCGGTGTAAATGCTTTTTATGATTACGACCCGGCAGGAACTGAACGGCATATTAATTTGATGGATGCAGAAGGCAGGCGTATTTCGATCTTTGTAACACAGTCATCTGAAATCATTGCATATAACACTTCATTGATTCAACAGGCAATGGATCAGGCAGATGTCCTTGTACTCAATATTATTTCTTATTGCCGTGGATTCATTCCAATGGTTACAGCATCCGGCAAACCTGTATGGACAGATCTGCATGATTATGATGGTAGCAATTTGTATCACCGGGATTTTATTGATGCATCACAATACATTCATCTCAGCTCTGATAACCTGCCTGATTACAAAACAACTATGCAGCGGTTCATTGATGAAGGAAAACAATTGGTGGTTTGTACACATGGTAAAGCAGGCGCAACATTACTAACTCCTTCCGGCGAATGGATGGAACAAAAAGCGTTCCTGCAATATCCCCTGCTTGATGCCAATGGTGCAGGAGATGCTTTTTTCTCTGGCTTCTTATTTGGATGGATGAAGAATGAACCCTTGCAGAAATGTATGCAGCTGGGGGCAGTATGTGCAGCGCTTTGCATTGGATCAAAACAACTGGCAGCAGAGAATTTATCTGCTGAGTTGCTGATGGAAGAATGGAAGAAGAACTTTTAGTTTTTCATTCCAGTCAGGGTTTATGCCGTGATGAATCAATCAAACAGCTTCCGGTTTTAACTGATCTGCTGCAGGTTGATCATGTATTTTGAAAATCTTTTTCACTGCCGATACAATGGTAGTGGCAATGATGGCTCCGGTAAAAGCAAGAAAAATATCTTTCTGCGCATCCCAGATATCGCCCTGTGTACCGAGGTACGCATCGCCCTGTGCTTTGAAAAAAACATCGGCCACCGACCATTCAATGAGTTCGTAAAATGCACTGATGGATAACGTGATTTCAATGGGTAACACCCACGAAACAAGGATTGGATAACGCAGCCATTTTAAAAACAGTTCCCGCATAGGATAAGCCAGTAAAAAGCCAAATGAAAAATGCACAATGCGGTCGTAATGATTCCGGTTGGTTTCAAACACTGATTGCAGCCAGTAACCAAAAGGATTTTCGGCATAGGTGTATTTGGACCCGTACACATGCAGACACAGATAAATACATACCAGTAAATAACTGAGATCGCTGAACTGGTATCTTCTGAAACTCACAGCAAGGAATACGAGAAATAAAACGGTGAGTGCATTTTCGAGCATCCAGTTGTTGATATCGGTTGTACCAAGATAAGTACTGACCCATACAGCAGTAAACACAGTAATAAAAATCCAGAGCCAGTAATTTTTTTGAAAGGGAGTGCGGTAGTTGGAAATAGCCAGTGTAAATTTCATGCAGATGAGTTTGGGTTCTTTGCTAAAGTAAAACAAATAAGAGATAGTATGGATCAACACTCAGGATTAAGAAACAGAGAGGCGCAGCGAACTGAAAAAATTACAGATGAGCAGACTGCTTAAAAACCCGGCCTTAAAAGAACCGGGTATAACAGAAGATCAAAGCAATTTATTTTTTCCGTTTGCGCTGGTATTGCAAAACAAGGTCGGCTTTACCATCTTTATTAAAGCGCCATGTTTCCTGGAACGCAGTTGTATCCTTTACACCTTTTTTATCGGTACTGTAATCAACTACCCAGATGAGAACCCAGTTTTCCTTTTTATCAGTACTGTAAACAGGCATGTATGCATCAACGGAATCTACCACGGTGGTAACGCCGGCTCTTACTTTTTTCCATTCGTTGATAAGGCTGTCTTTTGTTCCGGTAAAAGTGGTACCATCGGCCCACAATGCAGTTACAGTATCAGCAAAGAAATCGCTGAGTCCGTCAAACTTATTGGCTTCCCAGTTTTTCCAGCTGTTGAGCACGGCTTTATCGGCAAGCGCCATATCGCCCATTTCAAAAGCATTGGAATAGTTGGCTGTAAACATACTGGCCGCAGGGGCTTTCGTTTCAGTTGTTTTGGTTTCGTCTTTTGTGTCGGCTGCGTTTTGACAGGCAACAGCAAAAAAGATGACTGCTGTAAGCAGGGCAAACTGTTTCATTGTTTGAGTTGTTTAGAATGTTAAAAAAGGAATAGGGGGAACTAATGACAACTGGTGGCTTTATCTTGAGGTATGTAATAAGAAAGAGCCGCCGCTGTAAGTGAAAAGTAAGATATCGTTTTTTATTCAGGAATGAAATGTTTGAGTAAAAAGTATCCGGGAATAATTCAACACAGAGTTTTTTACAGAGGGAGATTTACAGGTTTATGTTTTCCCGAACATGACTCAGACACCAGGGTTTGCAAAAAATACAAGGCAGTGAACCTGTGTATTTTTCTTTTTAGTTTACTATAATCCCCAATTTTTATTTTCTATCTTTCTAAGACTCAAACCTTCCTGCCATGACGAAAATATACTTCAAAGTCATATTAGGCTTATTTCTGACAGCAGCTATTTCGGGTTGTGCTTATTACAAATACACAAAGAACAGCCAGGACAAATATTACAAATCAGATAAACCTGATCAATGGAAAGAACTGGATAAACGGAATATACTGGTAGTACATTTTGGCAGTACATTGAAGGAAATATATGATGTTACAATGAATAAAGAAACCAATGTTATAACTGGTAATATCCGCCCTTTAGATTTTACAGCCCAGTACTACTATGATAAAATTATGAAGGATGAAGATGGTATTGCAAGCAGAGAAAAGAAGCGTGTCAGTAAAATTGCCACCAAACAGGTTCATTTTTTTCTAAAAAATGCAGAAATATCCGACAGTACCAATATGAAATTTGCTGTAAGCGATATTGAGAAAGTTGATGTGTCTGAGCAGGCCGATGTAAATATTCTGATAAATTTAGGGATAGCGGCGGGAGCAGCAATTGTTGGAGGAGGCGTTTTTTTATTGATAGCCTGTAATTGTCCTCATGTGTATATTGATAACGGCTCAGGATTACAGATGAATAATTCGATGTACACCGGCGCAAAAGCACCTCAGCTGGAACGGTTTGATTACAAACAATTGCCGGACTACTTTACAGATTCATCCGGTTTTTCTTTAAATATTGTGAATGAGTTAAACGAAAATCAATACACCAATATGCTTGAATTGATGGTTGCAGTGCATACAGAAAATGTTGAAGTTATAGCTGATAAGCAGGGTAGTTTACATACTATACAGGCCCCCCAAATTCCCCTGGAAGCAGCAGATAATAATTTAAACAGTATTCTGAAAGACGTTTCTGTATCAGACAAAGTTTCTTATAAATTTAATGCTGATAACAAATCAGAACTAAGTGAAGCGCTGTTAACGTTTAACATACCCGAAGACAAACCTTTAAACGGGAAATTAATTTTACGATTGAAAAATTCTCCCTGGTCAGCTCATGTGTATCATGAATTTATTACGCTCTTTGGTAAATATTATTCAAAGTGGGTAGAGAATAATAAAGATCAGACAAAAGAAAAGCGGGAATTATGGATGAGAGAGCAGGGTATTTTACTGCAGGTTGAAGTTAAAACCGACAAAGGCTGGCAAAATGCAGGAGAGGTTGATTTGATGGGCGAAGCGAATTTTAATTCAATTGTTATTCCGGTAAAAATTCCACCGTCTTCAAAAAACCTGGAAATCAGACTTCGGTCAGGATTTATGTTTTGGGAGCTGGATTATGCTGCTGTTGATTATTCTCCGAACCAGAAAATTGAAATACAGAAGCTAAAACCGCAGTCCGCAACAGGAAGCGACGGGCAGGACTTTACTCAGGCATTAAGTTTTGATGATGATATATATATGGAACACATCGGCAAAGAGTCCTCAACCAAAGTAACCTTTAACTCATTATATACAAGTCCTGATTTAAAAAGAACATTGATACTTCGCAGTAAAGGGTATTACATTTCAAAAGATGAATTTACCGGGAAGACCCATCTGAAAGAATTGAAGAAATTTAAGAACCCGGGGCAGTTGTCAAGATTTTCACGTGATCTCTATTTTGATATCATCAACAGAACAGCAAAGAACTGATGAGTGATTGCGATTCACTGTCCATGATTAAAAAATGAATTTGAACATAGCGGAATTTATTCTGCTTTACATAAAGCAACCTCAGTTTTATGAGCAGTTATTTTTACTTTGCAGAAAGGGCAGGGATATAAAGTGCCGTCATAATCTAAGAGCGCATAAAATTTCCCCCCGCCACATGGCATTTTCTTTCTTGCACCTGCCGGAAATAAAATGGTTGGATAAGTAAAGTATTCACGGGTAAAATTGTATGTACTGCTCAGGCCCTGGAGATAGTCTTTGTGTGATTGATTAAGTTCAACATCTTTATCCTGGTAATTACCTACCGCTCTTGGTTCTAAAAAATTTATAACCGGCACTTCCAGGTTTTTAGCTAAGTCAATGAGTTTTGTTATGCCCCCCGAATCAATGTAATCCCTGGTAGGACATACATTGATTGCAACAAATATTCCTGCAGCGTGCAGGTTTTTGATTCCTTCCAAAACCCAGTAATAGGAGTTTTTATTTCCCCTGAAAGTATTATGTTCTTCTTCAAGATGATGATCAAGGCTAATGGCAGCACCATCTAATCCGGCTTTTTTCAGCTGCAGTGCTTTTTCAAAAGTTAGTCCATACGCTGATGTATACACCCACTGATTGCATCTTTCCTTAAAATATGTCAGAAAATTCAACAGGTCTTCAAAGCGGCTTAATGGTTCTCCGCCGGAGTAGATCAACTGCCCCACACCTTTTTGAACAAAGGGTTCAATTTTTTCAATAAACTCATCGAAAGTAAGGGCATCCCTGTTATACAGTGTTGCGGCTTCACTGCAATGTTCGCATTGCAGGGGACATCTTTTGGTAATGGCAATAAGAAGCCTCCTGATCGTTTGCTCATTACCGGTAACAGGTTGTAATTCGAGTAAATGGCTTTTATAAAACCTGTTAAATCCTGCAGATGGCCAGGATGGATGAAACATATCCCATACATACCTGCCATCAATTTTATAAGCACGGACAAGGTTTTTGATATCAAGCATATTGTTGATTCTTCTGATAAGCCTGACAATGACCTTAAAAGATGTGATAGGGTTTTTGTAGATTTTGAAACCAATCCACCAAATATTACACATCGCCAAAATGCGTACAATATTGTATTCAAATGCATGTATTCGCCTGTATTTCGATTTCATGTATTTTAATTTATAATGATATCTGAACCGGGATTACTATTTTTTGTTGCAAATGCATACATGTTATTTGAAGATACTTTGTAAGTACTCCGGCAAACTGCGCTCTTAAAAATATAAAAAGTTTTGCTTTAATTTCAGCAGTTAAGTAACCTATTGATAAGTTGGTGAGCGACCGGCAAACAAACAAAAACCCCGGCCTAAAAAGTACCGGGGTATAACAGAAGATCAAATCAATTTATTTTTCCGGGATGAATTCTTTAAAATTAGTTTTCAGGAAGAATTCAACGCAGAGGGTTGGAACTATAGAGTTGCAGAGAGCTGAGCAGGATCACCATTTACTGTTGAGGATCTCTTCTCTTTTTTTTCTGTATTCTGTTTCGGTAATAAGCTGGTCTTTACGTAAAAGTTCAAGCTTGCGCAGCCTGCTGTCAAAATCAGTTTGTTCTTCTTTTAACAGTTCATCCTGTGTAAAGCTGATTTCTTCTGCAATACTGTTGTGATCATTTTTAGTTACGAGGTTATATACAAAGATGCCTCCAATGAGCAGTATAAACAGAATCCATACAGACATAAAACCCATCCCTATGCCGGAATTTTCTCCTGCCAATGCCCGCATGAAAAAAATACCAAAGGCAAGCATGGCAACTACGGCAACCAGTCCAACTATGAGGGCAGGTTTGGTGGGCTTGATGTAGGCTTTATTTTTCATTAGTTGCGGTATTTGCAGTGAACGGATTGGCAGTAAACCCGTTTTGAATATTGTAAGTACGATTGGCGTCAATGCCTGCTTCTTTAAAGGTCCAGCTGATAGTAATCGCCTGCGGTACAGCTTTACATTCGTCTTTTTTCTTTCGTACGATGGTGAGCATAGAGCTGTTTTGTTCAAAGATGAAATCTGCTTTTACCGTACATCCGTTTGAAACAAGTGTTACGGTAAGTTCCTCCTGATCATAGTTAAACGCAATGGCTGAAATTGTTTCCGTTGGGATTTTTTCAAGCGTTACCGGTTTGTCAGCAGGGACGGAACTGTTACAGGAAATAATAAACAGGAACAGGATTGCAGAAATTGTTTTCATGTTGCTTTGGGTTTTGGTTGTTGAACCTGGTAGATTTCTTTTCTTCCCCAGAAGATAAAAAGCAGTACACCAATGAGGTTGAGAAAAAGTACAATGAGGAACCAGCAGATTTTGGTGGTGGTATCGTTAAACCTGCTGTTGGCAAGGGTTACCAATGCAATACACCAGATGACAAGAACAAACAGAAGGATCAGGAGTGTTGCTCCTTCAGGGAATCCAAAGGGTATCTGTAAGGTGAACATGGAAGTTCAATTTAGCAAAGTAAGATCTTCCTCTTCTTCCGATGAAACAATGAGAACGGACAAGTGAAGTATTGATCTGCATCAGGTATTTCCTGAAAGCTGCTGTATATCTTCAGTAATCCTAATCTTCCTTTTATGAAAACGACTGCTATCGTTTTTCTTACACTGATCCTTTGCGGGTCAGTAAATGCACAACAGCAATATGTAATCCGGTATGATGTGGCAGCGGAAGATATCCGTTACCTGAAAGTAAAAAAACTGGGTGATACGATTGCAACTTCTGTGATTCATCTTTCTCAAACAAACCGCATCAACCTGCAGCTGATCAATATTGCCGGCAGTTACAGCCGTCAGATTATTCTGCATGAAAAAGTGGAAACTCCCGAAGCGATCATTATTCCGGGAATTGGAACCAATGCATTGCAAAACATACCGCAAGGGTTAGTGAAAATGGATTTCAAAAACATAAAGCCGGAGGATCTCTTTAAGATAGCAGTAAGCGATAACAAATCAAATAACCTTGATCTGGAAGAGCAGAAAATGGCCATGTTTGCTTTTACCAACAGTTACAACAATTTTTATACAAGCTATTCCAAATGGGAGAAAGCTGTTTTCTTTGAGCAGGAGTGTGAACAGTTATGGAAAGATCTTGCAGGCTTACGCTACAGCACACAATACAGTGCGCCGGAAGTAAAACGTACAGCACGTGTAAAAACGCAGACTGTTTTTCCTGAGGTTACTGATAATGCCAATGCATTGCTGTTGAAAAAGGGAGTTGTCAGTCCGCAATCTGTGCAGGTTGAATTGCAGAAAAATCATAAAACCGTTATAAGCAATTATGCTGCTGTTACCGGCATGGGTATTCAATCAACAGAAGCGGATGTATTGATGAAACAGATAGAGGAAAAGATGAACCTTGTAAAAACAATAGGCAGTACAAATGCTTCTCCGGCAACTGATGCCTTACTGATTCGTATAGCCGATCTGTACAGCAAAATAATGGGCGACAGTTATTCACAGTTAACAGCGTTGCCGGTAAACCGAAAAACAATAATGGCGGAAATTCAGTTTATTCCTAAAATTGATTCGGTTACTTCTGCAGCAACGGGTATTTCTGCAACAGATACGATTACAAAATGGGTAACGATTTATAAAAAAGAACCGCTGCGTTTCAGGAATTCGGTTGGTTTCAGTTTTGTTTCTTTTGCAGAGAACAGGTGGAATTATTATGTAGCATCAGACAGTTGTATTGCAAGAGAAGGAGGTGATTATTACCAGCCGGTGATTGTTACGTATTTACATTTTTATTCACCCAGAGACAGGGGGTTTCGCTGGGGCGGCAGTTTTGGTGCCGGGCTTCCGTTAACCGGTGATGATAAGCAATTAAATATACTGTTAGGCTTAAGCACATTTTTTGGAAAGAACGACCCGGTTTGTATTACCGCAGGTGTGGCGGCAGCAAAGGTGAAAAAGCTTTCCGGTGTTACCATTGGTGAAAAAGTAAGCAGTACAAATTATACCATCAATTATCAGCATGTATACCGTGCCGGTTATTTTATTTCTCTATCATTTAATCCATCTGCGTTAAATAACAGGGATTAAGCTGTATCCGGAACAGGTGCGAACCGGTTTTCTTTTATACCCAATGAGTCCGACAGAAAAAACGAGTTTATGCGAATAAAAAACCTTTTGTGGCTGTTTGCCTGGCTGTTGTTTTTTGCCGGTTCATGCAAACATCAGCAAACCGGTATTTCAAACGGCAGTTCCCAGCTGACGGCACAGTTAACCTACCAGGTAAAAGGTTGTGCAGAGATGACTGAGAGTAAATTAAAATCTGAACCCCAGCGAATTCCTGAACCCGAAATTCCCGAAGTGCTGTCAGTAACAGTAACAGGTGATTCATTAATTTACAGTCGATCTGTTGTACATCTATGCTGTCGCAAGGTGAAGTTGAATAGTGAACAAAACACTTCTTCTGTTACTATTACAGAAGATTGGCGGGGACTTGGTTGTAAGTGCCGTTGTAATTCACAGATTCATGCGGCAGTTACTTCTTTAAAGCCGGGAGCATACCGGGTGTTTATTGTGATAACGGGGACAGACCCGGTTGAGGCAGATACACAGCTTCCCAGGGATACAATCTGGAGGGGAGAAATCCAGGTTAAATAATACGAAGTTTTATTTCAGCACAGGTAACATCAGCGGACCTAAACGGTCGGCCCATTTTTTATATTCAGTACCGGAGGGATGGAGACCATCTGTTGCAATCAGCGAAGTATTATAACGTGCTTCACGGGTAGAAGGAGTAATATCTAAGTAAGCACAATTGTAAGAAGCGGTTACATCTTTATTAATAGCGTTGAACCAGTCAATTTCCAAACGGATACGAGCGGTATCATAACCGGCTGCAAAAGGAGTTACACTGTAATCAGGAATGGACAGTACAATCACATTTTCTTTTTTTCCTTTCGCAAGCTGAATAGCTCTTTCCAGCAAGAGAGTAAAACGCTGGCGGTAACCTGTTGTATCATGGGTTTGGTACTGATCATTTACACCAATCAGTAAACTCACCACATCATGGTTGACCGGGTTTTGAATATTGAGTGCGCTTTGCAGACTGTTGGTGGTCCAGCCGGTGGTGGCAATAATATCGGTTACAGTAAGGTTGATACCGTTGAGTTTTAACCAGGCTGCAGTTTGGTTGGGAAAACGGGCGGTTTCAGGAACACTCTGCCCGATGGTATAAGAATCGCCTAAAGCAAGATATGTTTTTGCCGCACCTGTTACAGCCGGAGGAATTACAGGCGGTATATATGGCCCTGGTGTTACGGCCGTTTGCTTTTTATTGCAGGCAAGCAATAATAGAAAAACTGTTGAGATGAAAAGAAAGCGATGCATGTATATAAATACGTATAAAGGAGGAAAAAAGTTCGGGGCAAATCACCTTAAGTACACTAATCCTTTGTTTTACGATTTGGGTTTCGTTTAGTATGAAAGACGGCAAATACTACAACTTCTTTTTTTTGGACTTCATACACTGCCACAAAAGGAAAACGCTTAACTGCAACTTGGCGGAAGTTCTTTTTTATTTTACCGTAATGATCGGGATGTGATGCAAGCTTGCGGTAACAGGTATCCAGTTCGGATAAAAAAGTTTCGCCTAAACCCAGCTTTTGTTCCTCATACCATTCATAGGCCTTTTTGGTCATGAGGATAGCCCTTGGTTTAAGAATGAGGGGATACATTTATAACTTCTTTTGGCCCCTGATGATTTGTTTTGCTTCTTCCCAATTATATGATTTACTTTTTCCCTTCAGGTGCGCAGCTCTGTCTTGACCCAACAACTTCAAATCACTGGCAGAAAGTTGAAACGTTTCTTTACTGCTGATTTCATCTTCCACCAGCATATAAAGTCCTTTTACCTTTTTATCATCGGCATCGGCGATATAAGTCATGAGTTTTTTCCGGATGGCTGCTGTGGTCATATCAAATGATTCTTTCTCAAATTTACTTTTTCAGTGAGAGATTAGCAATGTTTGTTTTTGAAAAACGGGCAAAAAAATCAGCTTTCCAGCAATTTCATTCCAGTCTTCGTTAATTCAATCTTTTTTTCTTTGTAGAGTTTACCCACCGTCATCTTGAAGGTTTTTTTGCTCATACCAAACACTTCATAGATTTCCTCCGGTGCAGATTTATCATGGTAGGGCAGATAACCGCTTTTTTGTTTGAGTAACCGCAGAATTTTATCTGCCTCATCTTCCACTTTCTGATAGCCGGGTTTACCAAGAGCCACATCTATTTTATTATCGGGGCGGATGGTTTTGATAAATCCTTCCAACTTATCGCCGATGGCAATATTCTGAAATACTTCATTGAAGTATAAAAGTCCGAGGTGTTTGTTGTTGATGATAACAGCATATCCCAATTCTGTTTCACGGAATACCAGCAGTTCCACCACTTCCAGTTCTTTTACCGTGAGTTCTTCATTACTTAAGCCCTGTTCAATATATTCTGTTGCTGCAACCCTGCCTGTTTGCTCATCAATAAAAAGTTTCACCAAATAATCACCGGCCAAACGCATAGGACTTATCTGTTTGCTTTTGGGTACAAACAAATCTTTCATCAATCCCCAATCTAAAAAAGCACCCTGCGGCGTAGTTGATACAACCCGCATCAGCGCAATATCACCAACGACTGCATTGGGATGAAGGGTGGTGGCAATCAATCTGCCTTCTGAATCATGATATACAAATACATCCAGCTCATCACCCACTTTAGCATCTTCAGGAACAAAACGCTTGGGTAACAATAAGCCTTCCTTACCATCGTTTAAGAAAGCGCCTGTCTGGTTAAAACGTTGTACCTGCAGCCTGTTATAATCTCCAACTTTGATCATGTGAGGGCGAAGATACAAAGAAGAAGCGGGGCTAAGAGTTCAAAGAAGGCACAAGGCAAAGAGGGAATACAAAGGCAACGAGGCAGGAAGGCAAGAAGAAAAGAGTTAACTTTGAGTTGATTGCAGAAGCAATCAGTATACACAGAAACAATAAATCCTCAGTTATGTCATTGTTCAATACAGGCAAGAATAAAAAAGATAAAAAGAAAAGCACTCTGCCCGCTAATAAATCAGCATTTATCGGTCCAAAGGGTGGCGGTAAGGCTAATACCAAAACATCCAGCAGCGCAGGCAAACATGTGGGTGGTGCACAGAGAGGAGCTTAATCTGCTTTTCCATACAATAGTTTCTCACACAAAAGTTTATCCAGTTCGCTTGCTGTAAATTGCAGGCTTCTCTTCTTTTGGCTCGGCTTTGTTTTCCCTTCAACAGGGTTTCGACAGGCTCAACCTGACAACAAGAAGACATTTACCATATATGATAGATTATTTAAAAGGACTGAACGAGCGGCAGCAGGAAGCAGTGAAGCATATTGACGGGCCGCTGATGATTGTGGCCGGTGCAGGAAGCGGAAAAACAAAAGTGCTCACAACAAGAATTGCGCATTTAATGGCGCATGGGGTTGATGCATTCAATATCCTGGCGTTGACATTTACCAACAAGGCGGCCAAAGAAATGAAGGAACGTGTGGAGCATATCCTCGGCAACCACGAAGCAAGAAATTTATATATCGGAACTTTTCACAGTGTGTTTGCACGCATCTTACGGAGCGAAGCAACCAAGATGGGTTATCCTTCGAACTTCACCATTTATGATACGGATGATGCAAAGAGTGTGGTGAAAACGGTGATCAATGAAATGAACCTGGATGATAAGCACTACAAACCATCGACTGTTTATAACCGTATCTCCTCTGCAAAAAATGCATTGGTGGGTCCGGCAGAGTATGCAACGGATTATCATATTCAGCAGGAAGATATGCGGGCCAACCGTCCGGCGATAGCACAGATCTTTGATTCATATGCCAAACGTTGTTTTAAAAACGGGGCAATGGATTTTGATGATCTGCTGATTAAGTTTTATGAGTTGCTGAAAAATTTCCCCGAAAGTTTAGGCAAGTACCAGCGCAAGTTTAAATATATCATGATTGATGAGTACCAGGATACCAATCCTGCCCAGTACGAGATCATCAAGTTACTCGGTGCCATGCACGAAAATGTTTGCGTGGTAGGTGATGATGCACAAAGTATTTACAGTTTCCGTGGTGCAACCATTGAAAATATTTTACAGTTTCAGAAAGATTATGATGATGTGAAAGTGGTGAAACTGGAACAGAACTACCGCAGTACACAAAACATTCTGAAAGTTGCCAACGAAGTGATCAGCAACAATAAAAACCAGATTGAAAAAATTCTCTTTACTGAAAACGCAGAAGGGGAAAAGATCAAGCTGATCAGAACAATGACCGATAATGAGGAAGGGAAATTTGTTGCTGATACTATCCAGGAACAGAAACTCCGAAATCATTACCGTAATAAAGATTTTGCTATTCTGTACCGTACCAATGCACAGAGCCGTGCATTTGAAGAAAGTCTGCGCCGCATGAATATCGCCTATATTATTTATGGCGGCATCAGTTTTTATCAACGCAAAGAGATCAAGGATTATATTGCTTACATGCGATTGATTGTAAATCCGAGAGATGAAGAAGCATTAAAACGCATCATCAACTTTCCTGCAAGAGGAATCGGAAAAACAACCATTGATAAAGCTGTGTTGTTTGCCAATGAAAATAATATCAGCATGTGGGAAGTGCTCACAAGAGCAGCACAGTTTGGTTTTCGTGCAGGCACACTCGAAGCAATTGATGGTTTTGTAACCATGATCAAAAGTTTTGCCAGCATGCTGCAGAAACACAATGCATATGAAGTGGCGGTGCATGTAGGCAAGCAGACGAATATTGTTAAAGAATTATTCAACGATAAGAGTACAGAAGGGTTACAGCGTTATGAAAACATCCAGGAGTTATTGAACTCTATTAAAGAATGGGTGGATGATACACAGAATAGAAATCAGATTGATGAGGATGGAGTAATAAGCCCCGGCCCCACCCAAACCCTCCCCGAAGGAGAGGGCTTAGCTAACACACAAAGCCAACTTTTCAACGACTCAAATAATAATGCAGAGATTTCGACAGGCGGGGATAGTGCCATGATGGCCTCACCCACTGGGGGAGGTCGGGAGGGGGTCTTAGGGGCTGTTACTCTTGGTTCTTATTTACAACAGATCACATTGTTAACAGATGCAGATAATAAAGATCCCAACTCTGATAGTGTAAAACTGATGACGATCCATGCGGCAAAAGGTTTGGAGTTTGGCTGTGTGTTTGCTGCCGGGCTGGAAGAAATGTTATTCCCCAATGCGATGAGCATTAACACAAGGGAAGAACTGGAAGAAGAACGACGTTTATTTTATGTGGTGATCACAAGAGCCAAAACAAAACTCTGGATCACTTATGCCAATACCCGTTATAAGTTTGGACAGATTGTACAAAATGAACCAAGCCGCTTCTTAGATGAATTGCCCGAAGAACAGGTAGACAAAAGTTTTGCAGGCGGCGGTATGAAAAATCAAAACACTGGATTTGGCAGCGGCTCTGCATTTGATCGCATGAAAGGTTGGGGCAATAAATCTGATTATAATGATGCTGCACAAGCGGAGAAGAAATATGGCGCACCACCCAAAAAACAAAGTTCAACACCATCTTATATAACTCCTCCATCACGACCGCAAACTGTGGAACATAAACCTGCTGCTGATTTTGTGGCGAGCGATACAAGTAATTTACAGGAAGGACAAAAAGTGGAACATCAGAAATTCGGGTTTGGTGAAGTGATTAAAATGGAAGGCAGTGCACATAATCCTATTGCTACTGTGAAGTTTGAATTGAACGGTGAGAAAAAAATTATGCTGAATTATGCGAAGCTGAGAATAGTGAGCTAAGAGTTGAAAAGAGGCAACAAGACAGAAGCAGAGGCAAAGAGTTGTAAGGGAAGTAGCAACTTCAATGACACAAATAAATTAAAAAGGCAAAGAGTTGAAATAAAAAAAGACATCGACCATCGATGTCTTTTTTTATTGAACAGAGATTTATTGATTAAAACAATCCTTCAATACTGAAGTAACGTTCGCCTGTATCATAATTAAAAATCAGAATGCGGCTTCCTTTTGGAAGTTCAGGAATTTTCTTCGCAGTGGCAGCCATAGTTGCACCACTTGAAATACCCTGAAAAATACCTTCTTCACTTGCTGCTCTTCTTGCAAACTCAAATGATTCATCTTTCCCCACCTGTATTACACCATCTAAAATGGTAACATCAAGGTTCACAGGAATAAATCCTGCACCAATTCCCTGCAATGGGTGCGGCGATGGAGCACCACCACTGATCACCGGAGAAAGTTCGGGTTCAACTGCAAATACTTTTAAGTTGGGAAATTTCTTTTTTAATTCACGGCCAACGCCTGTGATATGTCCGCCTGTACCAACACCGGTAATAAGATAATCGAGCCCTTCCGGAAAGTCTGCAATAATTTCCTGTGCAGTAGTTTTTGCATGCACTTCAATGTTGGCAGGGTTATCAAACTGCTGCGGCATCCAGCTGTTGGGGGTTGCTTCAATCAGTTCTTTTGCCCGTTCAATGGCGCCTTTCATTCCTTTTTCACGGGGTGTTAATTCAAATGTTGCACCATATACGCTCATGAGTTTGCGGCGTTCAATACTCATGCTTTCCGGCATCACTAAAATAATTTCGTAGCCTTTTACTGCAGCTACCATTGCCAGGCCAATACCTGTGTTGCCACTGGTTGGTTCAATGATGATACTGCCGGGTTTCAGCAATCCTTTTTTCTCTGCGTCTTCAATCATGCTTAATGCAATACGGTCTTTGATACTTCCTCCGGGATTTGCTCTTTCCAGTTTGCTCCATACTTCCACATCAGCAGAAAATAAATGGTTGATCTTAACATGCGGCGTGTTGCCAATCGTTTCTAAAATGTTATTTGCTTTCATCTTTTTTGTTTATTAAAATAGTTAAATGATAAAATTTAACGGCTCGGTAAAATCTTTTTTATCTGCTATGATAATTTGATTTTTTGTATACACAACACTGTGTGGAATTACACTTTCAATAATCCATGTATTACCTCCTACAATACAGTCGTGACCAATTACTGTATTACCTCCAAGAATGGTGCTGTTGGCATAAATTACCACATTGTCTTCAATGGTGGGATGACGTTTGAACTGTGCGTCTTCTTTTCTTACAGCAAGAGCACCCAGAGTTACACCCTGGTACATTTTTACATTTTTCCCAATTACACTTGTTTCACCAATTACAATACCTGTTCCATGATCTATAAAAAACGGACAGCCAATTACAGCACCCGGATTAATATCAATACCTGTTCGGCTATGCGCCAGCTCACTCATCATGCGGGGTAAAATAGGAATCTGTTTCCGGTATAATACATTGGTTAACCGGTATACAATGATTGCCTGGAAACCGGGATAAGAAAGCACCACTTCTTCCAACGACTTGGCAGCAGGATCAAATTCAAGAATGAGTTCTGCATCTTCAATCAACTGTTGTTTAATAACAGGCAGTTCATCAAAATAATGTTCTGCTATTTCTTCTACATCAATGGCGTAGTTCTGTGAGAGTGGCGTTAGAATTTCAATCAGTTTTTTTTGCAGGGATGCCTGCATTTTTAATTCTGCCTGGTCAAAGGCCTTTGAATCATGAATAACAGGGAACAGGTAATTAATCAACTCATCAGTAAATGAAGCCACCGTTTGCCTCGATGGAAAATGACTGCTCAGCAGGTAGCCCGGAAATTTGCTCATAATAAAAGGTTTATTGCTCCAATGTTGTCGGCAAACATCTAACGATCGGTAGCTGATTTCTGTTGACCGCAGATAAAAATACAGTTTATTTTCTTTTTGTCTACCTGTCCGGTCGGATTATAAACTGTAAACAGCAATGATTGATAAAAAATGACAAACATTTAACAGGCGGACTATTTCACCGCTTTCTTCAAAGCCTCTACCGTTTTTTTATCATTTCCGATAAAGATCTTACCGTTAAAGATGGTAACGGGCCTTTTCAGAAAAGTATATTCTTGCAGGATATAGTTTTTATAATCGTCTTCTGTGAGTTGTTTGTCTTTGAGGCCAAGCTCTTTGTATTTTAATGCCCGGCGGCTGAACAGTGCTTCATAATTCCCCGCAAGGTTTTTCATTTCTTCCAGTTGCTGCGGAGTGATCTTTTCTTCCTTGATGTTCTGCATTTCTGTTCCCGCCTTTACCACTTTTGTTTCCCTGATAATTGCCTGGCAGGTGGTGCAGCTGGCGAGATGATACATTTTTTTCATGTGTTATTTTTTATTGATTTTTGGCCACATAGGATATCCATAAAAAATTATCATCGTTGTGTGTATAAATTAGCTCCCCGCCTGAATGACAAAGTCGGGCAGGGATAATTTTTTATGAATATTTCATGTAAAAAAAGATTTGCATGTAACTTAATTGATTTTTGTACAACAAATACAAAAACCAATTGGTTGAATGACCGAAACTGTTGAACAGGAATTTTTACTGCTGGTAAATCAAAACCAGGGAATTATACGAAAGGTATGTCACCTCTATGGCCGCAATGATGCGGACAAGGATGACCTGTACCAGGAAATTATCATTCAGCTTTGGAAATCGTTTACATCTTTTCGTGGGGAAGCAAAGTTCAGCACCTGGATGTACCGCATTGCATTGAACACAGCCATCAGCAACCTGCGGAAACAATCCAGGAAAGTAGCACTCAGCTTTCCGGAATTTATACCATTGGAACAGGCAGATACGGCTGAAGAAAAAATCAAAGAGGAAAAGCTGAAGGAAATGTATGCAGCCATCAGCCGTTTAACCGAAGTGGAGAAGGCCATTGTAATGCTGTACCTGGAAGATAAAAGTTATGATGAAATGGAAGAAATTCTTGGTATCAGCAGCGGCACACTACGTGTAAAAATGAACCGCATAAAAGAAAAAATAAGAACACTCACTAAAGCACAGGCATATGGAACTTGATCAGTTAAAAGAAATGTGGGGCGATGTGGGAAGTAAAGAACAGGGCCCGTCAGCAGATGAGCTGCAGGCACTGCTGCAAAAAAAATCAAAAAGCCCCATTGCAAAAATGAAACGCAACCTGTTAGTGGAGCTGCTGTTTATTATTGTATTGTATTTTTTTACTGTAGTTTACTACTTTTTGAATTACTCTGGTGGTATGCTTATTGCGGCCTGGATGCTCATTGTAATTGGAGTGTTTTATGTTTTTTACTTCCTGCGGAAACGAAAACTATTAAACCGAATGGAATGTGTTAGCTGCGAAGTAAAGTCGAATTTAAAAATGCAACTGGTTACACTGGAAAAATATGTACGTTTTTATATGATCTCAGGCACATTCTTATTCCCCCTTGTTTTTATTACAACGGGACTGGTTGTTTTGTTATATTCTCCGGAAGCAACTGCCACACCTTCAATAAAATCGACAACTTTCCTGGCGGGAATTACTGCTGTTCTGGTTGTTGTTGCAGCCGCATTAACCATTCCCATTTACTATTTGAATAAGTGGTATGTTCGTAAATTGTATGGTCAGCATATTGAACGGCTGAAGGCTATTGTTAATGAAATGAATGAAGATTAGTTTGCACTCAAAGGCACGTAAAATCCAGAGTTAAAATAGATTAAATTATCTCAGCGTGCATTGTGTGAAATAAATATAATTATGAAAAAACTACATATACTTTCCTTTCTTTTATTTTTAATTTCTTTTTCTTCAATTGCTCAGCCAAAAGAAAAAAGCAGCCTGTTGTGGGAAATCAGCGGCAATGGATTGCAGCAATCCTCTTATCTGTTTGGTACAGTACATATCATCTGCAAAGAAGATTTCTTTTTTCCTGAAACGCTGAAAGAGAAATTTCTAAGTACCAATGATATTTTTCTTGAAATTGATATGGATGATCCGGCAATGATCATGAAGATGATGACACTGCTGCAATTACCTAAAGGACAAACCATCAAACAGCTGTTTGGCGATACTGCATTTAAACGGTTCGACAGCAGCTACAAAAAAATTACAGGCTCTTCTGCTGCTATGTTTAATACGTTTAAACCGTTTATGCTGATGAGTATGCTCACGGAAAAAACACTCAATTGTCCAACCCGTGAATCGTATGAACAAACTTTCATGACCCTGGCAGCAAAAAATAAAAAAGAAATTAAAGGTCTCGAAACAATCGAAGAACAGGTGGCTGTGTTTGATGTCATTCCCGACAGTGTGGAAGTAGCCAACCTGAAAGAGATGGTAAACGATTTTCAAAGCCAGGTTACCGAGTTTGAGAAATTAATCAGCATTTACAAAACACAGGATATTGATTCTATCTTCAACTTAACCCAACAGGGAACGGATGAGTTAAATGCTGAAGCAGAACTGTTAACCAAACGTAACAGCAACTGGATTCCGGTAATGAAAACAAATATGCAGAAAGCTTCCTGCTTTTTTGCCGTTGGTGCCGCACACTTAGGCGGTGATAATGGTGTGATTGCTTTACTGAGAAAACAGGGCTACACTGTTAAGCCGGTGAAATTATAATCGGAAGCAAAGCCTTCCGGGAGATAGAAAAATAGTTGTTTATTTGTTACTCAGACGAATAACGGCGGTTTAACATGCAACACTATCTTGTATTTCTTTCCAATGCATTCAATAAACATTTTTTTATTGAGCAGCTGCTCGATAAAAAAGCAACAGGTATTTTTGAACAGTTCAATGAAACAGAAGCAGCACTTTTTTCTTCCTACAGTGTGCAGCAGTTTTTACTGGAAGAAGAGATCCATGGATATTCAGGAATTGAAGATGCAACAAAGCAAAGCCTTCGCTCTATGTCGAGTGGTGAACAAAAGAAAGCATTGCTGAAACACCTCTTAGCACAACAACCGGGACTGCTTATTCTTGATAATGTATTTGATAATCTTGATTTGGAAGCACAGCAATCACTAAGAATTGAATTAGAAAAAATATCGAGACATACACCCATTATACAATTGCTGCATCGGCAAAGAGATGCACTTGATTTTATAAAGAACAGAGTTACACTTACTGAAAAGGGGGACGCAGTTCCATTCAGTTCAATTAAAGAAAGAGAAGAAACAACAGAACAAACAATTCCGGCACCTCTTCACACATACCCGTTAACAACAGATGAACTGGTTCGTTTCCATAACGTACAGGTAAGTTATGATGGCCGGCAGGTTTTGCAGAACATCAACTGGACCATTCATGCCGGTGAATTCTGGCAACTGAAAGGTCCCAATGGATCAGGCAAAACAACCTTACTTACCATGATCACCGGTGATAATGTAAAAGGGTATGGACAGGAGCTGTTTATTTTTGGCAGAAAGAAAGGCAGCGGGGAAACGGTTTGGGAAATAAAAAACAAAGTAGGTTATCTCACTCCTGCCATGACGGATCTGTTCAGCACAAGACATACACTGGAGCAAATGATCATTTCCGGTTATGTTGATTCAATTGGGTTATATACCATTCCATCTGACATGCAGAAACGTGCAGCACATGAATGGTTGCAGTTATTATCAATGGAACGGAAAGCAAATAAATTGTTTTCTGATCTTTCTTCCGGCGAACAGCGGATGGCATTGATTGCAAGAGCCATGGTGAAACATCCGCCACTTTTAATTCTTGATGAGCCACTGGCAGGATTAGATGATCATAATGCAAACAAAGTGATTCAACTCATTAATAAAATTGCAGCAGAAAGTGAATCGGCTATTTTATATGTTTCGCATCAAACAGAAAAAGAATTGACTCCGCAGAAAGTGTTTGAATTAACGAAAACAGAGAATGGGTCAATCGGGAAAATCGTATAATTCATTTTTGTCACAAAGGCGCTAAGGCAGAAAGAGGAGAGTACTTTTAAGCACTCTCCTCTTCTATTTTGAAATATAAATTCTTCTTTGCGTTTCCTGTCTGCCGACAGACAGGCTTAGCGACTTTGAGTCTTTGCGGCAAAACTTAAAACCTTGTTTCCATATAATGCGGCATCAAATTTCTCCATGTATTCCAGTCGTGCGGCCATTCTTCACCCCAGATATCGAGTTCGTAATTAATATTTTTATTATATAAAATTTTTGCAAAACGACCACTGCTTGATGGATCTTCATACGCACCACTTCCACTGAAGATGTGAATATGATTGCTGCGACGGATCTGTTCAAGAATAGTATGATCGGTAAGGTTGGGCATGTAATGCATGGGGCTGTTATAATACACCTGCTCATCATAAAAACCTTTGGTATATTCTGTAAGATCATATACACCACTCATTGCCAATACACCATTGATCAGATCAGGACGTTTTAAAAATAAATTCATGCTGTGCAGTGCACCAAATGAAGCGCCGCTTACAATGATCTGTGTTTCCCATGAGGTACTGTTGCGGATAAACGGAATCACTTCATTATAAATATATTCATTGAACTGGTTATGACGGATGGCTTTATGTTCACCCAGCATATCATTATTCATCCAGCTTTCGGTGTTCATGCTATTTACAGAAAACACTTTTACTTTTCCGGATTCAATCCATGGTTTCAATGTGTCAATCAGCTGAAAACGTTCATACTCTAAATAATCAGCAGCCGCTGTTGGAACAAGCAGTAATGCAAAACCATAATGACCGTAGGTAACAATGGGCATTTCTCTTCCTAATGAGGGGCTGTACCAGCTGGCTAATTCTCTTTGCATAAACGATCAGTTAAAGGTGAATGTGTTTGAAATGAAGATAAATAAATGCAGGTTCAGATCGGTTTTCCGGTCCTGATTCTGACTGCAATTTACGATACGGGGAATTTTTAAGCTCATTACAGAGGTATTTGTCTCAAAATGGTCAATCTTAAAACAAAGACCGGTAAATCTTGTTATTTTTACAACTTAAAGTTCTCGATTATGATTCAGACAGGAAACCCAGTTATCAGCATTTATACAGAAATGACACCTAACCCGGAAACCATGAAGTTTGTAGCTAACAAACTCCTGTATCCCGGAAAGAGCATTGATTTCCCTGAAGTTTCTACTGCAGAAGCTTCTCCACTGGCGCAGGAACTCTTTGGTTTTCCATTTGTGAAAGCTGTGTTTATTGCCAGCAATTTTGTAACCATCACCCGTTCGGCTCCCGATACCGATTGGCAGGAACTGATCCCAAGTGTCCGCCAGTTTTTGAAGGATTACCTCGAAGAAGGCAAACCGGTGATTGACGAGTCAAAGATTGTAACACCCGTTAAAGAAGATGTGGTGCTGAGTGGTGATGAAAGTGATGTGGTAAAACGTATCCAGGAAATCCTGGACAATTATGTAAAGCCGGCTGTTGAAATGGATGGCGGTGCTATTCAGTTTAAAAGCTTCAAAGATGGTAAGGTGAATTTGATGTTGCAGGGAAGCTGCAGCGGATGTCCTTCATCGATGATTACATTGAAAGCAGGTATTGAAGGCATGATGAAGCGGATGATTCCGGAAGTGGAAGAAGTGGTGGCAGAAGCAGAATAAGACCAACCACTGCTGATTTGATTAAATGAGTAATTTGATAAAAAAAGCGTGAAGCAATTGCTTCACGCTTTTTTATTGAAAAGAAAATAAGTTTATACCAATGTTGCATCGCTGGTGATTGCCAAACCTTTTCCCAATAATGCAGAAATAGGGCAATTGGCTTCTGCGTCTTTTACACACTCATCAAATTTTTCTTTGCTGATTCCTGGAACCTTAGCAGTTAAGATAAGGTGTGATTTGGTAAGCACGCTTTCCACAAAAGAAATTTCACATTTTGTTTCTAAAGACTCCGGTGTAAAGCCGGCAGCACCCAGTATAAAGCTCAGCTTCATTACAAAGCAACCTGCATGTGCAGCTGCAACTAATTCTTCCGGGTTTGTACCAACTCCGTTTTCAAAACGGGAGAGATAAGAATATTGTGTGTTGCTTAATACGGTGCTTTGTGTTGTAAGGACACCATTACCTTCTTTTCCTGAGCCATTCCAAACGGCGGTTGCGTGACGTATCATAGTTAAAATTTTTATTTTTTGAGGCGTAAAGCTACGTAAAAAAAGGTCTGGCATAGCAAGCCATGACGAAGATCACCAGTTTATTTTTTCTTCCAGATCACCCCTCTTTCTTTGAGATAATTCAGCACAAAATCAAAGCAGGCTTTATCATCGCCAATCAGTTCAGGAGGGAACACGCCCTTTTTTGTTACCATCTTTTTTGCCAGCAGGTTTACAGATGCAGTGCAGGTATAGCCTGTTGTTCTTGCCATGGATGAAATTTGTGAAGCCAGGTCATAGTAATCCAGCAGATTGTATTCTATTGTTTTTCCTTCACCATGAATGATCACTTTCATTACGGTTAACTCTTCTTCCGTATCGCCCAGCTTCCATTCATTGATGAGTAATTTAGAAGTGAATTGAAGCGGAGAAAAATCTTTCCCATCTATGTTTATTTTCTTTTCACTGAAAAAACCACTTTGCTTTAATGCAATGATGAGGTCAACATGCCCTGGATAGCGCAAAGTCTTTTCTTTTTGCGTGGGTACATGCGGCATGGTATACAGCAGCGAACGTAAACCATCTGTATTAAATGCTTCGAGAGTTCCTACTCCATCAAACTGCATCATCTCCCGTTCTGTTAGTGCGGGCTTTATTACGATTTGTCCATCTTCTTTCAAACGTGCAGGTCTGGTATATTCCTCGATAACATCAATGGGTGAGAAAGGAGCTTTGTAAAAAAAGGGTGCTTTGGGATGAACAGGCAGGCCTCCAACATAAATTTCAAAATCATCGATTTTCAGTTCTTCATTATAACGACCGATGATAAAATTGCTCATGCCCGGTGCCACACCGCAATCAACAATAGCAGTTACATTTTTTTCTTTCGCCAATGCATCTAACTGCAATGCATCTTCAGGAAAAAAAGAAATGTCTGCCACGTTCTTACTGCTTTCAATTACAGCCTTCAGGGTATCAAAACCCATAAAACCGGGAACAGCTGTTACAACCAGGTCGAATGAATGTAAAAACGCAGGATATGCTTTGTAATCTTTTAAATTCTGTACAACAGTTTGTATATCTGCATTTTTTTGCTGCAGGGTTTGCAGATTCTGGTTACTTACATCAAAAGAAGTAACAGAATAATTTTTTGCCAGGTCAAGCGCAATAGCCCTTCCTACCATACCGGCACCGAGAACAGCAATCGTCATGCGTTAGTAATTTCCACAAAGATGCCAAAAAAATTATTGCTGCTTTCCTTTAAAGTGGTCCATACTATTATGAAACCCAAACCATTTTCCTGCAACCACATCCAGCCAGCGTTGCGGAAGAATCCCTTTCAGCAGAGGAACAGCATAAACAATCAGCGGCATACGTACATAAATTTTATTTTTCTTCACCCCTGCAATAATTTTTCTTGCAGCAGTTTCAGGTTTCAATATGGGAACCAGCGGAGAGTGTACGCCTTCAAACATACCTGTGCTGATATAGGAAGGAGTAATTGTTGTTACATGCAGGTCTTTTGAAATAGTTTCCAGTTCAATCCGCATACTTTCTCCCCAGCCAATGACTGCATGTTTACTGGCAACATAAACAGCCATTTTAGGAACATTAAGAATTCCTGCAGCAGAAGAAATATTCACGATATGACCTTTCTTCTGTTCAATCATACCGGGAAGGAATTCAAGTGCCACATGCATGAAGGCATCTGCATTAATGCTCATGGTAAAATCAATGTCACGATGTGTGTTTTGATGAAATGGTTTATTGCCTGTAATAACACCGGCGTTATTAAACAGGAGATCAACAGCACCAAATTTTTGCCTGATGTCTTTTGCTGCAATCATTATTTCATCCACATTACTCACATCGACATGATACGTATGTACCTCAAACCCTTTTGAAAGCAATTCGGCAGAAAAGCATTCTGCTTTCCTGCGGTCGATATCCCAGATGATTAATCGTTTTGCTCCTTCCTGCAAACAAAGCTCGCCCATCAGTTTTCCAATTCCTGAAGCACCACCTGTTATCAGTACAGTTGAATCTTTTATGCGGCTCATAACAAACTATTTATGGCAATGTAAAAATCATTTAGCATTTTTGAACTGATATGGAAACGATCTGGCAACAATTTATAACAGGGATGCAGCAAACAACGGCGCCGGAATACATTGCTGTTGTTTCCGGTATTGCAAGTGTATGGTACAGCCGTAAAGAAAATATACTGGTTTATCCTGTCGGGTTAGTTAATACGGTCATTTATATCTGGCTCAGTTTTAAAGGCCATTTGTTTGGGGAAGCCACGGTGAATTTTTATTATACAGTAATGAGTATTTATGGCTGGATACTCTGGTCAAAGAGAGATGCAGCTCAGCATGCAGCGGTGAAAATTCAATTCTCTGATAAGCGCTGGTGGGTTTATCAGCTGGCCTTTTTTGCTGCTTTTTATCTTGCACTTTATTTTTCACTTCAATATCTGAAAGCAAATTTTGCGCCCGGTGCAATTCCCTGGGCCGACGCATTTGCGGCAGCAACAGCTTTTACGGGGATGTGGTTAATGACCAAAAAGAAAGTGGAAAGCTGGTACTGGTGGATAGCTACCAATATTGCATCCATTCCGCTTTATTTTGTTAAGCAATATGTATTTACCAGCGTTTATTATTTTATTTTACTGATCATGGCGGTCTTTGGATTAATTGAGTGGAAGCGAAAGAGTAGAATTACATAGTGTTATTACCGTTGTCTTGTATTCAACCAACAGTTATTTTGCACCCCTTACGTTATGTTGAAAAAAATTGTTGTCATTGGCCCCGAATCTACCGGAAAGTCTGTTCTGTGTGAGCAGCTTGCCCATCATTATCATACAATATGGTGCCCTGAGTATGCAAGGGAATATTTAATTGTACTTGGAAGAAAATACAATTATGATGATCTGCTGATCATTGCACAAAAGCAGGCAGAGCTGGCTGAGAAATATACTGCAGATGCCATTCAGAAAAAATACCAATCTATTTTTTTTGATACAGATATGCATGTAATGAAAGTATGGAGTGAAGTTGTGTTTGGTAAATGTCATCCCTGGATTCTTGAAAAAGCTGCTGCACAGGATAGTGATCTCTATTTATTATGTAAGCCTGATATTCCCTGGATTGATGATGGTATGCGGGAGTATCCTGAATTACAGGTGCGGAAAGACTTATATAAAATCTATAAAGAATTACTTTCAAAACAAACCAAGCCCTGGATTGAAATCGGTGGAAATTATGAACATCGTTTTGAAACTGCAGTTACAGCAGTAGATGCATTGCTGAAATAAAACTGATTATTTTTTCTGATCAAAAATCAACAGCCGGATATCGGGATCATCATCGAGGTTATTCATTTGCCGGGTAACCCATCCTGAACGGATAGCAACATATCTCGACAAAGGCTTTACTGAATATTTTTTTGGATTGGGTAAACAGGCTGCAATCTGTGCGGCTTCTGTTCTGCTAAGTTTAGAAGCAGGCTTATGAAAATATTGCTGACCGGCTGCTTCAATACCATAAATGCCTTTACCCATTTCGGCTATATTAAGATATACCTCCAGGATTCTTTTCTTCCCCCATACCCACTCAATCATTTTAGTAAAATAAATTTCCAATCCTTTCCGAAACCAGCCCCCGCCCTGCCAGAGGAAAACATTCTTGGCTGTTTGCTGCGATAAGGTTGATGCTCCACGTACCCGGTTGGGCTTTCTCTTGTTGTATTCAATTGCTTTTTCAATATGCTTCCAGTCGAAACCACCATGATCGGGGAAGAGCTGATCTTCGGATGCAATCGCAGAGAGTCTTGCATTGGACGACATGTTTTCAATGGATACATAATCCCGTTTCAACCCATCGCCTTTTACAACACTTACCAGTTGTGTGATGGTAATGGGAGGATTTACCCATTTTAATAAAAAGATGTAAATAAACTGTGCAATAAACAAAATCAGGAAAAGACGTTTCAAAAAACGAAAGGTTCTTTGCAGAAATGATTTTTTGGTTGCATTTTTCTTTTCAGCCATTGCTGCAATATACATGATGAATTTTAGTTGGGAACTTTTTCAGCTTTATAAAGATCCAGCACCTGCAGGTTGTATTTTTCGCCGATCGTGTAACGTTTGTTTCCTGTTGTGATTGCACGTTTGATATTGTAGAACAGGATTGGTGCATACACAAGAGTTACTCCGGCAATTAGTGAGGTAACAAATGACTGACCGCTGATCACCAGGCCTGCAGTAAAAAGAGGAATACCTGCATTGGCATAGAGAAATGCTTCTTTACTGAAAGGGATGATGCGTTCTTTTACACCTGATTTTTTATATACGGCAACAATATCGTTTTTATGAATCCCGCCACCGGAAAAATAGATGCTGTCGTTTTGAATAAGATAGATGGTGCCGCTGTATTTCAATCCCAGCTTTGTTTGAATTGTAATGACAGACCCTTCGGTGTAACGTTTTTGAGCAATACCATTCTTCCGCAGAATAAGCTGGTTAAACTGAGCAGCAGAAGAAAAATGGAACAGCAGTATAAAACAAAAAAAGTAAAGAGGTTTCATTGTAACAGCATCAAAAGAACAACAGAATGATGAAAGAGAATGTTAAACCCGTAAATGTAAAGATCGGGAAAAGCAGATGAGAAAAAAGAATACAGGAGATGTGCGACAGAACAGAAGACTGGTTTATGTTTTTTTGCTGCCTATTTTTTGTAAGTGCCTCAGGATTCTTTTTTGCGTAATGTTTTCCCGGTCATCACTTAATAAAATCGACCAGGGTTTCAGTGTGTCGATCTGTGAAAAGATCACATTCAGGATGGCAATTGTAGGTAATGCCAAAAATATTCCGGGCAAGCCAATTAAAGTTCCTCCTATTACCACACCAACAATCGTCATCAACGCATTTATTTTTACTTTTGAACCAACAATTTTGGTCATCAGGAAGTTAGCATCTATAAAATGAATGGCTTCCATACTTACAATAATCCAGATAATCTGATGGATACCTGATGAACTGCTCAGCGTTACCAGGATGGTAAACAGTAACCCTGTAAAAAAACCGATATAAGGAACGATGTTTAGTACCGCTGCCAGTATTCCCAGAAAAACAGGGTAAGGAACGCCAATCAATAATAACACACCTGTATTACAGGTAGCGACAATAGCCATTTCAATTAACAGACCACTCATATATTTTTGAATGATTTGTTTTGATTCAATCAATACATGCTGAACGCTTTCTTTATGCCGGCTGTTGAACACAGCAAATAAAAACCGCTTAATTAATTGCCTGTAGCAAAGAATCAGGAAAGAATAGATAGCCACCAAAATTACCAGTACTACCGCCTCCGTAACGCTTAAAAAGGTTTGCCCCAGGTACTGTCCGCTGTTTTGACGTACATCCTCACTGGCATTTTCCAAAATTACTTTTTGCTGGGCCGTAGTGATATTCAGTTTTTGCGCAAGCCATTGCTGGAGTGAAGCGATATGTTCAGAGAGGTGCGCCTTGATAGAGGGAATATCATTTAAAAAGCCAACCATTTGAGAAGAAAGAAGGTAGACAATACCTGCAATGAGAGCCAATGCCAGTATAACCGCAACAAAATTTGCAAGCGTGGGAGGGAAATAAATCCGTTTCAGGAAATTTGTAACAGGTAACAATAAGATGGATAATAAAACAGAAAAATAAATGGGCACCAGCACTGCATGACCAATATAAATAAAAACAATAATCAGCAGGATCAGTAAAAGCTGATAAACCAAACGTTGGGGGCTGGAAATAGTTTTTAAATTATTCATTACAATGAGCCATTCAAAAAGCGGGCTAAAATTAAAGGTTGTTACCAGGCAATCTTTTCAAAGGGAACGAACAAAGGAATAATTGAAACAGGTATGTTTACCTCCTTCTCATTAGGTTGACTGACCCTGAATTTACATAGTAAATGTATACAAAAGTAGACGACTGAGCAGCCGGATCAATTACATGATTCTTGGTTTAAATTGTATAATTCACAGGTTTTTTCATTATGAAAGAAAGTAATAACTACAAAAACTGATTTGAACAAAGGCAGGATAACTCTTTAAAAGAGACGTGCAGGTCTTTGATGTAATGAAGAGATCATTGAGTTTACTTGCTTTTATAAAATAAGATTCCTGCCATAATCACAATTCCAAACACAAGCAACGTAAGACCTGAAATTTTATTAATGATGTTGATGGTTTTAAAAGTAAGCCGTTTGCGTAAACGGTTGGCCAGAAATACTTTCAGCAAATCAGCAATAAACACAATAGCCAAACAGGAGCCAAATAATGCAATTCGTTCGTTTACGGGAGTAGTAATAAAGGCGGTGGCCCATGTAAACCAGAATGCAATAACGCCGGGGTTGAGCAGGTTCATAAAATAACCGGCAAAAAAGATACGGGCATAATCACCTGCATTCCGTTTCATCTCTATGCCATCACCCAGTTCATTCAGCTTCATTTTCTTAAAGAAGAGAAAATAAACACCAATGCCCATGAGCAGAATACTTCCGCTCATACCAATGATTTTTTCAAAACGAAGTAAACGGTTGAATAGTTCGGTAAACACATTGCTGACGAGTACAAGTGTTAAATCACTTGCTGCAACACCAATTGCAAAACTTAATCCGCCTTTGTGTCCGTTGCTGATGCTCTGTTTAATAATGGAGAAAATAACCGGACCCATACTGATGGCCAGTAATAAACCTAATGCCAAACCTTTGATGATTGCCTCCGTCATATTTGGAGTGATTCTATCCTTATAATTTTCCGGTTTCAAGAAACTGTTTCCAGTCGGCCAGCATTTTTCCTTTCAATACTCTTGGAAATTTGTGCTGCGATCCTATCTTACCCTTCAGCCTCATGAATTCCATAAAGCTTGCTTCAGGAAGAATATCGAGGTACACATCTCTCAATGCACTCACACGTTCAACGGCATAATCATCATTGATCTCTTTCAGCGCAGCATCTATTTTATTCCTGATATCATCAGCAGTTGCACGGTCATCGCAGGCAACATACCAGTGATGTGCAAAGAAATTTCCATGAGGTTCACCTACAACCGTGTATTCGGGAATTGAAATGTTCAAATCTTCACTCACCATTTGAATGGCTTTGTTCATATTGTCAACACTTAAGTGTTCACCAACTAAACTTAGGAAGTGCTTGGTGCGGCCGGTAATAACAATTTCACATTTTTCTTTATCGGTAAACTTCACCGTATCGCCTATTAAGTAACGCCAAGCTCCCGCACTTGTACTGAGCAGGATGGCATACACTTTTTCTTCCTCCACTTCATGAATCATCAGGGCTTCAGGTTTGTCAACGATGTTTCCATCAGCATCAAAATTTTTATCATTGAATGGAACAAACTCTAAAAAGATATGTTCGTTAGTAACAAGCTTCATCCCTTGTGCACCCTGCCTGCTTTGATAGGCGATAAAGCCTTCACTTGCCAGGTAGGTTTCAATATAGATCAATGGCTTGCCTAATAATTTCTCAAAGCCATGCTTATAGGGTTCAAAGGAAACGCCGCCATGTACAAAAAAGGCCAGGTTGGGCCATATTTCATGAATGTTATTAAGCTTGTAACGCTCAATAATCATTTCCATGCACATCTGTATCCATGCAGGAACACCAATCACAAAACCAATATCCCAGTTGGGGGCTTCGTTAACTACGTATTCTAATTTTTTAGTCCAGTCTTTGGTACGTGCAATTTTTTTACCGGGTTTGTAAAAAGGGCTGAACCAGAAAGGTGCCCGTTTAGCGGTGATACCACTCAAATCGCCTGAATAATAACCCGGACCTTTTTGCAGATCTGTACTTCCTCCAAGCATCAGCCAACCTTTACTTACACTGCGTACCGGAAGATTTTCATAGGTACGTAATGAAAGTAAACTCTTGATCATTACAACACGGTTGCCACGCATCAGGTCGTTGGTGATGGGAATATATTTACTGGCCGCTTCACTGGTGCCGGAGCTCAGGGCATAATATTTTATAGCACCCGGCCAGCAAACATCTGTTTGACCTTCTAATGTTTTATGCCACCACTGGCTGTAAATTTTATTGTAGTCGAACACAGGCACCAGCTCCTGGAATTTTTTTCCGGGGTGGCGGTCGTTCAGAATCTGATCAAAACGATAGTACTGACCAAACTGTGTGTACTTGGCTTTTTTCAACAGGTTTTTCAGCACTTTAATCTGTTGTCTTTTGGGAGAATTGACAGGCAGATTTAAGGCCCTGCTGAGTGATTTGGGAAGATTAAGTTCAATTAATGACATGCTTACCGTTCAATTGTAACAAATGTACCAACTCAATGACGATTGATACCTAATTTTTTATAACTGGAAAAAAGGATTCTGAGATCACTTAACACTTCATACTCCCGGGCATACCATTCATCGGCCAGTAACAGCCCCTCTGCATTCAGCTGCATCTGGATATGCGGTATACCCGCAGGCCCCAGCACAGATGGCTTGAGTTTAGGCAAATGCTGATGTACAGCTGAATAACCGATCCATGTTTTTCGGTAAAGTAATACCTGCATACTGTGATTTAATAAAGTAAGCGGATGTTTATTGAAGAGAAAATGAAATGGAAACAGAATTAATAAAAAGGCGGAAGAAACAATATCGACCAGTCTTTTTAATCGGAGATTCACCGACTGTGCTAATTGGTATTGCCGGCTGTTTAATACCTGCCCGGCTTCATTTTTTGAATCGCTGCCAATGATGCTGTCACTTCCGGTTGCATGCAATCTCAGCTTCACCTGTTGCCCCGTTTGTTCGTAAAGGGAAATGATCTGCCCAAAAGAAAGGTCTTTGCTTTCGCAGAGAATTAACTCTTTCAGCGGTGCGTTTGCGAGTAATTTTTGAAGATCATTCAAATTGCCAAGTGAACGTTCTTCGTTGAGCGGACTTACAAAACCCTGGATATGCTGCAGCCGTCCTGAATGCTTCAGCAAAACGTTCACTGTCTGTAAATCCTGTTGAGTACCGGCAACTACTGTAAAGTGTTCGTCTTCATCTTCTGCTTTTTGTACGATATCTGCTTTCAGTAGGAGCCAACGCCAGATATTTAAAATGATATAACTGAACAATGATCCGCTTACAACAATACCTCTTGAAAAACGAAAACGCTCAGGTAATAATGAATAGGCTGCCAGGATAATTACCAGTGAAATAATAGTTGACCTCCGCAGATTTTTATAGCGAAACATCTTGTCATACAAACCTGTATAATAACTCACCAGCAGGAATAAGATGGAAAAACCTGTAAATGAAATCCAAAGCAGCCGATCATTATAAATAATATCTGTCCGCACATAGTTTACCCAAATGTATTTTGCCAGCCAGAAAGAAAGAATAATCAACAGGGCATCTAAAACAGGTAAGCCGATTTTTAAAATGAAACGTTTTACAACACTCAGCAAAGCTCTTAACCAGATGGCTGTGTTGATCAATGCCGAAAACATTCCTGCTTTAGAGGAAGAATAATGTTTTTGTACAAAGCGGCTCATGGCCATGTAAAACATCCGCACATAATTCACCGAACCTTTCTTTGTGCTTTCACCTTTAAAATGCAGAATGGATTGTTCGCTGAAGTAATAATTTTTAAATGTCCTGCCTGTTGCGGCACAGGCCGTTTGCTGAATACGGTAACTCAAATCAACATCTTCACCATACATGAAGAATGCTTCATCAAAGCCACCTGTTTTTTCGAGTACTTCTTTTTTAATCATCATAAAAGCGCCTGCCAGTACATCTACTTCATGATTTTTATATTCATCTAAATAACTTAAATGATAACGGCTGAACGTTTTTGACTTGGGAAACAATGCAGAAAGTCCGCTAAGTTTATAAAAAGAAGTAAGCGGAGAAGGGAAGGAACGTTTGCTTTCCGGTAAAAATTTGCCTCTGCCATCCAGCATGCGGATGCCTAATGCCCCGGCATCTGCTGTTCTTTCTAAAAAAGAAATACAGGCATTGAAACAATCTTCTGCAACAATTGTATCGGGGTTGAGGAATAAAATAAAATCACCGGTTGCCAGCTTCAGGGCCTGGTTGCAGGCTTTGCCAAAACCAAGATTTTCTTGGTTCCATATAAACCGGACGGTACTGAATTTTGGTTCAAGATAGACTCTGCTTCCATCGGTTGAGGCATTATCAACAACAAACACTTCTGCCTGCATTCCATCAACAGCTTTTTGTACCGACAGCAGGCATTGCTCCAGGAAATATTTTACGTTGTAGTTGACAATGATGATGGATAATCTCATAAGTATCGGTCAAAACAGATTTCAATCAGTCACGAAAATAGGATACTAAGCGTATAAAGTAAGGGTTGAATATGTTTTGTTTCCTTTTTAGGGGTTGAAGCCATCCTTGTATCTTTGCGCATGCTTAAACAAACCCTGATAGCTGCCACGAAGGCAGGAGCTGAACAGCTGAAATATTTTTTTGAGAGAGATTTTGAAGTGCACACCAAACAGGGAATCAACGACCTGGTAACAGAAGCCGACCATGCTGCAGAGAAAGCCATCTTTGAAGTGATCAGGAAAGAATTCCCCGAACATTATATTTTAAGTGAAGAATCAGGCGAACTGCCGCAGGATTCCAATTATAAATGGATCATTGATCCTATTGACGGAACTGTGAATTATGCCAACGGCATTCCTATTTGCTGTGTAAGTATTGGTATTGAAAAGGATGGTAAGATGATTTTAGGGGCTGTGTACAATCCGTTTATGAATGAATTTTATTTTGCTGAACGAGGCAAAGGAGCTACACTGAATGATAAACCAATTCGTGTAAGTGAACAGGATCAGTTGATTCATGCATGTTTAGTTACAGGGTTTCCTTACACGTATTTAGATGCAGTGAACGGTCCATTGGAAGTGTTTGAGCGGTTTATCCGCAAAGGTGTTCCGGTAAGAAGATTGGGAAGTGCAGCCATTGATCTTTGCTGGGTTGCTGCCGGCCGCTTTGATGGGTTTTATGAACACAAGCTGCAGGCATGGGACAGTGCTGCCGGATTTTTAATGGTAGAAGAAGCAGGCGGAACTATCACTGATTTTGAAGGAATATATTATTCACCGTATCAACCGCACCTGGTTGCAACCAATGGAAAAATTCACCAGGATCTGCTGGACATCGTTAACAACAGAAAAACTTTATAATTCATAATAATGTCTGAAGAAAGAACAGAAATTTCCTCTCTCGGAGAATTTGGATTGATTGATCATTTGACGAAGAATATTGAGCACCAGAATGCATCAACTATTCTTGGTGTTGGTGATGATGCAGCAGTGATTGATCATTTTGGAAAACAAACAGTGATCACAACTGATCTGCTGGTAGAAGGTGTGCATTTTGATTTGATGTACACTCCGCTAAAGCATTTAGGTTATAAAAGTGTTGTGGTAAATGTGAGTGATATCTATGCTATGAATGCTACACCTACACAGATCATAATGAGCATTGCCATCAGTAACCGTTTCAGTGTGGAAGCATTGGAAGAATTTTATAATGGTGTATATGTTGCCTGTGAAGAATATGGAGTTGATTTAGTTGGAGGTGATACCACTTCTTCTCAAAAAGGATTTGTGATCAGTGTAACGGCATTGGGTGAGGTAGCACCTGATAAGTTTGTAAAACGCAGTACAGCAAAAGTGAGCGATCTTATTTGTGTAACCGGGTATTTAGGCGGAGCATACTTAGGATTATTATTACTCGAAAGAGAAAAGAAAATTTTCCTTGAAACAAAAGGAGTACAACCTGACTTAGAGAACAGGGACTATATCGTTGGCCGTTTATTAAAACCCGAAGCAAGAAAGGATATCATTGAGTTTTTTGAAAAGGAAAACATCACACCAACTTCCATGATGGATATCAGCGATGGGTTAAGCAGTGAAGTATTACATATCTGCAAACAAAGCGAAGTAGGTGCAGTGATTTATGAAGATAAACTTCCTATTCACCCTGATGCAAAAGAATTTGCTTACAAATTGGAATTAGACCCAACTGCCTGTGCATTAAGTGGCGGAGAAGATTATGAATTACTGTTTACCATTTCACAGTCAGATTATGACAAAGTAAAAGATGTAATCGGTATAAGAGTGATTGGTTATGTAACCGAAGAAAGCGAAGGTGCACACATTCTTACCAAGGGCGGCAATAAACATAAGCTGACTGCCCAGGGCTGGAATGCATTTGGAAAATAGCAACAGCAACAATGAAAAACCTCTATCTCTTTTTTTTCAGTATAGCCTTTTGTTTGATGACTGCCTGTTCAGTATCAAACAGCAGTTATACGCCTCAACTGAAATACAGTGCACAGCAGTTGAAGGAAGATGTGCAGGTAATGGAACAAACCCTGAAGCTGAATCATCCTTCTTTATACTGGTACAGCAGTGAAGCTGAAATCAACGCTTCTTTTGAACGGGCTTACGCATTGCTGAAAGATTCAATGAATGAAATTCAGTTCAGGAATGTAATTGCTGAAACTATTTTCCCTATCCGTTGCGGACATACAAGTGTAAGGCCTTCCAGGAAATATGAACAATACCGGGAAGGCAGAAGAAACAAAACCTTTCCGCTTGGAATGAAGATACTGGATGATTCAACCCTGGTTGTAACAATCAATATGAACAGAAGAGATTCTATTCTCAGAACCGGTACAAGAATACTTGCCGTTGATGAGTTGAATGCAAAAGAGATCATTGATTCTATGTTGCGGATGATTTCAATTGATGGCAGTTCTGAAAATTTCAGTTACCAGAATTTGAGTAATAATTTTAATGCTTCCTATAACAACCGGTTTGGCATTAAAAAAAGTTACAACGTTACCTATCTCGATCAAAAAGGAGAAAGAAAGAATAAGATTATTCCGGTGTTTGATCCGGCAACAGATACAGTAAGAAGAAGACCGTTTACTGTAAACAGGGTTCCACCAGCGTCGCCGGAAACATTTACCAGAAGACAACGGAGATTACAAGGTGTACGGAGCTTCAGCATTGACTCAACCAGTACATATGCAACACTTCGCTTAAACAGTTTTGGTCCGGGGTTGAAAAAACATTTCCTGAAAAAAAGTTTCAGAGAGCTGCATAAAAAAAATATTGAGCACCTGATCATTGATGTACGGAATAATGGGGGAGGGTTAATTAAGACTTCTTTATTTCTTACAAAGCAAATTCAGCAAAAGCCATTTGTTTTTGCTGATTCCATTTATGCAACACATCGAAAGATCAGAAGCGAAGCACATATAACAAAACGGTTTATCTATAATCTGGGATTATTTTTTCTCAGTAAAAAAGTGAATGACAGCATGTATGCCTTTCGGCTGTTCAGGGTAAAAAACTATCAGCCGGGTAAGCTTACATATAAAGGAAAGGTTTATCTCCTCGCCGGCGGCTATTCTTTTTCAGCCACTACATTATTTGCAGCTTCTGTAAAAGGACAGCAGAATGTAATGATCATTGGCGAGGAAACAGGCGGAGGTTACTATGGAAACAATGGTGTATTCATTCCTGAAATAATTTTGCCCAATACAGATGTAAGGGTACGGCTTCCCTTATACAGAATTGTCAACAATAAAAATTTTCCCAGGAATGGGTCAGGTGTGCTCCCCGATCTGGAAGTGAAGCCCACGGCTGAAACAATCCGGTTGAATAAAGATCCCAAAATGGAAAAAGCTGTGGAGCTGATCATGCAACGGAAAAGATAATACAGTTGTTATAGCAGTATGAAAAAGCTGGTATTCCCTTTTATTGTGATCCTTTCTTTTCTTTCCTGCAAAAAGTACAAAACTGAAAGTGCACAGGCTGATTTTTGCAAAGCTGGTTACATCTATTGGGGTGGTTCTTATGCTGTTGACGGCGTTGGCTGGTACTTTACTGAGAACCGTTACGGAAGCTGGTCTGCTAAGCAATTGAAAGAAGAAGAATTGCCGGCTGCATACAAAACAAGTCTTACCGATTCAACAGCAGTAATTATCTGTTTGAAGAAAACGGATGAACGGGCACCCTGTTATTGTTCAGCTCCCAGCTATTTTTATAAAATCATATCCATTCAAAAAAACTAAACAGAAACATCAGGGGTTTGCTGCTACTTTTCAAACAGACAGTCTTGCTGTTATGGTTTGTATGGAAAAGGAGAAAGAAGAAATAAACTGTATATTCCGTTTCTAATCAACAAGCAGGCATATGCGAATCATAACCTGGAATTGCAATATGGCTTTCAGGAAAAAAGCTGATTTCATTCTACCATACCAACCTGATATTTTAATTGTTCCTGAATGTGAACATCCTGACAAATTAAAATTTAAACCTGGAACACTCAAGCCAACAGGTACTCTTTGGTTTGGCACAAATCAAAACAAAGGACTTGGTATTTTTTCTTATGGTCTTTTTAAATGTAAGCTGCTTAAAATATATAATCCGGTATTTAAAATGGTTGTTCCAATCGCTGTAACAGCAGGGAAACAGCGTTTTACTCTTTATGCAGTTTGGGCAAAGAACCCTGGTGACCCGGATGGGCAATATGTTGAGCAGGTATGGAAGGCAATTCATTATTACGATAAATATTTATCAAAGAAGCATATAATCTTGGCAGGTGATTTTAACAGTAATACAATTTGGGACAGAAAACGCAGGGAAGGGAATCATTCAAATGTTGTTAAAAAACTTGAAGAGAAAGGAATTTACAGCTCGTATCATTTATATCATAGTCAAAAACAGGGTGAGGAAAAAGACCCAACACTTTATATGTACCGTCACAAAAACAAACCCTATCACATTGATTATTGTTTTTTGTCTGAAGACCTGATAAATAAAATGCAGTCAGTTGAAATTGGTGATCATGATTCATGGATGCAATACAGCGACCATGTTCCTGTAATTGTTACGCTTGATCGTGTAATTTCTTAATTGATTGTTTTCCCATCCCGGAAAACGGTTTTCACTTCTCTTTCTTTTGATAACACAACAAGATCAGCCTTGTACCCATTTTCAATTTTTCCAAATTGATTTTCGAGCCCGGCAACTCTGGCAGGATATAGCGAAGCCATCCGCAAGGCTTCCTCAAACGGTATCCCAACTTTATCAACACAATTGTTTACTGCTTTCATCATGGTTAATGCTGAACCCGATAAAGTTCCATCGGGTAATGTATAACGGTCTTTATTGAATACATGTTTGTATTCCCCTTCAGTTGTTTCTGTAACTGTATCTGTAATTAAAAACAGGCGTTCCTTCATGACTTTTTTGCTGATGCGGACAGCAGTAAAATCAGTATGTATACCATCGCAAACAATACTGCTGTTTACTGTTGAGTGGTCATACACGGCGCCAACCATTCCCGGTTCACGGCTTTGCAACGACGACATGGCATTGAATAAATGTGTAACAGCTGTAATTCCTTTATTAAAGGAATCTGTTGCCTGCTGATAGGTTGCGTTGCTGTGTCCTGCTGAAACAAGCACATTATTATCAAGCAGTAATTGAATTACTTCATCGCTGCATTGTTCAGGTGCAAGTGTCATCATCTTCAAAACACCTTCACTTTTATCCAGTAATAATTTTACTTCAACAACAGTTGGCTTTTTTATACAGCTTTCAATATGTGCGCCTCTTTTTATTGGATTGATATACGGGCCTTCCATGTGCAGACCCAACAAACCGTTTTTATTTCCTCTCTGAAAATCTTTAATAACCTGAATTCCTCTCAAAAATTTTTCAATGGTATTGGTTGCCATCGTAATAAGGAAACGGGTGCATCCGCCGCTGATACAGTAATCATCCGTTGCTTGCAATGATTCAAAACTCAACTCCTGCGAAAATAATTTTCCATGAGCACCATACAATTGCAGATCTATAAAGGAAGGAGCAAGAAAGTAACCGTTTAAATTGAACAGCTGAGCCGAAGATGGAATTTCTGATTCAGGTATTATATCAACAATCAAATCGTTACTGATCAGTACTGCCTGGTTGCTGCTGAAAGTTGATCCATCAAAAACAAGTCCGTTATGGAGTGCCTGCATTTTTAAATATGTTTAGAGCAGGATACTGAAATCATCTGCATCTTTTAAGAAAGGAAGTTTGGTTCTGATTTCCTGCAATTTTTCTTTGGAGAGAGTGATGGTATGAATATCTTCTTCATTTGTTTTTTCGTACAGCACTTCTCCCATTGCATCAATCACCATACTGTTACCGCTGTAATGAATTTGATTACCATCATCACCTGTGCGGTTGGCGCCAATTACATAACATTGATTTTCGATGGCTCTTGCTGTAAGCAAAGTTTTCCATGCGTGAATCCTGCGTTCGGGCCAGTTGGCAACATAAATAAGCACATCATATTCCGGATCTTCTTCAGGCCCCTGTCTTGCCCAAACAGGAAACCGCAGATCGTAACAAACCTGCAAATTAATTTTCCATCCATTCACCGAAGCAATCAATCGTTTTGTTCCTGCAGAAAAATGATCATCTTCTCCACCATAAGCAAAGCGGTGACGTTTATCATACACTCCATATTGTCCGTTGGGCAACATCCAGATGAGTCGGTTATAATACAAATCACCTTCTGAACTTTCCAGCGGAGTTGAATCTTTTTCTTTAATTATTATGCTTCCGGTAAGGATCACTTTTTTTTCAGCAGCAATTCGTTTCATCCACTCAACCGTTGGTCCGCTCATGTCTTCAGCAAGTGTTTCGGGCTTCATGCTGAAACCTGTATTAAACATTTCAGGTAATACAATGATCTGTGTGGGATGCTCAATGGAATTGATTTTCTGCTCCAGCATTTGCAGGTTGGCAGCTTTATCTTCCCAATGCAGATTGGTCTGGATGATGGTGAACGTAAGATGGCTCATATTGTAAAGTTCGTAAAATCTTCAGCGAAAACGATAGTAAACTCCAAAGGCTCCATAGATCTCCATTTTGTCGATCATGGATTTTGCTTCTTTCTGTTTGAGTGTATAAGTAATGGAAAGCCCGCTTTGTCTGCCGGAGATAACAGCACCACCTTTTATTACATAGATAAACGGGTTCAGTTCTGAAACGTACAAACCCTTCTCTGATCTTAATAATCCACCCTGTACAGTTGCATTGTATGCCTGCACCATGAGGGTAGGCTCCAAAAACAAAAAGGCTTCTAATTTATGAATGGTTTTTTTCTGCGGCTGACCCAAGCGTCCGCTCCAGTAAGAATTATTTTCTTCCTGTTCTGTATTGCCAAACTTTACAAGCAGTCCGGCTGATGCATTGGTAAATGTATTACCCAGCATTGCCTTACCAACAGTATGAATAGCCAATGGTTGACCCCGTTTGTTCTTTATAAGTGAACGGTAATACTGAACAGATGCATTTAAACCGATTTCATTTTTTACCTGGTATTCCCATCCGTAGATATTATACAGCATAAAAAGACGGTGATAGCCTGTTTGAATTTGTTTACCGAATGCAGCAGGGCCAAGAATACCAATGACTGCATCATACTTCAACACATCTTTATTGCTGAATATTTTTGTTTGACCGTAAGATGCATAAAGCCAACTGGCATATGGGCGATCCATTGTTTCCAGCACTCTTTCAACTGAACGACGGTTGTAATAAGAGTTGAAGATCATTTGACCGGCTTCAGTCCGGCTAATGGTTTTCAGTACATTCTTATTTGCTTCTTTTTTTACCAGCCAGTTGTAACGGATAAAGAGCCCATTGGAATAGTAACGGTCGTGCAGGGTAAAATTGTAGTTGTCGTTTTCGGTAATAATGCTGAGTTCTTTGCTGAAAGATTTTATTGAATCCTGTGCAAAAAGGGTGTTGCTGACAAAACCAAAGACCAGTAAAATGGGTATTAATTTAATGGACATGCCGTTGCAAGAATACTTAAAATTAAAAAAATGTTTTGTGAAATTATTTCAGCAAATCAGCAATCAGCTGCAGCTCATATCCCTTCTGCATTAAAAAATCCTGAACTTTTCTTTTTTTGATGAAAATATTTTTTTCAGCTGATAGTTGTTTCTTTTTTTGATCAAACAACTTTTTCAGCGTTTTCAGGTAATCATCTTCATCAATTTCTTTCAGTGCTTTTTTTATGAGATACTCACTTACTTTTTTTTGTTTCAGTTCATATTTGATCTTTACTCTGCCCCACTGTTTCATCCTGAACCGTCCGCCGGCAAACTGAATGGCAAACCGTTCTTCATTCAGATAATCTTCTTCAATTAAAGTTGAAAGCAGATCTTCCACATCGTTCTTCCATAAACCAAAGCCATAGAGTTTTTCTTTTACCTCACTGTGGCAGCGCTCCTGGTAAGCACAATAATGCTTTGCTTTTTGCAGGGCTTCTTGTTTGGTGAGATATTTTTTAAACATTTCATCAAATGTAAAGCAGTACAACGGCAGAATAAAACTTAGTCTTTCTTCCCTTTCCTTTTTTGAATGGCAGGAGTTTCTCCACGGGGTCTTACAAAGAAAATAGCCGGTTCACTTCTTCCATCTCCATTAATACTTCCATCGCCTAATGGATTTCCTGCAGCATCAGTAGCACGGATTGTCCAGATGAATGTAAGCCCGGTATTGTTTTCTGAACTGTCGGTTGATTGGGAGAATGACAACATGGATAATTGCGGCTGCCAGATATATTGTGTTGTTCCCGTAACTGCTTTATCTAAAACTGGTGGATTACTTCGAAATGCCTGCATGGGTTTTTGATCCTGTAATACCTGGAACACCTGTACATGATAAACAACAGGTGCTGATTGGGGGGCTGGTGAAACTGGCGTCCATCTGAAAGTAATAGCTGTTTGTGCCTGTGCTGTTGGCAATACTGTTTCGCTGGCGGGCATCATAGCAATTGGAAGTTGCAGTGCAGCCAGGTAAAAATTGCGGCAGCGTTGTTCGCTTACTGCTGTATAATCAACAGGGTTCACTAATGTTACACAAACCTGGTAACTGTTTGCAGGCAGCTTACCTGTTGCCTGTAATGTTGTTTTAAATTTTCCGTTGAAGATCATTGCTTCAAGCGGCACTACATCAGGAGAGTAAAACAGGTTGTTTCCATCTGCTAAAGTAATTACACGGGAAGTTGCAAGATTGGTTGTTGCTACAGGAGTTCCATCAACCAGTTTTATTTCTGTTTTTATTTTAACCTGTCTTAATGCACCCTGCCTGTAATTAACAAGATAGGTCAGTGCATCTTTACGATAACTCCACTCAGACAGAGTAGCTGGTGGCGTTGGGCCAACAACAAGGTTTACTGTAATCTGGGAAAATCCAGCAAGACTGAATAAAATTAGAAGGAATAGAAGAACTGTTTTTTTCATAACGATATTTTATTTACCAAACCTGTATAACAATCCGGTTCTGATATTGCTTTCAAGATAATTGGCGCCAACAGGAATCACTTCATCACCATATTTGAAATAATTGGAACTGATGAAATTATTCCAGGTTAATTTTTTGTTCAGTTTCCAGTCTACTGTGCAGGATGCAATCAGGTTGTTGTTATTTTTGAATGCATTTGTTTTTGAAAAATTGTACTGCAGCTGGCCACGGAAGTTTGCTTTCTTCTTTGCAAAAGGCATGCTCAACCCGCTGCTTACAGTAATAAGCGTCAATTTAAATCCGGGTAACTGGTTGAGAAAATACATGAAACTGAAATCGGGTGTAAATTCTTTGGTAAGGAAAGTTGGAATGTAAGTGAGCAATACTGTATGTGTATTGTTAGATGTTACAATAGCAGTGATTACATCACGTTCATCATACTTGCTGTAGTTATAATTTAAACTGAGCAGATGAACCACTTTTTCGTTACTCCAGGTATAAGAAGGGTTCAGCCCGAAATCATTGCTCACATTTTTTATACCGTAAGGATTGATGCCGCTGGCAGATTGAAATCCAAAGTTATTAAAACTCATATTTAAATTCCAGTGATCATTAAACTGGGTAAACCAGTTAATGTTGCCTATAAACTGTTTGGCTCTCAAAGTAGTGTTCTTTACATTATTTACACGCTGACCAACGCTTGCAACTATATTCATTTTATTTTTCCATGCATTGATTCGTGTGTTGAGCGTGTAATCTAAACGATCTGGTAACAAAAAAGGATAACCGGGCGTTTGAAAACCGGCGCCCACATATTTAATTTTTGCAGCAATGTCAAAGTTTTTTGATTTTCTGCCAAGGCCTGATTCTGCTGCCCAGTCACGAACAGTAGATGTATGCGCATCAATAAACGGTTTGAATGATTTGCCTGCACTGTCAAGCGGCTGCAATAAGTCTTTGGTATAATAAGAATGGGCTCCTTCAAAATTGAAAAACCATTTCTCGTTAAAATTGATTTTGGTTACAAAACTGGCGGTAAATCCTTCCTGCGGTTTAACAGTTGGTGGCGGGATGATCAATGAATTCAACACATCTTTTGCTTTTACAAAATTCATGGTTGCTTCATATTTTCCTTCTTTTGCCTTTCCTATCTGAACCATCCAGTTCTTCCGTTTATACGCTCCGGTAGTTGCTGGCGGTCCTGTAAAGAAATTCACACTCTGCTGCGATAAGCCTGTAAAGAATTTTATTAAAAAATCTTTGGGACGTAAATCAAAGCCCGCACCAAACACGCCAATATCACCTGTACTTAAATTGGAATAATTTAAATATTGTGTTCCCAGTTGCAGCTCAGCCCATTTGTATTTTGGATTGGCACCAATGCTGTTCATTGGATTGGTAATGTATTGAGCAAATGTTTGCTTGCCGATGCCACTGTATGGCCCTGCAAAATTGGTTGCTTTGGTTGAAAGGTTCAGATTAAGCGGCATGCTGAAATTTTTTCCAAACTTAATTTCAGGAGAAAAGGAAAACCTCACCTGGTTCCATGGTTTGCGTGGAGAAAAACCACCCCAGCTTGCAGGGGTCGAATTCAACCCGTAATGTTCATACGAAACACCTGCTATACCGCTGATGCTGAAGGGTTTCTTTTCCTGTGCCATCATGCCCGTTGAGAGCATGATGGCAAGGAGGGTAAGTATTATTTTATGATTCATCAGTGAGGATATTTAATGTCCGGGAACATTTACGGTTATACTGCATTCACATTTCTTTCCGCCACAGACGCCAGAAAGATTATATGTATAACTGCCGGGCGTTAAAAATGTATGACTGTAATTTGGTCCTGATAAAGTTGTTGTTCCACCGGTTGCATTATTAACCAGCTTCACTGTTAGTGCAGAAGGCGAGCATGTTGCTGATGAAGGTATACATTGAAAACCCGGATTAAATGTAACAGGAATATTTCCCAACGGAACAGTAATGCTTCCTCCACAGCTAACCGATTTGCCTCCCTGTGGTGCTCCTTCATAATTAAATTTCGGATTCCAACTGCAGTTACATTGTGTGTCACCCTGTCCGCCCCCAGTTGTTGTTGTGCCGCAATCTTTTCCATTATATGCTTTGTAACAGATAATGGTATCGCAGGTAACACAGGCTGTATCGGTGAATGAATACTTCAAACAATACATAATGGTATCGCAGCAACAGGAAATCGGACTTTTTGGTGGCAATGGAATCTGGAAACTTAACGGAACACCATTGTTCCAGCTTACTCCTGCACTGTCTTTCCACTGTATTAAATGGCTCCATGTAACATTTGCAGGAAGATTGTTCCAGGTAAAGCTGCTGTTTACATTGGTAATGTTGCCCATGTTCTTTGGATCTTTCACACAAACATCGCCGCAGTCTTTTGCATGCAGTATATGAAAATCAACCAGTGAAACCGAAGCCTTAGTTAGTTTTGCCGGACCAACTGTCACGGTGGTATTTACAGAAAGGATGTTATTGCTGACGTCCTGTTTTACTTCAATCTTTTTCAGAAAATCTTTACAGCAACCGCTTGGTGGAATCTCTTTTGTTTTTGCTTCCAGGCAAACCTTGTTGCTTTCAACCGGGTTCATTTGTGATGCATTGTTTGCATTGTCAAAGAAATCACAGATCATTCCAATTGTATTGCAGGCCAGCTGACCAATAGGTGCATTTGCCGGAACCACTACATTAAAAGTGAACGTGTAAGTTCCACCGGGTGCAATTGGATTGGTTAATGCAATTCTTAAATTATTAGGAGCAAAAGTTCCGCTGAATGTTGAAGCTGGTATGTTACAACTTGTTGTTGTGGTTGGCCAACCAGTACCTGCGTTAGGCGTTGCTGAATATTGAACCGTGGCTCCCGGAATGGTTACTGTACCACCTGGGAATAATGAAAATACACTTCCTCTTGAAGTACAGTTCATGATTGTTAAGTCTCCCGAAAATGGCAACCTGTCAATTAAAACAATGTTCCCAATATTTGTATTGCCGGTATTCTTTACTGTTATCTGATAAGTTGCAGTTGAGCCGGGTGTTCCGCTGCCGCTTGTTCCAAACACAGCATCTAAATCTCCCTTCACCATTTTCTCTACTTCTGCTTTGGGTAACGCACAAATGTTTACCGATTGAGAACAGTATTGAGTTTCGGTATAATTGGTTCCGGTTACAGAATAATTCATTCCGTATGAACCATATGGTGCATTTGCATTAACGATGGCTTTAAAACAAATAGAATAGGTTGTACTGCCAACAGGAATGGTTGGCAAATTCCATTTAATAGCAGAAGCCGGTTGATAAACAGGATTTGTACTGAAGCCTGTAAATGTTTCGGAGCCGGGTATATAAGTAAGAAAGTTTTGCAAACCGAAATTCAATACACCACTTAGTAATGGAGCAGTTCCATCATTCCGGAACTGTAAACAGAATGTTGCTGTATCACCGGGGCTCAAACAGTTTGGATTTGAATTTTGCCAGTTGCAATTAATATCCGGACTGAGATTATACACTGAGGTTGTAGTTCCAGTACCACCCGGTCCGCAGTTATAACAAACCTGGCTGAGGCCTGCAGTACTGCAGGTGTAACTCATACTTGAGTTCAACGTATAACTTGTTGCAGTTGGTACACCAATACAGGAGTTACTTAAATTATAATAAATATAAAATCCGCAGTAATAACCAGGCAGCAAATTTGTGATAGCCATCGTTGCTTTTTTCGCATACAATGGCGGTGTTGTATTGGTTGCTCCCGGATTAAATGGATAAGCTGTTGATGGAGTATTACTGCAATCTTCATAGGTAAGTGTAGCAGTAAGACCTGTTGGCTGACTGCTGTAATGATAGATCTGTGTTGTTTTTACAGTAGGTAAAATATTTGCAAGACTCAGGTTAAGAGGAGTGTTTCCATTGTTATACACCTGCACATAGTAATATCCTGTGTAAGCGGCACTGCTGATAGTTGCCGAAGGATTCGATGGAATAACTGCCGGTAATGTATAAGATGCTGCGGGATAAGTAATGATGTTTACATTATTGATATTGCAGTTTGTTCCCTGCAAAACAACATTTGATGTAATGGTTGTTCCGGGAGGAGTATTACAGGGCAGCTTGATGGTATAATAATATTCATAGTAACCACCCGGGTTAAAATTAACAGTATTAGTAGGTGTGAAGGTGCTTCCAACTAATGCGCCGTTTGTTACACTCACCAGGGTTCCCATTGAAGGTGTAATGGTAAACTTAGGATTGGTGATGGTGAAACAGTTGCCGTTTTGTACAGTTAATTTAAATGTTACTTCATAAGAACTCTGTATAAAACTGAAAAAACTATGAGTGCCGTTCCATGTATTTAATACTTTACCAATGATTGCTGCTGGTGCGGCAGTATAGGTTAATGAATTGGATGGTGCGGCAATTGTTCCGGTAATGGTTGAATTAATATTTTGTCCGAAACAGGTTGAAGGACACAGATAAGAAAAGCACAGCATGATTACTCCCGTCTGATTGTTTCCTGCTACAGCAGGAAAGGTATAAGTTACCGTAGTGTTGGTACCCACTGTGTTTGAGGTGGGAATTGTTGGGAATGCGGGGCTGCCGCAGAAGCTAACCTTGCTGTTATCATAGCTCACCGATATAACAATGTTGCCGGTAATATTGCTGTAGTTATAGTTGGCATACACCCAAAACTGTGTTCCGGCAGTATAGGGCATTGTTCCCTGTGGGGTTAAGGTTAATCCTACCTGCTGGGCATTGGCAGTAAATGCAAACAGCATCACTGTAATTGCAAGAATGATTTTATTTATACTTGATTTCATGTTTTTTATTTTTATGATTTTACAATAGATGTGAAGTAATTATTTTCCTCTTTTAATTTCATAACACCTGATTACTTCACATGCATGACAGCAAAAATCATAGAAGGTATACCGGACACATATTTTAATCACATCACCGCAACAGCTGAGGCTATTCATTTCAGGAACAGCAATGGGCAAGATGAACTTTGGTAACTGCGGTTGTGGATCAGGGTTTCCCGGACCGCCAATAATTGCCATTTTTTCTCCAAAGGTTGTACCCTGTGTTTGTTTTGGTACTGTAACATTCTTTGCATTATTATTCTTTAACGGATCTGTTTTTCCATTGTCGCCATGACCAACGCCGCCGCCGTCATCGTGCGGCTGACCATTACATTCTTTCATCACTGTGCTTGTCCAGGTGATCAGTCTGCTGTAATCCGGTTTATTTAATACAGGGCCACTGTAACCTGGTATGGAAGAAGCAGGTAATGTAAAGTTGCCATAGTATTTACTGTCGTACACACACTTGGCACAATTGGTATCACCTGTTTGCTGAATGTTGAAATAAATAATTTCAGCAGTTACTTTTTTAATGTTGTTCGGGTTAATGCCTGTCACCATTCCAGTTAAATTCACCTGCATCGGGTTGCCGTTCTTTGGTAATACCAACGTATCTTTTTGAATGACCAGCTGCATGTCCCTGCACGGATCGCAAGGACATTTTAATGTATCGGCTTCCACTTCTGTTTCAGTAATTGCATTGTCTAACGCATCTTCAGCGGCTACATAGAAGCGGATGATCTTTGCAGTATCAGCACATTTGAGCTGTCCGGTAAAAGTAACCGAACCATTACCTGCAATAGTTGCAGGTAAGCCAGGCGTAAGTGGTGAAGGAAGTATGTTAGCAGTTACACCATTTACTTTATCAACTTTCAGTTGGGTAATTTTAACGGTGTTGGTTAAATTATTTTTGATGATGATGGTAAAATTCTGCTTGCCATTTACACAACAGCTGATATCAAGACTATCGATTTGAATATCGATATCATTACTCATTTTAAAAGTATATGGTTCGCTGGTGCCATTGTTTGTCCCTACCGGTTTTCCATCACGGCTCAATGCCTGAACAGACCAGATGAAATCACATAAGTATGGAGGTTTGCATGGGCCAGTGAGTATACTGCTTACACTTGCCTGTGTAAGGTTCTCGACATCTTTTGTTATGATCGGTGCATTACTGTTCATTGCTTTTGCTCCATTCTGTCCCTGCATCAGTTGCCAAACCTTTAGGCGATAGGTTACAGGGTCTTTAGGCTTTGGAACAACAGGAGTCCAGCGGAACGTAATAAGTCCCTGTAACTGTTTTAAGGTGAATTTTTTTCCATTCTCAGGATTGATTAACGTAGGCGGAGCATAGTCTGTTTTTTGTGATTCAACTTTAAACTCTTTACAAACCTCACGGCTCAATTCTTTTCGTTCGCTGCTGAAAAATTGTGCGCAGATGCTGTAGCTTCCTTCTTTCAGTTCTTTGCAATTGCCCAACATGCCAATCAGTTCAGCTGCATTAAAAGTTCTTACATCAAAGGGATCAATCGGTTTTGCAGTTGAAAGGTTATTGCCGCAAACAACAGCACCTCCGCTTCGGATCTGTAACACCAGCATTGGCTTCATATCTCTCGACTGCGGAGATTTTTGGGCTGATAATAATAAAGCACCCGGCGTAGTGATCCACTCATCAATCTTTGCAGGTAAAGTATTCTTTACGGTAAAGTTGACAATGTTAATTTGATTGATCTGGCTGCGGACAGTGCTAAAACAAATCAGCAGAATAGGAATGAGAAACTTGATTTTCTTCATGACAGTTGGTTTTCGGTAAAAGGAAAGAGGCGTATAGTTTGGTAACAACAAAGAACAGGATTCTTTTATTGTGCGTAGTATAACGGTTAAATAGGCTGATTATTGGCGAATAGAAACAAACCTCTGGATCAGAATTAGGGATATTGGGCAGGAAGAAAGATATTGCTTTACGCAAGTATCCAATCATTTGGTTGGTTTAAGGTGGGGGGAAAGTACAAATAAGTTTCAGCTATTGCAACAAAAAAGCCCCTTTTATTGAAAAGGGGCTTTTAAAATAAAAGGAATTCTTTATTCAATCGGCTTATAATCTTTAAACAATTTCATGGGTGTTGCTTCTGCCTGTGTGCGGTAAGCTTTCCATTTGCCATCAAAAAACTCATTAATTTTTTTCAATGATTCATTAATAGCTGTTTCTGCATTCACAACCAAACGTTCTGTTTGTGCTGTTGGTGCAGCAATCTTACTCATGATTTCCATGTTTGCATTTTGCAGAATGCTCATAGTGGTAATATCGGCAAAACGGGTAATACCCTGTCTTTCGGTTGCTGTGCGTCCAAAAAAACTTTCTCTTATTTTTTTGATTTCGGCTTTTATTGCAGTTCCTGCTTTACGTAAACTGTCAGCTTCTTTTCCTTCAACACCACGTAATGAATTCTCAACTTTTGTGATTGCTTCTTCTGCTTCGGTAATGCGGTCTACAGCTTCTGTTAACTTGTCTATACTTTGCTGTAAGCGATTGGCCATTTTTTTCTTTGCATCATACACTTCTTTTTTTGTTTCAATTCTCGGATCGGCTTTTACAGTAACCATTGTTGAATCACTCTCTTTTCCAAGAGAAAGAACAACTTTATATGTGCCGGGGAAAGCCTGCATACCACCAAATGGTTCAGGTGCACCAGGTCTTGGTTTTGGTGAGCCGGGGCGGCGGTTACCTTTTGTTTCAAATCTCCAGTAGATGCGATTGAAACCTGTATCAGCTTTTACTTTATAGCTTCTGATTTGTTTGTTCTGCTCATCAAAAATTTTCACCCAGGCACTATCCATCTTTTGTTTGGATGTATCCTTTGCATCAGCAGGTTTTACAAAGTAAGAAAGCATTGCTCCTGTTCTTCTGTTTTCACCTTCATATAAACCCCAGGTACTCCATTCATAACCCGGTGCATTTTTAACTGAAGCCTGATAAGCAACCGGAGGTTCGAACATACTGAGTTTTTTCGTTGGCACAGAGCCGTTAGCTGCAGCAAAAGCCCTGAGTGGACGGATATCATCGAGTACCCACAATGCACGGCCAAATGTTGCAATCACTAAATCAGCTTCTCTTTCCTGGATAGTTAAATCATAAGTTGATACAGATGGATAACCATTTGTCCATTGTGAAAATGTTTTCGC
>CAZOLW010000021.1:0-23838 GCA_964580775.1 uncultured Chitinophagaceae bacterium | reverse complement strand
GAAATAATTTCCCAGCTCGTTCCTTTGTTGGTACTCTTGTGCAAAACGTTACTTCCAAAATAAACTGTTTTGCTGTCGAATGGATCTAATGCAATTGCACTGTTCCAGTTGAAACGCAATTTTGTTTTAGCATCAGGAGAAGGTGGTTTAATAAATTCCTGCTGACCGGTTGTTATATTATAACGTCCAACAGAACCGCCCTGGCTCATAGCATATACCCATTTACTGTCTTCAGGGTCCGGTACTACATCAAAACCATCGCCACCCCAAAGGCTTTCCCAGTAATAGTTGCGGATACCGGCATCAATCCATGTATAAGCAGGGCCACGCCAGCTTCCATTATCCTGCAGGCCTCCCATTACGTTATATGGAATTTCATTATCTGTATTGATATGATAGAACTGACCAAAAGGTAATTGCTCATCAAAGCGCCATGTTTTACCACGGTCTTTGCTGATGCCGATACCCCCATCGTTTCCTTCAATGATGAGTTTGGCGTTTGTTGGATGAATCCACCATGCATGATGATCAGGGTGAATACCGTTGTAAGGAATTAATGTACTGAAGGATTTACCGCCATCTTCGCTGATGGTTACAGTTGAGTGAATATCATAGATGCGGTTTTCATTTTTCGGATCAACATAAATTTCCTGGTAATAAAAAGGCCGGTCTGTGATTTGTGCAGGATCACTGTTTACTAACGTCCACGTAAAACCGCCATCATCACTTTTATAAAAACCGTTTTTCGTTGCTTCTACTTTTGCATATACTCTTGATGGTTGACTTGCTGCAAAGGATAAACCAATTCGACCAATTGAACCTTCGGGCAAACCATCTTCTTTACCTAACTTCTTCCAGTTTTTCCCTCCATCAACGGTAATGTATAATCCACTTCCGGGCCCGCCACTGTTGAAATTGTATGGCTTGCGCTGATGTTGCCACATATTTGCAATCAATTTATTTGGGTTGGAAGGATCCATTACCAACTCTGCACAACCGCTTGTATCATTGGTGTATAATACTCTTTCCCATGTTGAGCCGCCATCTGTTGTTTTATAAACACCACGTTCGCTGTGAATGCCATAAGGGTTACCAATTGCTGCAGCATAAACTGTGTTGGGATTTGTTGGGTCAATTAAAATACGGTGAATGTTCCTTGTTTTTTCCAGGCCCATTCTCTTCCATGTTTTTCCTCCGTCGAGTGTTTTGAAAATACCTTCACCGAGGTTGAGTGAGTTACGGGGGTTTCCTTCTCCGGTTCCTACCCAGATTAGATCAGGGTTGCTTTGCTGAATTTTGATGGATCCGATATTCAGCAGGGGCTGATCATCAAACAAAGGCTTCCATGCAGCTCCGCCATTATCTGTTTTCCAAACCCCGCCACTGGCCGCACCTACGAAAATTATTTCAGGATTGCTGTGCAACGCATCAATGGCTGTAACACGCCCACTCATTCCAGCCGGGCCGATATTACGTGGTTTAAGATTTTTAAAATGTTCGGTTTTTACCTGTGCAGATGCTGAATAAAACAGAAAGGCCGTAACGGCCAAAGCAATTAGTCTCATGTTAAGCTGGTTTTAGGAATCTTGAAATTGAGGAAACATAACGGGGCTTCCAAATGTTTTTGATAAACGGTTCTGCCTGGGGAACGGTTTTAGCGTCTTTAGCTACAGGCAACTGTTTACTGGAACCGCTGTTATAACCACAAATCAAACTTGGTTGCAGGGTCTAAACAAAAGTTTAACAGGGTTTTTGAGTGAACGGCCTTAATTTTGTCAATGTTTAAACACTAAACCAATCAATTTAATTATGAAGCGTATTTTCTTTTCAATGCTGGCAATCGGTTCCGTAGCCGTGCTTGCAGCATTCTTACCTAAACAGGAAAACAAAGTTGCAGCCGTTTCTTCTGCACAGGCAGGTACTAAATGGACAGTTGATAAATCACACACAAATGTGAAGTTTTCTGTTACACATATGGTTGTTGCAGAAACAGAAGGTTCTTTTAAAGTATTCGATGGTACAGTTGAGCATACGAAAGCCGACTGGAGTGATGCCAAGATTAATTTTACTGTTGACGTAAATTCAATCAATACGGATAATGAAAACCGTGACAAGCATTTAAAGAGCGATGATTTTTTTAATGCTGAAAAATTCCCGGCAATAACTTTTGCCGGTACCAGCTTTACTCCCAAAGGTGGAAACAAATATGAACTTGCAGGAAACCTCACGATCCGTGATGTAACCAAACCTGTAAAGTTTGATGTAACATTTGGCGGTATTGCAGCAAGCACACGTGGCGACAAAGCCGGATTCAAAGCAAAGACTACCATTAATCGTTTTGACTATAACCTCAAATGGGACCGTGCAACTGAAGCAGGTGGACTGGTTGTAGGAAAAGATGTTGAAGTAACTGTATTACTTGAGCTGAATAAGGCAAAATAATAATATTGAAAAACCTCAATTAAAAAACCCACGGCAGTATTATTGCCGTGGGTTTTTCTTTTATAAAAATTAATTCAGCTTTGGTGCCGGTTCTTCCTTTTTTAAATATTTGTTGAGGAACTTAAGTGTTTCACTCGATGCTTTCATCTGGTTTTCTTTTTTCACAAAACCATGCCCTTCATCAGGAAACAAAACGTATTCAACAGCAGTACCATTCTTTTTTGCACCTGCAACAATTTCATCGCTTTCAATCTGTAATACCCTTGGATCATTTGTACCCTGCAGTACAAGCAATGGTGTTTTAATTTTATCCGTATTGAACAAAGGAGAAATGTTTTTTAACCGAACTGAGTCAGCTGTATAAGGATCGCCCATTTCTGTATACAAAGCTTTCCGGAAACTTTCCCAGTAAGGGGGTATACTTTTTAATGTACGCATCCAGTTAGCAACACCAAACAGATCCACACCCACAGCAAATTCATTGGGATACTGAATGATGCCTGCCAAACTCATAAAGCCACCATAGCTGCCACCGTATATTCCAATTTTTGTACTGTCAATATATTCCTGTTGTGCCAGCCATCGTTTACCCCACACACAATCTTTCAGATCCTTATCACCATGATTTTGATTGTCCATTTTGTAAAATGCTTTTCCGTACCCGCTGCTGCCCCTGTTGTTTACAGCAAGCACTGCATAACCATGGTTCACTAAGTATTGAATACTGTTGGAATAACCTGCACGGCTTTGTCCGCCAGGACCACCATGTACCCAAACCAATGCGGGAACTTTTTTGGTTGATGATGCACTATGTGGTTTGTAATAGATGGCAGGAACTTCCTGACCGTCGAATGATTTAAAACGAACCACTTCTGCATCTACAAGATCGTTTTGATCAACCTCTTTTGTAAGTGTACTGGTTAATTGTTTCAATTCTTTTGAATCCATATTATACCAGTAAAAATTCATCGGGCTTCTGTCGCTGCTTACATTCAGCAGCAGATTTTTTTCAGTCAGCGATATAGTCACTCCGGAGATATAACCACTTTCAGTTTTTGGCATTTCTACTTCTTTTCCGCTTGCATGATCAAAGAGCAACACTTTATTTCTTCCATCTTCATTAATACCTACAACATGGTATTTGCCATTTTCACTGATGAACATATAACTCACATCCCAGCTTGTTTCAAAGAATTTTTCCTTTGTGCCTTTCAGGAGGTTATATTTTACAACATAAGTAAAATTTTCTCCTTCGTTGGTTATGTAATATAAAAAGGTATCATCAGTTTCAAATCCTGCTGGGTAATATGTAGCATCGCCAAGACTGTCTGTTGAAAGTTGTTTTGTTTCTTTTGTTTGTGCATCAAACAGGTACATTTCATTTTTATCTGTCGTAACAGATTTGGTCAGTACAAGATACCGTTCATTAAAGGAGATGCTGTTCACATCGAGTCCACTGTCGTTTTTATAAAGCATAGTGGGTTGCCATTTGGCAGTATCCATTTTATATACATCAAAAAACTTTGGGTTGCGTTTATTGCTGATGTAGTAGCATTGTTTTTTGTCTTTGGTCCAGCCAAAAAAAGAGGCTTTTTCAGTTGCTCCCGGAGTTAAGTCTTTTACTGTACCATTACCAGCCTGCAGATAAAGATGATCGTTTTCATTACCTCCTTTATCCGCACTATAAATAAAATGATCAGCGCCCGGTACATAATCAACTGTAAAAAAAGATTCCTGTGTTGAACTGGTCAGAGGTTTAGTTGTAGAGTCGGCTAGGGTTAATTCATATACATTAAAAATATTGCTGCGGTTGCTGTTGATGAGTATTTTGGTTTCATCTTTATTGAAGACACCACCTGATACCCCTTCCGTTTTATAAAACTGTTCAATGGAATATTCTTTTACATCACGGGCTGGGGCAGCTTTTTCTTTGCAACCCCATAGTAATATGAACACTGAGAATGATAAGAAGACTTTTTGCATAAAATAAGTTTAGGCAAATAAGGTAGGGAGAGAATCTGGAAGATGCAAACCATCTGTAAAATTCGCAGAATATAGGCAGAGTAATAGATGGGCAATAAAAAAGCCATCGGTTAAGATGGCTTTTCAATATTATTCTGATACGTTATTACAGAACTAAAACTCCTTTCGCAATAAACTGTGTTTCTTTTTTTACTTCTTTGATCTTTTCAATTTCAGCTTTTGTTTTTCCCGCATCTTCTGCAAGATGCTGCTGCTGTTTTACACTTACTTCCTTTTCCTTTGCCTCGCCTTCCAGTACTACAGTTTGTCCAACAATATTCTTTGGCATAAAGAAGCCGTAATCTTTAAAACGAACCATGATGGTTTCGCCATTGCCTTTATCAACTTTCATCCAGCAGCCCTTTTCCAAGCAAACTTCTGTAACCTTAGCCGTGATTTTTCCGGTAAATAAGCCTTTTTCCTGCACCTGCTTTTCCATATCAGTTACAGCTTTAGCCTCTGTATTGGTTGTTCCTTCACCATAAGTAACACCTTTGGCGGCGGGCTTGGGATCATTTTGGGCAAATGCTGCAAGGGTTAAAAAGGCAGCAGTAAACAAAACTATCAGTTTTTTCATGTGTTTATTATTTGAACAGCAAATTTAGGCGTACAGGCGAAGTGTACAAGCTTAAGCTGTTAAAATTGCTGAAGACGGGGTTTTAAAAACGGGAAGGAAAATTTTTACTAAAATATTTGGCATCTAAAATAATTAGTATTACTATTGCTAAACAAATTAGTGTGAACAAATAAACAAACCCGTTATGGAAGAGACTTTAATTTTGGAGAAACCAAAAAAAGAAAAAATGAGCAAAGACACCAGCAAAGAGAGCAGTGAAAAACTCAAAGCGCTGAAACTCACCATCGACAAAATTGACAAGGACTTTGGCAAGGGAAGTGTGATGATGATGAATGAAAAAGGAATTACTGAAATCGAAGTTGTATCAACCGGTTCTATTGGACTGGATACTGCCCTTGGAATTGGCGGTATACCAAGAGGAAGGGTAATTGAGATTTATGGGCCTGAAAGCAGCGGTAAAACAACCATTGCCACGCATATTATTGCAGAAGCACAAAAGAAAGGGGGTATCTGTGCCATTATAGATGCAGAACATGCATTTGACAGTGCTTATGCTCAGAAGCTGGGTGTTGATGTAGATAATCTATTGATCTCACAACCGGATTATGGCGAGCAGGCTTTGGAAATTGCTGATCGTTTGATTTTATCGGGAGCATTGGATGTGGTAGTAATTGATTCTGTTGCAGCACTTGTTCCAAAAAGTGAACTGGAAGGTGAAATGGGCGACAGTAAAATGGGCTTACAGGCAAGATTGATGAGCCAGGCCCTGAGAAAATTAACAGCTACTATTCATAAAACAAATACCATCTGCATCTTCATTAACCAGCTGCGTGAAAAAATCGGGGTGATGTTTGGTAATCCTGAAACAACAACCGGTGGTAATGCACTGAAGTTTTATTCATCTGTTCGTTTGGATATACGCAGAATGAGTCAGATTAAAGACGGTGATGAAGCAATTGGTAACCGTGTAAAAGTAAAAGTGGTAAAGAACAAAGTAGCACCCCCGTTTAAAGCCGCTGAATTTGATATCATATTTGGTGAAGGCATCAGTAAAAATGGTGAAATCATTGATATGGGTGTTGAGTTAGCGATTATTCAAAAAAGCGGAAGCTGGTACAGTTATAACAGCGATAAGCTGGGACAAGGAAGAGATTCAGTAAAACAAATACTGGTTGATAATCCTGAAATGGCTAATGAAATAGAAGCAAAAATTCGTGAAAAGATAAAAGAAATTCAAAACGGAGCATCCGCTTCGTAAACTTCGGGTTTGTTTGTAAGTATCAAAGCCTTTCGCTTCTGCGAAGGGCTTTTCTTTTTTGTTTGCTTTGTGTGGTCTGGGTATTGCAGAAAAGAAGAGGAACGTCTATTTTAGCTGCATAACTGTCATACATGAAAAAGCTATTGTATTTCTTTGCTGTTGTCACTGCTTCATTATTTTTAATGGGCTGTCCGTATGAAACCGAAGTGCCAATCGATAAGCCGGAAGTAAAATACCCTGCAGGACTGCTTGGAAAATGGGAACCTAAGAGTTCTTCCGATGATATGTATACAATTAAAAAGAAGGATGATTACATTATCACAATTACGAAAGTAAAAAAGGAAGCCAAGCCCGATGATATACCAGAGGAGTATGAAGCATTTATATCAGAGGTAGGAGGAATGAAGTTTTTAAATCTGTCTGAGAAAAAGGAAGAAGAACCTGGAACAAAAAAATACTACCTGTATAAAGTAGAGATCAGCCCAAGCGGAGCAAGACTTACCCTTAGCCCCGTTACAGAAAATATTGATGAAAAATTTCAAACATCTGCCGAGTTGAAAAATTTTATTCAGCAGAACATGAAACATTCTTTCTTTTATGATAAGGAAGATGAAGTGTATATAAAGGCAGAATAATCTGCTTTTAACTAACTCTTACCTGTTCAGTAAAATGGCTTCTTCTTTTTTCAATTGTTTGTCATAAACAAATGTTCCCAATGGAAGCCATGCAGCAACAAATGCAAGCAGGAATTTTTTCAATGGCCAGTTATAGGTTTCTTTAACGAACCAGGCCAATGCTACAAACGAAACAAATAATAAACCATGTGCCCAGCCAACATACTTTACTGCTAAGGGAAAATCAAACATATATTTCAGCGGCATTGCAACTAAAAGAAGCACAAGAAAAGAAACACCTTCGGCTATACCGATCTTACGTAAAAGTTGAAGAGGCTTTAAATTCATTGAATTGTTTTGAATTAGAAAAAAAGTTGGTTCTGAAAATAATCTGTTAATGGTTGCAATCGCTGCCATGACAGTGGTTTGCTTCCCTGCAAAAACGGTGGTTAAGGATGTGAGCGCTGATTACAGCAATCACTGCAGGCATCACAAATACAAAAGAAGAATAAGGAAATATCACAAACTGGTTGATGGTAAATAAAAGCATCCCAAAAGAGAAAGGCACCAGGGTACCCCAATGGTGATGATGTTTTTTGTATCCGTGCCAGAGCGTAGAAAAACCAATAACAAAGGCAGACCCGAGTAAAAAGATTTCAAGAAAAATATTATGGATAATATTTACTCCAAAAAGGGGCAGACTTGTAATAAACAACGGCATTACAGCACAGTGAATTGCACAGGCTAACGATGCTCCAATACCCAAGGCTTCCCAGTTAATGCGAAAATTCATAAAGGACAGCAAAAGTACAATTTTGCAATGATGTTGCAAATTTTATTTTAAGTCATATTTGCCTTGTCTGGCCTTCGTACCTTTGCGCTTTATTTTACAGATATGTCGAAAAAATTGTGGTTTTATATTGGATTTTTTGCCCTCTTGCTTGTTGTATTTTACCTGGTTTTGTTTTCAGGAACCGATTTATGGAAAAAGAAACTGCCGGTAATGAGTGAAGTGAAAGAGTTTGCATTTGTCAACCAGTTGGGCGACACGATTACCAACCATGAAGTAGTTGGAAAGGTGCAGGTGGTAGAGTTTTTCTTTACAACCTGTAAAGGCATTTGCCCGAAGATGAATACAAACATGCTCACAATTGCATCAGACTTTGCAAATGAAGATGATTTTATGATCCTGAGCCATACGGTTGATCCCGATGTAGATTCTGTAAGCCGGCTGAAAGTTTATGCCGATTCATTAAAGGTTGATGGAACAAGATGGATGTTCTTAACTGGGAGTAAAGAGAAACTGTATGAAGCAGCAAGAAAAAGTTATTTGCTCGATGATCAGAACAATACAACTGCACCAATAGAGGAACAGTTTGTGCATACACAATTGTTTGCATTAGTTGACAGAGCAGGCAGGGTGCGGGGTATTTATGATGGATTGAGTAAAAAAGAACTTGCAAAGCTGGATACAGATATCCGCCTTATTTTAAGTGAGAGTTATAGTGGTCCACGTTTTGTAAATGGAATTTTTCAGAATAGTCCTAATTAAGTAATTTTCAGACATGAGTGAAGAGATCCGTGATTTACTGAAGAAAAATCATATGAGTGTAACTGACAGCCGGTTGCAGATACTCGAATTGTTTTATCATGCTCCGGGAGCATTAGCACATGCTGATATTGAAAAAAAAGCCAGTGATAAAATTGACCGGGTAACAATTTACCGCACACTACAGACTTTTGAAGAGAAGGGAATCATTCATACAATTCCTTCTGCCGATAATTCAGTGAAGTATGCTTTATGCAAACATGAATGTGCAGAAGGTCATCATCATGATAACCATGTACATTTTGTTTGCGATGAATGCGGTAAAACAATTTGCCTGGATGATGTACTGGTGCCGGATGTAAAACTGCCGAAAGGTTTTGAGCCGTACAAAAGCAATATGGTGGTGAATGGATTGTGTAATGAATGTAAATGAGCTAAGAGGTATCCCGATAGCTATCGGGAGAGAAAATGAGTTGAAGGAGAAGACAGAAATGTGTTCTCCTTTTTTAGTAATCCTGATAGCTCATTTGTCCTTTCCCCCTTCCAAACTCTTTGCTAAAAAAAATGCCCTCCCGTAGATACGGGAAGGCATGATTAATGTTCTGATTTAGCAGTACAAATATCGTTTAATTCAGGTTATCCATCTCTGTTTTTGTAAAATCCATCAGGGTTTTAATATAATTCGGCGAAAAGTCAAACCGCAACCCCGCTGCTTCATAGAGGTCCGGCAATGTTTTGGTTCCCCCTAAACTTAATGCATTAATATAATTGGTCAGGGCATTTTGCTGATCCTGTTTAAACTGCATCCACAGGCCAATTGCACCGAGCTGGGCAATGCCGTATTCAATATAATAAAACGGCACTTCAAACAAATGCAGCTGCCGTTGCCATTCGTATGGACGGAACTGTTCCAGTCCGCTATAATCAATCATACCTGTGCTGTATTCATTGCCCAATGACAACCACTTCGCCCCTCTTTCTTCAACTGTATGTGCCGGGTTTTCATAAATCCAATGCTGAAATGCATCAATTCGTGCAATCCATGGTAAAATGGTAAGCACACGTTCTAACTGTTTGAATTTCGCCCTTCGTAATTCATCTGCATCTTTAAAGAAAATATCCCAATGCTCCATACTGAAAAGTTCCATCGACATACTGGCCACTTCAGCTATCTCAGCACCGTATTCTTTAAAACCGGTCAGTTCTAAATGATGTGTAAGAAAAGAATGAATGGCATGACCACCTTCATGCACCATGGTTGTAACATCATCCAATGTTCCGGCAGCATTCATAAAAATAAATGGAGCACCAGTTTCTGCTAAGGGCATATTGTAACCCCCAGGTGCTTTTCCTTTCCGGCTGTCAAGATCAAAACGTTTCAGTTCTGCCATCTTCTTTAAACAATCAGCAAAGAACGGATTGAGCTGTTCAAAACATTCAATCGTTTTTTCTGTCAATTCTTTTCCATTGCTGAATGGTTGCAATGGTTGAATGCCTTCCGGTTCCGCATCCATATCCCATGGACGTAATACATCGACTCCTATTGCTTTGCGTTGTTCTTCGTAAATAATTTTCACCAAAGGGACAACATGCAGCTTCACTGCTTCATGAAAATTGATACAATCCTGTGTGGTATAATCAAAGCGACCCAGTTCTTTAAATTTGTAATCACGGTAATTACTGAAGTCTGCGTTCAATGCAATCTGGTGACGCTTCTCAACCAGTTTATTAAAGAGTTCGTTCAAAGCATCTCTGTCCTGGTAGCGGCGGTTCTGTACTTTCAGATAAACTTCTTCACGCAGGTTACGATCCGGACTTTCCAAAAATTTTCCAGCCTGTTGCAGTGTGTATTCTTTACCATTTACTTCCACTGTCATCTTTCCTGCAATCTGGCCAAACTGCTGCTGCATTACATTCAACTCTGCAGTAATGGGAATATTTGCTTCACGAAACAGTTCAATACTTTTTTTAATAGAACGGAGATAAGTGAAATACTTTTCTGAATCCAGTTCTTTGGTAAAAGGACAATCAACCAACTTACGGTTCAGCTTATCTGCATAGGGTTGCATCTTTGGCGCAATCTCCATGTAGAAATAGTTGAAGGCCTCTTCCAGTTCTTTGTTCTCTGTATCGCAGGTCATACGAACCTGGCGCCAGCATGCTTCTTCGCTTACAACGGCTTCCAGCTCACTGCTGTCTTTCAACCATTGTTCAAGATCCTGTTTGTTATTAATTGTACGGTCGAGCAATGTTTTAAAATAAGTCTCGATTGCTTCCCATGTTGTGATTGCGAAATCTTTTGGTAAGAATTTCCGTTCAATGGGGTGAATATCTGCACTCAGCATAACGATAATTTAAAAGTCTTTAATTGAAATTGCCGGGAAGCCGTTAAGACGGGAAGAAGTATGATTCAAAAAGTTACTTCACGTCTTTCCGTCTTACCGGCAACCGATTTCTTTAATTCTATTTATTAGTCATCTTTTTTCTTTTTCGGAGCAGCCTTCTTTTTGGGAGCTTCTTCCGAAGCCTTTTTCTCAGCTTTAGGTTCTTCTTTTTTAGCAGCTTTTTTTACCGGCTTTTCTTCAGCAACAGGTTCTGCTTTTACTTTTTTCTTAACCGGTTCACTTTTTTCTTCCACTTCAGCAACTTCTTCTTCTTCAGGTTGCTCAGTTAATTTTATTTCAATATTTTTTGCTTTAATGATGCTGTACCATTTCACCATCTTCTTCATATCACTTGTGTATACACGTTCAAAATCCAGGTCGGGATATACTTTTTCAAAGTATGCTTTGATAGCTTTGGCATCTTTTTCATCAGGTAATTTGCCACCGTCAGCTTCCATTGCTTTTAAGATATCCGTGAGATTAACGTTATCACGAACAGTATACACTTCAATACTTTCGAGGTGTGAAAACTGGTGCTGACGTGTTGATGCAAACTTGGTTGAATTGTCGTCTAATGAACGAACAATGGCTCCATCAGTTTTGCTGCTGACTAATTCATATAAACCGGGCATTCCGGTTACTGCGATTAATTTTCCGTATTCCATAAATGTTTTAATTCAAGGGCTGCAAGTTAAGTGATTTCGTGTGTTCATTCTGATTGTTTTTATCTGTGGCAGGGGTGATTACCAGCCAATGACATTACCACAAAACCCCGGAAACTGATTTTATTATTAGCAGTTGTTGAAGTAGCTTCGAAACAAATCAGTTTTGTTATGAACCGCAGCTTTTTCCTGTTGCTTTTTTCCCTGCAAAGCCTGTGCCTGACAGCTCAGGACGGTCTGGGAGCATATAAAAATTTTAAACCGGAAACCGGTAAAGCGATTATCGTCACTACGACTGGCCGGCTTATTTTCCAGGCTTACCCCAACGGTATTTTGCAAACTACTTTTGAAGCAAATGAATACAAAGGCGAACAGGTAAGTAATGCCGTGATTCTTCAACCGGTTGCCGGAGGAATAAAGCTGTTGAAAAATGAGACAAGTTCTTTGCAATTGTTACTCGGGAAAACGGTTATTACTGTTCAAAAAGGTCCAATCCAGGTTTTTTTTACGAATCATGACCGTGGTTTTGCTTTTACCGGTTATGAGTTGAAAGATGAATATCATGTGCTACAGTTTTCCGTTGATCCTGCTGAACAGTTTTTTGGAACCGGCTCCCGGTCTATTCCAATAAATAAAAAAGGATACAAAGTAGAGCTTAATAATAATCCGCAGTATGGTTACAGCAGCAATGCAGAAAATCTGAATTATTCCGTTCCTTTTCTGCAATCAAGTAATGGGTATGCTTTGTTTATTGATAATCCGTCAAAAGGATTTTTGGATGTTGAAAAAACAAAAGAGAAAATAATTGAAGTTGGGTTGAAAGCAGGCAAGCTGCAGTTTTATACTTTTTTTGGCAACAATGCCGGTGATTTAATTCAGCAGTTTACATCATTGGTTGGCCGTATGCCGATGCCTCCACGCTGGGCGATGGGAAATTTCATGAGCCGCTTTGGTTACAGAACACAGGATGAAGTAATGAGCATTGCACAAAAAATGAAAGAGCAGAAGTTTCCGTTTGATGCGGTGATCATTGATCTGTTCTGGTTTGGTGATGCGCAATTCGGCAGCTGGAACATTGGTAATCTCGACTGGAATAAACAGCGGTTTCCTCAACCGGAAAAGATGATTGCTGATCTCAAAAAACAAAACATCAAAACCATTTTAATTACCGAGCCATTTGTTTTATCTGAATCGTTCAATTACAAATTCACACAGCATAATAAACTGAATGCAGTTGATAAAAATGGCGATACAGTTGGTATCAAGGAATTTTATTTTGGTCATACCGGGCTGCTTGATATTTTTCAAAACAAAACCAAAGACTGGTTCTGGAGTAAGTATGATGCACAAATTAAAAAAGGTGTTGCCGGCTGGTGGGGCGATTTAGGTGAACCGGAGAAACATCCCAACTATGTATATCATAATTTAAAAGACCTGGGGCAAAAACGATTGTTCAGTGCCGATGAAGTACATAATATGTACGGACATGTATGGAGCCAGATGCTGTTTGAAAAATATACAAAGAATTACCCGGAACAAAGGTTGTTTCATTTAAACCGAAGCGGCTTTGCCGGCACATGGCGTTATGGTTCATTTCCCTGGAGTGGTGATGTTGACAGAAGCTGGAATGGTTTCCGTGCACAGTTGCCGATTATGCAGAGCATGGCTTTAAGTGGCGTACCAACCATGCACAGTGATGCAGGAGGTTTTGCTATGGGCAAGCGTGATCCTGAATTGTACAGGCGCTGGTTACAGATGGCGGTGTTTACTCCCATCTTCCGACCGCATGGAAGTGTGAATGCACCCGAAGCAACAACAGCAAGTATTGAAAGTGAGCCCGTGTTTTATGATGAACCCGATAAAAGTATTTTACGAAAGTTTGTTCAGCTTCGTTATCAGTTGATGCCTTATGTGTACACACTTGCTTATGATGCTGCAACAAAAGGCGCACCATTTGTACGTACGATGTTTTATAATGACCATACCGACAGTAATCTTTACAAAGCTAATGATCAGTATATGTTTGGCGATGCGTTACTGATTGCACCTGTGTTGGAAAAAAGTGCAACCAAACGAAAATTGTATTTACCAAAAGGGCAATGGTATGATTTCTGGAACCCGACTGAAAAAAGAACAGGTGGAGAATGGATTGAAGTGGATGTGAATGCAGAAAGTATTCCGGTGTTTGTAAAAGCCGGATCTGTAATACCAATGAAACCATTGTTTGATAACACAATGAACTATCCAAAGGACAACATCATTCTTCATTATTATGCAGCAGAAGGTAATCAGCAGACAGTAATGTATGAAGATGATGGAACCACCAATAAAGCCAATGAAAAAAATCAGTTTGAACTGATTCGCTTTTTTACTTCAGCAAAAGATGGCAAAGTTAGTTTCACCATCAACAGTAATAATGGCCAATACAAAGGCAAGCCGCAGCAACGGCAGATTGAATTATATGTTCATGGAATTGCAGCTGCCAAACAGGTGTTGATTGATGGAAAACCTTTCAGCAAATGGATGCAGCATGAAGACCTGGTGCATGTGCCCATGTTTATGTGGGAGAAGGGTGGGAAAACGCTTGTGATAAAATGATTGTTACTTAACTCCGCTTATAGAATACCCAAACTGATCAGTTGTGGTAATTTGAATAGTATGATATCCCAGCTCATGAAGCCATTCTGTTGCTGTTTCATGTGTAATTTCATGCCTGAACTCAGGAGTAAAACCATCAAGCAGATCAATCATTTCTTCACGGTAATTAACGGAACGTTTATTTTTTATTTTTTTTATCAGAAAGCTGAAAGGAAAAAGAAACACGGCAAGAAAAACAAAAGCAACTTTAACGGGTAATCGTTTTGTAATATTCCTGATTTGCAGAAGCAGGTTATGGATCAGGCTTTTTTGCGGATGATAAAGCCACAAACAGATTCTACCTCCTTTTTTCAAAACAGGCTCTACTAAGTGAAGTGAATTCCGGGTGTCATTTGTATGATGTAAAACGCCACTGGAATATAAAACATCAAAGGAGTTGGTTTCAAATGGGAGAAACTGTAAATCGCCCTGCAGGTAATGTGCATCCTGATGCTTATTGTGTATATACGCCTGTTCAACTGCTTTACTTAATTCTATACCAACTGTAAAACCTGAAAGCTCTGCAATTTTTGTGGTCATAATACCATGACCACAGCCTATATCAATGATTTTTTTATTTGCGAAAGAAGTTTTCTCTGCGGCAGTTTCCAGTAAAAACCGTTGAGTCAGTTCAGAAGTATCTTCATGCCATATTTTGTCATTTTGATCTGCCTGCAAAAGACTCCATTCAAATTCAAAGCTTTTTTTTGTTTTGCTGTTATTTTTAATACAACTGTTTAGTAAGACTGCATGATTTGTTTCAATTTTCTCTTTTATCAGTGAGTAATCAGGTAAATGTGTTTTCAGAAAACCGGCATAATCATAAACAGATTCAATCAGCATCCTGGGAATTCCATTTATAACCGGAAAAACAAGACCTGTATCAGAGAACAGCACCGCTTCATTAATCTCTTCAATTTCTTTGTCGCCATATGCTTTAACGAAAGTTGAAATCGTTTTACAGCGTAACTCTTTTTTTGACAAAGGGCATCTCAGTAGTTTTAATAATGATTCCTGCATTCACTTGAATTTATCCGGGCGGTGAACTGATCTTTAGCAGAAGCAAATATAAGTGATGAATTACATGATTAAATAATGGAACCGGTTTGCAGGTATTAAAAAAGCCCCGACGTTTCAGTCAGGGCTTTGCTATTTCATTAGAATGTTTACGACATTTGCGCACTCATTGATTTCGATTGTTTCTTTCTTTCATCTTCATCCAGGATCACTTTACGCATACGGATGTTGTTGGGTGTAACTTCAATACACTCATCAAACTGAATGTATTCCATACACTCTTCCAAAGTCAACAGCGTTTTTGGAGCCATACGTGTTGCATCATCTGTTCCGCTTGCACGATGGTTTGTTAATTTCTTTGGTTCAGTTGCGTTTACAATCAGATCGCCCGGTTTAATGTTTTCTGCAATGATCTGTCCTGCATAAACTTCTTCAGCCGGATCAACAAAGAAAGTACCACGGTCCTGTAATTTATCAATAGAGTAACCGGTAGTCTTTGCTGTGTTTTTTGAAATCAATACACCGTTATTTCTTCCGGGTATATTTCCTTTCCATGGTTTGTATTCATTGAAACGGTGTGCCATTACTGCTTCGCCTGTTGTGGCAGTGAGCATCTGTGTACGCAAACCAATCAACCCTCTTGAAGGAATTTCAAATTCCAGATGCTGCATTTCACCTTTGGTTTCCATGATCATCATTTCACCTTTACGGCGTGTAACAAGATCAATCACCTTACTTGCAAATTCCTGCGGTACATCTACCACCAGTATTTCATAAGGCTCACATTTTTTACCATCGATCTCTTTGGTAATTACCTGCGGCTGACCAACTGTTAATTCATAACCTTCTCTGCGCATGGTTTCAATTAAGATCCCAAGGTGCAAAATACCACGACCATATACCATCAAACTATCACCATCTTCACTATCAGTTACACGGAGAGCAAGATTCTTTTCAGTTTCTTTCATTAACCTGTCACGCAAATGGCGACTGGTTACAAACTTCCCGTCTTTACCAAAGAAAGGTGAGTTGTTTACGCTGAACAGCATGTTCATTGTTGGTTCATCCACACTGATCACCGCTAATGCTTCAGGATTTTCAGCATCAGCCAATGTATCACCAATATTAAAATCATCCACACCAACTACGGCGCAAAGATCACCGGCAATAACTTCTGATACTTTTTTCTTGCCCATTCCTTCAAACACATACAGCTCTTTCACTTTCAGTTTCCTGATTGTTCCATCGGCCTGCATCAATGCTACCTGCTGACTTTCTTTGATCACACCACGGCTTACTTTGCCAATGGCAATACGGCCAAGGAATGAAGAGTAATCGAGTGAAGTCAATTGCATCTGTAACGGACCTTCTGCCACTTTCGGCGGAGGTACATGTTTTATGATGCCATCCAGTAAAGGGAAGATGTTATCAATTTCAGTTAATGAATCATTGAACCAGCCATTCTTTCCGCTGCCATAATAGGTTGGGAAATCCAATTGATCTTCTGTTGCATCAAGGTTAAAGAAGAGTTCAAAAATTGCATCATGCACTTCATCAGGGCGACAGTTGGGTTTATCAACCTTGTTGATTACCACAATTGGTTTCAGGTTTAAGTGCAATGCTTTTTGCAACACGAAACGTGTTTGTGGCATTGGTCCTTCAAAAGCATCAACCAACAAAACCACACCATCGGCCATTTTCAACACACGTTCCACTTCACCACCAAAATCGGCGTGACCCGGAGTATCGATAACGTTAATTTTTACCCCATTATATACTACGGCTGCGTTTTTTGAAAAGATGGTAATACCACGTTCTCTTTCGAGATCGTTGCTGTCCATAATCAGGTCGCCGGTATCCTGATTATCACGAAACACCTTGGTAGCGTGTAAGATTTTATCTACCAGGGTTGTTTTCCCATGATCTACGTGAGCAATAATTGCTATGTTGCGAATATTCATAATCAATACGTTAGGCAAATGGCAATGGCCATACTGCCGATTTTAAGTCGGCGAAGGTACGTTATTTAACTGGGGTGGCAAGAGAAAAGGGAGGTTAATATTCGGTTATGGTTTAGACTGAAAAGTAATAAAGACTCTGAGAAAACATTATGATTTTTGAACAAAATCAATGTATTTAATTTCTAAAAGGTGTTCAGATCTTAATTTTAATGAATTCAAAAAAACTTTATGGAAACCCAAACAGATTTTTTAACTGAGGAAATAACTAAAAACCAGATAAAAAGAAAAACATTACTTCCCTGGTGGATAAAAGTGTTTATGTGGATATTTCTTGTAATGGGAATTCTTGTTCCTTTTTCTATATTTTTTGCTTTAGCAGGAGGTAATTTTCTTATTGCTATTTATGGATTAGAAACAAACCAGCCGCTTTCTTTAATTGGAATCTTCCTGATATTTATTCTTGGTTTGAAAGGAATGGTTTCATTTGGTTTTTTAAAGGAAAAAGACTGGGCTGTAAATTTGGGTATTGCTGATGCAATTATTGGAATTGTTGTATGTGTTTTTTTTAATTACATCTATCCTTTCATTGACATCGAAGCCGGATTTAAATTTTCATTAATAAGAGTAGAGCTTCTTTTTCTAATCCCATATTTAATCAAACTTACCAGGATAAGAACTAATTGGAACTCTGGTTATTAAAATAATAAAGCAAACAGAAAGGGGTGTCAGCTTTAACTTACACCTCTTTCTTATATCCAGTTAATAAATCTTATTGCAAAACAGTTCCCTGGAATTTCTGCATCGCTCTTTTTCCACGTTTGATGGCTAACTGTTTTTTATAGTTGAACCATTTCTGCCCACGGATCTTAAACATGATATCGTCAAACTTACGTTGCAGCGTGACATTCCATAAACCGTTTAGGATGGTACTAACAGTTGCACCTAATGTGCGGACAGATAAACCAAACCCACCTTCGGTATATTCAATATGATGCCAGTAACCACTTGGCATGAACAGTGTATCGCCGGTTTCTAAAATCGTACTGCATCCTTTTGCATACTGCAGAGCAGGATAAGTTTCAAAATCCGGTTTATCAATATCAACCAAGCCATGTACGTTGAAAGGAAGACGGTATAACAAATCGCTTTGATCAGGAGGAAATAATACTACACGACGCTTACCTGCAAACTGAGTCAAAAACACATTGCTCATGTCAATATCCATGTGCATACGTGTTACAGAATGTTTCGGACCAAAGAACATAAAGGGCAGCTTAATATAGCGCCCTGTAATTTTCGGGTAACCGAAATCCTTAGTGAGTTCAGGTTTATGTTTGAAAACAGGAAATAAGAACAAACGCAAATCGGTTGGTTCTTTTTCAATGAGATCAAGATATTCATTGAACTTCATTTTTGCATGCGGTACACTCAGCGTTTCACTGGGGTTGGCCTGCTTGGTACTGAAGAGATTTACTTCCAGCTCCCCCATGGTTTTCTTAAAGAAGTCCATGGTCCACTTTTCATAAGCCGGGTATTGTTTCCACAAACCACGAAGCACAACAGGTTTCTGCGGCCTCAGGTATTTTTCTGTGAACTCTTTTTTTGTAATGGTTGTTCCGTCAACTACAGGAATTGGCGTATCAATATTCATCTTCATATCTCACTTTTTAAACGAAATAAGGCGGAAACCGCTTCTTTCAGGAAGCACAAATTTATATGAATTCAGCAAACAGTGCTGAATTCAGAAAATGATTCAGGTCATGATAAATATTCCCGCAAAAGGATTACAGTTCTTCCCAAACCTGTTTGGCAAACTGTTCCAATCCCGGGTCACGGGCACCCATCAGCAATAGAACACAATCTTCTGTAAGATGCGGACGGATGGTTGCAACAAGATCGTTCCTGTTTTCAACAAAGAAAGCCTGCTTTCCTGATGCTGCGATTTCCTGTATAAGCTCGTTGGCGGAAATATCTTTGGTAGCGGTACCACCGGCATAAAATATTTCACTCATCCATATTTCATCCTGCGGGCGGAGTGCTTTGGCGATTTCATGTACAAAATCATTTTTCAAAAAGCGGGTTGGGCCGTAACCATGCGGCTGAAACCAGGCAATTACTTTAGGAGCAACGGGTTGACAGGCTTCAATACTGCTGGCACATTTTACCGGGTTATGTGCGTAATCATCGATGAGCCAAACTCCATTTTTTTGCCCAATGACCTGGTGACGGCGGTAAATGCCTTCGTATTGTTTGATTGCTTCAGCTGATGTTTCAAGTGAAATACCAATCAAGCTGGCAACAGTTGCAGCTGCCAGTACATTTTCCATATTGTGTTTACCTACACTGTTAAGTTGAAATGGAACGCCATTGATTTGAAATGAAATGCTGAATCCTTTTTGCTGGAAACCGGTTGCATGAAAGGCCGCATCATCATTTTTATCAATGGAAAAATTATGCAGGTGATTATGTGATAACTGCCCGGCAATAAGCTGCGATTGATTTACCACAAAAAGCTCTTTCGTGTTTAGTTTGAATTTGTGAAAGATATCAATCAAGGCATCAACTTCCTTGTGATCTTTTTCAATATTGAGCAGTAAACCAATTTCAGGAGTGTAGTTCACAATCGATCCATCGCTTTCATCCGCTTCAATCACAAGCCATTCACCTTTGCCCACTTTTGCATTACCAATTTTTCCCTCTTTGATTATGCTTGTTAAACCTGCACCACTGATAATGCTGGGTTCAATTCCGGCATGTTGAAGTATATCAAACAGCATGGCACTGGTTGTTGATTTTCCGCTTGTGCCGCCTACTGCAATTGTTTTTTTGCTTCTTGCAATGATGGCTAACAATTCTGCACGTTTGATGATGGGAATGTTCAGCTGTTTGGCTTTGATCACTTCTTCAACGGTATCTTCAACAGCTGTTGATACAACAACAAGGTCTGTTTCATTGGTAATACCTTCACCATTTTGCAAAAAACAGAGAATACCTTCTGCTTCTAATTTCTCTTTTGTTTCATTCGGCTCGTCGGGATGAAAGTAACGGTCGCTGCCGCTTACATCTTTACCCACTCCTTTTAAATACTGTGCAATGGCACTCATACCCGTGCCGGCAATACCAATAAAAAATACTTTCTGAAAATCGTTAATGGCTTTGATCATAGAGAACAAAAGTAAGAGCAATCATCGTTTATTCAGCAATTCATCCACTCTTTTGAACTGATAACCTTTCTGTTTTAACTCTTTCAACAGTTTTGGCAATTGGAGATAGAACTTATCTGTGCGTTTGGGATCTGTGCCGATATGTACCAGTAAAATAAATCCATTTAATCCTGATGAATGCGATTGTTCGTAACCGATGATGGATTGATAAATAGTATCGCTGCTTTGATAATTTTTTAATTCAGGCCAGGTATAATCTGCATTTGATTTCGTGCCGGGTGAATAATTGATAGGCTGCAGTCCCAGTTCTTTTGTCCATGCTGCAATGGAATCGTTATACCATTCATAAGGTGGCAGAAAGAACTTTGCGTTTGATTCGCTGAAGCCGAATTGTTTCATCTCCGTATAATTCTGTAACAGATCTTTTTCGAATTCCTCTTTCGTTACAAGCAGACTGTCCCGTTTATTCCAGTCAGCATATAACAGGTGCTTATCAGAATGTGCACCGAGATAATGCCCCTCCTTTTTCAACTGCTGAATGATGGGATTGAAAGAAGCATTTCTGTAAAAATCGCCGGTGAAGAAGAATGAAGCTTTGAGGTTTTGTTGTTTCAATGAGTGAGCAATGAATGTACCGCCATCAGCAAATTCATGACCTGTAAATACTAGGGCGATATTCTTTTTAACTGTATCACCCCGAATGATGGCGCCATGATTATAAACGAAGCCTCCTGTTTTGGAGGCAGCTACTTTTTTGGCAGTCCCTGCGCCTCCATCGCTGCAAGTAAATAAATCAGTGATGCTGTTCCATCCATCGTTGGTTCATTGGTACTGTAATCACCATAATCATCATGATATACTGCCAGTTCACTTTGAAAAGTGGCGTATTCATCCGGCTGATATAATTTCAAACCAATTAAACTGTTGAAGATGCTGGTATAAACCGGACCATCAATCAAACCACCATCAATCGGATAATTTTTTAAGTGAGTGAATGCACTGTGCGGATCAACCGGCGAATCGCCCCATGAAGGTAAACCATACACCATGCTTGTTCCCCATGGATTGCAACCAAAGAGCCAGTCAATATTTGCCTGCTCCAGTTCTTCAAATGACTTGTCATTGGTTAACTGCCTGTACCAGTAACATTGTGTTGCAAACGAAACGGTCAAATTATTACTGCACCAGATAAAGGGAACGCCACGGTAAAAAGCATTCTGACTGGCTTTGTTCCAAACCCGGTTGATGCCTTCTTTATAAAAGGATGTAAGTGTATCTGTATTATACCAGAAATTATCAATGTATTCTTTATAATGTCCGGCAACCGGTCCGTTCTTTTTTGTTTTTAATTGTTTTATGAGTTCATAATGACCAATATTAACGAAGGGATACCATTGGTAATGTTTAGCCGTATCTGCACCAAGCCAGGGTGTGATCTTTTCTTTTTTTGCATAACTGATGCCAAGGCCAAGGTAATATCCATTATCAGCACCCCGAGGTGAATTCGTTACCATTTCATGAATGGCAGAAGAAGCGAGCTCCATATCATCCACCCAATTATCTTCAGCGTAGATATAAGGTGCTTTTACAGAAACAGTTTGTGTAACCCCCGGTTTTTTCTTTGCATAGGTATAGGCATCAAAAGCTTTTTCATAATATCCTTTTCTCCTGTCTGCCTTTCTGAAAATGCTGTCCTTACTATATAAATAGTGTGCTAATGCAAACACACTTGCAAATTTTGCTGCTGTTGAACTGGTTCCTTTTGTTTCATTTAAAAACTTTCCTCTTTGCTGTTGATTGCCATCAATAAAATAAACAGGACGTTCAAATCCCTTTCCATACTGCGAATCCATTTTTGGAATTCGCATACTGATATGATCCCTGTCATCGCCCAGCTGGTTAAACATCTGGTCTTTTTGAGGAAACATTTTCAACAGCCATTCGATGCCCCATTTAGCTTCGTCAACTATATCGGGTAAATTGTTTGTTCCGTTTAAACCATTCGCTAAATGCTGATCGGTAAATACTCCTGGAAAATCACGGTAAGCCATTAGCAAATGATAAGTTGCATTGGCTGATGTGGTTGAATACTGCAGGTAATCACTTGCATCGTGCCAGCCACCGCTTACATCAATATGTGTACTGTCAGGCAGGCCAGCTTCTTTTCCATATAATGTATATCCATCCTGCGTATGACAGCTGTCTTTTAAATAAGGGTTGAAACCACTTCGTTGCTGTCGCATATAACGCAGACAAAAATCAGCAGAGCCATTGTAAATATCTTCTGAAATAGTAAACACAGGTGATTTTGTACTGCCGGTTTTTAAATAATACTTCCCTGTTTTTTTAAACGCAGAAAAACTCAATCGGTAAGTTTGTTTAAAGGGACTATAGTTGCCAAAGGCTTTCGATGGTTTGGATGTGTACACCGTTTTTCCTGTAGCAGAATCAACCAGTTCAAATTTTTGAAGGACAGCATTTTCTTTACTGCACCAAACGGCCACTTTTATACCGTCGGGTTTATAACCAAGCTGGTTAATACGGATCCATGCTGTTGGTTCTTCTTTTTTGGCAAATGAAAAAGCAAGACCGGCGACAAACAGAAAGAATAAAAACTTCTTCATGGGATTAAGTTAATGAATTTCCGGTGCACCTGTTTTCTCTACCTTTGGCAGATTCAAATTTAACTGTATGAAATTAGTTTCTTATCTCAAAGAAGAGCATGAACAGCTGGGTGTTGTTGTTGATGGAACGGTGTATGATATTGATACGCTTCATCCTGATCTTCCAACAAGCATGAATATGTTTTTAAGTTACTGGGAAGATTACCTGCCTGTTGCTCTGGCAGGATTAAATTCACTGGAAGAAGGAAGAATGATGCCAGGAGGTACACAGCAAATTGAAGAGGTACAATTGCTGGCGCCCGTTCCTTTGCCACCAAGCTGCCGTGATGGTTATGCATTTCGTCAGCATGTTGAAGCAGCGAGAAGAAGCCGTAAAGTTGAAATGATTCCACAGTTTGATCAATACCCGATCTTTTACTTCATGAATCATCATGGTATTCAGGGTCCGGGTGATGTAAGGTGTATGCCCGATCATTTGGAAAAACTCGATTTTGAACTGGAGGTGGCGATTGTTATCTGCAAACCCGGACGTAATATCCGTGCAGAAGAAGCCGATCAATATATTGGAGGATTAATGATCATGAATGATCTGAGTGCAAGACGTTTGCAGGGAGAAGAAATGCTGCTGAATCTTGGTCCGGCAAAAGGGAAAGATTTTTCAACAGCTATCGGTCCCTGGTTAGTAACATTAGAAGAACTGGAACAATATGTTGTACCGGCAAAAGAAAATCATGTCGGTTTGAACTGGAATCTGAATATGAAATGTTTTGTAAATGGAATTCAGGTAAGTGGTGGAAATGTGGCAGATATGGACTGGACTTTTGCAGAACTGATTGAACGTGCAAGCTATGGTGTTGATCTGTATCCCGGGGATGTGATTGGCAGCGGTACGGTAGGTACGGGATGTTTTTTAGAATTGAATGGAAC
>CAZOLW010000020.1:0-78850 GCA_964580775.1 uncultured Chitinophagaceae bacterium | reverse complement strand
CCAACTCCCGGGGTCGGAGGCCAGACCCCGGGCTGACGGAGCCTCACCTCCCTTCCTCCTCTCCAAAAGAGAGGAGGCGGTGCTGTATTGCAAAGCCAAACTTTAGATCTTTCAAGTCAGCAACAAAAAAGGTACTATCAAAAGGCCTTGCTTAAATCTGTTCTGCAAGTTGGAAAAGCGAGGGCTGTGTTGTAGGCTCTCCCCCTTCGGGGGAGTTGGAGGGGGCTTTACTTGTATTGAAAGAATATCTCAGTAGCCCCATACCCATATTGCGGATGATACTGGTTCACAAAAGATTTTACTTCTGCCTTTAACCGCAGTGCATCATGTATTTCATCTCTTAACCTTCCTTCGCCTACACCATGAATAATAGTTAAGGAAGGTTGAAAATGAAGGATGGCCAGTTCATAATATTTTTCAAACTCTTTTAACTGGGCGGTGAGTATTTCAAAATTGCTGAGATGTTTCCAGTCATGAATGATCTTTTCAATATGCAGATCAACCACTGTTCTGGCTGGTGGAATATGATGCCTGGCTTTCCCCGCATCATAAATTTTATAACCTGCAGCACTTAACTTATCCATATCAACTTTGTCAACGATCACCCTGTCAGGATAGGTTTCCATGAGCTGATACGTAAAACTGGCTTCATTTTTTTTCAGCATTTCTTCAATGCGCTGAAACAATTGTTTGGCTTTCAGTTTCAATGATGCTTCAAAATGTTCGGCTTTCTTTTTGTCGGGTTGAGATAAACTGAATTCAAAATCAAAACGTGGCGAATCATTCATCTTTTCAAAATCAACATCATGAATATAAAAATCATTGTAAGGAAGAATTTCATTCTTCAGATTAAATTCGCTGTCGCCTGTATACCGAAGATGGTAATCGAATTGAAAAGCTGTATCAGTATTGTTCACTAAATAAATGCGGAAGTATTCCACCACATCATCATCAAAAATATCTTTGTCGAATACAGGTAAGAAAGAAATCCAGATACCCTCTCCCACTTTATATTCCTTAATGGCAGAGCCTTTTTCCTTTTTTACATTGTCGATATATTTCTTTTGCGGCTTGGGGAGTTCTTTCTTTTTTTCTGTAAACTGTTTGAAATAGGGAAACTCAATCTGATCAATATAAACGGGGAACTGTACACCATCTACTTCAACGCTGACCATTTTCTTATCTATGATATCAACCACTTCGCCTTCTTCATTGGAATGGATCAATAAAACTTTATCACCTACCTGGAACTTCATATTCGTTATTTATACTGCAAAAATAACCCCGGCAAACAAGATCTGATCAATCAATCTCTATCATTACTCAGAATTTGCTTCCGGGGTTGTCAAACACCGCACACTGTACTCTATCCCCACTTATGTTTATGAGGCCGCTCGTCCGAATTTCGTTCCATCCATACATCAATGCTGATCGGGCCACTGCCTTCAATGGCAAAAAATACGATAAGAATTAAAATAAGAACAGAAAACCATAATTCTGACTGCACCTGGAAAAGCCCGCCGGCTATATTTACAAAAATGATTGCTCCCAGTAAAATAGGAATCTGAATCAGACAGCCAAAACGTGTAAGCAAACCAACCATAATTAATGCACCGCCGATTAAATGTGCAAAAACTACGTAGTGCGAAGCCATGCTGACGGAGAAAGTGTTGATGAAAGCTGCTTTACCGATTGTGTTGGTAAGCTCCGTCATGTTGTTGATGTATTGAAATCCTTTCATGACGAGTACAAGACCCAACGTAATACGAATAAAGTCAATCCATTTGGGGTGATGAGTATCTCCCCATTTTTCAATGCGTTGTACGAGATTCATAATGGCAAATTTTTATGTGAAAGAAGCTATGTAAAAGTTACAACGCTTTCACTGCTTTTCCAAGTAAATTTTTGCACCGGTGACCCGTCACTGTTTATTTAATCTTTCGTTTCAGGTATGCAGAATAATCTTCCTGTGCAGCAGTATATTCCTGAACAATTAAGGGTGAAGTAAAAATAAAATCAGCTGTTGCCCTGTCGCAGGCTGTGGGAATATTCCAGGTTACTGCAAGGCGGAGCAATGCTTTTACATCAGGATCATGCGGCTGTGCTTCCATGGGATCCCAGAAAAAAATAAGTACATCAATTTTTCCTTCTGCAATCAAAGCTCCTACCTGCTGATCGCCACCAAGCGGGCCGCTTAAAAATTTTGTTACATGCTGGTCTAACTTATCTTCCAGCATTTTACCGGTTGTGCCAGTTGCAAAGAGCTGATGTTTGGCTAATGAAGTGCGGTTATAATAAGCCCAGTCAATTAAATCAGTTTTCCTGTTGTCATGTGCTACTAATGCAATTCTTTTTCTGGCTGACATTTTCCTTGTTGTCATACGAAGTAATATTTAAAGCAAATAATCTCCGGCAAAAGTAATTACTGTTGAGTTGCCAGCTTACTCTTTTTGTAGCCGTATAAAAAATAAACGATCAGTCCCAATGCCAGCCATCCGAGAAACCAGGCCCAGTTATTTTTTGTCATTCCTGTTAACAGGTACAAACAGGTACTTAAACCCATAAGCGGAATCAATGAATATTTTTTAATGAAAGATATCACAGCAAGGATAATGCAGATACCCCAGAAAATAATGAGAGTAATTTGTGGTGTGGCGGCATCCATGAATGAAATTTTGCCTGAGGTGTAATCTGTATTTGAACTGAAATCAAAATTCAACAGGTTCTGCCAGTATCCTTTTACATAAATACCCAGAAGTGCGATAGCTATGAGAATGATAGTCGGGAAAATAAACTGTCCGTTGATATACGGCAAATGAAATTTTCCTTCCACCTTTTCTTTTCTTGGAATAAGCAGTACACCACCGCAAACAAGTACGAAAGCAAACAGTGTTGCAATACTGGTAAAGTCGAGTACAAAGGTTTTATCAGTAAACAGAATCGGAACCCCAACTACAAGCCCGGTAATAATTGTTGCAAAAGATGGCGTTTTGTATTTGGGATGTATTTTTTGAAATACAGGAGGTAATAAACCATCACGGCTCATACTCATCCAGATGCGTGGCTGCCCCATTTGAAATACAAGCAACACACTTGTCATGGCAATAACGGCACTGATTGCAACAAGGATCTGCATCCATCCTACATTGAGGTTTTGCTTTTCAAAGATGAATGCAAGCGGATCACCAACTCCCTGGAAATTTCTGTAATTCACAGCACCGGATAAAACCAGTGTCAGTAAAATATATACGATGGTACAGATCACCAGTGAATACATCATTCCTCTTGGTAAATCACGTTGTGGGTTTTTGCTTTCTTCAGCCAGTACACTCACGGCATCAAAACCGATATACGCAAAGAATACACCACTTACTGCAGCCATTACACCACTGAATCCATTCGGCATAAAATTTTTCACTCCGGTATCATCTGCCGGCATCCAATTATAAGTTAATCCATTTGAAAAAACAAGATAACCTCCAACCAGGATAACCAGTAACACAACAGCCATTTTTAAAATCACCATCACATTACTGAAATTGCGGCTTTCTTTTATGCCACGATAAACCAAATAGGAGATCAAAATATTAATCACCAATGCAGGCACATCAACAATAAAACGTATTCCGGCAATAACCGGAGCATTGCTCCATGCACTGATTACTTCTGCATTTGTACTGCCACTCATAATGCCGTCTTTCGCTTCCATATAACTGGTACTGAGCCAGGCAGGAATATCAACACCCAATTTTGTAAGGAAGGAAGTAAAATAATCACTCCAGCTGAATGCTACATAAATATTACCGATAGAATATTCCATGATCAGTGCCCAGCCAATGATCCATGCAAACAATTCACCAAAACTGGCATAGGCATAAGTATAAGCACTTCCGGCAACCGGGATGCGGCTTGCAAATTCAGAATAACAAAACGCAGTAAAGCCACAGGCAATGGCAGTAATGATAAACAGTAACACAACACCCGGGCCTCCATTAAACACGGCACCACCCAAACTGCTGAAACTTCCTGCACCCAAGATGGCTGCAATACCAAAGAAAGTTAAATCACGAACGGTAAGAACCCGGTGTAATCCACCTCCTCCACCATGAGCATCATCGCTCCCTTCAGCTAAAATGGATGAAATCTTTTTTGTGCGGAACAAACTGTTACTCATATTGCCTGTTATTTTGGAAACGTCAAAATAGCGAAAAATAATGAAATGAGAACAGATACAGTCAGCTGCAATATGCTTGAAGCGCTGACATCAATATTCCCTCTGCACCAAAAAACGGGCAAGTTCCTTCAGCGGCTCTTTACGTTTACTCATTACCGCTATTTCTTCCAGGTGTGCCATGGCTTTTTCGAGGTATTCATTCTTTAACTGTAGGGCCCATTCATCTACTCCGGCAGATTTGAAAATGGATAACACTTTCTCTACTTTATCAGCAGGATTCGTTTGCATCAACTCCTGCAATTGCTCTTTCTGTCCTTCAGATGCAGACTGCATTGCATGGATCATCAGGAATGTTTTTTTATTGGCGATGATATCACCTCCCACCTGTTTGCCAAATTTAGCAGGATCACCAAACGCATCTAAGTAATCATCCTGGATCTGAAATGCAATTCCCAGGTTTTTTCCGAATTCATACAAATGATCCTGGTTACCTGCTGTTGCACCACCCATGATAGAACCGATTTTTAAACTGCCTGCTAATAATACAGAAGTTTTAAGGGTAATCATGCGCAGGTATTCATCCATGCTCACCGATTGCCTTTGTTCAAAATCCATATCTAATTGCTGACCTTCACAAACTTCATTGGCGGTTTTATTGTAAAGTGGAAGTACTTTTTGCAGATACTCCGTTTTCATGTTGCTTAAGTATTCATAACCATGAACGAGCATTACATCACCTGCAAGCAATGCTGTTGAATCGCCATATTTTGCATGGACTGTTGGCATGCCTCTACGAAGTGGTGCTTTGTCCATAATATCGTCGTGGATTAAACTGAAATTATGAAACAGCTCAATAGCTGTTGCTGCATGAAAGCTGTCTGGTTTAATGGCATCAAACAATTCATTTCCCATTAATACGCAAACAGGCCTGATACGTTTACCACCTAATTGCAAAATGTATTGAGCAGGATCATAGAGAGTTGATGGCTCTTTTGGAAAATGCCTGACATTGAAGTGTTCTTCAAATTGTTTTAATAGTTGTTCAAATGTATGCATGGTTAGTAAAGAAGTAAGATGTATGAAATAAGATGTATGAAGATCATGATTATTTGATTATGTCCAATTGTTATGAAGAGTCCAGATTTTTGCCCCGCTTGATTCAGCTTTTGTAATCATTGACAAATAGATTTCTTCTGTTAGATAAGTACAGTCTTTCGAAAATTGCAGCCATTACTTTGTTTCTTCTAAAGAACCATTTGAATCAACAAGATGCCGTTTAAAGCTGGCAGGGTAAATCCGTTTCCCCCAGCCCTCTGCGATATTTACAGCAACTGATCTTGAAGACCTTCGTATCTGATCTGTTAAACTGTATTTTTCTTCTGATGGGAATTTTTTCGTAACCATAAAAATATCCATCGCAAATGTATAAGACAGATTATACACATCAAGATCAGCAAATGTTTTGATAGGCATATTTTAGAATTGAAGATGATTGTACAAAATAAGACTCTTCTTACTTCTTACTTCCTACCTCTTACATCCTACTTCCTGCCTCCCTTCTTTCTTTCACCAAAATTTCTCGGACTGCTACTTCTCTTCTTGTCCTTTAAATGATGCGGTCTTTCCTTCAGCACTTTCCGTTCAGTTGATTCAAGATGCCCCAGCACCAGTTCATAATCCAGCTGACGTTTGTCCAGGTTTGCAGCCACAACTTTGATTGTCACCTTATCTCCCATTCTGAATGCTTTACCGCTTCGTTTTCCAACAAGACAATAATCCTCTTCAATATGCCTGAAATCATCAAAATCACTTAAAGAGAATAGACTAACAAGTCCCTCGCATTTATGTTCAACAGTTTCTACCCAAAATCCAAAAGAAGCTACGCCGCTTACAACACCGGCGAATTCTTCACCAAGGAACTGGCTCATATATTCCACCTGTTTGTATTTATTGGCAGCACGTTCACTTTCCATGGCTGCACGTTCCCGTTCACTGCAATGCTTGCATTTGGCCTCCATCTTCTTATCAATCTGCGGTTCTTTGTCTAAGCATTGCTGCAATACCCGGTGAACGATCACATCGGGGTAACGGCGGATAGGTGAAGTAAAATGACAGTAATGTTCAAAGCCCAATCCATAGTGACCAATATTTTCAGCCGTATAAATTGCCTTGGCCATTGTACGGATACCTAAGGTTTCCAGTACATGCTGTTCGGGTTTGCCATTCACATCTTTCAGCATCTGGTTAAATGATGTGGCAATTTTTTCCGGTGAAGTAATATCGAATGTATGTCCGTACTTCCTTGCGAAAGCCATAAACGGAGCAAGCTTTGCCTCATCGGGTGTATCATGAATACGGTACGGGAATGGCACCGGCTTATCCTTCACTTTTATTTTGCCGATATACTCAGCCACATGTTTATTGGCCAGCAGCATAAACTCTTCAATGAGCTGATGAGCTTCCTTGCTTTCTTTAATGGTAATACCAATCGGCTTTTTATTTTCATCTAATACAAAACGTACTTCCTGTGAAGAAAAATTGATGGCGCCTCTTTTAAAACGATCCTTCCTCATTTTCTGCGCCAGTGTATTCAGCAGCAGAATTTCTTCACCATAAATCCCTTTACCTGCTTCAATGATTTCCTGCACTTCTTCATAACTGAAGCGGTGATCAGAATGAATCATCGTTCTTCCAAGCCACACATCTTTTACTTCTGCTTTTGTGTTGATCTGAAATACAGCTGAGAATGTGTATTTATCTTCTTTCGGACGTAAGGAACATAATTCATTGGAGATCCGTTCCGGTAACATCGGTAAAACCCTGTCGGGCAGATAAACAGATGTTGCCCTGCTGTAAGCTTCATCATCCAGTGCTGTTGCAGGTTCTACATAATGACTTACATCAGCAATGTGAACACCTATCTCGTATAAGTCATCTTTGATTTTTTTGATTGATAAGGCATCATCAAAATCTTTTGCATCAACAGGATCAATTGTAAAGGTTAATATATTCCGGAAGTCCCTGCGCTTCTTTGCTTCTGCTTCACTTACACCTTCAGGAAAACGTTCTGATTGTTCCAGTACTTCATCATCAAAACTCAATGTAAAACCAGCCTGCAATAAAATCTGTTTCATGGCTGCATCATTCACATCTTCCTGTTTCACCAGTTCTATTACTTCACCTTCGGGAACACGTTTGTTTTTATCCCATGCCAGTAAACGAACCACCGCTTTATCACCATGTCTTGCTCCATTCAGTTTATCTGCTTGGATATATAAATCAGGCATGGGCCGGTCGGTTGAAGGAATAAAAAATACATGATTCTTCTGTATACTGATATGTCCGATAAATTCTGTCTGCTTTCGCTCAATGATCTTTGTGATCCTTCCTTCTGTTCTGCCGGCATTACTTTGCTTGCTTACTTCCACTTCGACTTTATCGCCATGCAATGCGGTACTGAAATGCTGCGGACGTACAATGATATCTTTCTCCATGTCCGTTACCGTTACATAACCCATTCCGCTGCGGGTTATTTCAATTGTTCCACTGTAAGTGCCGGAAGCCTGTTTTCTTTTTTGTTTGCCCTCTGAACCTTTTCCGTGGGCAGACTTATGTTCTTCTTTGTTAATTTTTTTCTTTTTCATATTCTTTTTTGATTGAGAAGTTGCTGATAAAACCGGTGATGTTTTTTTTCAACTGTTCTTCTTCGTTAAACAAAATACGATGCTGTATGGGCAAAACAAACAGTGGAAGATCTTCCAGTTCTTCCCTGAATTTCACCAGCCTCACCGCATCTTTTTCTGTTGTGATAATAACTTTATACTCATTATCCATTTTGCTGAAGCGTTTCCTGATCTCTTTCAGATCGTCAATGCTGAACACATAATGATCGCTGTACGAAAGCTTTTCATATGTGTACGAATTATCCAGTACATAATTCTTCAATGGTTCAATATTAGCAATACCTGTTACCAGCAGTACTTCTAATTTTTTATGCAGGTAATATTCCTGGTCGGGATGAAGTATGTGATACGGAATTCCATATTCGATAGTTGAAAAGAAAACCTGTTGATGCTCCAATGGTTTTATTTCAGCAATGATCTCTTTTTTTTCTTCTTCACCAAGGTTGGGAATACATTTGGTTACAATGATGATCTCTGCCCTTTTGTAACTGCGCCGCTCATCACGCAGATCACCTGTAGGCAAAAAGAAATCTCTTGTAAACAGGTTGCTGTAGTCCGTTAGTACAATATTCAGTCCTGCCTTTACTGCCCTGTGTTGAAATCCATCATCAAGAATGATCACCTGTGTTTTTGGACGATCATGTAACAACTGTGGTATTGCTTCCAGCCGTTCTTCACCAACAGCCACAGCCACATCCGGAAACTTCAAATGAAACTGCATGGGTTCATCACCTATTTCCAGTGCAGATGAATTTGCATCAGCCAGTGCATATCCTTTTGTTTTGCGTTTATATCCCCTGCTTAATGTGGCGATTTCACAATGATTTTTCAGTAAACGCAGCAGGTATTCAACCATGGGCGATTTACCGGTACCACCTACACTTAAATTACCAACACAAATGATGGGCAGGTTAACGGAAGTTGATTTGAGAATATCCTTATCGTACAATGTATTCCGCAGCCATATAGCGGCCCCATACAGCAAAGCAAACGGCAAGAGTAAAAAACGAATGGATTGAAATGTGAGATTAGCCAAATTCATAAATGCGCTGCGGCGTAATGCAATAGTTTAAAGGTATGTCAAATTGTTCACTGTCGCTGATGCGGTCGATGGCATCAAAATAGCTGAGTCCTACTTTAATGGCATCTGGGCGGCATTTCGTTAAGAATTTATCATAAAATCCTTTGCCATAACCAACCCTGTTACCTGTTTCATCAAACGCAAGTAAGGGAACTAAGATGAGATCAATTTCTGACTCACTTACCAGGTTGCCATTCACCGGTTCATGAATCCCCCACTCGTTCTTCATCACATCCACGAGTTCGTTGTATTCTATATGCAGCAGTTCATTTTTTTCATGATCCATTTTCGGGATCACAATTTTCAGTTCAGGATTTCTGAATTCGAGGTAATGCAGTAAATGATCGGTTTCTATTTCGTTATTTTCTTTAATGGCTAAATAGGTGTGCACATAAAACAGGTCGGGTAAAGGCAGTTGCTGAAAGTGAATGAGGATGAGATCATCAAAACGGTTTTTATCTCCCACAGTAAGGCCTGAACGCTTTTCTTTAAAATACTTTCTTGCCTCCTTCTTCGTCATTCGTCTTTGGGTTTGTTCACGAAGATAGAAAAGATGGTGGTGCCATACTTCCGTTCGGCACGGAAAAAGGGAAACTTCTGGTAATTATTCCGGGGTGTATGTTCCAGCACAAACCATCCGCCTTCAGTGAGTAAGTTCTTTTCAAACACTTTTTTTGGCAGTTCATCAATCGGGCCCAGTGCATAAGGCGGACCGGCAAAAATAAAATCAAATTGCTCACCGCATTGATCCATGTATTTAAACACTTCCATCTTCACCAATCTCAATTTGATTCCTAACTTCTCTCCTGTTTGCTGAATGAAGTTGGCCATAGCAGGGTCTTTCTCCACAATGGTTTGATCGGTTGCACCACGGCTGGCCAGTTCATAACTGATGCTCCCCGTTCCGCCAAACAGATCCAGTGTTTTTAAACCGGTAATGTCTAAATTGTTTTGAATTACATTGAAGAGACCACCTTTTGCAAGATCAGTGGTGGGTCTTGTATGAGGCATATTGGCCGGTGGCTGAAAAGTGCGGCCACCAAATTTTCCGCTTATAATACGCATGTAAGAATCTGATCGAGTGAAGCTGATAAATGGATCGGTTGTTCTTCGGTTGTTTCAGGAAACTGAAACTCCAGTTCATTCTTCAACTGCAGGTTTAAAATATAATTGTAGAGTACATCATACAAAGCCGAGCGCTGATCGATCATGCCCTGCACATACACGGTGGTATCTTCCTGTGAAAGGCCCAGTTGCTCCATGGCATTCAAGATATAATACAATACATCTTCAGGCGTATGATACCTGTACGATTGCAGCAGTAACCATCGTCCGTTCTTTTCAACGGTTAACTGCAGTTCGTTAAACCAGATGGTTGCTGTAATACTGATTTCTCCTGACGCCTGTTTCTTCAGCAGCAACGATTGCACATGCCACCACTGCCCTTTCGGGAACCGTTGGTTCAGCACCACACCCAATGTTCCTTCAACCGTGTAATGATTCACTAAATTTTGCTGCAGCACAAAATCCTTTACATAAATATCATCCTTCCGTTTGCCGTAAACCAGTTCAAATAAATTCTCTTTATTCTCTTCTTTATTAAGAATGGCAGGAATGAGAATGTTCTTTGAAGTGAGCTGTACTAAAATAACTTTTTCATAATGTTTGCCCACCCATGGATATGCTTCAATAATTTCTTTCAGCTTCTCTTCAATTATAAAAGTAGAGCGCTGCTCATCCATCTTAAATACAAGCCAGCCATACACAATCTTTTCTTTTGGCTGAAAAGCAGCAAAGCCAATAAAGCCCTCTCCCGATTGCACCAGCAGGAAGGCATTGGTCGATTCTCTTGAATCAATGTTTTCGTCAACAATATGTATAGAAGGATGAAGCAAATTTTCTATTTATGAATTGCTGCAATAATACCAATAATACGGCTTACTCTTGAAGAATCCTGCCAGTTTTTATGAGGGTAGATATGATAGAAACACGGATAACACGGATGCTGACGGGTTTTCACAGATTCTTCATCCGTCATCATCCGCTAAAATCAGCATCATCAGCGTTTCTATCCATCCTTTAGTTAAATTCGCAAAAAAGAACTGAGCTTGGAGACTGCCTTACCGAAGAACGACCTGCGACTGGATATAACCAACCGTCAAATCCTTTCCATTTCACTGCCCATCAGCTTATCGCTGCTGGTGCCCTTTCTTAATTTTACGGCCAATAATTATTTCCTCAGCGGTTTGGGCGAAGCAGCTTTAGGAACTGCCGGCATTACCGGTGTTTACTTTTTGATTGTTGCAGTGATTGGCAACGGACTCAACAATGCCATTCAATCGCTCATTGCACGCCGGGCAGGTGAAAACCGCCTCGAAGAAATCGGGAAGATCTTTTCGCAGGGCATCCGTATTGCACTCGTCTTTGCAGCATTGGGTATACTCCTCACCTATTTACTGGCTCCTGCTATTTTTAATTTTGCTTTAAGTAAGCCGGGAGTTGAAACAAAAGCAGTTTCCTTTTTGCTCATCCGGGTTTGGGGTTTGCCATTTCTCTACCTGTTCCAGATGGGCAATGCATTTTTAGTGGGCACCAACAACAGCCGTTACTTAATGATCGGTACTTTGTTTGAAGCCGGTGCCAATATCTTTTTCGATTACGGTTTTATCTATGGTCATTTCGGTTTGCCTGAGCTTGGTTTCAATGGTGCAGCTTATGCATCTGTACTGGCAGAGTTTATCGGTATGCTGGTAGTGTTCCTGTTTATCTTTTTCAAAAAACTCAACATCAGGTTTCATCTGTTCCGTCATTTGCAGTACAACAAAGAACTCAGTAATCTCATTCTGCGTATTTCAGCACCACTTATCGGACAGTTTTCTATCAGTCTCATCAGCTGGCTGGTATTTTATATTTTCATTGAACATCATGGCGAACGGGCTTTGGCCATCAGCAATGTAATGCGGAATATCTTTTCACTCGTTGGTGTATTCATCTGGGCTTTTGCGTCCACTACCAATGCAATGGTGAGTAATATCATTGGGCAGGGACGAACCAGTGAAGTGCAACGGCTTATTTACAAAATCATGAAGCTGAGTTTAAGTTCAGCCGTCATTATGTTTATTCTGTTCAATGTGTTTGCAAAAGAACTGCTCTCGGTTTTTCGTTTGACGGATAGTTTTATTGCAGAAGCCATTCCTGTCTTACGAATTGTAACAACAGGTATGCTGCTCATGTCCATCTCTGTTGTATGGCTCAATGCAGTAACAGGAACAGGTAATACAAGAATGAACCTCATCATTGAAGCAGTAACCATTACACTCTATCTCATTTATATTTATTTGGTGCTGGAAGTGTACAAGCTCAGTTTGGTTTGGGCCTGGGGTTCCGAACTCATTTACTGGACAACCATTTTCCTGATGGCCTTCTTTTATATCCGCAGCAGGAAGTGGGAAGGGAAAGTGATTTAGAGCTATGATGAAAGAATGGATCAAATTGTAATTATGAATATTATTAACCTTAGAATACTACCAAATGAGTAAACATTTCTTTACTATCGGGCTTCTTTTGATTGCTATTTCTGGCTCTTCACAAACTCTTGAGCTGGACATTCAAAAAAACAAATTGGCAGACTTTCTAAAAATCGAAAATGATTTAGGGAGTCAAAAAATCGAAAATAATTCTTATCACCTATTACGAAATGGAGTTGCGCAACCAATTCAATTCAAACGGAAAGAAATTGGTCTGCCGGATTTAATCTGTTACTATTTTTATCTTACGAAAGATTCAAGTATTGATTATATTCTTTATGAATGGGATGATACTAATAGTAAAGGGAATGAGGAAAATGCAAAAAAGACTCAGGAGGAGTTGAAATATTTTATTGATAAATACAATGAATTATATAGCCAAATTTTCGGAAAATTTGGTGAAAGCAAAAGTGAAGGAGATCTCGCTGATCTTTCAAAAATCGAAACCGGCAATTTTAGAAAGAAAGATATTTGGAATACAGATAAAAACATACAAATCGAATTGTTTACAGTTCTTTCAAGTAGGTATGAAAAAAAAGGAATAGCAACAATTAATCCGACTTACCGGATAAGATTATACATAAGAAATCTTAACCGATAACCTCGCCTTGGTTCGTGGCACACGAAACAAACTTACATATCCTTTTCAAGTTCATGGGTCACGAACCGGGGGCGGTAGATTTTAGTAAAAATCATTTTGCAAAAGTTACTTCTCCTTTCAAAGCATTGGCAACACTCATTAATAAAGGCCAACTTTTGCTACCTCCGAAATAGGTGATTTGTTTATAATCTCTTGGCGCAGTAGTTAAGCCAAATACATTCATTTTTTTCAAACCATAAACCCCACTGATTGTAATTGTATTGCCTTTCAAGATTGCTTTAAGACTGCAATATCCCGGCATAGTTCTGAATTCCCGTAAATGTGTTGTAACAGTATCCATATTGTTGTCCTCTCTGATTATGAAATCATTTTTTGAAAGAGCTGCTTTAAGTTTCTCGTAAATGTTTATTGTATCAGACATAGTAATAATTATTTTTTTATCCCCATTCTTTTGACCGCTTACGCAAAAAACAATAAGTGATAAAAGAATTGTAAATGACAGCTTGATTAACATGTGCGTTCTTTTATGTTTTTATAACACAATATACTCAATGAATATCAATTGATATTCTTGCGCAAGGCTTACTATTATTAATCAAAAAAACGGGCCTCGTTTAAAAGACCCGTCAATGCAATATGATTCAGCTCAATCAATCATCCTTCTACTTCTTTCCCTTCCCCGCAGATTTAGAAATGCCGTCAGCAGTGCCCGTTTTAAACCGGCCCACTTCTTTCAGCTTCTGACTGATGATCCATTCAATCTGCCCGTTCACACTGCGGAAATCATCTGCCGCCCATTTCTCCAGCATTTTGTAAATGTCTTCATCAATCCGTAACACAAAACTTTTTTTATCTGCCATTCAATCAGTTTTAAATGATGAATGAATTAGTTATACAGCGTACCCGTATTCAAAACCGGTGTAGCAGCTTTTTCACCACAGAGTACAACCATAAGGTTACTCACCATGGCTGCTTTCTTTTCTTCATCGAGGTGCACAATATTTTTCTTGCTTAACATTTCGAGGGCAAGTTCAACCATACCAACAGCACCTTCCACAATTTTAAATCGTGCAGCAACAATGGCTGTTGCCTGCTGGCGTTGCAACATAGCACCTGCAATTTCAGGAGCATAAGCAAGATGGCTGATACGTGCTTCTTTAATAATGATACCGGCAGGAGCTAAACGTTCCAGCAATTCTTTTTCCAGCATGTCATTTACTTTTTCACCACCATCACGCAACGTAATATCAGCATGCTGGTCTTCCATCTGATCGTATGGATAAGAACTTGCCAGGTGACGTACTGCAGCTTCACTCTGAATACCTACATACTGCTGAAAATCCATTACTTCAAATGCAGCTTTATAAGTATCACTTACCTGCCAAACAATTACAGCAGCAATTTCAATGGGGTTCCCCATTTTATCATTCACTTTTAACTGCTGTCCGTTTAAGTTCTGTGAACGCAGTGTGATTTTATAACTCACATAAAACGGATTCACCCAAAGCAATCCATTGTCTTTTACCGAACCAACATATTTACCAAAGAAAGTACATACCCTTGAGTGATTGGGATTCACTACCATAATTCCTTTGATCAGGAATACAGCCAGTACAATGAGGAATACGGCAAGAAAGATCAGCGAAGTGCCGCTGTCGTCGCTTTTGCCTGCAGCCATTACAAAACAAAAAATAGCAGCGATTACACTAACAATTGCGAGGATCAATGCCAGGTAGCCTGACATGGGTTTGAGCGCTTTTTCCATATGTCTAAGTTTAAATTGATATTAATTTGATATCAAAGCTAAAAAAACTTTTTCAGATCTTCCAAATAAATCTTTGAAGAACTACGGAATACGAAAGATGAATGTTTATTTAGGATTCTGGTTTTGAATAACCTCTAATGGGTTTTCATTTCGAAGCCCGGAGAATTTTGCAGCGGTTTGTTTCACCTTGTTCTTCCGGAAACATAACTGTGCCTTACCTGTAGAAGAAACACCATTGATACCGGCAAGCCCCTGGATAAGCCATTTGCGGTTTTGTTTGTTCCGTTTATGCCAGTTGTCTTTAAAAATGCGACCGGCAGGGAAAATATAATTATCAGCTGTCTTTACTAAATGATAGCTGTGAGGATAATCAGTAACATTGGCTGCCCAGTCGTTGATGGTTTGCAGGTTGCTTCCTGTAGCCGGGTCAATGATATAGTGTTTCATTTCACCATCTTCCATTACCTGCAGCATGGTGGCTACATGATAATTCCATAGCTGCTTCAAACCGCCAACATGATTTTTTAAAAATGCTCCGCTGAACACCCAGCCTTTGTAGTTGGGTACATGCCATTCGTCTAATAACACACAAACAGCTTCGGCTCTAGCTTCGCAATTGTTATGCGTATCGCCCCACTTAAACAACGGACAGTTTTTAAAAAACTTAAATAACTTCTCTGCATCAGCTCTGGTGACCGTTTGTTCAGGTGCTGTTGCATCCGATAAAACATATTCAAATAATGTAGGAAGTATAAGATCAGCCATTCGGTTGAAGGTAAAGCTTTCGCCTAACTCTTTTCCCTCTTTATTCTCTTTCGATCTCTTAGCTCACAGGCGCAGTAACCCAACCTTATACAAAGTATTCACCGGCTTATTATCCCAGAACAATTCAAAATCATCCCAATCGTTTTGTTCGTAATCTTCTTTTACTTCCTGCAAAGTCATTTGCTTTTCAGTATGAACAGAAAGCTTTGGTAATAAATTTACCAGCCACTCTCCTTTTGCTTTATCAACCTGTATAGATGAATTTTCTTTCTTTGTTGCAAAGCTGATCTGCAGTTCTTCCCAGCGGTTTCCTTTTTTTGATTTTGCAATCACTTCTGTTTTCAACACAGTTCCAAGGAAAATAATTTTCGCAGCAGGCTTTGAAACAGGTAACTCATCTTCAGCTACAATTTTCAGAATATGGTCTGCTGCAACAGTTGTCTTGGGGACTTTCATCTCAAACCATTTGTTCAAAGGATCATCCAAACACAAACCTTGCATATAATTGAACAGTGATTTCTTTAATCCAAAGCTGAAGCTTTCATGATTGGCTCCCGTTTCATCAATATGCTCTACATCATTATCAGCAAACAGGATCACAGCTTCTTTTGCCCGTTTTACTTTATACTTTTCAGGATTCATTCCAACCGGGCTGTGAGCCGTCATGGCAAACTGGTGCCAGAAAGCAGATTGCATAATGCCTGTCTTAAACATTTGCCTCACCATCTCTAATGAATCAATTGTTTCCTGTGCTGTTTGTGTAGGAAAACCATACATCAGGTATGCATGCACCATGATACCTGCTTCAGTAAAATGTTTGTTGACTCTTGCCACCTGTTCAACAGTTACTCCTTTTTGAATGAGTTCAAGCAAACGGTCACTGGCAACTTCCAACCCACCGCTTACTGCAATACATCCACTTGCTTTTAATAACAAACAAAGATCACGGGTAAAACTTTTTTCAAAGCGAACATTCGTCCACCAGCTTACCACTAATTTCCGTTTAATGATCTCAAGTGCCAGTGCACGCATTAATGCAGGTGGTGCAGCTTCATCTACAAAATGAAAACCATTGTTGCCTGTTTGTGCAATGATGGTTTCCATCCGGTCGCATAAAAGTTTGGCAGCAATGGGTTCGTACAATTTGATATAGTCGAGTGAAATATCACAGAAGGTACATTTGCCCCAATAACAACCATGTGCCATAGTAAGTTTGTTCCACCGCCCATCGCTCCATAAACTGTGCATGGGATTTACTACTTCAATGGCAGAGATATATTGATCGAGTAACAGGTCGCTGTAATCAGGTGTGCCAACCTCTGACTGTTTATAATCTTTACAACCAACGCTGTTGAAGTAAGTGACTTCGTTATTTTGTAATAAGAAGGTTCGCTTTAATTCTGTTTCATTTATTTCGCCGGAGATATATTTCAGCAGCTGTTCAATCGGTGCTTCACCATCATCCAATGTTATAAAATCAAAAAACTCAAATACACGCTGATCTTTTAGTGAACGCAGTTCTGTATTGGGAAAGCCACCTCCCATCGTAACTTTTATCTGAGGATGGTTTTGCTTCAGCCATTGTGCACTTCTAAATGCTGCATATAAATTGCCCGGGAAAGGAACAGAAATACCAACGAGTTTTGGATTTACCTGTTCAATATGTTTCTGCAGGCGGTCAAGTAATAACTCATCAACAAATGTTAATGGCTTTTGTAATTCTTCATACAGTTCATCAAAGCTGTTGGCGCTGCGTCCCAAACGTTCGGCATAACGGCTGAACCCGAAATGTTCATCCACAGATTCTTTAATGAGATCAGATAAATCTTCGAGATATAAAGTTGCAATATGTTTGGCTTTATCCTGCAAACCCATTGTGCCGAAAGCCCAATGCAGATCACTCAGTTCTGTAAATCGCCCTGCTTCGGGTAAAAAATTTCTTGAAGCAATCAAATGAGCAATGGTTGGGTTCTTTCCCTGCAAAAACAAAACAGCATCATCAATGCAGTTGATGTATTCATTTTTCAGTGTAAGAATACGTTGTGCGTTTTCTGAATAAACCTTATCTGTTGAAATACGGCTGAATAATTCTTCCAGTCCTTTTTTAGAAAATAACTGAATAGTCACTTCAATACCCAGGTCAGCATGAAAGGAAGAAATATTTTTTGTATTAAGAAAACCTTTGAGGTAAGCAGTTGCGGGATACGGAGTATTTAACTGTGTAAAAGGCGGCGTAAATAAAAAAACGGTTGCGTTCAAATGAGTTGCTTGAGTGGCAAAACTATTTATTATTTCTGAATGAGTGTTATTTCCATGCTTCCAGCAATTGCTTTGCTTCGGCCTTTACTGTAGGATCATCGGCAGCTGTATTGGGTAACTTCAGCATGTATTTCAAAATTTCAATTGCTTTTTGCCGTTTGTTTTTCTTATTGTAAGCCTTTGCCAGTTCAAGATAATTCAACACAAAATCCGGTTTAAGTGATTTTACCTTTTCATAAAAAAATAAAGCAGAATCAAGTGAGTTTTTCTGCAGTCCTCCAAAGAACACTTTTACAGCTGCACGCTCAACACCTGAAAGATTGCTGACTTCGTAGTGCCAGCGTGCATTTACAAATAATGCCTTGAAGTTATCAGGGTTTGAAGCGACAGCCCTTTCTGAATAGGTTTTAATTTCACGTACATAAGCAACTTTTTCTTTCCCGCTTTTCAGTAAGGACATTCGTGCAAAGGCCAGAGCCATCACCACATTTGCTTCACTGTCTTTTGGATTTATTTTCAAGGCTCTTTCAGCATAAATTTTTGCAGCGGTGTAAAAGTCTATCTGCTTTTCTTTGGTTGCCTGTCTTCTTCCAATTCTGCTTGCCAGTTCACTACAGCGGGTGAGTGCATACAAATGATGTGGCTGTTGTTTAATGATCTCTTTAAATTTCTGATAAGCTTCTTCTTCTTTAAATTGCTTTTCCAGCAGATCGCCCTGTTTCACAAGTTCATCTGCAGTCTGCGATAAAACATAGCCCGAATAAAAAAAGAAAAGAAATAAAACGAATGCGAATTTTTGCATGAAGGCTGTTTAATATGTTTTATGCATGGTTATGCCGGTTTTACCCTGGAAATTTTCAATGGGTGGCGAACACTTGTAAATATCGATTTTTATTTCAGTAATAACGGGAAAACGGTCTTTGATGGTATAACAGATTTTTTCTGCAACCATCTCTAAAAGACTTGTTCTTTCCTGCATATGCTGCTTAACAAGGTTAAACAGCGTAACATAGTTAATTGTTTGCTCAATCGAGGTTACAGGGCCGCCGGGATTATACCATACTGACAGGTTCACCTCAAAAGGCCCGCCCACTTTTTCTTCCCCTGCATACAATCCGTGATATGCATGAAATTTCAAATCTTTTAAATGTACTGCTATCATTGGCCGAAAATAAAAAAGTCCCGCTGTATTAGCGGGACTATCTTTGAAATATTGCTTTAAACAACTCCTTTAGCAGATAAATAACGTTCTGCATCCAATGCTGCCATACAACCACTGCCTGCCGCTGTTACCGCCTGTCTGTAAACTTTATCCTGCACATCACCACCTGCAAAAACACCTTCCACATTCGTTTTTGATGTCCCGGGAATGGTTTTGATATAACCTGCTTCATCCATATCAATAAATTCTTTGAAGATGGCTGAGTTTGGCTCGTGACCAATGGCCACAAAAAAACCCTGAACAGTGATCACAGATTCTTCACCCGTTTTGTTATTCGTAACTTTCATGCCATCCACTTTATTCTCACCCAGTATTTCGATGGTTTCTGTGTTGAAATACACTTTGATATTGGGAGATTTCAGTACACGATCCTGCATTACTTTACTTGCACGCATGGCATCCTTACGGATGAGCATATGTACGGTTGTGCAAAGTTTGCTCAGGTATAAAGCTTCTTCAGCTGCAGTATCACCAGCCCCAACAATGGCTACTTCTTTTCCACGGAAAAAGAAGCCATCGCAAACGGCACAGGCACTTACACCATAACCGTTTAAACGCTGTTCACTTTCCAGTCCCAGCCATTTGGCACTGGCACCTGTACAAATGATCACACTGTCTGCTTCAATGAGTTTTTCATCATCTATCCATACTTTATGCGGTGTTGAACTGAAGTCAACTTTTGTGGCTAAACCGTAACGGATATCGGCACCCATTCTTTTGGCCTGCTTTTCAAAATCAACCATCATCTCCGGCCCCTGAACGCCATCGGCATAGCCAGGATAGTTTTCAACTTCAGTTGTAATAGTCAATTGTCCGCCAGGCTGAATTCCCTGGTACAATACAGGATTCAGATTAGCTCTTGATGCATAAATAGCGGCTGTATATCCTGCCGGCCCTGATCCGATAATTAAGCAATGTACTTTTTCTGCTGCTTCCATATTCGTCTTGAAAATTTAATAAGTCGGCAAAAATAATCTTATCCATGCATACTCTATGTAACCTGAAGTACAGTGAGATGTGTTGTGGATAATTATCTGGGTATTATGATTGTTTTAAACTGGTTGGCATAGCCTCCAAAATATCCCAACGCCCCATTGCTGATGTTGCCAATGATTTTTGTTGGTGATGAAAAGGGATTACCAATGCTTGAATAACTGTATTCAACCGTTCTCCAGAAATCAAAAGTGGCTTTATTGATATTGCAGAACTTAACTGTTACAGTATCGCCTTTTTTAAAAAAGCCATATTCCTCAAAATCGAGATCTGCATTACGGTCAACACCACGGTCAACATCAACCGTATAAGTTGTACTGTTTACAAGCTGATCATCGAATACTGAGTTAAGGCCTGGTAAAAAACCTTCGCTGTTCACTTTTGTAAAATAACGGGCATAATCACCAAATCCCGGAGGATCGGTCACCTTTGCTCTTGCAACCACTTTTTTACTTGTATCGGGAGTATTAGGTGCTTTAATCCACCAGAGAGAATCAATTGTTTTTCTGAGTAAGGGTATTGTTGTGCTGGAAGTATATTCTGTTCCTTTCCATACAATCCTCAGCTGATAGCTTTTTCCAAAATCACCTTTAATAATAGTGGCAGGATCTGAGGGGTCACTTGAGTATAAACTGAATGGGACATTTCCCTGCAATGTGATATCATACCGTTTCAGTTTATGTGTCTTTGTGCCGTCACTGATATATACTTCAGCATCTTTAATCAATGATTGACTTAACACATCCACAGTTATTTTTGAAAAGTAGTTAAGGCTTTTAGTAAGAATAACAACCGGGTCCTGCCCTGTTTCAATGCTGGCATCCACTGTTAAAAGTTCAGAAGTGTCTTTCAGATCAAACTTCACTTTCTTTTCGCAGCCAATAAAACCTAGTGTAATTAAAGTCAGCAAAACAAATCTGTACATAATTCAAATTTACGTCAGGAATTTTTTCTGAAATCAATTCCGTGAAATTTCACATTTCAGTAAAAAATAATCCCCCCGATAAGTCGGAGGGATTGATACTTAATACCCATATAAATTAGTTGCCAAGATAACTTTTCAGTGCGTTGCTGTAGCGTGCTTTCTGCAAACGCTTGATGGCTCTTTCCTTGATCTGGCGGATACGTTCTTTTGTTAAGTCGTATTTCTGACCAATTTGCTCAATGGTAACACCATTTTCACCATCCAGTCCAAAATAAGCATTTACGATTTCTGCTTCACGTGGGCTGAGTGATTTCAGTACACGACGGATTTCATTACGTAATGAATCTTTCATTACATCCTCATCTGTATCATCGCTGCCTTCCAGCAAATCACCCATCGCCACATCTTCTGCTTCGTGCACAGGTGCATCCAGTGAAGTATGACGTGTATTGCTCTGGAAGATATTGTTGATTTCTGTTTCGCTCATTTCGAGGATATCAGCGAGTTCTTCTGTTGAAGGCTCCCTTTCATGCTCCTGTTCAAAAGCCATATAAGCTTTATTGGCTTTGTTATAAGTTCCGATCTTATTCTGGGGTAAACGAACCAAACGACCCTGCTCGGCCAATGCCTGCAGAATTGACTGGCGGATCCACCAAACAGCATAAGAAATGAATTTAAACCCTTTTGTTTCATCAAAACGCTGGGCGGCCTTGATCAAACCGAGGTTTCCCTCATTGATCAGATCGCTTAATGATAAACCCTGGTGCTGATACTGTTTGGCAACTGATACAACGAAACGAAGGTTCGACTGTACCAATTTGTCCAAAGCCCTTTGATCACCCATTTTAATCCGCTGTGCAAGAGTTGTTTCCTCTTCGGGGTTAATCATTGGAATCTTAGAAATTTCCTGTAGATACTTCTCAACCGCCTGTGAATCACGGTTTGTAATCTGAGTTGCAATTTTGAGCTGCCGCATAATGTATTCTTCTTAATTGTTTGTAACGTTGCTAAGACAGGGAAATTCGACCTTGTAGTGTGAAAGACTGGTTAAGAATCCTCTGTTACCGTCAGCAAAGTTACGAATCAATGACCGCTTTTCATAGCCCCTGTGTATAATTGAGGCTAAATTGGGTGAGATTGTAACGTTTGCAGTGTTAATTTTATTCTTATTGCAAACATAAGAATCGCATAAATAGTTGTCATTAGAACAGTTAATTTTGTTAATATTTTTTCTTTTAAATAATTGATATGGAATGGATTGACTTTAGAAGTGATACTGTTACCAGACCCACAAAAGAAATGCTGGAAGCGATGATGCTGGCTAAGGTTGGCGATGATGTATTTAGCGAAGATGAGACTGTGAATAAACTGGAAGAAACAGCCGCAGCAATGTTCGGAATGGAAGCCGGTTTGTTTTGCCCAAGCGGAACAATGACGAACCAGATTGCCATAAAAGTTCATACAAAGCCCGGTGATGAGGTTATTTGTGATGAACTTTCGCATGTATACCAGTACGAAGGCGGAGGAATTGCGTTTAATTCGGGGTCATCCGTTCAGCTGCTGCATGGAAACAGAGGACGTGTTACCGCTTTACAGGTAGCTGAAGGAGTTAATAATCCTGACGATATACATAAGCCCATTTCAAGCCTCGTTGTTTTGGAAAATACAAGCAATCGTGGTGGTGGAAGTTGCTATGAACTGTCTGATATACAGACAATCAAACAAATTTGTCTTGAAAATAAACTGACGTTACATTTAGATGGAGCGAGGCTCTTTAATGCACTTGTTGCCAAACAACAAACAGCGAAAGAGTATGGTCAGATCTTCAATTCAATTTCCATTTGTCTCAGTAAAGGCTTGGGTGCCCCTGTTGGCAGTGTTTTGCTGGGAACCAAAGATGTAATCAAAAAAGCAAGAAGGGTAAGGAAAGTATTTGGCGGAGGTATGAGGCAGGCAGGCTTTATTGCTGCCGGTGGATTGTATGCCTTAGAGAATCATGTTGACCGTCTTGCTACAGATCACCTGCATGCGAAACAAATTGAACAGACTCTACTCTCTCATCCAAAAGTTGAAACGGTGATGCCGGTCGAAACCAATATCATCATCTTTACCATGAAAGAAGGAATTTCAGCAGCTCAGTTTGTTGAGCAATTAAAGGAGAAAGGAATTTTGTGTTTTACAATGGGCAAAAATCAAATTCGGTTTGTTACCCATCTGGATATAACTGATGAAATGACAGAACGTACGAACAAGGTTTTGCTGAATAAATAGAACTGAGTAATGGTTAAAAATTTATTTTTAAGCCGACACTGTTTGCTGTTATACCCAATCTGTATTCAGGCCTCAGCCTTCCTGTTTTATTATTTAATCCCTGGTTGTAAATAGCAACCCCCTTCCGGGCGTGTTTCATTGATGAGATAGAAATTGGAATACCTGCACCTATAAACCCAGCTCCAACTGCGGCAAGTGTCCAATTGGGTTTGCCACCTCCTAATGCAGTTCCTAATGGCCAGCCTATCAAAGCTCCGCCAATGTATCCGAATACAGTGCTCAACGTGTTATTAGCTCTTGCTGTTTTTATTTCCTCCAATGCTAAAGGGTTGTTGCTTGTAATATCGTATAGCTGCTTCATGGAAAGCCTTTTGTTATTCTGGAAAAAAACGGTACCGCCAAGAGGTGCTTTTGCCGAAGTAATTTCCTGCTCCAACTGAGCAAATACGGAATGAAAACAAAGCAGGAACAGAACTGAAAATGCAATTATTTTTTTCATTTCACTTTTTTATTAAGGCATTATTTCAATCTTGCTGATGCTGCCGAATTTAACAGGTTTAACTGAAGCGTTAAAAAAATGTGTTTTGCTTCCAAATACAGCACTGTCCTTTACGAGAAGTGTATTAAAATAAAAAGTTTTACGGGAGTTGTCTGTAAGTGTAATTCTTACGCCGGTTCTGTTTGTGACATAAAGAGTTACCTGTTTGCCATGTTTATCGGTACATACTACCGTTTGCAGTGTATTCCCCTGAACCGAACCAGGAGACAAATATCCTTTTTCTTCAGTACCTGTATTTTGTAATTGAGTAACCAGGCTCTTTGTGCTGATTTCATAAACGGCGCATCCTGAAAATACAAAAAGCAACAGAACAGCTAACGGAATTGCAAAGTGCTTCATTTCTGACTGTGTTAATTGAATTCAAATATATTTTACAAAGAAATGTAATTGCATGATTTTTATCAGAAAAAAATTCAAAAGCAAAGGCCTCATCAGTTGATGAGGCCTTTGTAATTTATTTAAAAGCTATTATATTACTGCCAGCTTACACTCAGATCATCAATTGCAGTTGATGGCCTGCTTCCTGAACCTACTGTTGCAGCTAAGGTTACAATCCTGATCCAGATTTTCTGGTTCTGATTATTTAAAGCAGTACCAAAATTAACAGTAACGGGTGTGCTCAACCATGACCCAAAGGTTGTTGTTAATGCTGCCGGACTTGTTGTTACTGTTGTAAAACTTGTTGGCGCATCACCCAAACCATACTGCACTGTCCATGTGGCTACTCTTGGTGTGGCAGCAGCTGTTGGATCTAATTGCTGTAAGAGAAAACTCAACTGGAAATTAGCTTTACCAATTGTATTGTCTATTAAGAATAAATAAGATCCGCCGGGATCGCCAACAGAACCTGTTTGACGGATACCCAATGCCCTGTTGATTGAACCGCTCTGTGCAGTTGCATCACTTGTTGATGTAAGTCCGGTTGCAGATGCATAGTTTCTTACGCCACCTGATGTTCCATTCCATGCCGATACTGTTGCCAGCACACTTGTCATGTCAGCTGTTCCCAGTGTAGTTGCAGAAGCTCCTGTTTTTACAAAGAAACCTGTTGGCAATCCACCGGCTATCGCATTAAAGTTTTGTGTATAAGGTGAAGTGGTTAAAGCAATGCCGCTTCCACTTCCACCACCTGCCACCACATCTGTTGCAGGATTCCTGATAGAAATTTCTTTGGTTGCTGCAAACTGTGTAAGATATCCTGTTACAGATATTGCAGCTGTTGGAAATACCTGTGATGAAAATGTTGCAGCACTTGATGTAAACAACACTAAAGAAGCTCCATCATTCATGGTAACACTTCCACTGTAGGTACCGCCTGTTCCACCGGTTAATCCTGCAGGGCCTGTTTTAACCAATGTAGATTCCCATGCTTCAAAGTTGGTATTTGCTTCAGCTAATGTAACAACACGTGGAGTAATTGATTTACCACTTGCTTTAACTGTTGCATAATTCAGCGGCACATTGTTTACCTGTAACAGTCCGTTGAACTCAGAAACTTCCTGCTGAGAAACATTCACATCAATTGAATCACCAACATTAAAACTGTGAGGGGCATCAAAACGTACCAGGATACCTGATAAATTATTCCCCTGCTGTAATACAATATTCTGTGCATTGATATTAGCTGTTGTTCTGTCGCTGATGACAATACCCGAAATACGTTTCGCATCTGGAGCTACAGTAGCTGTACCTGTATACAATGCTCTTACTTCTGAAATATTCATTGGAGTTGTTGGTCCCTGTCCGCAACGGATACTTTTGAACTGTACATCAGCTGTATCACGAATGAGTAACTGCTTGGTTGATCCGAACAAAGTATAAATCGCATACAGTGTTCCGTTACCATTCGGTGCATTTACTGCAGCAAAATTAGAATACCCGCTTGAACGGATAATGATGGATGAATTGGCTGAGCAGCTTTTCACTGTAAGGTTCACAGAGTTTTTATAGGCAGATGTATCAGCATAGGTTTTGCTGGTATCAGCAGTAATGAACTCATAATTATTCAGCTGAATGAGTGTACCCAGCAAATCATCCTGCATATTGGTAGTAAGCTGACTTACTGTAACAACTTTAGGAGTAACAGGATTATTTAAAGTGCCACCGAATAAATATTTATCAATAAGGTTCGATGCAATGGCTTCAATAGAAGGAGAACCGGCAACAGTTGCTTTTACACCCAGCTGTGGAAGACGATTATAATCAGAGATACAAAGTCCTTTACACTTGATATATACTTTTCTTCCTACAGGATATGAGTTGTAAAGACCAGCTGCATCAAGCTTTACATTAATGGCACCGGTAGCATCCTGGATATAAATTTCTTTATACAGATTACCGCTTTTATCATTGGCTACTACAGTACCGGCAATGATAATATCTGTATTGATAACATCATAAGCACCGGAGACAGTATGCAATGCTTTGAATGCTTTAATGGTATGTGTTACAGTAAGACCCGGATCAGTTGGAGCAGCAGGCTCATCAAACTTTTTCTTACATGAACTTATCATCAGGGTGGTGGTCAGCAAGATTAATAACAGGCTCAACCAAACATTTATTCTTTTCATATCTTTTATATTAATTGTCATTTTATTTTTTTTAGAAACGGAGAGTTGCACTTGCAAAGAAATTGATACCATATCCATAATAAACTTTCGGCGGGAATTTATTTACATCCCTGTTGTCGAAATCAAAACGTAGCTGTTCAAAACCGCCGGTAATGATTGTTTTATTATTCAGAATATTATTGGCACCAACATTAAATACAAGAAATGTATTCTTGCCTGCTATTTCCATATTCTTTGGCAGCTTCCATGAATAACCACCAAACATATCCACTGTGTATTGAGCTTTCCATTGTGTTTGATCAAGGATCGAGTTCCACAATTCACCTTTGTATTCCAAACCGTCTACTGCAGTTTGTGTACGGCGGATAGGATTAAAATCGAGCCACATCTGGTCAAAGTAATTTCCGGTAATGCTTACATACCAGAACTTCGGTGAACGGTAATTCAATCCCAAACTGTATGCTTCCTGCGGAGTGGATGGTACACGGTAGTTTTGATTGAAAATGGTTTCTGTTCCAAGGTTGGCAGCACTGTTATCTAATGTAATGATTGCTTCCTGGCGGCTGTTATAATAATAACGGCCAACGGCAGCCGCACCATTTACAGATAGTCCACCCACTATTTTGGCTTCAAATCCAAGTTCACCACCAAAATGCAGTTTGTCAATATTGCTCATTGCATAGTTCACAAAATTGCGGTAGTCATCATGATAGAATGACATCACATTATAGTCATCTTCAAATACGGTGTAATAACCGGTTAAGCGGATCTTTAATCCGGGACTGTTCATGATATAACCTGCTTCAGCCGATTTAATAGTAGTGCTCTTTGGATTGTTCTGCTGAAAATCTCTTGTACGTGGAGAAACATAAATATTTTCAAAGAAGGGTGCTTTTGTAAGATAAGTTCCATTCACATAAAAATAATTTCTGCCATCGAGTTTATAGGTAATGCCGCCTTTTACAGAGTAATTGGTGAAATTATTTTTCTTAGAAACTCCAAATGAATTATTGGGGAACAAACCATTCACGGTATGCCCATCCCTGTAGAATTGTGTTTTTGATAATTCAGCAGCAAGATAGAAATCAACTTTATTGAATTTGAAAACGCCCTGTCCCCAGGTTGCCGCTTTATTAATCACCATATCATAGAAATATCCAAACTTATCCCCCACTCTCAAAACACGGTTAGGTACCAGCAGGTCATTCTGGTTAGCAGTTGAGTTGGAAGGGAAATCCCTTTCAGCAAACTGGTTAAGGTTTAAATAATAATCGCCACCCAGTAAATCGTTTACTTTTTTATAGTATCTGTTTCTCTGCCATTGGTAAGAAGCACCAAAAGTAAGATCAATATGATCGTTCACTCTTGTATTGAGTACAGAATTGTAATTGAAACGCTGTGTATTGATGACTCTTTCCTCAACAATATAATGTGAACGCAATCCGCTGACTGTTTTACCCGGAACACCATTTACATTATTGATTGTTTCGTAACTGCTCTTGTTAGCGAGATATAAATCGTTCCAGTTGATCTGGCGAAGATTGACATCTTCTCTCATTGCCTGCTCCATTTGTGCTGCCTGTAAAGGATCAGTTTTGGAATAATAGCTTGGCAGGTAACGATAATAATCAGGGCGTGGATCAGCAGAGTTATACCAGTCAAGTGCAGTTGTACTTCTGTCGCCAAAAGAATAACTGATCGCTGATGTTAAGGTTGTATTGTTACTGATACGGAACTCATGTGTAAGAATTCCATAAGGCTGATGCGATTTACCAACACTTGCATTTCTTACTTTTCCATTCTGGTAACCCCAGAAAGGATTGTAATAATTGGTACCGGCAAGATTCTGCATTTCCATAACAGATGCGCCCTGTCTTCCACTTTCAGTTGGCGCACCAAAAGCAACCAGTGATAATAAATGTCTCTGACCGATACGTTTATCAATCGCTGCGAAATAACTCCAGCCATCATAATAAGTACCGGGCACATATCCTTCTGTTGCATAACGGCGGCTTCCACTAACGGTGAAGGCCCATCCTTTTTTACTCAGCCCTGTTGAATGGGTAAGCATCATACGGTGCGTGTAATTGCGGTTGGAATAAGCATAACTCAAACTTGTTTGCGCCCTCTGCTTACTTGCTCTTGCATCAATATTGGTATTGCTGCCAATATCGCCAAACGTAAATGTATTGTAACGTAAGCCGATAGAAATATCCCGGTTGCGAAACACATCATTTAATCCGCCCCATAATCCATAAGGAGTAAATCCATTGTCAAGATTTTCCATGGGGATACCATTCATATACGTACTGAACAGATCAGCATCATATCCACGTATGCGGAAACGAACGGCACTGAAATTAAATGAAGCGGCTGAAAAGAAAGGGTCACGGCCCGCAGTAAGTACAGAAGACACATTTTGGGCGCTTCCATCACTCAAATCGTTTTCATCTAACGAAACAACGGGAATATTGTCCAGTACACTTTCTTTTAATTCTTCCATTGTAGTGTCCCTGGATGGGAGTGTGTCCTTCGGATTCTTTTGCTGCGCAAAAATGATTGTTCCGGCACACAGGAACAAAAGCAGCAGTTTTAGTTTAAGCATGTAATTCTGATTTGAAAAGGCGACAAATTAGCGACTTTAACATTACTATGCAGAAAAATTTAATCACATAATATTCATTTAACCTGAAACAGTTTATAATAATGATATCAGTCATCTTTTGTTTCCTATGTTTGCAGATTATTTGACGTATATGAAAAGGCTATTTCTTCTTCTTTCCCTGTTAACCCTGACACTAACTGATTACGGTCAGACTACAAAACAACAGTACAAAATTGCTCTCTTAGGCTTCTATAATCTTGAAAATTTTTACGATACCCTGGATAATCCCATGGTGAGTGACGAAGAATTTACACCCGCCGGTCCTAAAAATTACAACAGCAATATTTACTGGAATAAAGTGTTGCATCTTGCTACTGTTATTTCACAAATGGGTACCGATCAGAACCCTGATGGCATGGCATTGCTGGGTGTGGCAGAAATAGAAAATGACACTGTTCTTAACGACCTGGTGCATCATCCCCTGCTCGCTAAAAGAAATTATAAGATCGTTCATTACGATTCAAGAGATGCAAGAGGTGTTGACGTTGGACTTTTATACAATCCAAAATATTTTACGGTTGAAACAAGTAATAAACTGTTTGTAAAACTTCCAAGCGGTACAAAAGATGCTTATTATACCCGTGATATTCTTTGGGTAAAAGGAAAACTGGATGGAGAAACCATTCATGTGTACGTGAATCACTGGCCCAGCCGTAGTGGTGGTGAAGAACGGAGTGCGCCTGCAAGGGATGCTGCAGCACAGGTTTGCCGTAATCACATGGATTCTATCATAAAAACTGAACCTGATGCAAAGTTTGTTGTGATGGGTGATTTAAATGACGACCCCACCAATAACAGCATTGCAAAAATCATTAATGCCAAAGAGAAAATAAAAGATGTAAAAAGAGGCGGCATGTTTAATCCCTGGACTGAACTGTATAAAAAAGGAATCGGGACTTTAGCTTACCAGGATGCATGGGGATTGTTTGACCAGATCCTGATTGCTTATCCATGGCTGAGTAAAGAGCAAAAAGGTTTTTTCTATTATCAGCAGCGGATCTTTAATAAAGAATTTCTGGTTGAAAATATCGGCAAATACAAAGGTTACCCAATGCGTACATGGGATGGCAATACCTACCGTGGCGGCTACAGCGATCACTTCCCTACTTATATTGTTTTATTAAAGAAGTTATAAGGTTTAACTGCTTTTTTTGCCGCATTCATCATTCGCTTTTTAAAAATCGGAGTATTCAGCCGGGCGCAGGAATGTAATATCAATATGTGATACGTTATTACTGTATTCCGGCATGGCTGAAAGTTTTTTCCAGGAAGGATCACTGCCAAATGCTTTCCAGTGTGCATCCCTGTCAGCCTTATTTTCAAAACTGGTGAGGTACATCAGGTTGGGCATTTTGTTTCCTGCAATCACTTCGCCGTAAAACACTGCATTAAAATTGAGTTTTTTAAACAGCCCTATCTCATCCCCTTCATTAAACATGTGCACTTTGTTCTGAAAAATCTTTTCCGTTGCACTTTCATAACTTCTCAATTCGTATACCCTGTCTTTTTTGGCAGCAGTCAGGTTGGGCAATTGCATTTCCGGTGCCAGTGAAAATGCCTGTAATAAAACAACTTCTTTCCTGTTGTAGGGCGATTTTGTGTAAACTGCATTGATATACTCCTCGCCTGCTTTACTGAACACAGCATCTTTCTTCAGTTTCAGATCAATGGTTGTAATCATCTCCATGCTCTTAACCGGAACGAACACATACAATAGCTTATCTGCAGATGTATCATTGGCAATTGCTTTAAACACACCTATTTTGCTGATGCCGGCACGATGCAGAGCAGGTAATAATGCGGCTTCAAGGTATTGCTCAATCACCTTGCCCTGCGCTTCGGTGCTGTAATGATAAACTGTAAGCTGATAAAACTCACGTTTAGGTTTACCTGCATATGCTGCTGACAACTGACTGATGAAGACAACTGACAATATTATTGCGGCAATTGAAAATCGTTGATTCTTTTTCATACTGATTTCCTTATGGATATTTAAGGAAACTAAAATTAGTGAAATTAAACTTCCATATTATACTTGCAGGAGGAAGAAAGATCATACATATCTGTAAAAGAAAAAGTCCCCCGGTTTACCGGAGGACTCTTAATATTGGCTTCAAATTGTTCTATTTCTTGTCCGTTATCCGTAAGGTACAGAAGCCAGTGGTTTCTTTCACAGGAAGTCAGGTTCTAAAAACAGGTTATTGGATTTGGTTCTACAGGTTCTCTTTTAGGATACTGTCTTTATTTCTATTGGTAGAATAATATTACACCCAATAATACCGCCTGCAATGGGTTTCAATGTATGATTTCAGGAAATTCATGTATACACGGTCTGCCTGTAAGTGATAACCATTAATTCGGCCTATTGGCAAGAAGCGGCATTTTTAATAAAAGCCGGTTTATTCATCCACATCGCTGTGAACAACTTTTTTTAGAAAAGTTTCACAGATTTTGCAATTTAAAACACAGATTTACGGTATCATACATCTGTAAAACCCTTTCATGGAACAAACAAAAGAGATTACTGCACTGCTCCACCTGATTGATGATCCGGATGATGAAGTGTATTCAACAGTGAGTCAACGGATCATTTCATTTGGAAAACAAATCATTCCTAACCTGGAGCATTTGTGGGAGACCACACCCGATGAAACCATCCAGGAGCGGATTGAAATGCTGATTCACGGGCTTCATTTCCGTGATCTGCAGGTTGATCTGCAGGCATGGTCAACAGACAAAGAACATGATCTCTTTACAGGCGCCTTACTGGTGAGCCGTTATCAATATCCCGATTTAAACCTGGCCACTCATTACCAGGAACTGGAAAAAATACGCCGCAACATCTGGTTAGAACTCAACAGTTTTTTAACCTCGCTGGAGAAAATTAATGTACTCAATAACATCCTGTTTAATTATTACAAGATCAAAGGCGCCGAAATTAATTATTCGCAATCCGACGATTTTCTGATTCATAAATTGATTGAATCAAAAAAAGGAAATGCGATTTCAATGGGTATCCTCATGATTACACTCACAAATCTGCTGGATATAAATATGCATATGATTAATATTCCCAGGCAGTTCATCATGGCTTATTTTGATGATGATCCCGAAATTATTTCCAACAATGATTTCCCGCCCGACAATATTCAGTTTTACCTGGATGGAGCAAGCGGACAGATCTTTTCGCATAAAGATGTTGAAACCTATTTCAAACGCATCAGCGTAACTCCTACTGCTTCTTATTTCAAACCACTCAGCAATAAACGGATTATTCAGTTGATGCTGGAAGAGTATGCAAAATGTTTCTCTGATGAAAAGAAGCTATATAAGAAAAATGATCTGCTTACACTTGCATCGCAACTAAATGAAAGGGATGAAGAGTGAACCAATCAGCTGGGATGATTTTGAAAAAATTGAGATCCGCACAGGAACCATTCTTGAAGCAGTTGACTTTGTGAATGCAAAGAAACCTGCTTATCAACTCAGCATTGATTTTGGTGAATTGGGCATTAAACATTCATCAGCTCAAATCACCCATCATTATACAAAAGAAGAATTAACAGGCAAACAGATTGTTGCTGTTGTTAATTTTCCACCCAAACAAATTGCAAACTTTTTCAGTGAATGTCTTGTACTGGGCATTTACGATGAACACAATGAAGTTGTTTTACTGAAACCTGATAAACAGGTTAAAAACGGAGAAAGAATTGGCTGATAAACTTATACATACCATTCATTATTCATCGCCGTTAGGCATTATTCAGTTACAGGAAGAAGAGGGGCAACTGACTGTAGCCAGCTTTCTCAATGATTCACCTATTACAAAAACAGAAACAACTTCATCAGCGGTTTTGAAACAGGCTATTGAACAGCTTGATGAATATTTTGCAGGAACAAGGAAGCAATTTAATCTGCCCTTGCATCCATCAGGAACCGATTTTCAGCAAACAGTATGGAAAGAATTAGTAAAGATTCCCTTTGCTGAAACCATTACTTATCTGCACATGGCAAAACGATTGGGAAATGTAAAAAGCATTCGTGCAGCAGCATCGGCCAATGGAAAAAATCCTTTGGCTATTATCATTCCCTGCCACAGAGTTGTTGGTGCTGATGGTAAATTAACCGGATATGCAGGCGGACTTCACCGCAAGCAATGGCTATTGGAACATGAATCAAAAGTTGCCGGTAAACAATCTACTCTTTTTTAACCGTTGAGATCTGTGCTGGTGAACGACAATGGCAACAGCATTGCTGCATCGGGAATGATAAACACTTTACCGTGCATACCACCCAAAATTAAACGGATGGGAACTTTTGTTTTTTCCCTGAACTCCTGCAACGCCTGTCGGCAAATTCCACATGGAGTGATCGGGTGATTGCTTTCCCCATTATTATTAAAGTAACTGATAGCAATTGTTTCGATCGGCATTTTTGGATACAGTGATGAAACCGAAGCAAGCACTACTCTTTCTGCACATAAACCTGCGGGGAATGATGCATTTTCCTGGTTGCTTCCTGCAACAATTTCACCATTACTGAGCTTGGCAACTGATCCCACCTGGAAACGTGAATAAGGCGCATAAGCATGCTGGGTTACTTCCCTGGCTTCATCCAAAAGCCATTTGTCTTCTTCTGTGAGGTCATCAATTGAATCATATACCTCGTAATCGAAATGATAATCCTGTTTGTTCATAGTTCAATTTTTATACTGGCATTATACCATTTGTTACTTTTCCTGATCTCGTATGCCCTTAAGGTATGGGACAAAAAATCCCCCGAACATGTCGGAGGATCCATCATAAAAGCTCGGTATCAAATATACGGTAATTATTTAATTGAGCGGAAAATCCGTTTCCACCTCGGGCCCTTATCCCAGCTGAAGAAAATGAGGGAGGCTTTACCCACCACATGGTCTTCCGGAACAAAACCCCAGTAACGGGCATCCAGTGAATTATGCCTGTTATCACCCATCAGCCAGAAATAATCCATTTTAAATGTGTATCGGTCTGTTTCTTTTCCATTCAGGAAGAATTTGCCGTTTTTCATTTCAAAACTGTTGCCTTCGTAGGTGCGAATCACCCTTTCGTAACGGCTGTAGATATCAGGAGTGAGTTGAATCGTAAATCCTTTTTTAGGAATATATAATGGCCCGAAATTATCAATCGTCCATTTACAATAAGTAGTGTCGTAAGGGAATACTTCCCCTCCTGCACTTCCCTTGCTGTCGTATAAAGACAGGACAGGTTTAATTGATTCAACATAAGGGAACTTACTGAAAATAGCCACCTGCTCTTTGGTTAGAAAGACTTCATAAATATTGTTTCCAAAACTTCTTATTTCGCCAGCCGATTCACGGATTCCGTATTCTTCTTCCAGCATAGCAAAATCAAGTGGCTGACCCTTTGTTCTTAACTCATAGTTTGTTTCTGATGCCGGTGGAATATCATTCACCTTTCCGTTAATATAGACAACTCCATTTTTAATTTCTAACGTATCGCCTGCAATACCAACACAGCGCTTGATAAAATTTTCTCTTTTGTCAACAGGCCTCGTAATGATGATATCACCATAGTTATCCCAAACCTTTTGCCTATCGCCGCCCGACATTCTGATAGCATCATAATAAGTGATCTTAGAACCGAAATTTTCCTCATCATTAATTACTGTATCGCCCACAGGGAGGTTAAACACCATTACATCATTCCGTTTAACGGGAGTTGCAAACCAGCGTCTGTATTTCAAATTGATAATTTCGAGATAGGATTTTGTTTTGACGACAGGTAATGTATGATGCACTAATGGAAAGGCAAGTGGTGTATTGGGCACCCTTGAACCAAAAGCTGTTTTACTTACAAACAGGAAATCATTTACCATTAAGGAACGCTCCATGGATGGTGTTGGAATAACATATGCTTCAAACAGGAACATGCGGATAAGACCGGCAGCAACTATAGCGAAAATAGCTGCATCAACCCACTCTCTTACGGTTGATTTTTTATGTGCTGCAATTGATTCAGCTCCCAGGTATTTATCTGTTTTATTAAACCCGATATAGATAAAGTAAACAAAGGAAGCAAGAACTGTAAGTGCATGTTCCCAAAACGTAAACTTGCCGTATGCTTTTACAAATTCAATTAAAATAGCTACTGCAATAAACCATCCGACAATGGGAATAAACTGAAGGAAGAACCAGTATTTTTTCATACCGGCCAGCTCTGTCATAATCCAGAGATTGTAAAAAGGTACAAACGCTTTCCAGCCAGCTACCCCCGCTTTTTTAAACATACCGGATAAACCAATAGCGGGTAACAACAGGAGAATGAGGTTAATGATAAAAATCCACAGGATTTCGTTAGGAGACATGCTTCAGTTTTTTAATGGTCACAAAAGTAAGGGTTTCGGTTTTGTACGCTGAATTGCTGCTGAAAATATTCTGTTTCATTTAACAGCATTTACTCAATCAACTCCAGTTCCCGGTTAATGATGGCACTGATTTCAACGGCTTTATTATACACCATGAAATGCCCTCCTTTCCGGATGACATAATCAGCTTTTACATTCCTGATCGGGAAAAGCCGATCCCCTGTTCCATGTATATGTATATAGTTTTGAGGAATTGTTACATTCTTCCAGCTAACAATTTGATGGATGGCCCATTGCAGGTATTCCTGATCCACCTCTTTTCTGAATGCATTGGCGATTTGCTTATCTTCTTTGCTTTTCGCACCAAGAAAAAAATTCTCAATGGGATAAAGTATAGGATGCGGCCGTGGCCTTACCAAACGATGCAGTTGCAACTTTCCTGTTCCCTGCATCCAGAGAGGCAGTTCTTTTTTTGTTTTGATGGATGAAATAAGAATCAGCTTTCGTATGGGGAATTGATTGGCCATTTCAATACAGGTCATACCGCCAAAGGATACGCCCATCAGCACAGGTTTTTTTTCAGTAATCTGCTCAAACATCCTGCGGGAATAATCAGCAAAGGATTCATGCTGATTTGGAATCAGCCATTTTAATACAATCAGCTCTGTACCGGGTAAGTTTAGTTTTGAAAATACCTGCTCACTGGCGCCTAATCCGCTGATGCAGTAAATTCTTTGATTCATGCCCTTGGAATCACAAAATTAAACACATCTTCTTCCGTAATTGTTTTGCCTGATAAAATCACCAAACGTTCAATTACATTTCTGAACTCACGGATATTACCGCTCCAGTTATGTTTTTGCAAAGCTTCTATTGCATTTTTATCAATTGATTTTTTTACCTGTCCGTAATCATCAGCCACCTGCTGTAAAAAATGATCAGTAAGTAATGGAACATCTTCCCTGCGTTCGTTTAAAGATGGAACATGAATAATGATTACACTCAAACGGTGATACAGATCGAGTCTGAAATTCTTTGCTTCCACTTCTTTCAGCAAATCTTTATTGGTAGCGGCGATAACACGTACATCAACTGTAATATCTTTTTCACCCCCTACTCTTGTAATCTTGCTTTCCTGCAATGCACGCAACACTTTTGCCTGTGCATTTAAACTCATATCACCAATTTCATCAAGAAATAAAGTGCCTCCGTTTGCCTGTTCAAATTTGCCGATGCGTTGTTTAATAGCTGAAGTAAAAGATCCTTTTTCATGACCGAACAATTCACTTTCGATCAGCTCACCCGGAATAGCCGCACAGTTTACTTCTACAATTGGTCCGTTAGAGCGGTTGCTCTTTTCATGCATCCATCTTGCCACCAGTTCTTTCCCTGAACCATTTTCGCCGGTGATCAAAACCCTTGCATCTGTTGGCGCAACTTTATCAATGGTGTCTTTTATTTTTTTCAGAGCAATGCTGTCGCCAATCATTTCCTGCACTTTACTCACTTTCCGTTTCAGCACTTTTGTTTCCGTTACCAGTGATTGCTTATCCATGGCATTACGGATGGTGATCAGCAAACGGTTGAGATCGGGTGGCTTGGCAACATAATCAAAAGCTCCTTTCTTTACTGCTTCTACTGCAGTTTCAATAGTACCATGGCCGGAGATCATAATAATCGGCAGGTCAGGATTGCTCTCTCTTGCTTTTTCAAGGAATTCCAAACCATCAACCTTGGGCATTTTGATATCGCACAATACTACATCATAATTTTTTTCTTTAATTCTCTTTAATCCTTCTTCCCCGTTTTCTGCATCATCAATCTGGTAACCTTCGTAAGATAAAATTTCGCCGAGTGTTTTGCGGATCGCCTTTTCGTCATCAATAATTAAAATGCTGCTCATAATATAGTTTAACAAATTCTGTTGTGGAAAATTGTTTCAATTGCTTCAAAGCTAACCAAAAACCATGCAACAATGAGTTGGCCATTCTTTTTCTTTTCATTCCTTTTGAGTTATACAAATGGAAATCATTCAACAGCACCTTCATTAAAAATCAACAATACTCTACCGCATTCAATCCAGGAAATTAATTTGCCTCCGGGTTATGAACGAGTACAACTGGCATCGGGAAGTTTCGGCAGCTTTCTTCGTACCCAGACATTAAAGCAGGACAAAACTGTATACCTGTATGATGGCAGAACTAAATACAATCAACAGGCACAGTATGCAGTTTTAAATATAAGTGTTGGCAGCAGGGATCTGCAGCAATGTGCAGATGCTGTAATGCGGCTGCGGGCTGAATATCTTAAAAAAATGGAGAAGTCGGTTTGTTTCAGTGACAATGCAGGTAAAAAATACTGCTGGGATCAATACAGGAACAAGGGCTGGCAATCCTACCTCGAAACTGTATTTGGTATGTGCGGAACAATTTCACTTGAAAAGGAACTTGTTACAAAATCATGGAATCAATTAGCTGCAGGCGATGTTTTGATTAAAGGTGGCTCTCCCGGTCATGCAGTATTAGTTGTTGATATTGCCCGAAACAGGAAAACAGGTGGGTTGATCTTTCTGCTGGCCCAAAGTTATATGCCGGCCCAGGATATCCACATTCTGCAGAATTTAAGCGACAAAGGCCTCAGCCCATGGTACAAAGCGCCTGAAAGCAGCACAATTTCCACACCCGAGTGGACTTTTTACGCTAACCAACTACGTAGCTGGAGATAATCTGCTTTCAGTAAATTCCAGTTTAAAATACAGGCTTTCTCCTATTGCACAGGAATTGGAGGCCGTCTATCTTTGATGAGTATTAAAACCAATTCTTATGAAGTTAAGTTCAATCACTACACAACCGGTATGGAAGTTAACCGTTAAGATCTCAGCTTTAGGCCTTTCACTGGTGTTTCTCACGTATGGTCTTGTATGGCTTATTTTAAGTACGCTCCGTTTATTTGTTGGAGGTTTAGATTAATCTCTTAAACAAATTCAAGGGTATACTTGGGTATTATTACTGTGCTGATATGGCGCAGCTAGAGATTATTGTATAAAAAAAGCCGGATAGAAATCCAGCTTCGTTTAAAATCCAATATCCTATGAAAAACCGTAGCAAATATGCCTTAAATCTTTTAAAAAAAAAATTATAAGGGCATTTATTTGTCCAAATAAATAAAGCCGGTCAAAAATTGACCGGCTTTATCTTTATTTACCCACTGATTTTTACTTTTTCATGTACATCACATCTTTCACGAGCTTCACTGTTCGGGGTACATCGGGCAGATAAGCACCAACCAATGTTGGGGCATAGTGCATAGGTGAATCGCTGCTGGTAATACGTAAAATTGGCGCATCCAGATAGTCAAATCCTTCTTTCTGAATACGATAAGCTATTTCTGATGAAATAGAAGCAAAAGGCCATTGTTCTTCCACTATCACTAAACGGTTGGTCTTTTTCACACTTTCAAGAATCGTAAACCAATCCAGCGGGCGAATGGTACGCAAATCAATTACTTCAGCTTCGATTCCTTCTTTAGAAAGTTCTTCAGCAGCAGCCAAAGCCACTTTCATCATTTTATTAAAAGAAACAATTGTTACGTCACGACCGGGACGTTTAATATCAGCTTTGCCAATTTCAATGATGTATTCACCTTCAGGAACTTCGCCTTTATCGCCATACATCACCTCGCTTTCCATAAATACAACCGGGTCGTTATCACGGATAGCCGCTTTTAGCAAACCTTTTGAATCGTATGGAGTAGAAGGAGAAATTACTTTCAGTCCGGGAATATTTGCATAATAGCTTTCGAAAGCTGTTGAGTGCTGAGCACCTAACTGTCCTGCAGAACCATTGGCTCCACGGAAAACAATCGGGCAACCAACCTGTCCGCCACTCATTGCCAGCATTTTTGAAGCTGTATTCAGGATCTGATCCATCGCCAGTACAGCAAAGTTCCAGGTCATAAATTCAACAATGGGTCTCAGTCCATTTTGTGCTGCGCCTACGGCAACAGCTGTAAAGCCAAGCTCAGCAATGGGCGTGTCAATTACACGTTTTGCTCCAAACTCATCCAGCATACCCTGGCTTACTTTGTAGGCACCATTGTATTCTGCAACTTCCTCTCCCATTAAAAAAACTTTCTCATCTCTGCGCATTTCTTCCTGCATCGCTTCACGCAGGGCTTCACGCATGGCTATTGTTCTCATTGAATAACTTTGTTTTAAGAGCAGCAAATTTATCGATAGAACGCCAAACACCCAAATCAGTTTAAATTGACGATTTCTTCTATCTTGCCATAAATTATTCTCTTGAAAACGATCCTTGTATTTGGTGCCGGAAAATCAGCAACTGTTTTAATTGACTATCTCAAAAAGACCTGTTCAGAAAAAAACTGGAAGCTGATTGTGGCCGACAGTAACCTGCAACAGGCACAGACAAAACTGGGAGATCACACACATGCACAGGCAGTTGAAGTAAACGTAACGGATGCTGATGAGCGAAGAATGCTGATTGAGAGTGCTGACATTGTTATTTCTCTGCTCCCTCCTTTTCTGCACATTCATGTAGTGAAAGACTGTGTGGCCATTGGAAGAAATTTACTGAACGCATCTTATGTTGATGAAGCCATCAAAAATTTAGAAGCAGAAATCAACAGCAAGGAATTATTATTTCTTTGTGAAATGGGACTTGATCCGGGTATTGATCACATGAGTGCCATGCAATTGTTTGATGGCATCCGTGCAAAAGGCGGAAAGATAACTTCCTTCAAATCGCATTGTGGCGGATTGGTTGCTCCTGAAAGTGATAACAATCCCTGGCATTATAAAATCAGCTGGAACCCAAGAAATATTGTAATGGCCGGACAGGCCGGTGCTGCATACAAAGAGAAGAATGAAATCATCCGTAAAGAATATACACATGTGTTTGAAGATTGCCAGCATCTGCAGGTAGATGAATTGCCAACATTGGCGTGGTATCCCAACCGGGATTCACTGAGTTATATTCCGCTTTATCATTTGCAGGAAGCTGAAACCTTTATCCGCACAACATTGCGTTATGCCGATTTTTGTAAAGGCTGGGATGTGGTGGTTGATTTGGGTTTAACCAATGAAAATGATGTAGCAGAAATCGGCCAGTACAAAACTTTTCATGATTGGTTTGCCGGAAAACTTAGAAATGTAGAAGGAAGAGACCTCAGCCTGCGGATGTATCTTGAACTCTATGTTACCGAAGCAGTGCATGAACTTATTTTAGAACAGTTTGCTTTTCTTGAAACTGAAAGTAACGATGCATTGCCTGCACATGTAAAATCAAGCGCTGATATTTTACAATACATTGTTGAACATAAACTGGCATTGGAACCAACCGACAAAGACATGATTGTGATGCTGCATGAAATAGAATATAGTGCAGGTAATGGTCAACAATCAATAATCAATTCTTCTTTGGTAGTAAAAGGTGAAGACAGTTTACGCACTGCCATGGCAAAAACAGTTGGCCTGCCATTGGGTATTGCAGCCAAATTAATACTTGAAGAAAAAATAAAACTGAAAGGCTTACATATCCCCACAAAAAAAGAAATTTATGAGCCGGTGCTTGAAGAATTAAAGAAATTTGGGGTTGAGTTTAAAGAAAAACATTCCTGATTATAATTTATTTACCTGCTGATTTAATAATTCTCTTTCAGCATCCAGCAAATCGTTTCCCTGGTTGGCGATGATTTTCTTCCGCCACCCTGTTACCTGCACCCAATAAATTATCCAGCAGATGAATGCACAAAAGGTAAAGAAAATGCCAATTACCGGCATAAAACCTATGATCAAAAGTATACTCTGAATATTTCCAAGATCAAATGTTGGCTTTTCCTGTTTGGTGGGAATATTCAACCGGATACATTCAAGCCTTATTGAATGAGATAATTTATTTACAACAACAAACTGCCATACAAGGTTAAATAGTGGAATAAGTAATAACCAAACCTGGCCGGGAGGCATTCGCCTGTTTTCACTGCTGATTACCTGCAATGTTCTTTGTAATGTTATCAGATATAAAACAGCGGGAACCAGGAACAATAAAAGAAAGAGTATTTGTATTAACCCTCCATAAGTATTTGTTATTTCCACAGGTTTATTTTTTACCAGTTAAAATTGATATCAACTCCTTCACTCCTTCCGTTGCCGGTTTTTCAATTGCAGTTAAATTGTGTACAGAAGAAGTATATGGAATTTTTTTATCTACAATAAATTTAGGAATAGAATCGTCGGCTACGGTCAGTAATCCTGCAGCCGGGTAAACAACTAAAGAAGTTCCCACCACAACAAATATATCAGCCTGCTGAACAACGGGGACAGCTTCTTCAATCATGGGTACTGCTTCTTCAAACCAAACAATATACGGACGAAGCTGTGTACCATCTTCTGCTTTATCCCCTAATTGAATATCGCCTGTTATTTCATAAATCAAATTCAGGTTCCGCTCACTTCTCATCTTCAGTATTTCACCATGCAAATGCATCACATTGGTTGAGCCTGCACGTTCATGCAGATCATCGATGTTCTGCGTAATGATGGTTACATCAAAATCTTTTTCTAATTCTGCCAACCCAAAATGAGCTGAATTGGGTTTTGCATCCAGCACATTTTTGCGGCGGTAATTATAAAACTCCAAAACAAGCTGTGGATCTTTCTTCCAGGCACGTGGTGTTGCTACATCTTCAATATTATATCCCTCCCACAAACCATCACTGTCACGAAAGGTTCTCAACCCACTTTCTGCACTGATGCCTGCACCTGTTAAAACAACCAGTTTCTTTTTACTCATCACTCAAATATAAATAAACAAAGTGGAGATGATTTCAATTGCGAATAACATTTTAATCGATAGAACTTTGACAATATCACGGAGAACATGATCACAGCAAACCATTTCAATTCTTTTTTGTTATCAGTACAAATTATTTCATGCATGGAATCGGTAAAAAATAAAAATGTATTAATCGTTGGAGCAACAGGTGGTATTGGAAGTAAAACAGCAAAGCTGCTGGCAGGAAGTGGTGCCAATCTGTTCCTTGCAGCAAGGAATAAGGAGAAGCTGGATGCATTAGCAATAGAATTACATCTTCCCGAATCAAAAATATTTTCATTAGATATCAGCAAGCCCGAAGAAGTTGCTGCTTTGAAAGATCAATTCTTTTCTCAATACTCTTCTATTGATGTAATTGTAAATGCTGCGGGAATCGGAATCATCAAATCATCGGATGAATTAAGTGAAACAGATTTCCTCCGCTCATTAAACTATAATTTATACGGTCCCTTCTTACTGGTAAAAGCATTTTTGCCAAATATGAAAGAACAAAAGAAAGGGCTCATCATTAATATTCCCGGTGTTTTAGGCAAAGTGCCCATGCCTGGTGCAGCGGCTTACAGTGCTTCCAAATATGGATTGGTTGGAATGATGCAAAGCATCCGTGAAGAAGTAAAACGCACCGAGATACGTATCACCAATTTATTTTTGGGTGGTGTGGATACTCCTTTCTGGGATACCATTGATCTTCGTGTACAACGTGATAAAATGGTCATGGCCGAAGAAGCCGCTAAAGCAATCTGGTTCTTATGTCAGCAACCAACAAGTGCTGTAGTAAGTGAAATGGTGATTCAGCCATTTAATCACCAGGCAATCTGATCAATGAAATTCAACAAAATTCATTTCTGGTGAAGGCCAGTTGCCAAACAGTTCATTTACTTTTTTGAACCGGAATTCAAAAATCTGTTTCAGCTGATTACGGATGAAAAATGTATTCGCCAGATCGCCGAGGATCCACAAAGGATTGCGGTAATGAACAATATCCGTCATCTCCACTCCTCCTTCAATCGACTTGAAATGATGCTGATGATGCCAGAGAGCATAAGGTCCGAAGCGTTGTTCATCAATAAAATGTTCTTTGTCTTTTACATGTGTAATCTCCGTCATCCAGTAAACAGGAATTCCCAATACAGGACTCACTTTATATTCAATGATCTGCCCCGGATACATGATGTCGCCATGATGGTTTGATAAAATTTTAAACCCAAGATTGCCTGGTGTTATTGCCTGCAGATTGGCAGGATTGGAAAAGAAGGCCCATGCAGTATCCAGATCAACAGGAATTTTCTGTACAGTTTTCAAAGAGTAAGTAGCCATGATTAGTTTTTATAATTAGCAATGATGATTTGGGGGAATTCATTTCGTTCAGTTGCCCATTGATACAGCAATTCACTTTTAATCGGTTCAAAGATATCTCTCTTCAATGGGTCAGTTGGCAGTTCCCTGTAAGGGACAAGAACAAGATAATGCGGTTCAACATAATCATAATGCTTATCCATTGTCAGTCCTTTGATCTGCACAAATTTGAACCCCTTGCTTAATAAAAGATCCAATGCTTTACTGCTGAATTCAATGGTTGCTGCTTTTGCCTCTGCAATTCCCTTTCTCATGGTTTGTGTTATTGTTTCTTCTATAAACAAAATGAGAACAATTAAGTTGCAGAAAATCTGATTTTTTGATGTCTTTTTTGTGTTTGGGCTTTCCCGTCAGACGAGGACGTCAGACGGCAGTATCTGAAAACAAAAAACCCGCCTTCAAAGTTGAAGAACGGGAAAAAAAATTGTGCCCACGAAAGGAATCGAACCTTCACATCCTTGCGAATGGCAGATTTTGAGTCTGCTGCGTCTACCAATTCCGCCACATGGGCTTAAGAACTTTTTGTTTGGGCTGCAATATTACAGAAACTTTGCTTTTGCATGAAATTTTTTACAAATCACAAAACCCTGATATCTTATCTTGCAAACCGTTAAAACGACTTGCATGCTCAAATTAGGACTCATCAGGGAAGGAAAAATACCGGCAGATAACCGGGTGGCACTTACACCGGCTCAATGTAAATGGATTCATAAAAATTCAGCAGATGTACAGGTGATTGTTCAGTCATCTTCCTCCAGAAGCTTTACTGACAGAGAATACAAGGCTGCCGGAGTTGAAGTGCAAGATGATTTAAGTGAATGTGATATCTTATTTGGCATAAAAGAAGTGCCTGTTGATCAGCTTATTCCCAACAAAACCTATTTTTTTTTCTCTCACACCAAAAAGGCCCAGGAACATAATCAAAAGCTGATGCAGGAAATGGTGAAAAAGAATATTACCCTGATCGATTATGAATGTTTAACACATGAAGACGGTCAGCGCATAATTGGCTTCGGTTTTTTTGCAGGCATTGTTGGTGCTCACAACGGAATTATGGCCTATGGCAACCGCACAGGAGCTTTCAAACTTGGACGTGTAGGCGATGTAAGAGATTACCGTCAGTTGATTCATACCTATTTCGGATTGAAACTTCCAAAGATAAAAATTGCCATTACAGGAAGCGGTCGTGTTGCACATGGTTTGCTTGAAATTATGAACCTGCTTGGGGTAAATGAAGTAGAGCCATTTGATTATCTGCACCGTCAGTATGAATATCCCGTATATGTTCACCTGAAAGGAAGAGATCTTTACGAACGGAAAGATGATGGGACTTACAACCGTGATAACTTTCATGAACATGCAACGGAATATAAATGCTGTTTCTCCCCTTTTGTAAAGCAGACAGATATTTTAATGAATGGTGTTTACTGGGATAAAACTATTCCACCTTTGTTTATGCTGGATGAATTCCGTGATCCAACCTTCAAGATTAAAACCATTGCTGATATTACAAACGATACCTGCGGATCTATTCCTGTGAACATTGGTGATTCAACCATTGCAGACCCTGTTTATGGAGTTGACAGAACAACTATTCAAAAAACAGCTCCATATATTCCCAATTCAGTTGACATCATGGCTGTGGGTAATCTTCCCAATGAATTGCCCAGAGATGCATCAAGATATTTTGGTGAACAGCTGATTAAGTATGTGCTGGAAGATTTAGCAAAAGGGGGTTCAACCATATTGGAAAGAGCAACTATTTTAAAGAATGGACTGTTGGCTGAAGAATACAGTTACCTGAAAGAATATGCAGGGTTGTAAAACAGAGGTAAGATGTATGAAGTAAGAAATGTACTCTGTTCATCATAAGTACAGATAATAGTCTTTCAGTAATTCAATGAAGCTTACAGTGTATTGATTTGATTCGTCTTTAATTGACAATTCCTGCATATCCGGAGTTGCAATATCTCTGCTGAACAAAAGAATACTTCTGAAAAAAGAATGATTGACGCTTTGCTTCACATTGACTTGTTCTGAAAGAAACAATCCTTGTTTAGCAGCTGATGTTATAAACTGTTCTGAACGATGATAAGGAAGTAATACTGCAAAGCTTCCATCTATTGATAAATTCTGATCAACCACCTGCAGCAACTCATCCAGCTTCAGCCCTTCATCATGCATCGCCACATTTCTGTTCAATGCACCTGATTTCAAATCACCTTCATAAAATGGCGGGTTGCTGATGATGAAATCATATTTCTGCTGAAACTGAAAATGTTTTACATCTCCATAAAATAACTCTAAGCGTTCTTTCCATGGGGAAGTTTCGATATTTTCTTTCGCCTGCTGAAAAGATGGTTCATCAATTTCAATTCCGTTAATTGCTGTATTGCATTTCTGCGCCAGCATTAACATTAGTAAGCCACTGCCAGCTCCAATGTCAAGCATACATCGTACATCGTGCATCTTACCTCGTACATACTCTGCTACCCATGCTCCAAACAAACAGCTATCCGTGCTTACTTTTAAAGCAGCCTTTTCCTGTTGAACCGTAAACTGTTTGAACTGAAAATATGTGTTTGCCAATGCTAAATAGTTGCACTAAAGATAATGAGTCAGCAAAAAGATGAGAATAAAAAAAAGTTGGGCCTCCCTCTCCTTTGGAGAGGGAACGAGGGTGAGGCTCTACCACTCCGCCCTTGCACTCGGGCTAACACTTAAGGATACAAAATCATTATCCAAATATTTATAATAACCTGTCATGGCAATCATGCCTGCATTATCGGTACAGTATTCAAAGGAAGGAATAAAGGTCTTCCAATGATGTTTCTCTCCCATCTCAATAAATGCTTTGCGTAATCCGCTGTTGGCACTTACACCACCAGCCAGGCAAATTTGTTTAATTCCTGTTTGCAGCGATGCTTTCTTCAGCTTATTCAGCAGAATAGAAACAATGCGCTGCTGAACAGATGCACAAATATCATTTAAGTTTTCTTCCACAAATTTTTTCTGATCTTCTTCTGTTGCAAGAAATTCTTCTTTGAACAGCAAACTCGTTCCGGCATTTTTCAGGAAATAAAGGATAGATGTTTTCAATCCGCTGAAACTGAAATTCAAATCAGGTATCTGCGGTTCTGGAAATTTAAACCGATTGGGATCGCCCAGTTGAGCATACTTGTCAATCAATGGTCCACCGGGATAAGGAAGCCCAAGCAGCTTGGCCGTTTTATCAAACGCTTCACCGGCTGCATCATCAATTGTTTCACCTAATATCTTCATTTGAGTTGGCGATTCACATAACACAATCTGTGTATGACCACCACTAACCGTTAAACATAAAAAAGGAAATGAAGGTTTATCACTACCAATAAGGTTGGCAATTACATGTGCCTGCATATGATGCACTGCAATTAATGGAATATCTAACGCAAGAGAAAGTGATTTGGCGAACTGTGTTCCAACCAGCAATGATCCAATTAATCCCGGTGCCTGTGTAAATGCAATTGCATTGAGTTCTTTCCTGTCAACTCCAGCATCTTTTAATGCTTCATCAACAACAGGAACTATATTCTGCATATGCGCCCTGCTGGCCAGTTCGGGTACTACACCACCATATTTTTCATGAACCGATTGAGTAGCGATTACATTCGACAAAATAACTCCATCACGGCAAACCGAAGCTGAAGTTTCATCGCAGGAAGACTCTATTGCAAGGATTGTGATCAAAATGAAAAATTAAAAATCAGGAATTAAAAATGTAAAAGTAAGGCAACCTAACTTTTTCATTTCTCATTTTTCATTCCTCATTTGCTGCGAATAGCTACCACCGGGTCCATCCTTGCTGCAATAAATGCAGGAATAATTCCGGCAAGAATTCCCGTGACAATACAAACCATCACGGCACCAAGAAATAAACTTAAGGATATAAAAACCTGGAACTTGAAGACACTTGTAAGAATAAACGTTAAACCAAACACCATCAGCAAACCAATGATCCCTCCCAGCACACAGAGAAAGGCGCTCTCCATTAAAAACTCACTGAGGATGGTTCTGCTTTTAGCGCCAATGGCTTTCTTCAAACCGATAATACTGGTACGTTCACGAACAGTTACGAACATAATATTCGCTACACCAAATATGCCAACAATGAAAGAAAGAATCGTAATCGCAATTCCGCCAATAGTCATACCACTAAAGATGGCGGTGATCTGTGTTGTACCGCTGCTGACATCATTCAATGCAAAATTGTCTTCCTGCTTGGGATTTAAACGGCGTACACCACGCATTACACCACGTAATTCATTTTTTAAATCGGCAACAGGAATGTTATCTCTTCCTTTCACTATCATAAAGCCATCACTTCTTGATTCATTCCCCACCTGGCTGGCAAATGTGTAAGGAATCATAATTACATTATCAAAATCCCATCCTCCAATTAAACTTTGCCCCTGTTTTTTTACCACACCCACCACATTTACTTTACGGCCTTTAATCATCACTGTTTTACCGACTGCTATTTCGGGTTTATCAAATAATTTTTCAGCCACATTGTATCCCATCACCATAGTTGCAGATCCATATCCGAATTCGCTCATGGTAAGGTATCTGCCCCAGCCAATTTCAACGGGTTGTATCTTATCAAACTCTTCTGTTATTCCATACCAGCTAACACTTGCCAATGATACATCTTCATAATCAACACTGGATGCATTGAAATAGGTAAACGCTACATTGCTTGCAAGGGAAACACTTCTTTTTACAGGCGCCATCTCTTTAAACTTAGGATTGGGCCTGCTCATATATTTCCACCACGGATATTCACCACCGCCACCACCCCATGGCCATTTTTGCACATAGATAGTATTGTTACCGAATGATTTGAATTCATTCTTGATATTACTTTCCAGGCTGCCCACTGTTGCCATTACACTGATGATACAAAAAATACCAAACGTAATACCCAGCAGACTTAAAAAAGTACGCAGTTTGTTTTTTTTCAGTTCCTGGATAGCGAACTGCAGACTGTTCCAGAAAATTTCAAAGGTTTTCCGCATAGTCAAATGTAAAATGAAATCCTGAAGTGGAAAGAAAATTATTACAGGCGGAAAGCTGCCGAAACGTACCTTTGCGGCCTTAAAAAACGTCAGTAAGTCGGCAAGTCCGAAAGATCGAAGCATTAGTATACTACTTTCGGACTTACTGTCTTTTCTGACTTTCGGACTATACAATGAAATTTGAAAACGAAATAAAACGCCGCCGCACATTTGCGATCATTTCTCACCCCGATGCCGGTAAAACCACATTGACGGAGAAATTGTTGCTGTTTGGTGGTGCCATCCAGGTGGCAGGTGCTGTAAAAAGCAACAAGATCAAGAAATTTGCAACGAGTGATTTCATGGAGATCGAACGCCAGCGTGGTATCTCCGTTGCCACTTCTGTAATGACTTTTGAATACAATGGCACGTTGATCAACCTGCTCGATACTCCCGGTCACAAGGACTTTGCTGAAGATACCTACCGCACATTAACCGCTGTTGACAGTGTTATTCTTGTTATTGACAGTGTGAATGGTGTGGAAGATCAGACAAGACGATTGATGGAAGTATGCCGTATGAGAGATACTCCGGTGATCGTGTTCGTGAACAAAATGGATCGTGATGGCAAGAACCGTTTTGATTTGCTGGAAGAAGTGGAAAAAGAACTGAACATCCATCTGCACCCCATGACGTGGCCCATTAACAGCGGTAAAGAATTCAAAGGTGTATACGACCTTGATAAAAAGAGTCTGGTATTATTTACTGCCAATACCAAAGCAAGTGATGAGGATGTGGTAGAGATCAAAGACCTGGATGATTCCATTCTCGATAAAAAAGTAGGAGAAATTGATGCCAATATTTTACGTGAAGATGTTGAACTGGTAGATGGTGTATATGGCGACCTCAATGTTGAAGATTATTTAAAAGGGAAAATTGCACCTGTATTCTTTGGAAGTGCGGTAAACAATTTCGGTGTAAAAGAAATGTTGAATACGTTTGTGCGTATTGCACCTTTACCACAAAGCCGTGATACTTCCACCCGCCGCTTAGATGTAAATGAAGATAAGTTCAGTGGTTTTATTTTTAAGATCCACGCTAATCTCGATCCCAAACACAGGGATCGAATTGCCTTCTTACGTGTTTGCAGCGGACGCTTTGAACGCAACAAATATTATCATCATGTCCGGTTAGATAAAGATGTTCGTTTCAGCAATCCCTATTCTTTCCTTGCCCGACAGAAAGATGTGATTGAAGAAGCTTTTCCCGGCGATGTAGTTGGTTTGTTTGATACAGGTAATTTTAAAATCGGCGATACATTAACTGAAGGTGAAAATTATTATTTCACAGGAATTCCATCCTTCTCTCCGGAACTGTTTAAAGAAGTAGTGAATAAAGATCCGATGAAGACCAAGCAACTGGAAAAAGGTTTACTGCAGTTAACGGATGAAGGTGTTGCACAGTTGTTCACACAGTTTGGCGGTAACAAAAAGATCATTGGCTGTGTGGGTGAACTGCAGTTTGAAGTAATTCAATACCGTTTGTTACAGGAATACGGAGCCAGTGCAGAATTCAGGGCCATGCCTTATTACAAAGCCTGCTGGATCACCAGTAAGGATCAGAAAAAATTAGATGATTTCACCCGATTCAAAACAAACAATATTGCCGCTGACAAAGACGGACATTTGGTTTACCTGGCACAGAGTGAATGGTTTTTGAATACAGAACGGCAGAACAATCCTGATATTGAGTTTCATTTTACGAGTGAAATACACAAAGAGGAATAAGGCAGAAGTAAGAAATAAGAGGTATGAGGTAAGACAGATCTTTACAACTCAGCAGCTTCAAACAAATGATACTTTTCGAATCAGAACGATTATATATTCAGCCTTATACAGAGGCTGATGCTGACATTTTCTTTCAGCTGAATGGTGATGCAGAGATTATGAAGTATATCCGTGAACCAAAGACAAAAGAACAAAGCGATCAATTCCTCAAAGAAAATCTTCAGTTTTATAAAGATCATCCCGGCCTTGGACGGTTTGCTGTGTTTACAAAAGGCGATCAGCAGTTTGCCGGATCATTTTCATTGCTGTCAATAGATAAGAGTGAAAATATTCATCTTGGTTATGCCTTATTGAAACCCTTTCATGGCAAAGGTTTAGCAACAGAGTTGGTAAAAGCATCCTTTGAATATGTATTCCGCAAAATTGCCAGCGATACAGTACAGGCTTTAACTGTAGCTGAAAATATTGGTTCGCAGAAAGTATTATTGAAGTGTGGATTTCAATTTACCGGAACAATGATACATGAAGAAGAAGAGGTAATGGTATTTGAACTGAAGAAAGCTTAAACCTTCCCCACTCTCTCCATCATCTTCTCTACTATTTTATAGGTAGCGGGACAATACTCAACATTCTGCTTGTACACATGTACCCACTCTGTAAAATCCTTTTTAGTATGATGAGGAAAAGTTGCACAATCAACAGGACGAATGGCATAAATAGAACACTTGTTGTCCTTTAAGTTGAGAAACTGGCAGGGTTGTTTTTTATTCATCATATCGCCTGTACCACGTTCTTTAAATAACCACTTGGCAGTAAACTCCTGCGGTGTTTGATTAAAATGTGAAGAGATGCGTTTGATATCCTGTTTAGTAAATGTTGGCGTCATTGTTTTGCAGCAGTTGGCGCATGAAAGGCAATCTGTTTCAGCCCACACTTCTTGGTCTGCTTCCTTTGCCATTTTATCAAGCCCTTTTGGTTTCACTGTTTCCAATCGGGTAAGGAAATAACGGAATCGGCGGCGGTTCTTAAGCATTAAACGTTTAAAAGAAGGCAAATGCAGTGGTTTCATTCAAAATTCAATTAAGCTGCGAATATAGTCATTCAGCTTTTAAAAAACAGAAGTGAGGCCACAAAGACTCTAAGGCTCTAAGTACACAAAAAAAACGTTGAAGACTAAATGCCCTTTGCCTCTTTGTGTCTTCGTGGCAAAACTATATTTGTTCTTATCTTTCACACTTCAATTCAACAACCTTCATGTGGGAACCGTATAAAAAAGGATTCAAAGCTTACCTGCAGTTAGAAAAGTCGCTGAGTGAAAACTCAGTAGTGGCTTACCTGCATGATGTAGAGATGCTGACACAATACCTGCAGGTGATCAATGATCTGAAAGCTCCTGCTGATCTTACATTAAAAGACTTGCAGCAGTTCCTGAAATGGATTACAGAACTCGGATTGAGTGCAGGCAGCCAGGCAAGAATCATTTCCGGGCTGCGGCAGTTTTACAAATATTGTTTGCTGGAACAGATCACGGTAAAAGATCCTACTGCATTACTGGAAGCACCAAAGTTAAAGAGAGCGTTACCTGATACATTGAGCTTTGAGGAAATTGAAAGCATGATGAATAAAATTGATTTCAGTAAACCTGAAGGAGGACGCAACAAAGCCATTCTTGAAACCATGTACAGTTGCGGACTGCGTGTAAGTGAGGTGGTAAACCTTAAACTTTCCAACCTCTATTTAGATGTTGGTTTTATCCGTGTAATTGGCAAAGGCGATAAAGAAAGGCTGGTGCCCATTGGCGGCAGTGCCATTAAGTATATCACTATTTATAAAGATGATATCCGTGTTCATCAAAAGATCAAACCGGGCAAAGAAGATTATTTGTTCCTGAATAAATATGGAAACGAATTATCAAGGATTATGATCTTTCTGATTATAAAAGAACTGGCCATTCAGGCTGAAATAAAAAAGAATATTTCACCTCATACCTTCCGTCATTCATTTGCCACACATTTGGTGGAGGGCGGCGCTGATCTTCGTGCTGTACAGGAAATGCTGGGGCATGAAAGTATTACCACTACTGAAATATATACGCACCTCGACAGGGAGTTTCTAAGAAAAACAGTAGAGCAGTTTCATCCGGGCTTTGGTCATAAATAAAATGATCAAAAGAAATTCGGCACCGTTAAATTATTCATAATCGGATTCATTTTTTCAGTTAACTGCTTCCTGATTCTTGCAAGCTTAGTAGGCTTTGTTACAAACTGAATCCTGTAAATACTTTCTATCTCCTTCTCCATTTTCAATGCATTGTTATAACGGTTACTGAGCGAATACACCTGTCGTTTAGAAAGATTAACAGGCAAGAGTAATTTCAGCCTGTTGTTAAATAGTTTGCTGTTTAACTGGTACTGCAGCGAATATTCACAACTGTCCAGCTCGGGATTAAATGAAAGAGCTATATCTTTCAACGAATCAAACTTCCAGTCTTTTTCAAACAGTAAATAATTAAATACACAAAGCTGGTAGGTTGGATTAACAATAAACGATTCATTTCCCGATAAATCCTGTAAATAAATAACAGCTTCACCAAACTTCTCCACAAGAGAAGTTTTTACATCACGGATATTGAATAACATAGCAGGGTTTTAAAAGATGTTGAATTTTATCTGTAATGCATATCGGCGTTTTCCATAACTGCCGCTCCGTCTTCATAGCTTTCATGCAAACCACCAAACCTGTGTTCAATGTCTTTCATAGCATGGATCATTTCTCTTGAAAGACGTTCTTTTTCTGACAGCTTCATTGTTAATTCATTCACTGTAACCTGCAAACCATCTCTGATCTGCTGCAACTCTTCCATTGCATTCGATTTTTCAGCAATTTGTTCATGAAGTGTTTCAATGAATACTTTCTGTTCAGCTTCAAACCCAAGCATAGATTGATGCAGATGCTGAAATTCAATCAGCCGTTCTTCAGCGGCCTGTTTTTCCTGTTGCAACTGGTTAATGGATTGATTCAACCGTTCATTACTCGACAATAGCTGTTCATAGGAATATGCATCCCGGAAAATTCCGGTTAAATGATCCCTGAACTGCTCAATTGATGCAGAAACCTCTTCAGCCTTAGTGCGGATAATGGTTATTTCTTCTTTTTGTGAACTGATTGCGGCAGTTGCTGAAAACTCTTCATCCTTATTATTTAATTTGTTCTGCAATTGCTGAATTTCCAGCTTTAACAGCTCTTCACTTTTATTATCATCAAATAAGCTGATCTTATCTTCATATATTTTCTGCTGCTCTTCTTTTTCCCTGAGTTGCTCCTGTAATTTCGAAACAATCAGTTCTTCTTCTTTCTGTTGTTCCTGCATTAATTTTTTATATTCAGCATATGCAGATACCTCCTGCTGATACAATAAGTCTGTTTCTTTCCGCTGCTGTTCTGATTGAGCAAGCTGTTGTTCAAGCTGTAAAAGGTTTTCTTCCTGATGGCTGATTTTACTGTGCAGATTAAGTAATACCTGGTTGGCTGTAACATTGATATTATTTTCGCTATCCCATTCATCATCCTGCAAACCCGACTTCATGTTTTCAATATGATTCAATGCTTTGGCGTATTGCAATTGCAGATCAAAGTTTTTCTTCTCCGATTGTTTCATTTCATCCTGGAAACTTTTCGCTTCTTCTCCTTTTTTAATTATTTCTGCACTGAACTTACTCTGGAGCGTTTCAAGATCCAGTTCCAGCTGTTCAGTGTTGTCTTTTTTTGTACGGGGCCATACTCTGTCAAAGAATGATTTTAACAAAAAACCAGTCAGTAGTGCCCCTGCAAACATGACCATTAATTCATTTGTGCTTAACGTAAAAATGCTGCCCGGTAAAACAAATAGATTACTCATCACCTTTCCCGTGGTTTATGTAAGTTTAAAAATACTTGCTGCTTGAGATACATGGATAGTTTCACAAATAAGGAAACTCTGGGATAAAATGATAATTGCAAATATCAAACCAAAAGAAGAAAAATGTGGATAACAAAAAAAATCGGGTCATTTTGAAATAACCCGGTTTGCAATACGTTACCGTACAATCAGCTTACTGCCTTGCACTGTTTTCTGTTGTTCATCTACTATCTGAAGTAAATAAATTCCGGCTGCTGTATGAGCTGTTAAATGAATCTGCTCTGTTTGATTCTTATTGCTGATTTGTTTTTGACAACTGTAGATCAACTGCCCTGATGAACCTGTTAAACGGATTTGATAAAGACCTTCTCTAACATTTGGGAAGAATATGTTAATTGTTCCTGAGGGAGAAACGGGGTTGGGGAAAATTTTTACTGATTTTTTAGTTTCAATCACATTTTTCTCTGCCTGAAATGTCTGTATTCTTACCCCGGCACAAACACAGCGTAAAATTGTACATACACAACTTGCAGCATATCCAACAACAGTAACTTCTTTTAATTCAATCAAATCCCTTTCCAATAAAATTTCATAGTTACTTTTTGATACATTTTTTAGGGTTACGTGTTTTGATTTGTATCCGGCACATGTAATGGTTAATTTATAATCAAAAGACTTCAGCCGATCCGTTTCAATCCGTCCAAACTCATTGGCTACAAATGAAACTGAATCGCCTGTTTTCAATGAGGTGGCTGTAATTGTTGCAAAACCAACTCCCACCCTGTCATTTGAATCTTTGATGATAAACTTTTTTTCATTGGCTTTCTTTGTTGTAATAAGGATCACTCCGTTTGAAGGACTGCAACAAAAACTTGCAAATACCGTATTTTTCAGAATGCTAATACTCTCAATATCATTTGGGTTGATGGATTTAATTTGATCAGGTTCGTAAGGCACTCCATCAACTACATACAATGGATCATTTCCGGGTTGAATAGTTGATCCACATCTCATTACTATCTTTGTGGAAGGTCCGGGAGCAGCTGTTTGTTTGACTCCAGAACTACTATCACAAGTCGTCCTTTTTTCCTGAACAGTTAGCTGTGCAGTTACATTGAATGAATGCAGTATTAATAACAGTATTGTCAGTTTTATTCTCATGGCATTTTAGTTTTGATTGTATAAAAATGCCTGGCCGCTAAAGCGGCCAGGCCCACAACAGTTCTTACTCTTCTATCACCACACTTTCCTTATGCTTATTTTCCTTCTTCGCAATTGTTGTTACATGCTGCACCAGTTTAATAAACTCAGCCCTGTATCCTTCTTCATCTTTTCCCAATGAACCGGTTGCCAGTTTCAGCACTTTTTCATACGATGCATTTGCTTTGAATTCTGAATTACGCAGCAGCATTCCAAACTGTGCAACTGCACTTACAAAGCGGAAATTCTCTGAAGTCTGATCAACCGGAACTTTCTCATCAGTTACCGGATGTACAATCAGTTTACTTACATCACCATCAGGTTCTTTGTAACGGAACTTAACCGTCATGATTTCATTCTTTAATTCACTCTTCTTATTCTTTGGCAGCTTCTGATACTTCAGCTCATCCACATCTTCCAGGAAATCACTTTCCACACCAACCGGAATAATTTCATACAGTGCGGTAACGGTATGACCGCTTCCCAATTCACCTGCATCTTTTTTATCATTATTAAAATCTTCTTTGTTGAGCATGCGGTTTTCGTAACCCACCAGTCGATACCCCTGTACCAGTGCAGGATTGAATTCAATCTGCAGCTTTACATCTTTGGCAATGGTGAACATGGTTCCGCCAAATTCATTCACCAGTACTTTCTTTGCTTCATTCATTCCATCAATGTAGGCATGATTACCATTGCCCTTGTTGGCAAGTTTCTGCATTTTATTATCCTTATAATTTCCCATGCCATAACCAAGTACAGTTAAGAATACACCGCTTTTACGTTCTTCTTCAATCAACCGTTCCATTGCATCATCGCTGCTCATACCAACATTGAAATCACCATCAGTACAAAGGATCACACGGTTGTTACCTCCTTTCTTGAATTGTTCCTTCGCAACTTTATAAGCTAACTGAATGCCTGCCCCGCCTGCTGTTGAGCCACCGGCGTCCAGTTTATCAATTGCTGCAATAATTTTTTCTTTGTTCATTCCACTTGTTGATGGAAGCACCAATCCAGCTGCACCTGCATACACTACAATGGCAACATTGTCCTGTTCACGCAACTGATCAACCAATAATTTCAAAGAAGCTTTTACCAATGGAAGTTTGTTGGGATCGCTCATAGAACCACTCACATCAATCAGAAATACCAGGTTAGATGGGGGAAGTTTATCTGCTGCAATTTGTTTTCCCTGCAAACCAATCATCACCAGCTTGTGCTGTTTATTCCATGGGCAAACACTCATTTCTGTATTAATGCTGAAGGGATCGTTATTCGTTGGTTGCGGATATTTGTATTTGAAATAGTTGATAAATTCTTCCACACGTACAGCACCTGCCGGTGGTAACTGACCATAGTTGATCATGCGGCGTACATTGCTGTAAGAGGCTCCATCCACGTCAATGGAGAAGGTAGAAAGCGGTTCGTCATTTACTTTACGGAAACGGTTTTCGGTAATCCCGTCATAATCTTCCGTATTATAAACATCATCCACTTCCCTGTTATAAAGAGGTGAGTAATTCTGATTCACAGTAACTCCGGAAACTTTCCCCATAACTGCTACAGATCCCGTCATGTCCTTTTTAAGTTCCGTACCATAACCCATCACTACTACTTCTTCCAGTTTCTGTTCAGCGACTTTTAATGAAATGGTTAAACTCGTCTGTCCGTTTAGTTTTGTTTGTTTTGATTCGTACCCAACATAAGAAAAAACCAGTGTTGCCTTACTGTTTGATACTTTCATACTGAACGCACCTGCAGCATCTGTTGCAGTTCCGTTCTTCTTTCCTTTTTCAAAAACAGAAACACCTGCAAGCGGGGATCCGTTTTCATCTGTTACTTTACCTGTAACCGTAACAGGTTCATAAAAACCGGTGCTGATAATGGCAGCTACCATGATAACTGCGGCGATGATGTAACGCATAAATTGTGATTTTTAAATCAGATGCAGCCACTTTCACAATTACACAACCAAGTCAAAAAATATTTTTACCTAACTTCCGCCCTCAACTGTTTTACTTGGCATTCATCCGGGAAAAAGAAAAGAACAACTATTCAGATACAGAGCTGGTACATTTTTACCGGACGAATGGTGATTTAAACACGCTCTCCATCCTCTACCAGCGTTATATGGATCTTATTTACGGTGTTTGCCTCAAGTACCTCAAAGACCCTGAGACCTCGAAGGATGCTGTGATCAATATTTACGAGGAACTGATTACCAAACTGAAACAGCATGAAGTGAGTAATTTCAAAAGCTGGCTCTATACCCTCAGCCGAAACCATTGCCTGATGCAGCTTCGCCGGGAAAAAGGCCACAATACCGTGGAAATCTCCGAACAGTTTATGCAAACAGAGGAAATGCTGCATCTGGAGGGTGTAATGCAGAAGGAAGAACAGCTGACAGGTATGGAAAAATGCCTGGAACAGCTTTCGGCAGAACAAAAAACCTGTGTTACCTTGTTCTATTTACAGGGGAAGTGTTATAATGATATCATGGAACAAACAGGGATCGACTGGAATAAAGTGAGAAGTAATATTCAGAATGGACGGAGAAATTTGAAACTTTGCATGGAGAACAATTAGCCGATTGACATTAGTAAAAAGAAATAAGATCAATTACAACGCACACGATATTGAACGTTACCTCAGCAACAAAATGAATTCTGCTGAAATGCATGCCTTTGAACAGGCCATGATGGATGATCCGTTTCTGGATGATGCAGTAGATGGATACCGTACATCCCTTGATAAAATAAATGTACAGGCTGATCTTACTGAACTGAAAAAACGGCTGGAGGAAAAGAAACGAAAAACAGGAATAGTCATCAAAGGTTCTTTCCGTCAATGGATGAGTATTGCTGCGGGGTTGATCATTTTATTAGGTGCTTCCGTTGTGCTGTACCGAATATTCAATCAAACAGAAATAAAAAATACGGATATTGTCGCTGAACTTAAAACAACAGATACATCTTCCATTACAAAAAATCCAACCCAGGTTGATTCAAACACTGTTGCAGTAAACGACAATGCAAAGATTATTGTTACTCCTCCTGCCTCCACACCTTCGTATAAAACAGAAAAGCCGGTAAAGGATTTCGAAACAACAACAGCACCTGCAAGTGAACCTGCATTTGCTGAAACAAAACCCGCAATCGTAAAAGAACAACCTGTTGCAAGTGGAAGCGTAGCAGCTGTTCAATCAAAAGTAAATGATGACCAAACTTTAAATGAAGTAGTTGTAAAAAAACAGGAAGAAAAAAAGAAATCCAACTTTGTTACCCTTAATAAATTCAGTGGTGTGGTGGTAGATGAAAACAATCAGCCACTTCCCTTTGCCAACGTTACAGAAGTCAAATCAGGTGTAGGAACGTATGCTGATGCGAAAGGAAATTTTATCCTGGTATCATCCGATACAGTTTTAAATGTAGAAACAAAATCAGTTGGCTATTTCAGTAACTCCCTGCAATTAAGAAGCAATCAGACACAAAAAGTTGTACTGAAAGATGAATCAGATATAGCCAATGCTCCCAGCCGTGAACGTTTGTATCAAAAAAATAAAGATCGCCCATCACCCATGAAAACAGAAGTTACTGAAATGGAGAGTGAACCGGCAGATGGCTGGAAAAACTACAGCACCTATATTGTTAACAATCTCCGTGAAGCCGATCTCAACCTGAAAAAACAGTCAACTGAAAAAAAAGAAGTGGAAGTTTCGTTTGATGTAAATCCGGATGGTTCTTTAGCCAACCTGAAAGTAGAACGTTCCAGCTGCAATACCTGTAACAACGAAGCCATCCGTATTATTAAAGAAGGACCAAAATGGAAATCAAAAACCGGTAAAAAAGAGCGTGCCCGGTTAACTATTCAGTTCTGATTCCACTTATATAAATCTTCTGTCGCTTTCATTCACTTCCCTATCTTTGGCCCCTAAATCACTTGTCAAAAATGAAACAACTTCTTTTATCAGCCATTTGTGCTGCTTCCATTTTAATGGCAGACGCACAACAGTTAAAAACACCGCAACCATCAACCACACAAACTGTCAAACAGGATTTCGGGCTCGGAAGTATTGAACTTTCCTACAGCCGTCCGAATATGAAAGGCCGTAAAATATTCGGCGACCTGGTTCCGTTTGATAAAGTATGGCGCACAGGTGCCAATGGTGCAACAACCTTGACCTTTACAGATGAGGTAACTATTGGAGGCAAAAAAATCCCTGCAGGTAAATATGGTTTACTCACTATTCCTTCAGCTACTGAATGGACTGTGATCATCAGCAAACAAACTGATGTAACCTCACCCGCAGCTTACAAACAGGAAATGGATGTAGTGCGTGTAATGGCTAAACCAATGACCCTTCCCTGGAGTTTTGAAACCTTTGGTATTTCAATTGAAAATATCAAAGACAACAGTTGTGAAGTAATGATGGCATGGGATAAAACGTTGATTTCTTTTCCCATTACAACCGATGTTGACGGAAAAGTAATGAAGCAGATTGAAACGATGATGAAAAATGACAGCCGCCCCTACTTCAGCGCAGCCGCTTATTATGCTGATAACAGTAAAGACCTCGGTCAGGCAGTTATCTGGTTTGATAAAGCTATTGAGCAAAATCCAAAAGCGTTCTGGGTTTATTATCAAAAAGCAAAAGCACTGGCAAAGCAGGGAAAGAAATCTGAAGCAATGGCTGTTTCAATGAAATCAATGGAACTGGCAAAAGAAGCAAAGAATGATGATTATGTTGCGTTGAATGAAAAACTGCAGAAAGATTTAAAATAATAAGACTTACAACTGAAAAAGCCTCACAACAATTGCTGTGAGGCTTTTTTGTTGCTTTGAATAAACTTATTTTCTGATGAGATAACCATTTTCGATTGGCAAAACTATTCCTCCTGAAATATCAGTTGTATTATAACGGGCGAGATAATAGTAACTCAGATCACAACAGGCCGATTGCCTGAGTGTGTACCCAAAGAAAACAGAATCTGTTATAACATTATTAATTGAAATGTAATAAGCTGAATAGCTTTTATCAACGGTAAAACCGGTTAAAGCAAGAGTGTCGCCGGAATAATAAAAAAAACGGTTGATCTGTTTAATAGTGCCGCCACTTGCAGTTTTTGCAGTTACTTTCACATTTGCCGAATCGTATACTTTTGCAGTACCAACAAGCAGATCTTTATTGGCATTGTTTAACAAACGAAAAGAGAAAGCCGCTGGCGGTACCAACTCACAATCTTCTTTAGCACAATCACCTTTACACTGAACAAATACAGTCGATACAAAGAGTAGAGAAACTATAACTACCAGCCTATTTTTCATGCGGCGAAGATAAGTTCATTTCCCGAAATCAGGCTTTTTTAAGACTTACTAAACTCTGGATAAGCAGCGAAAGCAGAATCACTGCAATTGCTCCTATTACATTCAGCCACAGGAAAGAAATGATATCCAGGTAGTACACACTGATGACAATTACTTCCGATAGAATAGCAGCAATAAATACAGCACTTCCTCCTACCCTCTTTACATAAAAGGCAACCAGGAAAATGCCGAGAATTGTCCCATAAAACCAGCTTCCCAGTATATTCACTGCTTCAATTAAACTGTTACCGAGATTATAGGCAAAGAATGCAATCAGTATGCTGAATAAGCCCCAGAACAACGTATAAATTTTCCCCCAGTTATATTCTTCCTTTTGTGTAAGTTCTTTCGTTGAAAACTTTTTATGAAAGTCGATCATGGTACAGGAAGCAAGTGCATTAAGTGCAGCTGCAATACTTCCCCATGCTGCCAGGAAAATAATAGCAATGATGAGGCCCACCAAACCGGTTGGTAAAGTATCACCAACAAAGCGGAGAAAAATATAATTGGTATCGTTGGTATCGGCATTGGGATCAGCTTTTTTAATGATGCCCTTCATCTGTTCCCTGATCTTCTTTCCATTTGCTTCTGCCTGCTGCATTTCTGTTCTTGCAGAAGAAACAGCTTCACCATTTTTTTCCTTCAGTGCATTGGTTAGTTCAAGTGCAGCTGATTTTTTTTCATCCTGAACTGATTCATAACTGGCAGCAGCAGTTTTATATTCTCCAGCAAAGCTGCTCTTCAACACCACATCTTCCTGTGACTTATTAAAAAAAGCAGGCGCTTTAAAGAAAGAATAATACGCAAATAATAAACAGCCGATCAGCAGAATGGAAAACTGAAGCGGCACTTTTAAAAGACCATTCATTAATAATCCTACCCTGCTTTCTTTTGTATCTTTTGCAGTAAGATATCTTCCTACCTGGCTTTGATCTGTACCAAAATAACTCAAGGCAAGAAACAAACCTCCAATCAAGCCGCTCCAGATATTGTAACGGTCCTTCCAGTCGAATCCATTTTCAGTAACACCGGTTGTAATTACATTCAGCTTTCCGCTTTTACCTGCAATATGTAAAGCATCGATAAAACCAATTCCTTCCGGCAATGAGGTGATTGCATAATAACCTGCAACAAACATCGCTGCATAAATAATAATAAACTGTAACTGCTGTGTATAGGCAACCGCTTTTGCACCGCCGGTAACAGTATAAATGATCAGCAATCCGCCCATGAGAATATTTGTTACATAAATATCCCAGCCAAGCATACTGTGCAGTACCAGCGACGGGGCATAGATACTGATGCCCGTACTTAATCCTCTTGATACTAAAAACAAAAAAGAAGTAAGTGTTCTTGTTTTTACATCAAACCGTTTTTCTAAAAATTCGTATGCAGTAAATAATTTCAGTTTATGAAAAATAGGAACGAATGTAATGCTCAGCACAATCATGGCTAAAGGCAAACCGAAATAGTATTGTACAAAACGCATCCCGTCTGTATATGCCTGTCCCGGTGCTGTTAAAAAAGTAATAGCACTAGCCTGTGTACCCATAATACTCAGCATCACCAGCCACCACGGCATTTGCCGGTTGCTTAAAAAATATCCTTCCAGGTTTTTTGAAGTACGGCTTTTATACATGCCATAAGAGATCACTCCCAGCAATGTAACAATCAATACTGTCCAGTCTGTAAGTTGAAAATTCATGCAAACTGTTGGGTGAAGAAATAAAAGAAGATGATGAGTAAAAGCAACTCAGCTGCCACGCTGATGTACCAGCCTGTCCAGTTCGTTTCTTTTTTATTTGGCAAATCGTTCATGAATGATTTTATTTTTTTTATTCCAGCTACTCTGCAAACCTCAACGGCATTGGTGTCACTCACTTGTACTGTATTACATTATTCATCAAAGCTTCGACAGGCTCAGCCTGACAACACTCAGCACGTTTATCTCCTGTCATCATCCTGCGGCTTAGGTTTCATCACATAAGCAATCAACAGACTCAACCCTATTCCCAGTAATAAACCATAAGCAATCCGTTTGCTGATAAACCCGATTAACAAACCAATGCCAAGCCCTATTAATAATGTCCGTTCAATTGATGATTGTTTCTTCTCTGTGCTCATGCAATTATTTCTTTGGTTTGGCCAGCAAGTTAGCTATTAATCGATATGCACCGGGAACACCCGCCGGCAATTGCCTGAAAAATGCAACGGATGAATATACAAATCTTCCCTTACCATAATCTGCAACAATTAAACTTCCTTTCCGCTGCGGCTCACCTGCATCATTCATACCAAGTATAGAAACATAATTACCGTCTGTATTTTCAGCTTCATATACACTCCGTTCCTGCACCCACCCTTCAAAATCTTTTTCAGTAATCTTATTCGGGTAATTCAACACAACATGGCCGGGAGCAAGAAAACTCACTTTCGCATCTTCTTCCGTTACCCTGTTTCTTGAAATGGTAAAGGGATAAGGCGACATCTTTGCTTTCACCGGCCCAATCTGGTTACTGGTATTATACTGAACTAATAACACACCGCCCTGTTTTACATACTGCATCAATACATCATACGCACTGCTCAGCCACGCATGAATATTATATGCACGTATACCCGTAACAATTGCATCGTATTGTTTAAGATTCGTAGTAGTAATATCTTTTTCTTCGAGGAAATAAACGATATAACCCATTTGTGTTAAAGCTTCTGCGACTTTATCGCCTGCGCCTTTAATATAGCCCACTTTTTTACTCAATGTTACGAGACGAGTAGAAGTAAAAGGCACTTCCGTTTTTTTAAAATATGAAATATGTGGAATATGATCATAATCTATCCCAATTTGGGATTTATTATAAATATTTTCATCAGACGACATGAAAATATTGATAGGGCCTAGAAATGGGAAGCCTAATCCTTTTACTTCAAAACTCTTTGATTGATATTTACTGAATAGTTTTAAATCTCTTTGGTTTACCTCATCAATTTTTGAATTTATGTCTGGAGAAAGAAAATTCAAATATGGATTTTCAAAAGAGGCATCTTTATTTGCAGTTACTGTAATATGAATTTTTGAGCTATTTACTTTCGTCCCAAACAGAAAATCTGGCTTTAATGAAATCACAATTGGTGGTACTAAAAGTAAAGGTTGATATATCTCTCCTTTCACCGGATCAGTAAATTTATACATCACAGGCTTTACAAACATGAATGTTTCTCCTTCAACAGTCAATACAAATGTTACATTAAAAGCAGCATCATTTTCAGGTTTACCAATTTGTAATTGATCATTAACGGTAAAAGAGCCTTTCGGATTGGTATTCGTTAACCAATACGGTTGTGAAATTGCCTGTGCCGGTGAAACAATAAAATTAATACGGTCTCGAAGCTGAATGTCCTTTGCGAGTGTTGAGCCGCTTTTAACAGTTATCCCCTTTTTATCGTCAAGAAAAATTGCCGTTGGCTCTGCCTTTACATTACTTCTGTTTAGAGCGGTAATATTAATATGCAAAGAATCACCCTGCACTGCATACTGTTCTGCTGATACAGCTTCGAGAAACAATCCTGCACAGGCTTCAATCAAACTCTTTACTTCATTCAGTTTTTTAATTTTCCAGTCTCCATCATTAATTTTTTCAATGGCTTTATATAATTCAACTAAATTTTTCACAGAAGCCGATGGGTTTTGAAAAGAATACTCCGCAACAATTTTATCAATCAATGCATTAATAGCATTGCCACCTTCATAACGGCTCCAATCTGTAACAATCCCTTCAGCAAAATCATTCTTCATTGAATCGCCACCTGTTAAGGTAAAGAATTCAATAGCAGCCCCCCGTTGACGTGGCACACCAAAACCCTGGCTCTTGTGCTGGCTGCGGCTTTCACTGGCAATTTCACCATAACCTTTACCAAGCAATGGATTAAAAACTCCCACATCAATTTTCAGTTGATCATTACTGGTTGTATTAGCTCCGCCAAAGTTGAAGGTATTCCACATGATACGTTTTGCCTTCCATGGTTTTACGCCATATTTGAATTGTTCAGGAAAACGATTGGGATCAGCTGCTGCATCAAATGCTTCACGGGCAAGCACAGCCGATGAAGAATGATGCCCATGCCCTGCCCTGCTGTCGGGAGGAAAACGGGTCATGATTACATCGGGTTGAAACCTGCGAATTACCCAAACAACATCACTTAAAATTTTTTCTTTGTCCCAGATACGTAATGTTTCATCTGTTGTTTTGGAAAAACCGAAATCATAAGCACGTGTAAAAAACTGCTCGGCTCCATCCATTCTTCTTGCCGATAATAATTCCTGTGTACGGATCAAGCCCAGTTCAATTCCCTGTTCATCACCAATCAGGTTTTGTCCGCCATCACCTCTTGTCATACTTAAATAACCGGTGCGGTATAAACGCTCTTTGCTGAGGTATGCAAGCAGTCTTGTATTCTCATCATCAGGATGTGCAGCAATGTATAATACACTTCCAATTACTTTCAGCTTCTTTAACCCCAGCAGAATATCAGCACTGTTCAGTGTTTGAGGGGTTTGTGAAAATGAGCAGAAAGTAAAAAAGATTGAAAGAAGCGATATGAAAAATTTCTTCATGAAAGGCATTTATTATGAACGAAGATAAAGTTTGACAACTGGTTGTTGTTGCCGATGGTGTAAAAAATCCAATAGAAACACAGATGAAACAGATTTATACGGATTACCACGGTTAAAGCAGTTCAGTGAAAATCAGCTTTCATTCGTGTTATCCGTGTTTCTATCTCTTACAGTGAACTTCCAAAAAACAAATAAGCCAGTAAAATGGAAGTGATGATACCAACCAGGTCAGCAATCAGCATGGCTCCAATTGCATAGCGTGTATTTTTTACTGCAACGGAACCAAAGTAAACGGCTATTACATAGAACGTAGTGTCAGATGATCCCTGCAGAATACAGGCTAATCTTCCTGCAAATGAATCAGCACCAAAAGTTTTCATGGTATCGATCATCATTCCCCTTGCTCCGCTTCCGCTCATTGGTTTTATTAATGCAGTTGGCAGACCGTCAACAAAACGTGTATCAGTTCCAAGTGCAGCAAACAATGTTTTCATACCATTGATGATTACATCAAATGTACCGCTGGTACGAAGCATACTGATGGCTACCAGCATACCAACGATATAAGGAATGATTCGAACGCCGGTTTCAAATCCGCCCTTCGCTCCATCTACAAATGCATCAAACACATCTACTTTTTTATACAACCCACCAAGCACAATAGCAACAAAAAGAACAAGGATGATTCCATTGCTCAGTTTGCCTGAAAACAATTGTGCCTGTGAAGCATTCAGACCTGTAACAAATAAAACCAGTAAAGCAATCATGGCAGAAATACCAACTACCCATGCAAGGATCACTGGTTGAAATACATTGATCTTTTGTTTAAATGAAACAACAAACATCGCCGCCATTGTTGCTGCAAAAGTTGCAATCATACAGGGAATAAAAATGTCGGTGGGGTTTTGTGCGCCAAGTCCTGACCTGAATGCAATAATCGTTACAGGAATCAATGTTAAGCCTGATGCATGCAGGGCAAGGAACATGACCTGTGAATTGGATGCAACTGCTTTGTTTGAATTTAATTCCTGCAGACTTTCCATTGCTTTTAACCCAAACGGTGTAGCTGCATTATCAAGGTTCAATAAGTTTGCTGAAAAATTCATCATCATGTGCCCAGTTGCAGGATGACCCTTTGGAATTTCAGGAAATATTCTTGAAAAGAAGGGCCAGATGATTTTTGAAAGCACTCTCACCCCTCCTGCTTTTTCTGCAATATTTAGAAACCCCATAAACAAAGCCAGGATACCAATGAGCGGAATAATAATATCAACAACCGCATTCTTGGCTGTTTCAATAATACCATCAACCTTCCGCACCAGTTGCCGTTGTACGGAAGTATAAGTAAACAGCTTAAGTGCAGGATTTGCAGCAGTAGCAATAGTCACTGAATCAGCCTTTAAGTTGTCAGTGAGAAGAACAGAAGCTTTTTGAACCGAATCAACTTTGAAGTAGCCATATTCTTTTAAGAAATCGGCATATTTAGGCGACAATTTCTGAGTAAGCGGCGATCCTACTGCATAGTAAAATATGCTGTCATATTTATCAGATGATTTACCAACCACCATACGGTTGAAAATCTTTTCATCGCCTGAAATCATTTTAATGCCTGCAACAAGAAAAGCAATGATGATGAATGCACTCCAGATTCTGCTTAAAGCCATTAGTTATATGAAATTTGATGTTTCAGATTTGAAATTTCTGCCTCAAGATTGTTGATTTTTACTAATCTGCCAAAAGCATCTTTTCACAACCTTCCTTTCGCTGCTAACTGCTGAAGGCTTATCTTTGCGGACTTAAAAAAAGACCATCAGAATTGTTGCAGTACAAGTGTGTGACACAAGGAACGCTGAATAAAGAACCAAAGCCGGCAACAACATCTGATATCGTACATCTAAAATCGAACTTCAAATTATGGGTTTAAAAGCTGGAATTGTAGGGCTACCGAATGTAGGGAAATCAACTTTGTTTAACGCTGTAAGTAACAGTGCCAAAGCACAGGCAAGTAATTACCGCTTCTGCACCATTGAACCCAATGTGGGTTTGGTGGATGTGCCGGACATACGTCTGGATAAACTGGCTGAGCTGGTGATCCCCGACCGTACTGTTCCTACACAGATCGAAATCGTTGATATTGCCGGTTTGGTAAGAGGTGCAAGCAAAGGCGAAGGCTTGGGAAATAAGTTCCTTGCCAATATTCGTGAAGTGGATGCCATAATTCATGTGATCCGCTGTTTTGAAGATGAAAATGTACTGCGTGAAGAAGGAGCCATTAATCCTGTAAGCGATAAGGAGATCATTGACACAGAATTACAGCTGAAAGATCTTGATACGGTTGACAGGAAAATTCAGCGTGTTGAGAAAATGGCAAAGGTTGGTGATGCAAAAGCAAAAGATGAATTACATGCGTTGCAGAGATGTAAAGCGCATCTGGAACAGGGAAAAAGCATCCGCAGCCTTGATTTAAACTCTGCTGAACTGGACCTGATTCAGGATTCATTTCTCCTTACTCAGAAGAAAGTTGTTTATGTAGCCAATGTTGACGAAGCCAGTATGCATGTTGGCAATAAATATTCTCAGGCGCTGATTGAATCAGTAAAGGACGAAGATGCAGATGTGATTGTGATGAACAATAATATTGAAGCACAGATCAGCGAAATGGAAGATCCGGACGATAAGCAGTTGTTCATGGATGAATACAAGATGACTGAACCTGCACTTGACCGTTTGATTCACAGCACCTACCACTTACTGGGCCTCCAGACCTACTTTACTGCAGGTGTGCAGGAAGTAAGGGCATGGACCTTCCACAAGGGATGGAAAGCCCCGCAATGCGCTGCTGTGATTCATACAGACTTTGAAAAAGGATTCATTAAAGCTGAAGTAATTGGCTATGATGACTACCTCACTTATAAAACAGAAGCCGCCTGCAGAGAAGCCGGTAAACTGAAAATAGAAGGAAAAGAATACGTCGTAAAAGATGGGGATGTGATGCATTTCAGGTTTAATGTATAAGTAAGCCCCAACCCTAAAGGGAGTAATGAGTTTATTTAAAAAACCGATTCTGACAGAATCGGTTTTTTTATTCTCCCTTTAGGGCCGGGGCAAAAAAATCCCCCGGGAAACCCCAGGGGAAATATATTTAGTACTGAATGCCTCTTTACGAGAAAGTTCAGCTTTCTTTTTTGGCGTATTTTTTCTTGAATTTATCGATACGTCCTGCAGTATCAACCAGGATGTTTGTACCTGTAAAGAACGGATGCGACATGCTGGAAATTTCCAATTTAATGAGAGGGTATTCATTTCCATCTTCCCACTTCACTGATTCCTTTGAAGGAGCAGTAGAACGGGTTAAGAATGAATAGCCATTACTCATGTCTTTAAACACTACAAAACGATAATTCTTTGGATGAAGCTCTTTTTTCATAATTCCTGTGAGTTTTCAGCACGGATCAGCCGTGCATTTTTTTAAAACAAAGCGCAAATTTAAGGGTAAATCCTGTTCCGGCAAAATGAAATTTGATCTTATTTATGTAGTTTTCATTCGGGAGGGCAAAAAAAAGAAGCACCGAATTTTTCTTTATAATTGCTTTCGCTTTTATACTTACTAACCCAGTGCTTCCCGGATTCAGCAATTATCTTTTGAGGGACTTTTGCTGCTCCACCACCTTCTTTCTTATTTCTAAGTTTTCCAGTGATTTGTATAATAAATGTACTATCAGAATACCTTCGTTTCCAAATTTTCAGGGCTTTCAATATGCACCTCTTTTGCACCGGTTTTTCCACCAAAAAACACCAGAAAACCGGGCTTATAAACAGTTTATGAACGCATGTTCTCAAATTGCAAAGGAATGCCCAGATCCCAGCCCTTTGATGCCTGGATCACTTCCTGCAGATCGTCGATCTTTTTGCCTGTAACCCTTACAATATCGTCATTAATGGATGCCTGGACCTTTAAACCCGAGTCTTTGATGATCTTGACGATCTTTTTTGCATCCTCCTGTTTCAGGCCATTTCTCACCAGCACTTCCTGTTTTATGAGTTTGCCGCTTTGAATGGGTCCTTTGCTCTGGTCAAACGCCTCAGGTGCAATCCCCTGTTTGTGAGCACGGCTGATAAGTGTATCAATCAGCTGCCTCATCTTCATTTCATCTTCCACTTCAATATTGATCTTGAAATCTTTTTTATTCAAATCAATCTTCACATGGTTTCCCTTAAAATCGAACCGGTTGGTGATTTCTTTGGTAGTAACATTCACCGCATTATCCAGTGCCTGGGGATCAACTTTACTTACAAAATCAAAGGATGGCATAAAATATAAAATTGAAGTAAGAAGTAAGAGGAATGAAACATACCTCTGTGTAACACTGCAAATGTAATCGTTCAAATATAATTTCAAATATTTCATTCGCCATTTCATGAGCTGATAAAAAAGAAACCCCGGTAGAAACCGGGGTCGTCAATCAACATGAGAAATATAGAGAGAGTTTAAAAACGATTAGTTATCGCCTGTTTTAACACGGTTCTGCTCATCACCTGCCCCACCTGCTTTACGGCGGCCATTTCCATTTATTTTACCCTTGCTGAAACGGTAAGTAAAAGTCATACCCACTGTTCTGGAATCTCTTCTTTGCTGGAAGCTGGCATTTACCAAACCATATTTAATTTCACCTTTGGCTGCCTGTGTCCAGAGAATATCTCTTACACTTAAACGGATGGTTGCTTTGTTTTTTAATACCGGTTTGCTTACTCCAAAATTCAATTCACCTAAAGGCTGAATATTAAATACACCTTCATATCCTGCACTTCTGTAAAAACCACTTACTTCAGTTGTCCAGTCTTTCCCAAACTTGTAAGAAGTGGAAGCACTCATGATCATGGTTGTACTGCTCAGCTTTACAAAGTCGTTATTAACAAGTCCTTCAAACATATTATTAAACACATTTACATAAATATTTCCGCTCCATTTTTTAATTTGTTTGAAAGCACTTACCGCTATACCCATCTGCTGCTGCTTTGCAATGTTTGCCCGTTTGATATACGATTCATTTTTATCTTCATTCTGCTCCAGTACTTCCTGAATAATATTATTGGTGTTGGTGTAATTCAACGTAGTGGTTAAAAATCCCTTGTATGTATGAGACAATTCAATGTTATGGCTGAACTGCGGCCGAAGATTAGGATTACCCTGCTCATACGTATACCTGTCAATAAATTCAACAAAAGGATTTAAACTTTCATAGTCGGGCCGGCGGATTCTTCTGCCGTAATTTAAACCCAGCGAATGCTTTTCATTGATTGCATACTGGATATAAGCTGTTGGAAAAAGTTGTGTGTAACTCAACCGAAAGGTTGTATCAAAGTCAACAAATTGATCTCTTGCTTCATTTAATGTATACCCTGTTGAACGCCCTTTTGCTGAAGTATTTTCTAAACGTAAACCAATCTGCGCACTGATTTTTTTGTTGAGCTGTTTGCTGAAATTTACATAGGCCGCATTTATATACTCATCATATACAAAATGATTACGGCGTGCTGAATCAAGTTTCATTGAATTGTTCAGCAGGCTGTCATAGCGTGCATCATTATCAGTTTCTACAAATCCGGTTTTAAGCCCTGCTTCAAACTTTAATCCATTTTTAAACGGATGCACATAATCAACCTTTGCAGTATAGATTCTTATCTGCTGTGGCAGGTTACCATACAACGTATCAGGAAGCATCGAATAACCACCTGTACTGTTTTCATACCTGTTAAATAAGCTCTGCGAATTATCTACATTGTATCTTAAATGATCAATATCAGCTGTAATTTCTCTGCCTGTTGTATCAAACACGTGCCTGAAATTAAGATTCGTACCAAAGTGCTTCCAGGTTGATGAATTATCTGCCTTACCAAACGTTTTACCGAGCAAAGCATGACCTGGATTGAAGATATTAATGTCACTGGTACTTAAAAACTTTCCCGGACTGTAAAAACCATTTGCTGTAATACCGAATGTAGTTTTCTTAGTTGCAAAAAAATCAAGTCCCGCTTTCCCATTCAAACTCCTGTTTTTGTGTATCATCTTTGTTTCCTGCTCAAATAATGAAACAATTTCTTTTGTTGTTTGATTTGAAAAGCTGCGTTGTATGTTTAGTTCCTGGAAAGAGTTTCTAGCATTGAAATTTCCGTTGGCAAAAAGATTCACTTTATTTTTCCTGTAATTGAAATTAAAGCTGTTGGCATAACGCTGATAACGGCCCTGTGTATAACCGGTAGTCAAACTTCCGTTATACCCCATCTGCTTCGACTTCTTTGTTTTGATATTAATGATACCGCTGTTGCCCGCTGCATCATATTTTGCAGGTGGGTTCGTCATAATTTCAATCTGCTCCAGTTGTGAGCCCTGCATGTTACGAAGGTAGTTTGCCAGATCAGCTCCCGATAAATAAGCTGGTTTCCCGTCAATAAATACCTGCACCCCGCCCTTTCCTTTTAAACTGATGTTACCATCTTTATCAACGGTTACACCAGGTGATTTTTCTAATACTTCCAATGCATTGGCTCCCGCATTTGTGGGTGATGCATCTACATTCACCACTAATTTGTCGGGCTTTTGTTCAAACATTGGCTTACGGCCGGTAACGGTAAGCTCTTTCAGGCTTTTTGATTCAGGCTGCAAATTAAAAGATGGAACCACGGCTTCGACCCCATCTTTCATTTGAATTAATGTGCTGAACGATTTTTGATACCCAACAGCAGTTGCAGCAACCAGGTAAGCGCCATCCTTTACAGCAGCAAATACATATGCACCTGCTTTGTCGGTAATGTCGGCTTTAACAAGTGAGCTGTCGTTTGCCCTTAACAGCGAGATTGTAATCCCGGCTAAAGGCTTCGTTGCTTCGTCTTTTACTTCCCCACTGATTGTTGAGACTTTTTGAGCAAATCCGGCTAATGATAAGGTTAAGAATGCCGCAGTTAGAAATGCTGAAATCTTTTTCATGATGATGATTTGGTTTGATGTTTCGGTTTAATGATTAACGAGTACCTGTCGTTTTATATTACATGTCAAAAGTAGGTTCTATGTTTTACATAGTACATTGTTTAATGTCGAATGGCATATAATATTGATATTCGGTAAACTCATTGAAGGTAATATGACGGTCAGCCCAGAAACATGTTACAGATAGACCCTTATTTCTGTAGGAAAGGCCAATTCTGGAGATAGGCGGAAAAAGAAAAGGCCCCGTAACAGGAGCCTTGAAAAATTAGACAAGAAGTTTATTTTGAATCAGATTGAGCTTTCTTTTTGCTCACAAAAAACAATACAATACCAAGAATAACCAAACCAATAGAAATCAGTTCGGCCTGTGTTGGTTGAAAAGGAAGATCCTGATACTTTGTATTTACCCTGATCTTTTCCACAAAAAATCGTTCTATACCATTTAATACCAAATAAAGGGAGAACAGTCCTCCTGCGAGTTTTATTTTCTGTCGGGCAAAAATCAATACCCCAAAGAGCAGTAAACAAGCTACTATTTCATAGAATGGCGTTGGAAAAACAGGCAAAGGCAAATAATTACAATGCTCAGGCTGATCACATCCCGGCAATTTTACACCCATACTGTTTACATTATGCGGATAGGTATATGCCACCATCCAATCTGGAAGGAACGAAGGTGCTTTGAATGAAGCATGGGGAATATCTTCCAGCTTAGCAACTCCTCTGAACTCCTGTTGTAAGTAAGGCTGATTATTCTGTAAAGCTTTTTGAAATTCACCCGGCTCTGCTAAACGAACTGTTGCAGTTGAATCGGTTACATAAGCACTGTTAGGAATTCCCCAATCACCATCACCTGCTACCTGGCAACCAATACGGCCAAGTGCATAAGCAAGCATTAAAGTAGGGCCCATAGCATCTGCAAGGTGGCGAATGGAAATACCTTTTCGTTTTGCAAAAATGATGATTGCTATTGCGGCACAAATCAATCCACCGTAAAAAGTTAATCCGCTGAATGACACCAGTGCGCCGATTGGATCAGCTATAAAATCGTTCCAGTTTTCAAGGTTGTGAAAGATCTTGGCTCCACCAAACCCAAAGATGGCTGCCATTACTGTAATATCACCTACCCTTTCGTGCGGCCATACACGAATCATTCTTTCTTCAGGCTTTACCGCTTTTTCTTTATTTTTTTCATACCATTTTAATCCGCCAAAAAGAAGCGCTAATAAAATACCTGCTCCCCAGCTTCCCTGCGATGAAAAAATGTAAGCCTGGGGATCAACTCCTTCGCCTGCATTCATAAAAGCACCGATAATCTTATATCCCATCAGGAAACCTAGTAAGGCATTCAACAATATTTCTGTTGGCGTTGCAGGTTTACCAAATACACGTTTTTCTTCTTTGGGCTGAAGCAAACCCTGTTTTTCCTTGCGTTCTAATCCCTTTGCTAGAACAATTGCGGAAACAATAAAAGATATGGCAACAAAAAAACCAAACGAATTAAGGAACCTCAGCCATTCAGGTGCACTTCCAAAAACATCTTTAAAAAAATAATATAAATTGGGATACATGCAGTAAAATTTGAGTTGCAATGATACTTGAAAAAAACGGATTGATACAATTGTAAGGTAAGAGATAGAAAACTAACAGCCTCAGTCAAATCAGGAGATTTATTACTACTATTCTTTCATCAAAGGAATTTCCACAATAACCTCGCAGCCATTACCCGGCGACGTATTCAGTTTAAACTCACCTGAAAACAACTTTGCTCTCCGCCGCATATTTTCCAATCCAATTCCTTTGAATTTAACTTTGGGTTCAAACCCTTTGCCATTATCGGCAATCAATAACCTGAAAAAATCTTCATCTGCAGTTAAGCTGATGATTACTTCAGTTGCTTCAGCATACTTCACAATATTATTCATTTGTTCCTGCAGAATCCTGTACATGTTAATTTTCAGGTCGTCAGGTATCTGTTTCTTATCCATCGGATCAATGTGCAGATTTATACTGAACTTTTTATTTTCGTTGATGCTGCTGATCAAAATTTCAAATGCTTCATGCAGTGAGATATCTTTTAATGAAACCGGCGCAAGTTCATGCGACAATCTGCGGATTTCATTGATTGCATCTTTAATATACTGTTCGCTTTTAGAAATGGTGCCATCCACATTATGTCCATTTGCACTGTTTTCTTTTATCATACCCAAATAAAGAAGTGAGACGGACAAAATCTGATTTACATTGTCGTGCAATTCCATACCAATCTGCTGCCTTTCCTGTTCCTGTGTATTAATTACTGCCTTTTCAACTCTTATTTCATACTCTATATCACTTGTAATATCCTGCATCGTTCCAATTACACGTGATGGCTCTCCATTTGCATTATACTTTACAAAAGCACGGTCCAGTACAAATTTATACCTGCCATCAGCACAACGAAACCTGTATTCACACTGTACAATCTGTTCCCGGTTAAAAAACACCTCGTTAAATTTCTTTTTTACCTGGCTGATATTTCCTTTATGGATGTTCGTTTCTTTCCATTCCATTGTGTTTTTTATTTCAGCATCAGAATAACCAAACACATTTGAAATTCCTTTGTTGTAAAAAATTGTTCCACTCTCAATATCCCAATCCCAAATCGTATCGCTTGTAGCTTTTGAAACAATATCATAACGTTCCAATGCCTCCAGTACATTTGATTCTGCTTTTTGGCGAAGCAATTCCTTCTCCATGTTTTCCAATGCATAAGCAAGATCAGCTGTTGCATCATTCAGTAATTCTATTTCCTGGTTGTCGAAAAAATTCTTCTGTGGTGCGTATAAAGTAAACGCACCAATCACCTTTCCCCCTTTTATAATTGGCAGCGATATTGAAGATTTATAACCACGTTTTAACTGAGCATCACGCCAGGGTTGTACCCTTGGGTCTGTTTCAATATCATTGCAAACAAAATGTTTACCTTCCCTTAAGGCAGTACCAGTTGGCCCCCTTCCCAGCCGCTCATCTTTATAAGTAATTTTATTGATTTGTGACAGATATCCATCTTCAAATCCCGCATAAACAACAGGTACTATTGTCTGCGTTTCTTCATCTGTCTTACCAATCCAAGCCATCCGGAATAATCCAACAGTTACCGCAATCTCACATACCTCCTTAAATAAAGCCAACTCATCTTTCATCCTGACAGTTGCTTTATTTACATCAGTTATAACATGATAAAGCCTGCTTAACTCTATAATTTTTTCTTCTTTATTTTTCAGGTCTGTAATATCCTGGTAGGAGCCGATAATTTTAGTACAAACAGCATTTTCCAAAACAGGCTTACCAACAAATTTTATCCACTTTTCATTTCCTTTTGCTGAAACTATTTCCAGTTCAAGATCAAAGGATGCTCCGGTTTCTTCAGCATCTTTCAGAGCTTTACGAATAATCTCCCTATTCTCTTTCTGTTTTAAGTGATGGGTTAAAATAGAGTCGTGATTTAATTTATAGGAAGCATCCACTTCAAAAATCTGTTCAGATACTTCCGACCAGGTTATTTTTTCCTGTTGAATATCATATTCCCAGTTCCCCGTTTTGGTAAGTGTTTGAATTGCTGAAAGCTGCTGCTGTTTTACTTCAAGTTCTGATAATCTGTCATCATTCTTCTTATAAAACGACTTCATCATAGCATAAAGCAGATAGCCTGTTATGATTACGTAAAAAAAACCTTTGATGCTTTGAAAAATGATCTGCTCCTTTTCACTTTTCAGCTCAAAAAAAAGAAACAAAAACCTGTCGCTGAGGTAGATCCACAAAAAACCAATAGCACAGTAAATCAATGTGATTTTAAAAGCAGGGTTGATTCGCATTTTATTTGCAGTTAGCGGGATGTTACTTTCAAAAAAGCAGAAATAATAACAAACACTTCCTATAGAAATGTACTACTTTTTCCATAAAGAGGATAGAATTAAGATAGGATCAGGAAAACGATTCTAAGGTTTTTGATTAAAGCAGGATAAGGGTTTCTGACTAATACATAAAAATCCCCCGACTATAAAAGCCAGGGGAGTAATTCATTACGAACTAAGTTAATATGAAGAAGATTAATTACAATGTTCTTCAAACGCACCAATCAGGTTCTGTGCAATCATTTGTGCAGGGCGGCCTTCAATATTATGGCGCTCTACAAAATGAACCAACTGACCATCTTTAAATAATGCAATAGCCGGTGAACTTGGCGGGTAAGGCATTAAATGCTCACGGATCTTTTTAATAGCATCTGTATCAAACCCTGCAAAACTTGTAAGCAGGTGATCAGGGCGTTTTGCACTGTTACTCACAGCCATCAATACACCCGGTCTTGCACTCCCTGCAGCACAACCGCAAACTGAATTAATAAAAACTAAGCTGGTTCCTTTTTGTGTAAGGGCAGCATCTACAGCTTCCGGTGTGAGCAATTCATCAAAACCGCCCTCTGTCATTTCTCCCTTCATGGGTAATACTATCTCTGCTGGATACATGGTTGAAATTGTTTTTAATTCAACACAAAATTAGAATAAAAGTTGCAACAGCAATCAAAACAGGAAATTTTGTCGCACAATCTTACACAATCTTGACTTTTTGTCTGATGCTTTGCCTCAAAACAGAAGTTATGTCCCGAAAAATTCGAATGGAATACCATTTGATCATAACATACCATTCATTAAAAACAAAAAAAATAAATACTATGACAATGGTAAAAGTTCACAACCCCGTTCAGAAAAACCTCAATTCATTTATTGATGAGTTCTTCAATGAGTTACCTGCATTTGGCAAAACAGTGAATAACCTGTTTACTCCGGCTGCAAACATTGTTGAAACGCCTGAAGCGTATCATGTAGAATTAAATGTACCGGGACGTAACAAAGAAGATTTCAATATTACGGTTGACAAAGGTTTGCTCACTATCAGTTACGAGAAAAAAGAAGAAACAAAAAATGAAGACCTGAAAGTAGTACGCAGGGAATTCAGCTTCCAGAGTTTTAAACGGAGTTTTAACCTCGATGATAAAATTAATGCAGAAGCCATAGAGGCGAAGTATGAAAACGGTTTGCTGAAATTATTGCTTCCTAAACTCAGGGAAGAACAACAGCCCGTAAAAAGTATTACCATACAGTAATGAATTGCATATAGCTTGTTTTATAGCAGTTGGTTTTGGTTTAATCCCCTTTGTTTCCACATCGGGGATTTTTATTTCTCTTAACACAGCTTTGGTTATTGATAAGTATCTTCGCCGCAATTCAACATGAAACGAACAATTACCCTTTGTCTGAGCCTGTTATTTCTGTTGCAAATCAATGCGCAGGAAAAGACTGACACAATTCATACTCCTGATGTTGATACGGTTCTTCGTATCCGTAACCTCAACCCCTATTTTACGCTGCATGTTGACAGTTCACTGAGTTATAAACTTGATATCAATAAAGAACAGAGTAATTACTACTGGTATTTAAAAAACTCGCCCCTTGGTTTACGGATCAACAAGGATAATGGCTTACTGACTTTTAAAGCAGAAAAAGCATATTTTCTTTCGGGTAAATTAAAATATGATGTGGAATATAAAGTGCAGCTGGGAGTTCAGAATCTGAATAAAGCTTCTGAAAAAATGGATACTTTTTTCACCATAGTATTTTTCAATACAGAAATCATTCCTTCCAAAATAAGACCATCTGTTTCAAGCCCGGTTACAGTTGATGAGGGTGATACAATCCGCTTTCAGCTTTCCTGTGAAAATGGGAACTTCCCTATTGAGATGATTAATTTTGAAAGCAGTATCCCCATTAAATCATTGAACAGCATCAGTAAATGCGGCGATGAATTTGCGTGGTGGATTCCGTATGACTTTGTAAAAGATAATGATTCAGGAAAAGTAAAAATCTTTAAATTGCTGTTTATCGGAACCGACAAATTCAGAAATAGGGATACAGCACTGGTAAGAATGATTGTTCGTGATGCAATCAACTATCCATTAAAAAAGCAGGAATATGATAAAGTGGTTTCTGATTACAACAAATATATTCAGCAACTGAAGTTTACATTCCGGACCCTCGATAAAAAAATCAGGAAGACCAGGAGCTCAAGAATAGCATTTGATATGACTTCTTCTTCCACCGCATTGGCGGGTACAATTCTCAGCACTTCTACCAACGACAGTCAGAAAACGATTGGTCGTGTTTTACCTGCAGTGGGCGTTACATTGGTGCCGGTTAAAGAAGCCGTTTCACCCAATAAAGTAAATGATCAGAATTCAGTTTCAATGGTACGCACAAGTATCCGCAAGTTAAAATATAACCCTTTCG
>CAZOLW010000019.1:0-80942 GCA_964580775.1 uncultured Chitinophagaceae bacterium | reverse complement strand
GCATGATGACAGCAACTTCTTAACCCCAGCTTTTTATTTTCTCTCAATGCAGCATCCATAATTTGCGGAGCTGCACCAAAGAATTTAATTCCATCTGCACCTTTCTGTGCGTTTTCACGAACCCAGTTAACAGCCTGCTCAACAGTTGTAATGGGTTGTTTGCTTCCCATCCCAAAAGCAGTGTAAGCAAAAATGCGTGGAGCTGTAATTTTATTCTCTGCGCTTAATCTTTTTTCTTCCAGTACCCAATCTAATCCATTGCCACAGGAAGGATCCCGGATGGAAGTGATACCATGTGCCATCCATAATTTAAAAACATATTCTGCATTAACTCCCTGGCCGGTTCCACCAATATGTCCGTGCATATCAATAAAGCCGGGTAATACATAATGTCCTTCAAGACTTATCTCCTTTCCACCTTCTTTTAACTTGGGTCTGTTGTTTGGATTGATTGCTACTCCCGGGTTTCCTACATTGGCAATTTGTACAATACGGTTCTTTTCAATCACAATATCAACCGGACCCATCGCCGGAGCGCCAGTACCATTGATCATGATTACTCCCCGTAAAATGAGTTGTGTATACGGACCATCACCTTCATTTTTCAAAGGAGCTTTGGGAATTTGTGCAAATGAGGAAATACAAATAAAAACAGCTGCTAATGCAAAAGAAATTATTCTCATATCAGGTTGGTTATACCGAAATTTACAAAGAATAAGTTGATTCAATTTTATCTTTTATTGCAGATACATGAAAATTCAGTTCTGGACCGTGGGCAAAGCACATGAGCCTTATATAAAAACAGGTGTGGAAGAATTCACCAAACGCATCTCCAAATATTATCCTGTTGAATGGACCATTATTCCTTTGCCCAAAAATTCCGGTATGATGAGTGAAGCGGATTTGAAAAAAAAAGAGGGTGAAATGATTCTTGACTGGCTGCAGAAAGAAGATTACCTCATTGCACTGGATGAAAGAGGAAAGCAACTGAGCAGTGAAGGATTGGCAGACTTCATTATGAAACGCAGCAATGAAAGTATAAAGAATCTTGTGTTTCTGATTGGCGGAGCTTATGGCATTGATGAAGCAGTGATGAAAAGAGCCAACTTTAAATGGAGCTTATCACAGTTGGTCTTTCCTCATCAGCTGGTACGATTGATCCTAGCTGAACAGGTGTACCGTGCCTGCAGTATTAACAGGAATGAAAAATATCATCACAGTTAAAAAATGTACGATAAACGATGAAAGAAGGGCGATTGTGCTTTTGTATAAAATACAAACTGCTGATTAGCTTTGTAGAAATGCAGGCCTTTCACGACTCACTACTGACGACTCACCTCTTTTAATTTTTCTTTTTAAACTTTAGCATCTACATTTAAACCATGGAATTTACAATTACACTTGCTATTATTGCTATTACCTGTATTATTTCGTTTACTGCTTTCAACAGTGAAAAAATCATCAACGACCTGATCTTCTGGCCGCCGATGATCAAAAATAAAAACCAATATTATCGCTTTATTACTTCCGGTTTTATTCATGCCGATATTCCACACCTGGCATTTAACATGATTACCCTCTATTTCTTCGGCAGGGCAATGGAATTATTTTTTATTGCAAAAATTGGCAAGGTTGGTTTCATACTTTTTTACCTGGCCGGGATCATCGTGTCTGAAATTCCTTCCTATATCAGGCATCATAACAATTACAGCTACAGAAGTCTTGGTGCATCCGGTGCTGTAACTGCTGTCCTGTTTTCATTTATTTTACTAGCTCCATGGCAAACCTTATACGTTTTCTTTTTGCCATTACCGGCTATTGTTTTTGCACTCCTGTATGTTGGATATACATTTTACATGGACAGACGTGGCGGAGATAATATCAATCACAGCGCACATTTGTGGGGAGCTGTTTGGGGAGTTGTATTTACAATATTGATGGAACCAAGTGTTGTTTCAAATTTTCTTGAACAACTGATGCATCCAAGCTTTAATTTAAGGTAAGACCAACCTTCAAGATTTGTTTTGTTGCCGGAGTAATCTTAAAACGATCATCAATACGATGACCGGCAACCCAGATGATTTTTTTATTGCTTTCAATCACCCATACTTTTTCTTTGTCGGTCTTGGATAATTTCTGATCGATAAAAAAACGGGAAAGCTTCTTTTTCTTTTTCATGCCCAGCGGATAAAAATAATCTCCTGTCTTCCATTTTCGAAGCAACAACGGAAATATAATTTTATCTGCATCAAGCGTAGCCGTATCATTGGAGGTACTTAACTCTCTATTGGCCGCAGTTGATTTTTTGATAGATAAACTTCCGGCTTCAAACAAAACCGTTGCATCCTTTTCTTCAATAACAATTGTGGCAGATTCTGTTGATTGTACTGGCGTAATAATAAACCAATGCCTGTTTTTCACAATGCGGAAATGCAATGCAGGCGAATCAATGAACTTTCCCGATTCACTTGCAGCCAGCTTGAGCAATTCATCTACCTGCTTTTCTGAAAATCCATAAGGATGAATGATTTCATAGATCAATGCCCGGTTCTTGTACTGCATCAACTGTTTCACCGGGATATGAATTTCATTTCCTTTTACTCTACAAAGTTTTTTAATGAGCAACTGCGTTGAGAAATTGTAGAGTTGTTCAATTTCTTTAAAGCGGTTGATATTATCAGCAAGGTTTTCCTTTACCTGCGGATATACTTTACTGATGGCAGGAATGATTTCATTCCTGAAAAAATTCCGGGTGTATTTGGATGAACTGTTCGATGAATCTTCCCTGTGCTGCAGTTGATGTTCTTCGGCATAAGCAAGTAACTCCTGTTTAGTGAAAGAGAGAAGTGGCCGTTTAATATGACCGTAAGAAACAGGAATACCTGTAAGTCCGTGCAAACCTGTGCCACGGAAGAAATTCATCAGCAGGGTTTCATTATTATCATCCGCATGATGAGCTGTAAGAATATGAGTCGTGAGTCGTGAGTCGTGAGAACTCACGATTGACGATTGACCATTGACGATTTCCTCAAACCAATCATAACGTAATACTCTTGCAGCTTCCTGGATAGATAATTTATGTTCAGCAGCATATTGTTCTGTATCAAAACACCGAACTCTCACTTCCACCTTGTACTTCTCTCCAAGCGATCTCACAAAAATTTCATCCGCTTCACTCTCCTCACCACGAAGTTGAAAATTGCAGTGAGCAATGGTGAAACTATACCCTGCTTTAAAGCAGAGATCAGTTAACACAACACTATCCACTCCTCCGCTTACGGCAAGAAGCAACTGATCTTTTGCTGTGAAAAGATTTTGTTGTTGAATGTATTGTTGAAAAGCATTTATTGAGAGCATTGAACAATCTATTACTTTGATAAAAATCTCATTATTAAAAAAAGAATAAGCCCCAGGAAAGATAAGCCAATGAGAAAAAGCCCTCCCATTACAATAATAATCCCTCCGCCGTGTACATTACTGGTATCAGGAATAAAAACAAGAAGCACCCCTACTAATATCGCAGCCGATGTGATGAAATAGGCTCTCTTTGAAACTGTATCGTTGAAAATATTAGGCATAATAAATCAAAATGTCAATTCCTCCCAGGCACCTCTTAACTCACCCAATGCATGCTGCTCCCCTTTTTCTTTGGCCACTTCCATCCCTTTCAGGTACCATTCAATCGCTTTTTCTGTATCATCATTCCGCTCAAACAGTTTCCCCAAATGATAATAAGAACCCACATAACCGGGTTCATTTTCCAGTAATTCTTCAAACAATTGCCGGGCCGTTTCATCATCACCCAGTTTAATGTATTCCAGTGCCAGTGCATGCTTCAGGAAGCTGTCGTTGGGATTTTCTACAAGGAATTTCTTTAATTGTTCAACACGATCCATGTGGTTGTTAATTTTTTAAGAACAGGTGTTTGTTTTCAAAATCAAACCTTTATCTTTGTTTTAGTTGCATAAACAACCATTTATTTCTCCGATTAAAAATGATTGCATGAAAATTTTAGTTTGTATCAGTAAAACGCCGGACACAACGGCAAAAATAGCCTTCACAGATAACAACACAAAGTTTGTACAGGATGGTGTTCAGTGGATCATCAATCCGTACGACGAATGGTATGCCCTTGTTCGTGCCATTGAACTGAAAGAAAAAGACCCATCTGCTGTTATTCATTTAGTAACTGTTGGTGTTGCTGATACAGAACCCATCATCCGCAAAGCACTGGCATTGGGTGGTGATGAAGCGATCCGTGTAAATGCCGACAGTCATGACAGCTTTTATATTGCATCGCAGATTGCTGAGGTTGCAAAACAGGGAGCTTATGATTTAGTATTTACAGGTAAAGAAACCATTGACTACAACGGCTCATCGATTGGTGGTATGGTTGCGGAATTACTCGACCAACCTTATGTTTCACTCGCTATAAAATTTGAACTGAACGGAACAACAGCAACGATTGAACGTGAAATTGAAGGTGGCGAGGAAACCTGCGAAGTAAGTCTGCCCGTAGTAGTTAGTTGCCAGAAAGGAATGGCCGAACAGCGTATTCCGAACATGAGAGGAATCATGAGTGCACGTACCAAGCCTTTAAAAGTTGTTGAACCAGTTGTTGTGGAAGCACTAACTGCAATTGCATCATTTGAATTACCTCCTGCAAAATCAGGTGTAAAACTGGTTGATCCTGAAAATGTGGCCGAGCTGATTCGTTTATTGCATGAAGAAGCGAAAGCTATTTAAATGTAAAATTGTTTAATGGACGCTGAATTATCATTTATCAATTAACTAATTATCAATTATGAGTATTCTCGTTTTTATAGATGCCGCTGAAGGTCATGTAAAAAAATCTTCTTTTGAGGCATTGACTTACGGTGCACAATTGGCCAAACAACTTGGCACAAGTGCTGAAGCTGTTTTATTAGGTAAAGTTGCCGATGATGTGGCTGCACTGGGCAAATATGGTGTAACAAAAATTCACCAGGTAAACAGTGATATACTGGCGCATGTGGATGCACAGGTTTATGCAAAAGCAATTGCTGACGTTGCAACTGCAAATTCTGCAAGTGTAATTGTGTTATCACATAACTTAACCGGTAAAGCAGTAGCTCCCCGTTTGAGCGCAAGACTCAAAGCAGGTTTGGTTGCAGGTGCTGTTGGTTTACCCGATACAAGTAGTGGTTTTGTGGTAAAGAAGGCGGTATTCAGCGGTAAAGCATTTGCATTTATTTCAGTGAATACTCCTGTTAAGATTTTATCTATCAGCCCCAATTCATTTCAAACAATTGCAGGTGAAGGAACAGCTGAAGTGGTTGCATCAAACATAACTGTTGAAACTCCAAGAGTAAAAACAACATCCACAAATATGGTAACCGGCGAAGTTCCATTGAGTGAAGCTGATATTGTGGTAAGTGGAGGCCGTGGTTTAAAAGGACCTGAAAACTGGGGAATGATTGAAGAATTGGCCAAATTACTTGGAGCTGCAACTGCCTGCAGTCGCCCAGTTGCTGATGAACATTGGCGTCCGCATCATGAACATGTGGGACAAACAGGTGGTTCCATTGCTCCCAACTTATATATTGCCATCGGCATCAGCGGTGCTATTCAGCACCTGGCAGGTGTAAACCGCAGTAAAGTAATTGTGGTCATCAACAAAGATCCTGAAGCACCTTTCTTTAAAGCTGCTGATTATGGGATTGTAGGAGATGCCTTTGAAATTGTGCCAAAAATGATCCAGGAAGTAAAAAAGCTGAAAGGCGTAGCTTAAATTACTTCAACATATAATAAACTGAGAACGCCGTTTTTACGGCGTTTTTTCATTGTTTAAACCAAACAGAATGTTTAAGTTGAAATAATTCAGTTGAATAACTCAATTAAAAACCAAAGCCCTTAAATTTGCCCTCGGGATATGAAAAAAATTGAACTGGAAATAGTAGCACTTTCCCACAGCATTACGCAAACACACAGCTATGCAGTGGTTCTTGGCGAAGTAAATGGTCTGCGCCGTTTACCCATCGTAATTGGTGGTTTCGAAGCTCAGGCAATTGCTGTTGCACTTGAACGCATGCAGCCAAGCCGTCCACTAACACATGATCTTATGAAAAATTTCATGCTGGCTTTTAATGTGGATCTGCACGAAATTGTGATCAACGACCTGCAGGAAGGTATTTTCTACTCCAAACTTTTATGTTCTTCAGATAACGATACGGTTGAAATTGACAGCCGCACCAGCGATGCCCTTGCATTGGCTGTACGTTTTGGCTGCCCTATTTATACTTACGAGCATATCCTGGAAAGTGCCGGAATTTTGATGGAGGATGATGAAGAGAAAAAAGAGAAAGAAGAAGTTACAGTTACTACAGGTGGTGAAGGAAAGGAAGATCTCAAATCATTAAGCATTGAAGAATTACAAACCCTGCTGAACGAAGTACTGGAGCAGGAAGATTATATCCGGGCCATCTCCATCAGGGATGAGTTGAGTAATCGGAAAAAATAATTGATAATTGATAATTGGTTAATGGATAATTGATAATTCAGCCTCCATTCAACTAATTTTCCACTGTCAATTATACAACTATCCATTTTCATGATCGTTTTTCCCAATTGTAAAATCAATCTCGGCTTACAGATTCTCAACAAAAGGGAAGATGGATTTCATAACCTGGAAACAATCTTTTATCCCATTCCATTAAGAGATGCATTGGAAGTGGTCAGGGCCCAGAGCGAACCTGTCCCGACATTTGCGGGAGTCGAAGGGTCTGACGGAGTTATCGAGCGGAATCTAGATAACGACATCTCATTCAATTCAACCGGATTAACAATTGAATGTGATTCTCACAACAATCTATGCATCAAAGCATATGATCTTTTAAAAAAAGACTTCCCAGCACTTCCATCCATTCAAATGCACCTGCATAAAACCATTCCAATGGGTGCTGGTTTAGGTGGTGGCAGCAGCGATGGAGCTCTTGCATTAAAGCTGCTGAATGAAAAATTTCAACTGGGATTATCGGGTCATCAGTTGATCAATTATGCCTTACAGCTGGGCAGTGATTGTCCCTTCTTCATCATCAACAAGCCAGCGTTTGCAACCGGCAGAGGTGAATTATTGGAAGAGATTCAGCTCGATTTATCTGCATATCAATTTGCGATAGTTAATCCGGGTATTCATGTAAATACAGGTTGGGCATTTGCAAATCTGAATCTGTCAGACCGCTCCAGGGGGCCAGACCTTAGAACAATCATTCAGCAACCAGTAAGTACCTGGAAAGATCAGCTCATTAACGACTTTGAAGAACCGGTGAGTAAAGCCCATCCGGAGATTGCTTCCATCAAACAACAACTGTACGATGCAGGTGCATTATATGCTTCTATGACCGGAAGTGGCAGCACAGTGTTTGGCATTTTCAGCAGGGAACAAAAGCCTTCGCTTTCATTCCCTTCTTCTTATTTCTGTCAGCTAATTTAATTGTCAGCTAATTGCATTAATTCATTCAGGTTCAATACATCTGTAACCATCACTAAATTTTCATTTTCATCAAGCGGCCACTCTTCTTTAGGTTTGTCCCAGTACAATTCAACTCCATTTCCATCGGGATCATTTAAGTAAATCGCTTCACTTACACCATGATCAGAAGCCCCCGTTAAAGGATACTTTGCTTCAATTAAACGCCTGAGAATGACAGCCAGATCTTTCCTTGTTGGGTACAAAATAGCTGTATGGTACAGACCAACCGAATGAACCGGTGCCGGGCCAGCTCCTTTGCTGTGCCAGGTATTTAACCCGATATGATGGTGGTAACCTCCGGCAGAAATGAACACTGCCTGCGATCCGTATTTCTGCATTACTTCAAAACCAAGCAGATCACGGTAAAAGCCAAGTGAACGGTCAAGGTCGGACACTTTCAAATGTACATGACCAATCCTTGTTTGTGCAGGAACTGTATAACTCATAATAATCCCGATTTTATTATATGAAAGTAAGAAAGTATTTTTGAGCCTTCATGGTTAACGCAATACACATACTTCAGCTGAATCTTGATCTCCTCAATCATCGAGGATAAGGCTCTCTAACCTCCCAATGGGAGGAATAATGCGTTACTCTTTAGTTTTTCATTTTACATTTTGGTTTCTTCATTTCTAATTTTCATTCTATGCATACAACAGTATCTGTTTCAGCCGGTTCACAGCATTATATTGACCTGGAAGAAAAATACGGCGCACATAATTATCACCCCTTGCCTGTGGTTCTTAAAAAAGGCGAAGGCGTGTTTTTATATGATGTGGATGGTAAATGCTATTTCGATTTTCTCAGCGGATACTCTGCAGTGAATCAGGGGCATTGCCACCCAAAGATTATTGCCGCACTGATTGAACAGGCACAGCAACTCACTTTAACATCAAGGGCTTTTCACAGCAACCTGCTGGGAGAATATGAAAAATTCGTTACTGAATATTTCGGTTATGATAAAGTACTGCCAATGAATACCGGCGTGGAGGCTGTTGAAACTGCTATCAAACTTGCCCGCAGATGGGGCTATGAAGTAAAGGGTATCGAAGACAATAAAGCAAAGATCATTGTATGTGCTCATAACTTTCATGGCCGTACAAGCACCGTTATTTCTTTCAGCACCGACCCAAGTTCTTACACAAAGTTTGGACCTTTTATGCCCGGCTTCCAGGTAATTCCTTATAACGATTTAGCTGCTTTAAAAGAAGCCCTGCAGGATGAACATGTATGTGGTTTCTTAGTTGAGCCTATTCAGGGCGAAGCTGGTGTGGTAGTTCCTGATGAAGGTTATTTATCTACTGCCAAACAATACTGCGAAGCAGCCAATGTATTATTCATAGCTGATGAAATACAAACCGGTTTATGTCGCACTGGTAAGATGCTGGCTTGCGATCATGAGAATGTTCGTCCGGATATTCTTCTTTTGGGCAAGGCTTTAAGCGGAGGTGTACTACCTGTAAGTGCAATACTTGCCGACAATGAAATTATGATGACCATCAAACCCGGTGAACACGGAAGTACGTATGGCGGTAATCCCCTCGCCTGTCATGTAGCCATCACTGCATTAAAAGTATTGAAGGATGAACAGATGGCTGAAAAGGCTGAGATACTGGGACAGCAATTAAGAAATGAACTGAATGCCCTCAACTCCCCGTTCATCAGCCTGGTAAGAGGAAAAGGATTGCTGAATGCCGTTATCATCAAACACCATAATCCCGAAGCAGCATGGGATCTCTGTGTTGAAATGAAAGAACATGGATTACTGGCCAAGCCAACACACGGAGATAAAATACGTTTAGCCCCACCGTTAGTGATTACAAAAGAACAGATCAGCGAATGCGTGGAGATCGTGAGGAAGAGTTTGGAGATTCTCCAGTAAAGTTGTTAGCCGGCAGCCGATAGTTATTAGTGAAAACAGTTAATAACTGTCGGCTATCCACTACCGGCTTTCGGCTTGCCTATAACCCTTATTTTTGCAGCTCAATTACAAGAAAGACATGAGTGAAGAGAAAAGCCTGAATTTTATTGAAGAATTGATTGAAGAGGATCTGAAGAGTGGGAAATATCAATCCATTGTTACACGTTTCCCTCCTGAGCCAAATGGTTACCTCCATATTGGTCATGCATCAAGCATCTGTTTAAACTTTGGTTTAACACAGAAATATCCCGGCTATACCAACTTACGTTTCGATGATACAAATCCCGTTACCGAAGAAACGGAATATGTTGACAGCATTAAAGATGATATCCGCTGGCTTGGTTTTACATGGAAACATGAATTATATGCGTCTGATTATTTTGAAACACTTTATCAATATGCTATCACCCTTATTAAAAAAGGGCTGGCTTATGTAGATGATTCCACTTCAGAAGAAATGGCGACAATGAAAGGTTCGCCAACAGAACCCGGCAAGAACAGTCCATACCGTGACCGCAGCGTGGATGAAAGTCTGGTTTTATTTGAGCAGATGAAGAATGGCGAATTCCCTGATGGCACACATACCCTCCGTGCAAAAATCGATATGGCACATATCAATATGCTGATGCGTGATCCGATTTTGTACCGCATCAAACATGCACATCATCACCGAACAGGCGACAAATGGTGCATTTATCCCATGTATGATTTCGCACATGGTCAAAGTGATTCCATTGAAAACATTACCCACTCTATTTGCACGCTGGAGTTTGTTCCCCACCGTGAGTTATACGACTGGCTGATTGAACAACTGGATATCTATCCGTCGCATCAATACGAATTTGCACGACGCAATATCAACTATACAGTTACCAGCAAACGCAAACTGCTGCAGTTGGTGAATGAAAATCATGTAACAGGCTGGGATGATCCACGAATGCCCACCATCACCGGTTTAAGACGCCGTGGTTATACACCTGACAGCATCCGTGATTTCTGCGACCGCATTGGAATTGCCAAGAGAGAAAACATGATTGATGTTTCCTTACTCGAATTCTGCGTTCGTGAACATCTGAATAAAATTGCACATAGAAGAATGGTCGTGTTCAATCCTATCAAAGTAATTCTTACGAATTATCCTGAAGGGCAAACAGAACTGATGCATTCAGAAAATAATCCTGAAGATCTGAGCACAGGTGAAAGACAACTTCCTTTCAGCAGAGAAATATTGATTGAAGCAGATGACTTCATGGAAAACCCGCCAAAGAAATTTTTCCGTTTGGCTCCCGGACAGATGGTACGTTTAAAAAGTGCTTACATTATTCAATGCAATGAAGTGGTAAAAGATGCAGCAGGAAATATCATTGCGCTTCATTGCAGCTATTTACCTGAAAGCAAAAGCGGTGGCGATTTATCTGGATTGAAAGTAAAAGGCACATTGCATTGGGTAAATGCGGCTGATGCAGTTGAAGTGGAAGTAAGAGAGTATGACCGTTTGTTTCGTGTTGAAAATGCAGCGAATGAAGAAGGCGACTTTAAAGATTATATCAATCCTGATTCATTAAAAGTGGTAACCGGCTATGCAGAACCTTCGTTGAAAGAAGCAACACTGACTAACCGTTTCCAGTTTATGCGCAAAGGATATTACTGCTTAGATAAAGACACCACTTCAACCAAACTCATCTTCAACCGTACAGTAACATTGAAAGATGCGTGGGCGAAGGAAGTGAAGAAGAATTAGGTTGTTGTCTGTTCACCCGCCAACGGGTGACTGAACAACATACCAATACGATGTACAGTCATCCACCAGTTGGTGGATGAGCAGACATCGAAAACAGAATAGCGGATCATTGATCCGCTATTCTGTTTTATTTAAATCCCCGGCGGACGTATTTAATGATATACTTCAAAGTTTAAAATAAATCACTCTTCTTTTCCATCCTTTTATTTTACGGGTATTGTGTATTGCCGGAAGCCATTGCTTTTGTGAATAAACAAGCCTAAGTGCTTCCTGTTGCAAATCTGACCGTGGGTTATTAAGTATTTTTACATTGGTAACACAGCCCAAAGTATCAATAACATATTGAACAATTACAGAGTCTTCTAATTTATCTCTTTTTGCAGAAGCAGGATATTTATAAGAGTTGAACAGTTTATTAAGAGCTCTTTCACCTCCGGGGTAAGCAGGTTCTAATTCAAAAGAACCATGGGCTAATTTTATAGTATCTCTTTTTAACTGGCTATAAATTATACCAGGCATCAGCACCAAAACAAAGAATATTATTTTCATACTAAAAGGAGTTATCCTTCCCGAAAATTCCATATGAAAAATGAACAAATCTCATTTTATGTTAAGAATAAAATGCAGTCAGAATGACTTGGACATTATGGTCGCCTTACCAGCAAGAAAAAATCAACTATTCTGTTTCGCCAGCCGACATAAACTTTAGACGGGGTGATTTATTTAATGTCCTATCGTCTCCAATGCCTTTGGATCATGTTTATGTCTGAACAAAATACCAAATGCAATCGCTACAATTAATGAATATAAAGAGAAAGCAATCCAGATGCCATGCCAGTCTTTCGATCCATCACTCAGCGTATAGAATTTATCAATAACAATTCCGCTGACAGAACTTCCGAGCAATGCACCAAATCCATTGGTCATCATCATAAACAAACCCTGTGCGCTTGCCCTGATCTTACTGTCGCATTGTGAATCAACAAACAATGAACCGGAGATATTAAAGAAGTCGAATGCCAGCCCATAAATAATACAGGATAAAATAATCATCCACAGTCCTTCTGCCGGGTTACCATAAGCAAATAACCCAAAACGAAGTACCCATGCAAACATGCTGAACAGCATCACTTTCTTAATACCGAACTTCCTCAACATAAATGGTATGGCAAGAATGAAGACCGTTTCTGACATCTGTGAAATAGACATGATGATGGCAGGATACTTTACGGCAATAGCATCTTTGTAAGCATCTACTTTTGCAAAATCATGCAGGAATGTATCGCCATAAGCATTGGTTAATTGTAATGCTGCACCCAGCAACATGGCAAAGATGAAGAACATTGCCATCTTCACATCTTTAAACAATGAGAAGGCTTTCAAACCGAATGTATCAACAAATGATCTGCCTTTTTCAATCACATATAGAGGAGGACATTTTGGTAAGGTGAATGAATAAACACCTAATGCCAGTGAAGCAACTGATGCCACATAAAACTGGCTGGCAGATGTTTCAATATGCAGCAGACTTACAATCCACATTGCCACAATAAAACCAATCGTTCCCCACACCCTGATAGGGGGGAAATCTTTAATGATATTTTTATTTTCATTCTTCAATGCAGTATAAGAAACTGTATTCGCCAGTGAAATAGTAGGCATGTAAAAAATCATATTCAGCAGCATTACCCAGAAAAAGGTTGTGGGATTATCAACCGTCGGAATCAAAAAGAGAATGATGGCCCCCATTATATGACAGATTCCCAGCAGGCGTTCGGCATTTACCCAACGATCAGCAATAATGCCTGTGATGGTGGGCATAAAGAGAGCTGAAATACCCATGGTGGAAAAGATAGCACCAAACTCAGCACCCGACCATTGTTTATTCTGAAACCAGTAAGCGCCAACTGTGATCAACCATGAACCCCAGATAAAAAATTCTAAAAAACTTAAAATCGTAAGACGAAACTTTATACTCATCACAAAATGGTTTTGATTGTAAATATCCTCACCTATAAAAAGGAAAGATAATTGTTTTTAGAATATTGTAATGCCCCGCTGTTCACTGTCATTACCCTGAGTAATACCAGTCACTTTTTGCAACAGTTGAAACAACGACCGCCTGTATGAATGATTTTCCTTCAAACATCAAATATTCCCGTTCGGGCAATGTTTACCGAATTAACGAATGTCTTAACCGGATACAAGCATCTTTTTTTTAATTCCTTTCGTACATTCACCATACTATAACAATTCATCAATGGTATTGAAAAGCTTTTGCAGTTCTGTGGTTCTATCCGTGCTCATGTTAACTGTATCTGCACAAAAACAGAAACCTGTTTCTGTCACCCCCTCTTCCGGCACTCACCGTTGCGGAACACAAACTGTGATGAATGAACTGATGAGAAAGTATCCCTTCCTCAAAAAGGAAATGGAGCAGAACAGGCAAAAAACCATACAGGCTTTACAACAGATCAAAATTGCCCAGCGTACCGATGCCACCTATACAATTCCAGTGGTTGTACATGTTGTTTTATCAAATCCTGCAACAGTAACAGACGCACAGGTACAATCGCAGATAAATGTATTGAATGAAGATTATGCCGGATTAAATGCCGATTCAACAAGAATACCTGCTGCTTTCAAACCTTTTTTTGGCAAAAGTAATATCCGCTTTTGCCTTGCAAGAAGGGACACAAAAGGTGATGCAACAAATGGTATCGTCCGTATTACTTCTTCCACCATTTCATCGCCCGACATCAATGATCCTGTAAAATATACCTGCAAGGGCGGCAGTGATGCATGGGATGCAACAAAATACCTCAACATCTGGGTTTGCCAGATGCCTTCCGGTTTCCTGGGCTATTCCTTTTTTGCTTCTGATCCCCTTTCTGTTATTCCATTAAATGAAAGAGGATTTGTAAACAGTTACCGTTCATTTGGCAGAGGCGTTTTTGCCCAGGCTCCGTTTAATCTTGGCCGCACTGCTACCCATGAAATCGGTCACTTCTTTGATCTCAATCATATCTGGGGCCCCAACAATTGTGATGATACTCAGAACTGCAGTGATGATGATGGCATTGGCGATACACCCAAACAATTTAAATGCACATTCGGATCACCGGCAGCAGACAGTGTAATTATAGATGCATGCACTGCAACTGCTCCCGGCGTTATGTGGATGAACTATATGGATTATGTTGATGACCGTGCCATGGTCATGTACACAAAACAACAATATAATCTTGTTGAAGCAACATTGTTAACAGTGCCGTGGATGCAGACACTTCTTACTTCTGATGGCTGTACTCCTGTTCCTGCCTTGAACAGAGATACAAGGTTTGAAAAATTTAATGATGCAACGCTTTCGGCTTGCGGAAACTCAAGCAGCCTGGTGTACACCTGCAGCAATTCATATACTCCCATCATTCAAATAAAAAATAACGGATCGGATAATATAACAAGTCTTACCATCACAGCTAAATTTGGAACAGGCACCCCTGTTATTACCAACTGGACAGGTTCACTGGCCCCGCAGACAACCATTAACATTACACTGAATGCAATGCCATTAAGCTCCGGCACCAACAGTAACCTGGTTGTTTACACTTCCAATCCAAATGGAAGCACCGATCAGAAACCGGCAAATGATACCGGGCATCTTGGTGGAGTTGTATTTCCACAGGTAAGTACGCCTTATACCGAAGGATTTGAAAACCCTGTATTTCCTCCAGCCAACTGGCGGCTATCTAACCCGGATGGAGATATTACATGGGAACGTACAACAGCAGCAGCCAAAACAGGTAATGCTTCTATGTTCATTAATAACTTCGACAATACTGTAAATGGATCTATAGATCAAATGGTTTCTCCGCTTATTCCCGCAAAAGGAAAGGATTCAGTTTTCTTAACCTTCCAGGTAGCAGCAGCAACCTATAATGTTCCTGACCTGGCCAACAACCCAACCGACACACTGGAAGTACTTGTAACAACCGATTGCGGTTTAACCTACACAAATGTGTACAAAAAATGGGGACTTGATTTAGTGACGACTGGAAATATCGGCGTAGATACTGCCTATGTTCCCATCAGCAGTCAATGGCGGAGAGATACTGCTTTCCTGGGTGATTTTTCCAATTATACCGGCGACAATATTCAGGCAATCATCCGCAATACATCCAACTATGAAAACAATATTTATATTGATGATATAAATATCTGGGCAAAAAGTGCCAACCCCAATCTCAAACGAAAGGGAATCATGATTACACCCAATCCATTCAGGGAAAGTTTTGTATTGCAGTATTACCAGATGCCGTTGAATATTGAATACATCAATATTTACAACCATATTGGTCAGCTGGTTTGGCAAAAGAAAATAGCCATGGGAATCCCCGGAAATAATTATGGTCCAAATTATCTTGAAGTAAACCTTGCCAATCTCAGCAGTGGTATTTACACCGTACAGATTGTATACAGGGATAAGAATAGAGATACTATAAAAGTGCTGAAAATAAATTAAGAGTAAGGTCAGATGAAGGCCTGACAGCAATCAGGAACTGCTGCAATAAAGATGCCTTACCGAAACTGCTCATAGCGTAACTTTGCAGGAAGTTCACGCCCCGGTTGCTGTCATCACCAACCGGAATAAAAACAATACAATGGAAACAGGATTAGAAGCATTGATCAAAGGCAATCGTGTAGACAGTGCATTACAGGTAATTGCTGAAAAAATTTATAATAAAGAACGTATTACTGAAGCCGACGGTTTACTGTTATTTGAAAAAGCAAGTCTCCCCTTTCTCGGCGCACTGGCCAATCATGTGCGTGAACGCATGCACGGCGATGCAACTTATTTCAACCGCAACTTTCATATAGAACCCACCAATCTTTGTGTGTTCAGCTGTAACTTTTGTTCATACTCCAAGATCTATGCAAAAAAAGAAGAAGGATGGGAACTGAGTATTGAACAGATGCTGCACATGGTACAGAAGTATGATGGTATTCCTGTTACCGAAGTACATATTGTAGGTGGTGTGCATCCAAAAATGGATCTGCAGTTCTTTGCTGATCTGCTGAAAGCAATTAAAGATCACCGTCCTGAAATACATATCAAAGCATTTACTGCTGTTGAATACGATTATATGTTCCGCAAAGCAAAAGTGAGTGTGGAAGAAGGATTAAAAACACTCATCAGTCATGGACTGGATTCAATACCCGGTGGTGGTGCAGAAATTTTTCACCCGGAGATCCGTGAAAAAATTTGTGCTGATAAAGTAGATGGAGATGGATGGCTGAAGATTCATGAAACAGCACATAAACTCGGGCTGCACAGTAATGCAACCATGCTCTACGGTCATGTTGAAAAATACTGGCACCGCATTGATCACATGAACCGCTTACGCAATTTGCAGGATGAAACAAGTGGATTTCAAACTTTCATTCCATTGAAGTTCCGTAACATGGATAACGACATGAGTCATATTGCTGAAAGCACCGTAGTGGAAGACATGAAGATGTATGCCATTGCAAGATTGTTCTTAGATAACTTCCCTCACCTGAAAGCTTACTGGCCAATGCTGGGACGGCATAATGCACAGATGACTTTATCTTTTGGTGTAAATGATATTGACGGAACGATTGATGATACCACAAAGATTTATAGCATGGCGGGCAGTGAAGAACAATCACCTGCTATGACCACTGAACAATTGGTGGCGCTTATTAAACAGGTAAAACGCAAACCCGTTGAACGTGATACCTTGTATAACGTGGTGAAAGATTACAGTGAAGTTGAACTGGCGGAGGAAACAGGTTTTTCTACAAACTAAACTAATAGTGAATGAATAGATGAGGGCTTCTTTTGGGGGTCCTTTTTTTATGGAAGGATTTGTATTAAATTGGGTTAAGATTGAATGCTTTTTTATACAAATTATAGTGGTAAGCAAAGTGTTATACGCCATTTTATGTTACTCTCTAGACTATGAAGTATTTAAAATTTCTTGTTTTGGGTTTTATAACTTCCTTTTCAGCATGTAAGTATACGATGCCGGAAACTTTTTTGATTCCCGAAGGTTATAAAGGAAATATCTATGTAATCTATAATCAAAATAACGGACAGAAAGAAGAATATGAAAATGGGCGAAGAATATATCGAATTCCTAATACTGGAGTATTGTTTACTCGATTTAAGAATGAAGAAGGGATAATTAATCAAGAGTACTTTTATCTGAACACTAAAGGGAAACGAATTAAAATAGGAATACTTGATACTAGAAATTTTAATGAGGAGTGGACGTTAGAAAAAAATCCACATGAACCGCCACGGGATAGTTTAGCAATCTTTAACCCTGCAGCTGTAGGAATAATGGGAAATTCTTCAGATCCAGATCACTTAACTTGTCAATCAACATCAATAGGTACATATAATGATTTGAAAAATTTTAAAAAATTTACAAACGAATATATTGACAGCTTGAGAATGAAGCTCTAAAAGCAACGGCGTATAACAAAGCATTGGCGCAATGTGTGCTTGACCCCACCTCTGGCGCAGGTGTTCCGCAGGATCACTTGATGCCATTTGATCCTGCCCCGATTGTATCGGAGAATTTAAAAACAAAAAGTTTCTATCTTGTACAAAAGCGAGTATTAAATAGTTTTATCTCCTCTGGTGCAAGTGTTCCGCAGGATCACTTGATCCCATTTGATCCCGCCCCGATTGCATCGGGGAATTTGAAAACAAAAAGTTACTAACTTGTACAAAAGCTGACTCTTAAACTTAATGAATGAAGTACATAAAGAAATATGGGGTAATTATCATTATTGTTCTTTTTCTATCCGTGTTCATTAATCCGGCTATTGCCTTTTTTATTTTTGGCTCCTTAATAGTTTACTTTGGTATTGCAGCTATACTTTTTCTTAAAAAAATTCAGAATAGGGGTATTGAAACCACAGGTACAATTTTATCTTTTGAATCAGACAGTGAAGGTTACAAAACTCCCCTTATTGAATTTACGCCAACCGGAGGTGAGTTAATCCGGGAAAAACCCTTTGCCTACGCTTCAACGGATTTAAGTAAGATTAGGTCATACAAAAAATTGGTTGACAAGCAAGTTTCAATCTTATATGATCCAGACGACCCTGAAAAATTCATTCTTGCCGATGAAAAAGGCTTCAAGTATTTTGTTTTTGGATTTTTCATTTTGGCTGGATCGGCCTTCATTACAGTTAGTATTTGCAGTTTTTTAGGGTACATTAAATTAAGCTGATAAATATGGACCCCCACGTAATAGCGCAAGCATATCAAAAATTAAATAATAGTATGTCTGGCCTTTAGGTTCGTATCTCTTACAAATGACTCTTCATTTCGGGTTCCGTCAACGGCTTTCCTGTTTTATAAAACTCTCTTACTTTCAAAATCATTTTGTTTTCGCTTAACTGTTCAGAACTGTCGATGGTCACCAACTTGCTGTTGAACTGTGCATCTTCTTTGAGATGATTCTGAAACTGTTCCTGCGTATTACCCGGCCCGAATACATACACTTCATCATACACCAGTAACATGGCAGCAACTGCTTTGAAATATTTCAGTAAATCAGATTGACGTGCACGGTTCTTTGAATCAGCGCCACCTTCCCTGTCATGATTTTCAGCTTCCAGTGTTTCCTGAACAATATAATCGCCTTCTTCATAATCAGGTGCCGGTCTAATGACCACTGCTTTCTGCGTATCAAGATAAAGTCCGGCTAATAATTTTTCCTGTTGTTTCATATATGTGTTTTTGATTGGAGATTGCCTGCAACGGCTAATACCAATCAAATATGACAGATTTTCAACACACTTCTGTTACACAATTGCAACTGATTGTTACAGTATTCACACATTGAACTGCCGGCTTGTGCCTGAGTACAGAATCATTTATCTTTATTGATCATACCATTATCATGACAGAAAAAGTAAATCTTGAACAGAAACTCTCTTTATTCTCCGATTACTGGAACCCGAGAATTGTTGGTGATCTGAACGGACAACATGTAAAGCTGGTAAAGTTTAAAGAAGAATTTGTGTGGCACAAACACGATGATGAAGATGAACTATTTTATGTGGTAAAGGGAAGTTTCAATATGGAGTTCAGAGATAAAACAGTTGAAGTAAACGAACATGAATTTTTAATTGTACCAAGAGGTGTTGAACACAGACCGGTAGCTGATCAGGAAGTTTCTGTTATGCTGTTTGAACCTGCAACAACTTTAAATACCGGCAATACGGAAACTGAAGTAACAAAAAAGGATTTAGACAGAGTATGAAACCAGCTTCTTATTTTGTATTCCATGATTTTCAGCTTCCATCCGCAATGCTGCGCTTAACTTCAACACCGCAAATTATTATTGGCGGAACACTTTGCTTTTACGGGCAGATGTATTAATTTATACATTCTAAAAAATCTTTTATGAAACGTATAATACTGATTGCCGCAATATGCCTGTGTTTCAGCAGCTCCCTTCTTTCTCAGTCAAAACCTTATAATGTGGTATTTGACATCACTACTGCCGACACAGCAGTTCACCAGCGTGTTATCCGGTGGATCAACAGCATTCTGAAATCAAATCCTGATGCAAAAATTGAGGTTGTTTTTTATGGTAAATCACTCGACATGGTTGTGCAGGAAAAATCTTCTGTAACAAATGATGTGAAGAAACTGGCTGCTGAAAAAAAAGCAAGCTTTGTTGTGTGTCAGCAGGCGATGAAAGTGCATAACATTGAGAAAAGCCAATTGTTACCCGGCGTATTAACAGTTCCGGATGGAATTTATGAATTGGTAATTAAACAGGCGGAAGGATTTGGGTATATCAAAGTGGTGAATTGAACCTGTTGGCAGGAGAATAATTTATCCCAAAAAAACTAACTCCGGAAAGCTTATTAAAATTCCTTTCTGTTGACAGCAGGTAAAAGTTATGCCTGCTTATTGCCTCACCGGAGTTTTATTATACTTATTCCTGTATTCAATGGGAGGAAGTCCCGTTACTTTTTTAAACACGGTTCTGAATGCTTTTGTATCGGTTCCCGGCGAAGAATTACCGGTTGATAGAAACGCATTCGGGCACACTGTCTTAAAACACCCTTTTATTGTCCTTTTTGTACAGCTATATTTCACCAAAGGATTTGCATCTTTGTATTGTTGAAGCACTGATAACTATTCACAACAAAAAAACAGAATAATGGAAACAGTAACAATTACCGTAGAAACCAACATACATAAACCGGCAGAAAAAGTATGGTCATTCTATACTTCTCCCGAACACATCAAAAAATGGAATACTGCTTCTACCGACTGGCATACACCTCATGCAGAAAATGATTTACGGGTGGGCGGAAAATTCCTTTCCCGCATGGAAGCAAAAGATGGAAGTTTCGGTTTTGATTTTTGGGGTATTTATGATGAAGTAAAAACAAATGAAGTGATTGCCTATACACTTGGTGATAACAGAAAAGCAAGAATCGTATTTGAAAAGAAAGGCAATTCAACCAAAGTAACAGTAGTATTTGAAGCTGAAACGGAAAATACAGTTGAACTTCAGAGAGGCGGATGGCAGAGTATTCTTGATAATTTCAAAAAGTACACAGAAGCAAATGCATAATCCCTGAAAACCAAAATGAAAAAGATCCATTCTTATCTTTCGTTAAATGGTAACAGCAGGGAAAGTAATGAAAACAAACCTGCTGATGATTTTCTTTCAAAAATGGCAGCACCTGCAAGAAGGGCTCTTCAGCAGAAAGGAATTACACCCGTTGAAGCACTTGCTGTATTTACAGAAACTGAAATAGCAGCATTGCATGGAATGGGGCCGGGCTCATTAATAAAGCTTCGAAACATCCTTATATCAAATCACTTAACATTTAAACAATAACATGAAGAAGACAATCATTTTCTACTGGATTTTTACCTTACTCTTTGCTGCGCTTATGACATTCACCGCAGTACCCGACATTATGATGTCTCCTGAAGCTGTTACATTTATCAGCAGCCTTGGTTATCCAAAATACTTTATCCCTTTTATTGGTGTTGCCAAAGTTTTGGGTTCAATCGCCATTCTTATTCCCGGTTTTCCACGTTTGAAAGAATGGGCCTATGCAGGATTGGCTTTTGATTTAATTGGCGCCTCTTTTTCCGTAATAGCAAGCAATGGCTTAGATGCATCTATGATATTTATGATCCTGCCATTTACTCTCGGAACATTGTCATATATCTTTCATCATAAAAAACTGAAAAGCCTTTCCTGAAGTTGAAATTGATTATGTAAAACATCAGCTGCATTTAGGAAGCGGCATCATTATACCTGCACACAGACTGCATAGTTTCAATGCCAACGAAAAATTTAAGATGATTTCAACTGCTATTAAAAGCGGCTACGAAGATTAAGTATTCCCGCCTCCGGTTATAACCGTTTGCAGAGGCCGGGCTAATTTTGCTTTGTTATACTTCTCTATCCGTTTCATGAGCCAAAGCAAAATAGTTAATGACAGAATTCCAAAACAGTAACCTGCCAGCACATCACTTAAATAGTGCACCCGAAGATACACCCTGCTGAAACCAACCAGGAAAATAAAAATCAGCAGAATAAAAATCACCATCCACTTTTTCCACAAACTGTTTATATCACGGTAAACAATACTGATAAGTAACCCATAAAAGATCATACTCATAAAAGCATGTCCGCTGGGAAAACTTAAACCGGGAATTTCTTTTAACAGGGGAATAAGCGGACGGGGCCGGTCAAAGAAAAATTTCAAACCAACCATCAGCCCGAAATTACTGACCGCAATCGTCAGCATTGTTATAAAATGCCACTTGTTCTTCCTGATAAATAAATAAAAACTGAAAACAAGCAGCCAGGCAGTGATCATAAATAAATACGATCCAAAAAAAGTAATGAACAATACCACACTTGTACTGTTATCCGATACAAAGGGAGCTAAAAAATCAAATGCGTTCTGATCAAAGGCATTTGATTTCACAAAAAAGATCCGCCTGATGATGAAGATGAGGGACGTAATGGAAATAAAAAAAATAGTACCCGCAAAAATAACTTCAGCCGTAATCAATGCAACGGCAGCGGGCAATTTCTTTATTTCTGTTACTGCATTCTTTTTCATGATTTATATTGTACAGATAAAATTATTGTCAGATCTTGATCGAGTATAGTTCAATCCCTTCAGCCTTCCCTTTCAAATCAACAATACCGAGGCTTTCCCCCTGCCATTCTTTTAAATCGCTGTTTTCCATAAAGTCTTTCGACATAATAAATTTTTGATTGAGTTCATTGCAGGCACTGCGTATTCTTGCAGTTGTGTTCATGGTATCACCGCTCATGGCCAGATCCTTTTTAATGACACCAATCTCTCCAACAGTAACATCACCCATATGCAATCCAACCCTGAATTCAGGTATAATATCATAACTGCTGCGGAACTGGTTACCATTCTTCTGCAGATTTTTACGTGCTTCTATTATGGAGTCCATACATTTCCGGGTATTCTTTTTTGTAAAGAGCCAGGATACAACAATTTCATCTCCCACATACTGGTATATTCTTCCGTCATGTTCGATCAACGCCATTGAAACATGAAAAATAAAATCACGGATGAATTTGAAATTCTCCACATGCCCCAGCTTTTCAGCAATTGGTGTTGAATCTTTCAGATCCATGAACATGATGATCCGCTTTTCAATTTTTGGCTGCATATATTTACCACGGATCATATCAATAAACACGCCGGGTGAATATTTTTCATTGATTTCGATATACAGTTGTGTTATGGCAAAAAGGATCAGCCAGTAAAGGATTTTCCTGATCAGTGCTTTTGTCTGCAGCATATCTTTAAAAGAAAGCTGCATTGCTTCCTCCACCTCTTTGCCATTAAGGATGATACTGTCAAGAAAATGTATAAGAAAATTAATAGTAAAAGCAGCCAGGATAAGGATAGCGCTTTTAAAAATGAAATTAATAAAAGGCGATTGCCGCCGGAAAACATTTTTAAGTGCAAACACAAATAAATACCCAATGAAACAACTGATAATAAAAACGGCAGATTCTCTTACAAAGTAGAACCTGAATGGTTTCAGGTCGCCATCTCTTAACAGGAGGGCAACAATTGTATCAATCACCGTCCAGGAAAGAGCAATGTAGAGAATTGTACGCATCTTGTATTTTCCCAAACCGGAAAACAGGGAATAGGATGATGCTAAGGTTTTCATGAACTCTTTTGCAGGTATTGATAAATGCTCTGCTGCGCATTAATTTTATCTCCATTATGCCCAATTACAGCTGCGAATTGCTGATCAGGTAAAAATTGTACCGCTTTGCTGTTGTCTGACCATTGGATATTAAAATAATCCAGTAATTCTTTTCTGCAGTATGCATCTTTAACCGGCACACAAACTTCAACCCTATGATACAGGTTCCTTGTCATCAGATCAGCTGATCCCATAAACACAACGGTATCTTCTGCCGATCCGAAAATGAATAACCGTGTATGTTCAAGAAAACGATCAACAATCCTGCGAACAGTAATATTTTCACTCAGCTCAGGAATACCGGGAACAATACAGCAAACACTGCGTACTATCAAATCCACCTTCACTCCTGCCCTGCTTGCTTTGTATAATAGCCTGATCATGCCGGGCTCTTCCAGGTTGTTTACTTTTATTTTTATATCTGCAGGCTCACCTTTCTTTGCTTTTTTTATTTCCATCCCAATCCGCTTTTCCAATTCATCTACCAAGTTGAATTGCGATACCAGCAGTTCCTGGAATTTTATTTTTATATCCCCGATTTCATTATGACCTTTTTCAAGAAACTTAAACAGCCAAACCAATTCTTTAATGATTGTTACGTCCGAAGTCATCAGTACATGGTCTGTATAAAAACGGGCCGTTACTTCATTAAAATTTCCGGTGCTGAGGATGGCATAAGATAATTCACGGCCATCCGTTTTTTTCTTCACAAGCGCAGTTTTTGAATGCACTTTTATCTGCGGCATACTGTATACCAGTTTAATACCCGCCTCCTGCATTATTCTGCTCCATTCAATATTATTTGCTTCATCAAATCTTGCTTTCAGTTCAATAAACACAACTACATTCTTTCCATTCTTTGCCGCACTGATTAATGCATTTACAATATGTGAATCTGCTGCCAGCCTGTACAGCGTAATATAAATATCCGTTACATCAGCATCAACTGCCGCCTGGTTAAAGAAAGATAAAACAGGGTTGTACGATTGATAAGGCAGATGCAGTAACACATCCTGCTGTTCCAGCACATGAAAGATATCTCCGCTATCAGTTATCTTTTCTGCAGTCAGCGGATTGAATTTTTCAAAAAAGAGTTCTTTTTGGAATGCAGGAAATGAAGACAGATCGCTGAGGTGATGGTACCTGCCGCCGGTAAACATATCTTCATACTTTACATCAAACGCAGCCATCAGAAATAACTGCAGGTTGCGTGGCATTCCTTTTTCAAAAAGGAACCTGCAGGGTAAACCAATATCTCTTTTCTTTAATTGTTTTTCAATTTTGTTCAGCAGGTTACCACTGTATTCATCCGTAAGATTCAGTTCTGCATCCCGGTTAAACTTTACACTGTACACACTGAGTATTTCCAGTTTTGGAAAAAGAAAATGCAGGTTTTCCCGGATGATATCATCGAGAAAAATAACATACTCATTTCCTTCCAGGGCAGTTAAAGAAAAAAAACGCTTTACTTTATCTGAAGGAATATTTACAATGGCCTGTTTCAATATCCCCTGGCTTTGTCCCCTCAACGTAACAACAAAATAAAGCTGATTGTTCTCAGGTAAAAATGCATGAGGACTGTCGGTTTCCAGAAAAATAGGCTGAATAAATGCAAGTACATTGGATAGAAATATTTCTTTTATCTCACTCCGGTGCTCGGGTCTGATATCAGAATTATAATAAAATATAATCCCGTTCTTTTTTAATTCAGGAATAATTTCCTGTGTAAGCACATTGCCGAAATACCCCAGTTGCCGGTTGATTTCATTTTGAATTTTTTCAGCCGTATCATCCGTCATAACAATACTTGCCTTATTCCTTGTCTTTTCTTTGATTTTAGAAAATGCAATAACAGACGGATATCGTACCCTGAAAAACTCATCCAGGTTACTGGAAAAGATCGACAGGAATTTCATCCGTTCATATAAAGCAACCGTACTGTCGGATGCTTCCTGCAATACCCTGAAATTAAATCCTAACCAACTCAGGTCTCTGTTATGTAACATATTGATTAATTAAAATGGCGATCCTGTTGCCGGTGTAATAGTACTGGCTGCAGTTGAGTGAAAAAAGAAAAACGCTATACTGAATGCAAGCACCGACATAATGATTCCAACCATAAACACATTATAGGCAAGGCGTACCAGTTTGTACTTTCGTCCTAATACAGTTCCCAACGTATAAATGTCTTTAATCAATGAGCCATACAGGTAGTCAGGATCTTTCATCATTTCCCTCATTGCTGCATTGTATTCCTCAAAGGAGGACTTGTAAAAATTACCAAAGAATAAAAGGTTGGTTTTTTTATCAATAATATCCTGGTTGGTAAATACACCTCCGCTTACTTTGGGGCGTGTTGCTATTATAGAAATAACAATGGTAGTTACTGCAACCAGCAAAAACAGAATCGTCGGAATGGTGAGATAGGGCGTTTCCGACAGCCTTCTTAACAGCACACTTAAAATAACTGAGATGATAATTGCATTGACAGATATTAGTATATGTGCTTTACTGTCGGCCATATCACTCAAATGAAAATGATTCGTAGAAGTAAGCCGGAGCATTGTTTGAATGCCTTTTGACATCAACCCCAATTTATCTTTTTCCAGCCCTGCAAGACTGAGTTCGTCTTCTGTTTTTTCAAGCGGTTTTTCCTCCGCTTTTTTCTTCAGCTTTTTCATATTCTTATTTTTTCGTTTATCCAGCAGATCTTTACAATACTTTGTATAAAACTCATGGTTCTTTAATAATTCAACTGTTTTACCGGCCCAGTCTTTTTCAACCAATGCGGGATCTTTTGCTTTATACTCCTCCCATACAAGCTGATTGCTGTTTTTAAATTCTTTTGTACCAAGATGGTAAGTATCTGCATCGCACATAATCTGAAACAGTAAACTGCTGTGCCTGCAGGGAGGGCGTGTAGCCAGGATACATTCTTTCACTTTATCAACCAATTGTTCATCGGGGGCATGCTCTTTCATAAATTCCTGCATCAGTTCCACACTTTTCTCTTCATGATGTTCTGCATCTGTAAAAAGGTAGCCTGTATCATGAAACCATGCGGCAACATAAACAGTGAGCATATCAGTTTCACTGAGATAATAATGCCCGGCAATTTCCTTTGTCCTGTCAACCACATCGATTGTATGTGCCAGGTTATGGAAAAGCAGTTCAGGATTATTATTATCGTGAAACAGGCCGGTAACATACTGTTCCGTCTTTTTATAAAAATCATTTGAATCCATGCTTAGCATTTAAAAAACGAGTTTAAATTTTGTACCGAGTGTAAAATTGAACAGTTTCTCTTCCGGTGAAAATCCAACAGTAAAGGACATCATTGCAAGTCCGTATGGAACAAAATAAAATCCGCCTCCATAAGCTCCATGCCATTTACGGGATGTTTCACCCTTTTGCCAAACCCTTCCCAGGTCATAGAAACTCATTACTCCCACATCACCCGGAAGTAAATACGATTGCGACTTAAACAGTTTTATTCTCAGCTCTGCATTTGCATATGCTAATGATGACCCGGAGAACCTGTTTTTCCTGTATCCTCTCAGGAAATTATTCGCACCAAGATCCAATGCCTGGAAATATTCATAATGTTTACTGAAAATATGTCCGCCACCAAAACGAAGGATCGCTCCTACTCTTGCTGCATCCTGCAGACTTGCATAAATGGTTAAATCAGATGTTAACTTCGTAAGGTTCTTCGTATTTGAATTTAACCCGTACATCGAACTGAATTCTGTAAACCATGTCATTCCTCTTGTTGGGAATACTTCATTGTTAATATACTTGATGTCGAATTTTGCTTTTAATCCAAGGAATTGTTTCAGTCCATAAACACTGACTGAATCACTTCCAATAACAGATGGATTGGCCAGAATACGTTTACTGTTGTCTTCAAACCTGCTCCAGTAATGATAATAACTCGGCCCGGCTGATAGCTGTATCACATCGAATAACCGTTTCCTGATCAGTACATCTGTTTCAAAGAATTTAAACCGTACCCTGTAAAACGACAAAGGTTTACTTTTATCATAGGTTGATTCATTGCCAAACCCAAAGAAATTATTCAATGTTGGATTTACAAATTCAGAATGAATGACAAGGTCGTTTTTGAAAATGACCTGGTTAAATACTCCGTCATATTTTAAACGGTAAGCACCTTCAAAAGGTGAAATCAGTGTTACAAGACGCTGGTCGGTTGCATAGGGATCTTTTCTGAAACCAAATGTGCGGAGTGCAAATCCCATGCCCACTAAAAGCTTATCCTCTGGATTAAATCCCAAATCCAATTGAGGAAACCGTTTTCTTGTATAGTGAAAATCGGAACCTTTATAAAGATTGACAGATGGATCAGATGAAAATTCATTCTTCGTTCTCCTGAGATTGATTCCGTAATTTTTTTCTGTTGTAAGATCGTACACCCTGTTCCTTATATTTCCTTTCAGGTCAAACGTATCGTTGCCTTTACCACCAATGATCCGCAGTTTTATTTTTGAATGAACATCTGCATCTATTTCAAACTTATCGTTGCCGTTCAATCCATACATCCTGATTTCTTTAGTCACATTATCCTTGAAAATACGGGTAAACATTACGGAGGCGGAATCAGTCTTATCCAGTTTCTTGTAAACCGTTAACTGCAAACCATCCTTGTGATTCTTAATATGGAAGTACTCTGCCTTACTGCTGCCTGGTACTGTAACTGTTTTTGAAAGAAATTTATAATAGGTGATCGCATAAGTTGATAACTTATTCCTGCGGTTCTTCAGTTTATCGGCAATAATCTTTGCATCAAGCACAACAATAGGTTCCGGGAATTTTGTTACTGCACTGTCAATTACCTGATCAGTCATCTTTTGCTGAAAATCGGCAGTAATTCTCTTCCAGGTTTCTTCATCAAGGTTATTCATAAAGAAGCGGTCGAAATCTCTTGCCGAAGTATTGAAGCCATTGATATTCCTGATATTCATTTTAAATCCCTGCAAAAAAGGCATTGATTTTTTTGATATCTTTCTCAACAGCATTCCATCAGAATTAAAAAATGCCTGGTCTCTGTCTCTTGGTATCGGGAAGTATAATTTACCAACACCCGTATCAGATGTACCCCATTTCCATTGATCAGCATGCCTGTCCCAATCACCAATAAGCATATCAAGCAAACGTGCATTCAATACTTTTTCCTGGTCAACATGATGGTCATTATCATCCATCATTTTATTGATTACTTTATTGGTACTCTTGGTATCAACAAAACCTGCACCCGGGTCCCTGTTCTCCAGCATCACAACCGTATTGGCAAACATTTTTCTGTAATAACCCAACGCAGGATCATCCGGTACATAGAAGAATTCATAATCTGCAGTAAGTACTCCAACAGCTCTTGCAAGTTCAGGTATAACCAATGGTGCATGCGGATGGCTGGCAGAAATTACATCCTGTACAATCCACTGCGCCAATGAATTTCTTAAATTAGCCGGCACTCCTTTTTCAGGATCTTTTTCTACTGATCGTATTGCCCATTCTGTACCATTCTTATCAACCAGCTGTAACGATTTTGTTTGCTTACCGCCTCCCATACTTTTAATCGTAAGTCCGCCCTTTTCTTTACGGATATTAAACTCTCTCATTGTGATGGGCGTATTCCATTCCTTACGGTAGTTCTCTCCTAAAAACGTTTTCTGGAAGCCGGATCTGGCTACATACCGTTTACTGGCAGACACAACCACACTATCCTTGAATTTATAATCTACTTCACGGGTAATATCAGCTTCCGGCACAGGAACTTTTGAAAAATCGAGAATATTTTTTGTGAAATCTTTCTTTGTAGAGTCGCCATCTAATACATACACGCTGGCCTGCACATGCTTTGTTTTTGTAATTTCCAGTGTAACGTAACCCGACTTCGGTGAAGCATACAAACTCTTCTTTCCTTTCGATGCTCTTGAATTTTTACTTGCACTGCCGCTCACGATATAATTGTAACCGCTGTCCTGGATTACCTGCAATGAATGATCATGTCCTGCAACATAAATTACATTGGGATGACGTTTTACCACTGCTTCAATGGAAGTTACCATTGTCTGGTAGAGCGGATGCTGCAAATCCTGCGATACTCCAAAAACAGAACGTGTTATTGGATAAACAGAACCAAGAACAGGCAATGGAATATAGAGCTTAGGCCGGAAATCAGTAAATGGAAATATATGCTGCTTCAGTGTAAAATATCCACCATGCGAACTGTAACTCCTGAACGGATGATGAAATGCCAGCAGCACAACTTTCCTTGAATTCTTTGCAAGAATATCATCGAGCTGAATCAACACTTCGGCTTTTGTTTTATACGGACAATCTGACTCCAGACCGGGCTTATCATTTTCATGCAACCACCACTGTGTATCCATCATCACTAAAACAACATCATCAGTAATTTTTACTTCAACGGGGCCGGGACAACCATCCCTTGGAAACATAGTTACGTTTTTATTTCCCAGGAAATCGATATAAGATTGCTCTCTTAAAATAGACTCATAGCCATTCGGTCCGCCTGCTGCCCAATCATGATTACCGGGTACAAAATAAATCTTCGCTTTGCTTTTTCCTCCAATATGAATTTGAGAATCAAGAGGAGCTTTTGCAATTTCATAGGTTGGTAATGAATTATCAGGTACTCCTGTTTTATACAGGTTATCGCCGAGATAGATGACGGTGGTTTTTTCGTCAATCAGAATATTTTTTTTAACCGAAGAAATAACAGGGTGCCTTCCGTTTGTAAGTTGCCCAGCATCACCAATTAAGATGATTCTTGCCTGTATGCTGTCCTGTGCAACAGCAACAGAATGTAATGCAAACATGCTCCATAAAACTATACTGACTTTTTTCATAAACCTTTTCGTTTGTTCCTGCTGATTAAAATACTCTGCTTTCCCGTCTCAAGCCCTTCGTTGGAAATGATTAAATCACCATCCGGCGTAAATGCAATGCCTTCGGGCTGTGTATAAATGCCGGGGTCAAGTTCATAGAGATCGATAAACTTTCCTTTCCTGTCTGTAACAACAATTAAATGACTCAGTGAAGACAGGATATAGAGTTCGTTTGTTACAGGATTAATGGCTGCTGCCGATGGACGCAGTTTCAGTTTATCTACACCCAGTTTTTTTGCAATAGGTTCAACATCGATTGCATAAACCAGTGACGTGTACACCTGTGTTGAAATATTATATACCCAGGCAGTTACTGTTTTACTTCCGTCTCCATCGCACTCCTTGCACAGTAATACAAGCTGCTGCAGGCTGTCATCATAATACACTGCTTCAAATTCATTTGCAACTTTACCACCCCCTTCAAATTTTGATTTATCAGTGATAACAGAATCGGCTGCTCCAAATTTTATTGATTCAATATCTCCATTACTGATCAAAATGTAGAATATACTGTCGTGCAGAACCAAATCCTCAAAATCCCTTTTCTTATCAAAACGCCATTTCGTAATAACATCTTTCCTGTTGAGGTAAATTTTATACAGAATTCCATCCTCATCTTTAATGGCAAAAACAGAAGTATCTTTTGGATAGTATATTATGCCTGATATCTCGGCTAAATCATCAGGTAATTTAATTTTGACCGGATTTCGCAGGTCGTAACGGGAGGAATCAACTGCTTTTAAATTTTTTTTTTACCGGTTTTGCACGATAATAGTACCGAAGAAAAAATAAACGTAACTATGAATAATCTGATTATTGACATGGAAGAATTTTACAGTTGAACATCAACTAGCTGACGGAAAAACACCGGCAGAAAGAAGGTCATTAAAAGTACCGCTAAAGGCTGCGGCGGTTGTTACACAATTGCGTGTAAAACTTACATCATTCACATGTTTGGAAGAATGAGAGTCGTGTTTTCATATATAACTATTCAGAAAAAACAGTAGCAAATAATACTATTTCACTTCTTACGTAAGCTGTTTGAAAACATTGACTCTTTTTTGGCTGCAGTTTGAGCTTTTGTATTAAATTAGATCGTGAATGAATTGGTTTTATTCAACTTATCACGCCAATCAAAGCGTTGTGGGCAACTCAAACAGACAGCCTCCTGCAACATCAACAGAAAAACTAAATTGAACAAAGACGACATAATACAATCACAAATTGAACCTCTGTTGAACTACTTTCAAACAGTAATTCCCTTAAACAACGAAGAGAAACAATTGGTCATTGAATTATTCAAACCACGACTGTACCGAAAGCGGCAATATGTATTACAGGAAGGCGATGTGTGTAATCAGTTCAATTTTATTGTGCGGGGTTGCCTGCGGATGTACAAAACAGATGACAAAGGCAATACCCATATTATACAATTTGCTGCCGAAAATTGGTGGTTGAGCAATATCGGTAGTTTTCATGAACGTAAACCTTCTGATCTCAATATTGATGCTCTGGAAGACACAATGGTTTTGCAAATCAGCTACGACAATTTAGTTTTCCTTTATACAAAAGCTCCTAAGTTCGACCGCATTTTCAGGGTGCTGATTGAAAATAGTTTTGTATCGCTGCAAAAGCGATTGTTGGAAAATATCAGTTCTACAGCCGAAGAAAGGTATTTATCCTTTTCAGAAACTTACTCGCATCTCAGCAACCGGCTGCCGCAAACACAAATCGCTTCATTTTTGGGCATTACACCCGAGTTTTTAAGCCGTTTAAGAAACAGGCAATCCAAAAAACCTTAAACTACATCAATACTATTTCTTGATGCAGTGCATTGGAGAGAGGCTTCTTTCCGGGGCACCTTTGCATTATCAATTTATTCTTAAAACTTAAAAAGAAATAGTATGACAACATTTAAAACATTAACAGCAATAGTAACCATTGCCGCAATAGTAACCCTTACAAGCTGCGGAAACAATGGAAACAATTCTGTAAACAAGACAGAAATTGATTCACTAAAAAATCAAATTACACAACTCACATCGGGAAACGAAGAGATTGCGAAACATCTTGCTACGTTCGATACGCTTGATTACACCATATTCAGTAATCAGGAATGGACCAGGATGCACGAAAGTCATTCAAAAGACATTAAAGTAATTTGGCCTGACGGACATATTACAACCGGAATTAAAAAACACATTGAAGATTTGAAAGCCTTGTTTGTATATGCCCCCGACACAAGAATTAAAGTACATCCCATTCGCTTCGGCTCTGGAAATATGACTGCAGTAACAGGTGTATTTGAGGGAACATTTACCAAACCAATGCCTATTGGAAATGGAAAATTTATTCAACCCACCGGCAAAGCATTTAAAATGCCAATGGCAACTATAGGAATTTGGGGAACAGATGGCACTATGATTGAAGAACATTTGTTTTGGGACAATCAAACCTACATGAATCAAATTGGCTTAGGAAAATAATTCTATTATAAAAAATAAAAACAAATTATTATGACAACAACATCAAAAGTAGCCGTAATTGGCTTAGGAAACATTGGAAAAACAATAGCCCGGAATTTTGTAAAAGGTAATCGTCCGGTTATTATTGCAAGCCGGAAATCAGAAGATGCAAAAGCATTGGCACAGGAATTAGGAACACTTGCAACAGCAGCTGAAACTGGCGACGCCATTAAGAATGCTGATACTATTATACTGTCTGTTTGGTTCAGCACCATACAGGAATTGTTTGAACAATATGGTACTGAACTCCAGGGAAAAATCATCATTGACCCTTCCAATCCTATTGCACCAGACGAAAATGGCGGATTCAAAAAGATTATTGGCGAAAAAGAATCTGCAGGACAGCTGAACGCTGCCATATTACCACAGGGTGCAATACTGGTTAAAGCATTCGGAACATTGGGAGCAGCTTCTTTAGCAAATGCAGCATTTCAAACGCCTGAAAAATCTGTATTATTTTATGCTGCTGACAATACCACTGTTGATGCAGCAATAGAGCAACTGATACAGGAAAATGGTTTTGATGCCGTAAAAGTGGGTGGTTTAGACCAATCCATCCGTATTGAAGTGTTTGGCGATTTACACGAATTTGGTGCATTGGGCAAAGCTGTTACTGCAACCGAAGCGATTGCGAAATTGTAAAACTGTAATTATCTAAACATAAAATCACAAGAGTATGTATATCATCAAACTATTTACATCTTTATGTCTCGCTTTGGGAATCTCATTTAGCGTTACTGCCCAAAGCCCTGCCAATTGGAAAAGATTAACGCTTGGAAAACAAAGCTTCGGGCTTCACAACGTAACCGGAGAAATTATTAAATTTCAGGGTAAAGAAGTATTGAAAATTGAACGGGACCTGGCTGCACTTCCTTTTGACAGTACTAATATTGAAGCAACAGTTGATGAGCCGCATTATGCAAGGCTTATTGGTTTGGATGACTTTGAAAACGGAACTATCGAAGTGAAAATGTATAGCCAACTTCAAAATCCCCCACCTTATGCTGGCATTGCAGGATTTATTGGAATATACTTCAGAGTTAAAGAAGACGATTCTGCATTTGAGAGTATTTACCTGAGACCAAAAGTCGGCAGAGTTAATAATCAGCAATACAGAAATCACACAGTACAATATTTTTCTTATCCGCATGCAAAGTTTGACACTTTACGGAAAACAAACCCGGGTAAATATGAAGGTTCAGCTCCAGTTGCTTTAAATGAGTGGATTACGATGCGGATAGAAGTAAATGGTGAAACTGCTGAAATGTTCATAAATAATATGAAATACTCCACTTTTGTTGTAGATAAAATGCTGGGTACTCATAAAAAAGGAAGAATTGGGTTATATGTAGACATTGGCACAACAGGATACTTCAGAGATTTAAAAGTAACAAAGAGAGCCTTGAAAGTTAAACAGGAAACAGGCGAAAAGATCAATGGCTTTTAACAGTTTTCCATGCTCAATTTATTGTATCTCAGCTCATGTCGGCTTCCTCGCCAACGTGGAAAGGAAATAGTTAAAAAGTCATGAAAATGAATCAATTGAAATTATACTTTTTAGATTATCGTTAGGACAAATCTATTGATATATTATCTTTGAAGTTCTTAACAGCCGCCGCAGGTTTATGCCGCCTTTAAAAAGAGGGTCATAAATTTTGGCGGTTGTTTTATTACAGTATTTTTTGTTTTTAGTCTTCGCTTCCACGCCATGGTTCGTGTCTCACGAACCAATTTTAAACAACAACTTTCGGTTCGTGAGACACGAACCGGGGCGTTAGACAAACAAAATTTATATTACCTATCTTAGTGTTTACTTCAAGATTGTGAGACGTTTTCTAATTTACATAGCAACATTTTTAAGTTTGACACTTAGTGTTAAATGCAACACTTCAGTTCAGCCAGAGAAAGTCGCCGAACAGGCTGCACTAAACCTTGCAAAAAATATTGACAGCAATTCATTAACCCTCTTAAAGGAATACAGCTACGGACGAAGAGGAGACCATGACTTTTGGCAAAAGCTTTCAGCAGATACAACACTTTACACATGTACTTATAAAGCAAATCATGACACCATCGTACTGTCCATTTTTAGACAGTTGAATTTCGTTAATGATTTTGCATCCTCTTTTATTTTTGATACATCAGTATACTATCAATACACTTTTTTTCAACGAAACGACACAATAGTAAGAATTCTGCAGGTCGACAACCTTGGACAAGATCATATAAATGACACTTCGGTTTTGACAAAAGATTTATTCCCAAACAAAGACCCTTTTGTTAAATTCACTGAGTTGACTGCATTAAAAGATAAATTTGATTTTATTGGAACATCTTACAGAAGTGACATCGGCGACTTTATTGTTTTCTGGATTACGCCTCAATATAAGTTGACCTATTTGCCTGACACATTAAACATGAACCCAAAGTTCAAGAAAAATTGGCTGGACGAGTTTTCAAAAGGAAAGAAGATAAAAGAGCATTGGAGTCTAATTAAAGTTTACGAGTAGATTATTAACCTTTAGTTATATCGAAACTTGACTTCTTTAAAGCATACTCCCCTACTTCATCTGAAACTTCTCCCTGTAATCAGTCGGCGTCATGCCAACAATCTTACGGAATACTTTGCGGAATGCTTTTGGATCATTGTAGCCTGTATGTGTAATTACTTCAGCCATCTGCTGGTTGGTTTGCTCCAGTAATTTTTTTGATGCTTCAATGCGGGTCTGCTGCAGATATTCAATAGGTGCAATACCTGTTGCCTGTTTAAACCTTCGCACTAAATTTCTCCTGCTCGATGGAATGTCCCTGATGATTTCTTCAATGGTTTCAATTTCATGATAACCGGTTTCAATTTTCTGCTGCACCAATGCCACCAGTTCATCGTTATGCTGGTGCGATGGACGGAAGGTGCTGAAGTAAGATTGATTGTGCCTGTCCATATCAATCGCAAAGATCTTGGCAATGCGTACAGCCATATCTTTTCCGCAATGCTTTTGTACAAGGTGCAGTAACAAGTGAAAAGAGGAAGTGGAACCACCGCTGGTATAAAGTCTGCCGTCCTGTGTTACCGTTTTATCCACTCTTAATTTTACGTCAGGAAAAGCGGCGGCAAATCCACTGCCTGCATCCACATGCGTGGTGGCAACTTTTCCATCCAATAATTTTGTGGCAGCAAATAAAAATGCACCGCTGCACAAACTGGCTATTTCTGCACCTGCCTGGTACTGCTTTATTAACCAGGGAATAAATGCTGCACTTTTCTGAACAGCCAGCTGAATATTTTCTGTTGAAAAAGAGGGAATCAGGATCAGCTCCTGCTTCACCTCTTCGTGAATAGATTTCGTTTCATATCCATGAAAAGAAACAGGCTGCCCTTCCGGAAGTGAAAACAGTGTGATGTGGTATTGCCCGGGAAGTCCCTTCTCCTTCTGAACTTTATTCACAGCCTCAAACACATCAAGAATTGCGGCAATACTCAGCAACCTGTATTCATGAGGAATGATGATTCCAACCTGTATCATATTAAACTGATTTAAACTGTAAGATAAAAATATTTTGTCGCAAATGCCCCCAATATTGACGTTTGAAGCACCCGGGTTTCCTCCGGTATAGAACTAACTTTACTGCGAAACAATCACCGTTTAATCAGCGATCATGAAACCAAAAATATACCGGACTAAGCATCGGGCAGTTGCTCTTTTTTTAAAGCTGCTTCTTTCCGCTGATCAGCCTGCTGTACATCTTTATCCATTATTTCCACGCAACAGAAAAAGAACAGTAAAAAATTAATATTTTACCATCAACCATTTATTACAAAATTCATTTGTCATGAAAATTCTTCTTTCCATCTTATTCATCATTGCCGGCATTATTGCACTTATTCTTTTGGTTGCCCTGTTTGTTAAAAAAGATTTCAGACTGGAAAAACAGGTTATCATTCAAAAACCTAAACAGGAAGTGTTTGATTACCTGAAGTTGATCAGGAACCAGGAACATTACAGCGTATGGGTAATGAAAGATCCAAAGATCAATATTGTGTATACCGGTACTGATGGTAAGGTTGGCTTTATATCATCCTGGACAAGTGATGATAAGAATGTGGGAGTTGGTGCACAGGAAATTATTGAACTGAAAGAAGGAGAAAGTATAAAAATGGAAATCCGTTTTCAAAAACCCTTTAAAGGAACGAATTATGCAAACACCACTGTAAGTACAGTTGATGGCGGTAACACGAAAGTATCAACAGTGTTCACCGGCAAATCAAAATACCCGATGAATATCATGAACCTGTTCATGGATAAACTGCTGGGAAAAGACATGCAGCAGAACTTCGAAAACCTGAAAGCGAATCTTGAAAAAAAGTAAACAGAGTGCTGAACATATAAACCGAATAAAATGGCAATGAATAAAACAGCACCTGCAAATGTGGATGCATATATTAAACAGTTTCCCCCAGAAGTGCAGGCAATGCTGCAAAAACTCCGTGCAACAATTAAAGCAGCTGCACCAAAAGCAGAAGAACTGATCAGCTACATGATGCCGGCTTATAAATATCATGGCGTACTGGTCTATTTTGGAGGGTATAAAAATCATATCGGCTTCTACCCCACCGGTTCAGGAATTGAAGCCTTTAAAAAAGAGCTGTCGGTGTATAAAGGATCGAAGGGTGCGGTTCAGTTTCCGCTTGATAAACCACTGCCTCTTGCACTCATTAAACAGATCGTAAAATTCAGGGTGCTGATGAACCTGGAAAAAGAACAGCTGAAAAAAGCAAAGAAAGTTTAACGGGTTTAAAGTAAAAACAATTCTTAATCGTCTTAAATAATAATACATGCAAAAGATCACTCCTTTCTTATGGTTCGACGGTAATGCGGAAGAAGCCGTTGATTTCTATATCTCTGTTTTTAAAGATGGTAAAAAAACAGGTGCCGCACCGGGGCCGGGAGGCAAGCCTTTAACAGTAACATTTCAAATTAATGGCCAGGATTTTATTGCATTGAATGGTGGCCCGATGTTTAAATTCACGGAAGCCATTTCTTTTGTGGTGAATTGTGAAACACAACAGGAAATTGATGATCTCTGGGGAAAGCTTACAGCCAATGGCGGACAGGAAAGTATGTGCGGCTGGTTAAAAGATAAATATGGTTTATCCTGGCAAATTGTACCTCCTGTACTTGGAAAATTATTGAGCGATAAAGATTCTGTAAAAGCAGGAAGAGTGATGCAGGCCATGCTGAAAATGAATAAACTGATTATCGCTGATTTAGAAAATGCTTAACAGCACGAATGTCTGCAACTGAATATGGCAACCGTTAAAACAACAAAACCAGTAAGTAAAACATCAGCCGATGTTTCTGCAAAGCAATTTGTTGAACGGTTAAAGAAGATGCAGTCAGCAACAGAGCTTAAAAAGATTCAGCGCTATTTTAAATTGGGCGAAGGTGAATATGGTGAAGGCGATCAATTCATAGGCGTGAAAATGGGCAGCCTTTTTGCATTGGCAAAAGAGTTCAGTGAAATGCCCATCGTGGAAATTGAAAAATTACTGGAAAGTCCCATTCATGAAGTTAGAGCTGGAGCAGTGAGCATTATGGACAAAGCATCACGCAGTAAAAAAATAACAGAGAGCAGAAGAAAAGAATTTTATACGCTGTACATGAAGCGGCACGACAGGATCAATAACTGGGACCTGGTTGATTTGGGATGTTTGCATATGACAGGAAGTTATTTGTTTGATAAGCCACGCACTGTTCTTTACAAGCTGGCACGTTCAAAAAATATGTGGGAACGCAGAACGGCAATACTTAGCACCTGTTATTTCATCAGGCAGGGCGAAACGGATGATACATTTAAGATTGCTGAGTTGCTGCTGAAAGACAAAGAAGATTTAGTGCATAAGGGTACAGGATGGATGCTCCGCTTTGCAGGTGATAAAGACAGGAAAAAGCTATTGGATTTTTTAGAACAATATGCAGCCTCAATGCCCCGCACTTTACTCCGTTACTCGATTGAAAAATTAGATAAAAAGCAACGGGACTATTATTTAAACAAAAAGAAAGACGGTCAGAATTAAAAGTCTGGCTGATTATTCATCAATAAACCTTACACAAATGGAAAAACTTCATTTTTCAACCAGCATTAATGCCCCCAAAGAAAAAGTGTGGAATGTTCTTTGGGATGAAAACAGTTACAGAAAATGGACCAGTGCTTTTACAGAAGGCTCGCATGCAGTAACAGATAACTGGAAAGAAGGAACAAAAGTTTTATTTCTTGATCCAAAAGGACAGGGTATGGTGAGCATGGTGGCTGTAAATAAGCCAAACGAATTTATGTCGTTTAAACATTTGGGTGAAGTAATGAATGGAATTGAAGACACTACCAGTGAAAGAGTAAAAGCATGGTCGGGTTCAGAGGAAAATTACACATTGAAAGAAGCCGGCAATAAAACAGAATTAAGTATTGATATGGACATCACTGAAGAATTTAAAGATATGTTTATAACCATCTGGCCAAAAGCACTGGAGAATGTAAAACAACTGGCAGAACAATAGTTGTTGAACATTTTTTCAATAGCCGTAAACCAATCATCATTAAAAAATAAATCATGCCAACCAAAATATTCGTCAACCTGCCGGTAAAAGATCTGCAGAAAACAATCAGCTTTTTTTCACATCTTGGATTTTCATTTAATCCGCAATTCACCGATGAGAAAGCGGCCTGTCTCATCATCAATGATAACAGTATTTATGCAATGCTGCTTACTGAGCCCATGTTTCAGACCTTTACAAAGAAAAAAATTGCTGATGCTACAAAAACAACGGAAGTATTAATTGCCATTGATGCTGAAAGCAAAGAGAAAGTAGAAGAGCTGGTAAGGAAGGCTGTTGAAGCAGGAGGCTCAATTTATGCTGATCCGCAGGATCATGGCTGGATGTACCAGCATGGCTTTGCAGATCCCGATGGTCATCAATGGGAAATTTTATACATGGATGAAACAAAACTTCTAAAGTCATAAAATTTCTATCTCATGAGTAAAAAAATCAACAGTATGATTGAGGTATTCAAAACAAATGTAATAGATCGTACTCAGGCTGAGCGGATGCTGGCGCTTCTTGTTACACACTTCAATGAAAGCAGGATTAATTTTGATATGCACGATTGTGATAAGATACTGAGAGTGGAAGCCAACCATATCATCCCGGAAAAAATTATTGAAGTCATGAACAGGCATGGATACCAATGCATGGTGCTTGAATAAATAACAGGTCATCACATAAACTGTAACAAATGTCCTCTTCCCCTTTTATCATTGAACAGCTGCTCAATGCTCCTTCAGCAGTTGTATGGAAAGCCATAACTGACAAAGACGAAATGAAGCAATGGTATTTTGATCTTGCTGAATTTAAACCCGTAGTTGGTTTTCAATTCCAGTTTTATGGTGAAGGCACAAAAGGAGAAAAGTATTTGCACATTTGTAAGATTACAGATGTGCTTGCTGAAGAAAAACTTACTTACAGCTGGCGGTACCAGGGGTATGAAGGCTACTCATTTGTACATTTTGAATTATTTGCAGAAGGAGATAAAAGCAGGTTGAAATTAACGCATGAAGGGTTGGAAACTTTCCCCGCAGATAACCCTGATTTTGCAAAAAAAAGTTTTGCTGAAGGCTGGACTTACATCATTGGCACATCGCTGAAAAAATATACAGACGCAACTGAACCCTGATTACATTAAAAAATATCTCAAAAAGATTGAAAAAAAGTTTTTGCAAAAAGGATCATACCCTTATCTTTGCCCTCCCAAAAAGGGAGCATAGCTCAGTTGGTTCAGAGCATCTGCCTTACAAGCAGAGGGTCCGCGGTTCGAGCCCGTGTGCTCCCACAAATTAACCCCGAAGAAATTCGGGGTTTTGTTTTATGTATATCTTCTATATTTTATATTCCAAAACAATTGATAAATACTACATAGGTCATACTGGTGATCTTATAGTTGAACGCCTGCGCAAGCATAACTCTAAACATAAAGGATTTACAGGAAATAAAGGCGACTGGACTGTTGTTCACATGGAAGAATATCAAACGAAAAAAGAAGCGTATCTCAGAGAGCGTGAGGTAAAGGCCTGGAAAAGTCGTAAGAAAATTGAAACATTGATTAATAATAAGTAGTTCAGTTGATTCAGAGCATCCCGATTTTCAATCGGGAGGGTCTGCGGTTCGAGCCCGTGTGCTCCCACAAAAAAAGCCTCAATTGAGGCTTTTTTCTATTTTACTATGTTTGCTTAACGATGTTCTATGCCCTTGGTGGCCTCACAAAATCTGCCGGACTCCTTTTCATATATCTCCATAATATCCCTAAAAGCTCAGGATATTCTTTCAGCCTGATTCCTCTTGATTTTACGGCCACATAAAATGCAAAGCCAAAGCTCACAAAGAAGTTGAGAAAGCCGATTAATGCAACACCAAGCAGAATGATGGAGAGATAACGGTAATCAACCGGGCCTTCCATTCCAAAAAAGCCAATAGCCGTATTGCCTGCTGAGATAGTGATATGACGGATATCGAAAGGGATTCCAAATGTTTTTCCAAAAAAGGATGCCATCCCCAGGAAAAAACCAAGTGATATACTGCCCGCAACAGAACCGAGCCTGTTTTCTACCATATCAATCAACCAACGCATCTGCCTTTTTCCCAGGTTATGTTGCAGGAAAGGATGTAACCTGATGCGCTGAGGTAACTGTGCATACACCACATAATTCTCCACCCAGCCTGCAATCAACCCACTTAAAAACAAAAAAAAGCCGGTAAAACAGGCATATAATAATGCAAGGCTTTTAAACGGATGCTGGGCATTTAATAATCCAAGAGCTTCTACCCCGGTTGCTATTTTGGTTCCGGTTGCTTCAAAAAACAACATCGCCAGTAAATAAGTTAATGGAAACACCACGAGGAGATTGCCGGCGAATGAAGCTATCTGACTCCTGGAAACCTGCGCAATGGTTGTTGCCAGGCTATTCAAATCGGGCCTGCCCTGCAGTTTAGTACTGTCTAATGAACTGGCAACTGCTGAAGCTGTAAATGCCGGTTGCTTTGTTGCAAGTGTTGAACCGGTTGACTGAATCAATAAAAATCCAATACTGTAATTGGTACTGTATAATACACCATGCCAGAAAGGTGCAATAACCAGTTTCCCCAGCAGATTTTTAGTAATGGCAATAAATGAAATGATAAAGCCCCCACCCAATGCACTTAAAAAAAGTAAATAGAACTCTTTTTTTGTTTTTGTGATAAAGGTATCGCCCCGCTTGCCGCCATGCTCAGATATCTGGTAAGCCAATAATCCAAAATTCTGCGAAAGGAATTCACCCAAACTGTTTTTCCTGTTTTGATTTCTTATAACAGTAATGAAGTAATGAATAAACCGTTTTGTGTTGAATTGATTGTCGTTATCGAGCGCATCAATGATCATGAAGATGCGTTTCACATGCTGCTCCATACGTGTGAGCAGGAATGTTTCAGCAAGGCTTGTGCCCACTTCTTTACGCTGTTCTTTGATCCATTTAATACTCTGCAAGCAATTGTGCAGGGCTTCAGCAATACCTTCCAGAATCTTCTTTTGTTCGTGATAGGTTTTCTGTTTTTTCTCAATGAGCAGGTTCACCAAACGGTTCTGTTCCAAAAAAGGAAAAGTGGCATCGTTCACTTTTTCATACTGCCGGGTTACTTCTTTTTCCAAACCCATCATCGACAGGCGGTACGACAATACCTGCATTGATTGTGACAGCTGATTGATCAGCTGCGGCTCTGAAAGATTCACTTCTATACCAATCAATTCAAAAAATCTGATCCATAAATCTTCATCAATATTTTCCATCCACACATAATCATCCTTTTTATAAAAGATTTGCTCAATCACAAACAAAAAATCTGTTGGCTTCAATAATGCAGGAAGGAACTTATGTTTCACTTTCGAAATCAGTTCCTGTATAAATCCTCTTGAGCTAATGAGTCCGCTTTCCGTTAATGCGGTTGTAATATCACTGTTGACGAATTGAGAAAGCAGTGACCGGCGGAGTGAGAACAGCAGCGACTTATCATCCTGCAACTGAAATAAAAATGCTTTGAACTTGAGTTCAGCTTCTTCTGTTTTATTTACATTAGCCGGTCTTATTTTCTGAAAAAGCTCAACAAGAAAATCAAGTCCACGATTGGTGGAATTGATGGAAAGTACGATTGCCTTCCCATCGGGAGGGTTCTTATCGGTGTCTTTCTTTCTGTTAAGCAGTCGAAATTTCATGAAAATGTTGGCTAAGTTGATTGTTAGACAAAATTCGGGCCTTAATTGTTGCTTGCAGGTTATGAATGAATTATTTTTTCTGGCTTACGTTTTTTAAATTTGCAGCGAGCATGATCAAATTCTCCACACATACTAAAGAGCTGATTGAAACAGATGTACTCACAGATGTTGAAAATCCCTGTCACTTAATCATGTGGAATGATGAGGTAAATACCTTTGAATGGGTGATAGAAACACTGGTTGATGTATGCGGACATTCACCTGAACAGGCTGAACAATGCGCCTGGTTTATTCATACCAAAGGCAAGTATGCCGTTAAGAATGGCTCGTATGATGATTTGAAACCTTTATGCGATGCCATTACAGACAGAGGCATTGGTGCAACTGTTGAAGTGGTTGCCTGATTTTTTTCTTCCCCTACATTCCCGTTATTTTACACATGTCTTTACAGGTATTAACAGATAAGCTTTGGTTTCCTCCGGTTGAGCAATCTGCAGCAGATGGATTGCTGGCAATTGGTGGCGATCTGAGCCCCGAACGTTTGTTACTTGCCTACCGCAGTGGTATTTTTCCCTGGTATAATGATGATGAACCACCTCTCTGGTGGAGCCCCGATCCACGTTTTGTATTATTTCCTGAAGAATTGTATGTGAGTAAAAGCATGCAGCAGCTGTTTAAACGAAGATCATTTAAGATCACCATGAACAAAGCTTTTACAGAAGTAATCCTTAACTGTGGCAGACAAAAACGAAAAGGACAGAATGGAACATGGATTACCGCTGAAATTGAAGAAGCATACACTCAACTGCACAAACTTGGCTATGCAGTTAGTGTGGAAGCATGGAAGGATCATGAACTGGTTGGTGGTTTATATGGCATCCGCATGGGCAAACTCTTCTTTGGCGAAAGTATGTTTGCCAAAGTGAGCAATGCAAGTAAGTATGCATTCATTGCTTTTGTTCAGCACTTACAAAAGGAAGGTGTAGTATTAATTGACTGCCAGGTGTACACCGAACATTTGGAAAGTTTGGGCGCAAGAATGATTGAGAGAAATGAGTTTATTTATATTCTAAAAGAAAATCTTTAACACAGGAGTAACCCGGGCATGTTTGCCCAGGTTACTTTTTTATGTATGATTAAGCCTGTGTTGTATTTTTCTTTTTCATTGAAATTCGTTTGATGAGAAATACAGCAAGTACAACACCAATCAGCAGAGGCCAGATATAGACAATGCCCACCAGCACATCACCCAAACCATTCCATCCGCTTGCAAATGCTGTCTTTGTTTTCGTCCAGAAACTGATATGATCAGCATCCTTTGCAGAAGCATTTACCACCTGGTAAAAAGTAAGATGGATGGTGCTCATTGCTGATGCATTCGACAGGTAGTTGATTCTTCCGGCAGCACTTTCAATTTCTTCCTGTATTTCATTGATCTCATTCTGCACCTGCAGAATCTCTTCCATATTTTTTGCCTGCTTCAGCAAATCAAGATAACGCAGGCGAACCTGCTTCTTTGCTTCCAGTCTTGATTTTGTATCTACATACTGCGTAGTTACATCTTCAGAACTGATTTTCTTTTCATTGATCTTACCGTCACCTGTTGTAAGAAAATCAACTACTGCCTTGAACTGATCAACAGGAACTTTAATGGTAATAATGTTTTCAATTTTGTATTCTGTTTCTGTTTGCTGCTCATCAGCAATATATCCACCGAATTGATTGGCGGATGAATGAACAAGCTGATTGAACTTTTGATAATCTTTTACTTCAACATTCAGCACTGCTGTTTTGATAATCTTCTTGTTCCAGTCTGGTTTGCTTTCTGGTGTTTGGGAGGGTTTTGCCGGTTGCTTTGTTTGTTGCGGATCTCCGGGATGGGGGGCTTCAGCTGCGGCAGTTGTATCAGCTGCAGGTGCAACTTCTTCTTCCTTGGTAATAGCCGGTGAATTCAGAGCAATGTCCTGTACTTTATTCTTTATTGCTTCAGAACGGTTACATGCTAAAAACAAAAAGACAATGAAGATGAAATGAATGTATCTCATAAATTATTTTTTATACAGATGCAGGAAAATTTGATTTACATAAAATTGTCCGGCCAATGTTTTCATCAGCCGGACTTAACAGTTTACTTCTTTTTCTTAAAGTGTACTACTGCACTATCAGCACTCATTAAACTTAATTGTTCAGGTGTAAACGTAAGTACCTGCATTATTTCCTGATCAGTTAATGAATCGCCTTCAATGATAACAAGCCGGGAACTGTCTTTCCATTCATACTTTCCTTTCTGTGGCATAATACTATCGTTGAGCAGTTGTGTAATGTCCCCCTCAGCAGTAAATCGAAACGTATACTTTGTAAGATTAGAATCGAGCGACAGCATCAGCAAACCAATGCTGTTACTGTCTTTTGAAGTAATCGAATCAATTTTCCATTCTCCGAGAATTGCTTTTTGATAAGAGCTTACTGAAGTGGTAGCAGGTTTTTTTGTTTGAAAATAATAATACACAGCTCCGCCAGCGGCTGCCAGTATAATGACAGCCAAAATGATTTTTTTCATTTTGATTTTGATTTGAATGTTTTAAATAAAGGAAGTCAGGTGCAGGAGCAGAAGAGTAATTGCTGAATTCATTGCCGGCAAAACAAATCATTCAACTGCTGATGTATCCTGTGAGAAGAACAGATTCTTTTGCAACAGAATCTGACATTGATACCGGGTAACAATAAAAAGTAACCGAAGAAATTTGTTAAAAAAAGCTAAGAGTTCAAAAGAGTGAAATTCCTGATTATAAAAAAAGAGATGGCTACACATTTCAGCAACCATCTCTTTTTCTCTTTTCACTCCTTTGAACTCTTAGCTTACTCCCCTGCCAGCTCCAGTACAATTTTCCATTCTTCATCTGTCACCTTTCCCACACTTAAACGCCCGAGGCGCAGCAGATCCATATTTGCTAAACGTTTGTCTACTTTCATTTGTACAAGTGTAACAGGCTTCTTTAATTTCCGTACCGGTTTCAGATCAACTACCACCCAAGCCTCTTCATCTGTTGTTGGATCCTGGTAAGCTTCCTTCGCCACTTTTGCAATACCTACAATTTCCAGTCCTTCGTTGCTGTGATAGAAAAACAGTTCATCTCCTTTCTTCATGTCACGGAGATTGTTGCGTGCAGCATAATTGCGTACCCCATCCCAGAAAGTGAGTTTATCTTTTACAAACTGTTCCCAGCTGTATTTAAACGGTTCTGATTTTACTAACCAATGAGCCATATAATTAATTAATAATTGTGTAATTGAAAATGGATAATTACAATACCCAAAATTATCATTTATCCATTATAAAATTATCCATTGCATTACCATCCATTCGCCAGTACATCAGCAATATGCATGGTTTTGAGATTGTGCCCTTTCTGTTTAATATATCCATCAAGATGCATCAAACAACTGAGATCGGTAGAGATCATATACTGAGCACCTGTAGCAAGTGCGTTGTTAACTTTCTGATCCGCCATAGCAGCAGAAATTGTATCAAACTTTACAGCAAAGGTACCGCCAAAGCCACAGCAGGTTTCATTATCATTCATTTCTACCAGCTCCAGCCCTTTTACATGACTTAATAATTTGCGTGGACCTGCTTTGATCCTGCATTCACGTAATGCAGCACAGCTGTCGTGGTAAGTTGCCTTGCCTTCCAGTTTTGCACCAATATCTCCCACTTTCAGTACATCCGTTAAAAACTCACTGAATTCAAACAGTCGTTTCTGCATTCCTTTTACTTCATTATGCACAGAGGAGTTGTCAAATATCTTACTGTAATAGTTTCGAACAAATCCTGCACAGGAAGCACTGGGTGCAACGATATAATCTGTTCCGGCAAAATCTTTCATAAACTTTCCTGCTACATCCTTGCATTCATCCTGGAAGCCTGCATTATAAGCCGGTTGGCCGCAACAGGTTTGATTGGCATTGTATGAAACTGTACAGCCAAATTTTTCCAGCACCTTCACCATATTAAAAGCAGTCTCCGGATAAAGCTGATCAACAAAGCAGGGAATAAATAATTGAACATTCATATGAACAAAGAAGATAAGGTGTAAATGTTATAATGCCGGGAAGAAAAATAAAAGACATTCCTGTTTTCTTTCTCCAGGTGAAGCAAGCTATTTTTTTAAAGATAAGTTCAATACAATCATCTTCAGTGCGGTGATGGCAGCTTCTTCGCCCTTATGGCCATGTATGCCGCCAATACGTTCTTCTGCCTGCTGCTGATTTTCCACTGTCAATACAGCAAAGATTGTAGGCACATCAATCAGCATGTTTAATTGTGTTACACCATCCACAACTGCTTTGCATACATACTCAAAATGAGGCGTACCGCCTCTTATCACACAACCCAATGTTATAAACGCATGCGGACGGGTATTGATATGTCGTGACTTATTTTCCCAATACGTTTTTACAGCAAAGGGAATTTCTACTGCACCGGGTACTGTAACGGTTACAACTTCTTTTACACCAAACTCTTCTAATACCTTGCAGCAGCCTTTTTCCAGTTCATCTACAATGGCCGCATTCCATTCGGTACGTACCAACACAACACAGGCACCCGAAAAATCATGAGTGCCTGCAGTTAACTGATATAAATTACTATTGCTAACCTCTGCCATAAAACAATTGGTTAAGCGATTGTTTAATTAATCATTGTTCACAACTCCCAAACGGGCAAGATATTTATCTGCCTGTCCGCCTGTTTGTGTTTTTGGATATTTTTCTTTCAGAATTTTCAGCAAATCAGCTGCTTTTTCTTTTTTGCCTGCTACTTCAAAAGCCATGGCTGCACGGAATAAATTTTCAGATGAAGTGTATTCATCTTTCTCATTCAGTTTACCGGCTTTTTCATAATACTCAGCACCTTTCTCTTTCTTATCAGTACTCATATATGCATCGCCCAGCATGCGCCATGCAGCACTCTGAATCTGCGTAGCATCTGTTGAAAAATCTTCGAGCTGTGTAATAGCATTCTTGTAATCAAGTTTACGCAGGTAAATAGAACCGGCATAATAATGTGCAAGATTGGCTGCAGTAGTTCCGCTGTAAGTCTTAATAATTTTTAAGAACCCCACTGAAGCACCATCACCATTCAATGCCAGATCCAGTGAATCTTTTGCAAAATAGGCTTCGGCCTGTGTCATGGCTTCTGTTGCTTTCAGTTCTTTCGGACCACTGAAGAAATTCTTATAAACTAAATAACCTCCTGCCAGCAAAATCACTAAACCACCGATATATGTAATGGGTTTTGAAAACTGACCCCAGAAATCTTTGGCTTTCTTAATGGCATGCACTTCGTTTAACTCTTCCGCTGTTGTTTTTTTAATTTCAGACATTTTATATTCTCGATTTATAAAAAATTAGTTCTAACTCAATTAATCTGTAATGAAAGGATAGTTCGCATCAACATATACATCCTTCAGTAATTCATCAGCATCAGGGAATGGACTGTCTTCTGCAAACTGAACACTCTCTTCCACTTCTAACCGTACACGTTCGTTGATCACTTCAATTTCCTCTTCTTTTACACCAAACACATCCAGCAACTTTCTTTTTGCAACTTCAATCGGATCTCTCTCTTTATATTCTTCCACCTCGTCTTTGGAGCGGTATTTCTGCGGATCACTCATTGAGTGACCTTTATAACGGTAGGTCTTAAACTCCAGCAAGGTTGGGCCTTCGCCTTTTCTACCACGGCTCACCGCACGGCTTACACTCTCATGAACAGCTTCCATATCCATTCCGTCAACACTGTCCGCAGGCATATCATACGCATCAGCCAGTTTATAAATATCAACCACATTACTGGTACGTTCAACCGAAGTACCCATTGCATAGTTGTTGTTCTCACAAATAAAAATTACCGGCAACTTCCAGAGCATGGCTAAGTTGAAGGTTTCGTGCAGCATACCCTGACGTGCAGCACCATCGCCAAAGAAAGTAAGAGATACATTATCTGTTCCCTTATACTTTTCTGCAAAAGCCAAACCGGCACCAGTACCAATCTGTGCACCCACAATTCCGTGGCCGCCAAAAAAACCAACATCCACACCAAAAAAGTGCATGCTTCCACCTTTCCCTTTTGAACAACCGGTTGCCTTCCCATACAATTCGGCCATACAGCTTTTGGCACTAACGCCTTTTGCAATAGCCAGCGCATGGTTACGGTAAGCAGTGATCATAGTATCTTCTGGCTTAGTTGCCGTCATACAACCTGCAGCAATGGCTTCCTGCCCAATATAAAGATGGCAGAACCCACGGATTTTCTGCATTCCGTAAAGCTGACCTGTTTTTTCCTCAAAGCGACGGAGCAAAAGCATCAGCTCGTACCAGTATAAGTAGGTTTCTTTTGTAAATTTAGTGGCCACTTCGTAATTTTTTAGAGTGGCAAAGATAAGGGTACACAGTCAAATTTAAACTGCCTTTTTAGGGATGTGGATTTTTGTGTAACCGGCTGTTTTGCCAACATTTAGCTCCATTGGCGTCGCACTCTTGTACTGTTGAATCTACAAGCTGCAAATAATCCTGTCATAACATATGACGATAGAAAAACTAAAGCATAGCCTCCCTTAAAACTAATTCCATTTCCTTTGCCCTTCTCTTTTAGGAGAAGGTGCCCGAAGGGCGGAAGAGGTGAGAGGGAATGAGGGTGAGGCTTATTCAACAACCCACCCCTTTTATCATTGTTTATGTGCAGCATTGTGTGGCCCCACCAAGGAGCGGATAATCACTCAAGGTGCCATTCCTACTTCTTACCTCCTACATCTTACTTCCTGCCTCCTACCTCTTACTTCCTTCTTATCTTGCAGCCCATGCTTTCGCTGAAGTCAATTTCATTAACCCAATTCAAAAATTACGCACATCAGAGTTTTGTCTTTGATCAGCCCATTGTTGCTATAACCGGGGCAAACGGAATCGGCAAAACCAATCTCCTTGATGCGATTCACTATCTCTGCTTTACCAAAAGTTATTTTACCGGGATCGACAGCAACAATGTTCTTCATGGTACAGCCGGTTTTCGCATTGAAGGTATTTTGAAAGAAGCCGGAGAAGACATCAATACCACCATCATCCTCCGGGAGAATGGAAAAAAGGAAGTGAGTTGTAACGGATCAGCCTATGAAAAATTTTCACAGCATATCGGCAAATATCCATGCGTAGTAATTGCACCTGATGATGTGGAGCTGATTATTGGTGGCAGTGAAGAAAGAAGAAAGTTTTTAGACACACTGCTTTCTCAACTCGACCCGGAATACCTACAGCAGCTTATTATTCATAATAAAGTAATTCAGCAACGAAACAGCTATTTAAAAAATTCTGTACAGACTCAAACAAAAAATAATGCGCTACTTGATGTGCTGGATGAACAGTTAGTTGCTGCCGGAAATTTCATTCATCAAAAAAGAGCAGTCTTTTTACCAAAGTTTAATGAGGCAGTAATCGCCTTTTACAAAATTATTGCCGGTAAAGCAGAAGCCATTCATGTGCAATACGAAAGCCAGTTACTGCAGCAACCTTTTGAACAATTGCTGTTGCAAACAAGAGAGAAAGATTACCTGCTGCAACGCACTTCAACCGGTATTCATAAAGATGACCTGCTCTTTGAAATGAATGAAGAGCCGTTTAAACTTACGGCTTCACAGGGACAGCGAAAAAGCATGCTCTTCAGTTTAAAACTGGCAGAAGCTGAAACACTCAAACAACATAAAGGCTTTGCTCCTCTTTTGCTGTTAGATGATGTGTTTGAAAAATTAGATCAGCAACGGATGCACAACCTCCTGTATTATGTATGTACACAGCATGGCGGACAGGTCTTTTTAACTGATACACACCAGCAGCGGATGACGAAAGCATTTGAAGAGCTCGGGATGAAGGTTCAGGTAATCAGTTTATAAGTTTCAACTTTCATTACTGTACGATCAATTAACTTTACAACATGAGCGAAGTATCCATACAGGAAGCGATGAAACAGTTTTTAGAACAGAGCAAACTCAAACAAAGAGTACGTGCCCTGGAAATAAAAGATGTATGGGAAGATTTGATGGGTAAAACCATTGCCAAGTACACAGAAGATATTAAACTCATCAATCAGCAGCTCATTATTACCACCAGCATGGCTCCGTTAAAACAGGAGCTGATCTTTCAACGGGAGAAAATCCGCAACCGCATTAACGAGCTTTTTAATGAGCATGCGGTGAAAGAAGTCATCATTAAATAACATACTGTAAGATCGGCCCTCGCCTCGTCGTCTGACCGGTTATTAATTTGTGCATTAACCGCTTCAAATAGCTCTTTCAGTTTCGGCATGAATTATCTCAGTTAAATCACTGATTCAGATCATGGTTTATTTGCATGTTGTCATACAACTTTGAGAGTGACAACAATATCTGAAACCCCCTAAAGTATAAACCCATGAGCTCTTTAACAGTTTCTCATAGCGGTACAGAACACCAGGAATGGTTGCAAGCAATTGACTTTTACAAAAGCGAATTTGATTTGTTTCAAAAAAGACTTGCTGAAATCGTCTCGAAAAATACAAGTCATGAAGCATTAGAAGGAGTTGAACATTTTCAGAATCAGTTTATCATTCAACGAAACAATATTGACGAACTGCGTCACAACATAAATGAACATGTACATAAAGTTAAGCTGGATGCTGAAAGGCATACCAATCAAATTGAAGAAGAACGTATTACAGAACACGAAAAACTGAAAGATGAATTCTCTGTTTTTGAAAAAGTGGTGAAAGAATTGCGGCAGGAATTCAACGAATACCTTACAAAATGGATGTAGTATCCTGATAAATCTAACCGAGCAATCGGTCAGCTGTTAAAAGACGCTTCCTTTCCAGGCGGCGTCTTGCTTTTTATACAGCTATTTCTTTACCTGATTAAAAACTTCCCCCATCTACATCGTGAATAAAACTGATTACGCCGTTCATAAACACCTGCTGATCGTCCCACATTGCTAAATGACTTCCATTGGGGCAGTAGAGATAACGGCCTTTCTGTACCAGTTTACTTTGCTCTTCCATTGCTTTTGGATCCATGGTATCAAACTTTGCACCTACCATCAACGTCGGAACTTTCAACTCTTTCAGCCGGTTTTTGATATCCCAGTTTAATAACCTTCCTGCAACTCCAAATTCTGAAGGCCCCTGCATCATTACATAAATTTCACTGTTCACATGTTTCATGGTTCGGTTAAACCCATCAGGCCATTCTTCTAAACGGCATAAATGCTTTTTATAAAAATTGGGAAGCAATAATTCCATGTAACGTGGATTTGCAAAGTCGCCTTTTGCTTCAATAGCCCTGATCTCTTTCAATACGTTTGAATCCATATCCTTTGCAAGTACTTCATTGGCATATTTTCCATATTCAGGAATGCTGGCCATCATATTGGCAACGATCAATCCCTTTAGATTGCTCTGATACTTCAATGCATATTCCATTGCAAGAATCCCTCCCCATGAATTTCCCAATACATAAAAATTACTGCTGTCGGCATGAATAGCTTTACGCACCTGTTCTACTTCTTCCACAAAACGCTCAGTCGTCCAGAGGCTGCTGTCTTTTGGCTGATCACTGTAGTAGGAACCTAACTGATCGTATTCATAAAACTCAAATCCTTCTTTCGGGAAAAAGCTTTCAAAACATTCCATGTACTCATGCGTCATTGCCGGACCGCCATGGAGTAATAAAATTTTAATACGAGGATTATTACCAAAGCGTTTTGTCCATACTTTAAATTCACCAACAGGAGTTTGAATGGGAATCATTTTAATACCAGCATATTGCACACCGGTATCACCGTAGTTGAAATATTCAGCAACAGTTGGTGCTGTTGTTTTTTCTTTACAGGAAAATAAAAAAAGAATGAGTGAAGCAAGAAGAACTGAACGCATATAGTTTGGATTATATAATGAAATAGTTCCGGATAAATAAAAAACATCTACTCTTTTGAACCGCCGTCAGGGTTTGCAACCGCTGACGGGGTGTTCGTACATCGTACATCTAACATCGTACTTTTCTTTACTCTACACTCACTCTCGGATCAACAACTCCATACAATACATCAGCCAGCATATTGATCAACACAAAAATGAAAGCACTGATCAACACACTTCCCATTACCACAGGGTAATCTAGTTTCTCCAGTGCATCTACCGTTACTTTTCCAATACCCTTCCAGCCAAAAATATATTCTACAAAAAAAGCACCGGCCAGCAATTCAGCAAACCAACCTGTAACAGCTGTAATAACAGGATTAAGGGCATTACGCAGTGCATGTTTCCAGATCACCACTCTCTTGCTCAACCCTTTTGCATAAGCAGTACGCACATAATCCTGGTTCAGTACATCCAGCATGGAACTGCGAGTAAGTTGTGTAATGATTGCTAAGGGACGAATACCTAATGTTACTGCAGGAAGGATGAGGTTCTGTAATGTATAATAACGTTTCCCGGTTTCAACATCAATATCAAACCAGCTGCCCGTCATATTTAAACCTGTGTATTTGTTCAATACAAATCCAAACAAATAAGCAATCACAATTCCCATAAAAAAAGATGGAGCCGAAATACCAATGATACTGCTGAACACTGCAGTTGTATCCATCCAGGTATCTTTTTTAACTGCTGCAATTACACCCAGGAAAACACCAAGCACTGTTGCTAAGATCATTGCTGCAACAGCAAGTAAAATGGTACCGGGCAATGCTTCCATCAGCAGCTCTCCCACTTCTTTTTTTGTTTGATAACTTCGGCGCAGGTAAGGAAGTTTGATAGCAAAATTCCGTTCGCCTCCAATAAACAATCCCTGTAATTTTTTCTTTTCAATTTCTTCCTTGCTGTGAATGGCAATGGGCGACACATCATTCACATACAATAAAAACTGTTTCCATTTGGGCTGATCGAGATACAACTCTTTTTTTATGTTGGCGATGGTGGTACTATCGCCTGTTTGTCCCATCACCAGCCTTGCAGGATCGCCAAAGCCCTGGAACATCCAGAACACAACTGTAACCACTCCTGCCAGAACAAGGATGCCGTATAAGAATTTTTTAAGAATGTATCTGCCCAATAACGAAGAGATTATTTTACGTTTTTAAAATTTGCCCCACTCCATTTTTCCACTACCACCGGGCCATTCATCTTATATAAAGCTGGTACAGCCCGTGCAGCTGTTTTAATAGCTGTAACATCACAGGAAAGAACGGTGAGCTGACTTAATACCTTATCGTCTTTGAATAATTGTTTGGCTGCATCAGGCACTGCAGTAACAATAAATAGTTTTTCTTTTGCTGCAATAGCTGACACTTCTTTTATCCACTGATCATCTGCATGAAGATCATCGGTACTTTTTACAAACAATAAATAATAAGTCCCGGGTTGAAGCAGGATATCCGTTGTTAAATCAGCACCATCTGCTGTTTTCAGATCAAAGTCTTTGATCTTCGGTTCATTGTTTTTTCCTTTTGCAACAAGTAACTGTTTACGGTCAACAAATTTCCAGGTACTGTCAGGAAGATTCTTCATTGTAAACTCCTGCTTCTTCCCCTCATTTTCATAAATGAAGATGTACTCAAACTTATCCGGGATTGCATCAGCCGGCATTTTCTTTAATTCAAAAATGTCGTTCCCTTTTTTGAAAGGCAAACAATCAACAACAGGCAAATACTTGAGTGTGTACCACTGAAATCCAAACCCCATTATTACAGCTGCCGTAATTTTCATCACATTAAGCCAGTTCTTTGCAAACAGTGGCTGTATGCTGTTGCGGTAAATGAAAATAATCAGGATCAATATCAGTAAGAGTAAGTCTTTGAAGAAAGATTGTTTTGGAGTTAATGGCAGGCAATCACCAAAGCAGCCGCAGGATGTAAACTTCGCTGTTCCATCAGCGTTTGTTGCGAGCCATGCATAGCCTGTTAAGAACGTAAAGAAGATAATGAGGAGCAATAATAACCAACTGAAGAGTTTCATCCGCCAACCAATAATCACTGCAACACCAGCAATGATTTCAAATGCATTCATCATAATTGAAAGAGCAAGCGTGTACTCATGAAATCCCTGTACACCCCATGCTTCAAAGAATTCCTGCATTTTGTAACTCAATCCAAGCGGATCATTGGCTTTTACCAATCCCGAAAAGATGAAGAGAATTCCAACAAACCAGCGGATAATTGTGAGTATTATTTTCATGAAATTGAATTGCCTTACCCTCATTCCCTCTCACCTCATCCGCCCTTCGGGCATCCCGCCAAAAAGCGGGAGCAAAGGAAATGGAATTAGTTTTAAGGGAGGCCAGACACTGTTTTAAAATTTAGATTTATCTGAACCATTCAGCCAATCAAGTACATTCGGCTGTTCTTACATCGTACTTCGTACATCTTACATCCTACCTCGTACCTCGCACATTCCCTCACCCCTGGTGAACTCCTTCTCCAATCAATATCAATCCAAAAACTGCATAGTTGATGATGTCGTAATAATTGGCATCAATTCCTTCACTCACCAATGTTTTACCTTCATTCAGCAATATCTGCCTGATGCGTTGCAGTTTGGCCAGGATCAAATCAACAAAACTTTCCTGGCTCATTTCACGCCATGCTTCTCCGTAATCATGATTTTTATCCAGCATCAGCAACTGGGCTTTTGCCATTTTTGCATCGTACAGCTCCAGCACTTTATTCACCGGTAATTCTTCTGCCTCACCGTCTTTTAAATCGAGTTGAATTAAACCAATTACGGCATAATTCAGAATTCCTTTGAATTCAGACGCAAAACTGTCACCGATCTTTTGTTCCTGCTTTTCCTGGATGGTACGGATGCGTTTGGCCTTGATATAGATCTGGTCAACAATGGAAATAGTGCGGTACACCCTCCAGGATGTTCCGTAATCAACCGTTTTTTTCTTAAAAATATCCCTGCATTCAGCAATAGCCTTGGTATATTGATCAATTGTACTCATTACTTGTTCAGAATTGTTTCGTTAATTCGTGTTCATATCACAGTCCTCAAAAATACAATGTACACACTCAACTGCAAAGGAAGATTATTGGTGATTGAAAAGCCGGTTGTAATGGGCATTCTGAATATTACACCCGATTCATTTTACAGTGGCAGCCGTGTGCAGCAGCTGGATGATATTCTGGCAAAGGGAGAACAAATGATCAATGAGGGTGCAGCAATTCTTGATATTGGCGGACAAACCACCAAACCCAACAGCGATCGTTTAACAGCAGATGAAGAATTACAGCGGGTGTTACCTGCTATTCAAAAAATCAAAGAAAAATTTCCGAAAACATTTCTTTCGATTGATACCTATCATTCAACAGTTGCCCAAGAAGCTGTTGCTGCAGGTGCAGACATTGTAAATGATATCAGTGCAGGTGAAATGGACAGGCAAATGATTTCAACTGTTGCTGCGTTACATGTTCCATTTGTTGCCATGCACATGAAAGGAACACCTGCTACCATGCAGCAAAACCCGGTTTATAAAGATGCAGTAAAAGAAGTGATTGATTATTTCATTCAAAAAATGAATGAGTGTAAACAGGCGGGTATTACGGATATCATTATTGACCCCGGTTTTGGCTTTGGTAAAACCATTCAGCATAACTTTCAATTGCTGAAAAAACTCGAAGCCTTTCAAATCTTTCATATTCCAGTATTAGCTGGATTAAGTCGGAAATCAACGATCTGGAAAACATTAAACACAACTCCTGAAGAAGCATTGAACGGTACAACTGTGCTCAACACCATTGCTTTAACAAAAGGCGCTTCTATTTTAAGAGTGCATGATGTAAAGGAAGCAATGGAAGCTATTAAACTGCACGAAGCTTATTTGAAAGCATAAACTTTAAATTACCGGTCAGACGAGGGCGCCAGACCGGGCATAAAAAAACCGGAGACAGTTTCCTGTCTCCGGTTCGCTATTTTAATATTTTATATTATTGATTTGGATTTCCTCCAGTTGGAGGAGCCTGTTGTGGAGGTCCCTGAGGTTGTGGTTTTGGAACTGTTATATCCAGTACTTCAACTTCAAACATCAGGTTTTCGTAAGGCTTAATTACAGGAGGATTACCCTGCATGCCATAAGCCAGCATTGAAGGAACATATATTCTTGCTTTGCCGCCTTTTGCAAGTTGCTTTACACCATCTTCAAAGCCAGGACTCATTCCCTGTGCGCCAATGATAAAAATCATAGGATCCGTATGTCCGAAAGAAGTATCAATATTTGAATCAAATTTCTTTCCTTCAAAATTCACACCTGTATATTTTACAGAAACCTGCTTTCCGCTGTCTGGTTTATCACCAATGCCGGGGTTGAGAACTTCAACATAGGCTCCCAAAGGAGTTTTGGTTGCAGTTATGTTTTTTGATTTGAGATAAGCTTCAACAGCTTTGAATTCTCTTTCCTTCTGTGCAGTCATCTCTGCGTTGAATTCATTTTGAGCAGCAGTGAGGTCGGTCATTACTTTGGTAATGCGGATAGAGATAGTGATTTTATCGCCTTTCTTTAAACCGGGAGGCATTTGACCCATGTTCAGTTTTGCAATAGAATCAGCGCTCTGCACAATGATTGCACTATCGCCTGCATGAAGCAATGGAAGGATCTCTGAAAGATCATATGGGCGTCCAACACTGTCAACGGCAGTAAATGCAGGAATCTTACCATATGAATTATAGGTAACAGAATCTTTTTGCTTTACGATTGCATTGAATTTGATAAAGTTTCCGGGCTTTAATTGCGCCCCTTTACCGTCAGAAATAATTTTGTACAGTAAACCACTCTTTGCTTTTTTGAAAGAGCCGCCACCGCATGATGCCAATACCACTACAGCAAGCGTGGCAACAAAAATGGATTGAATTTTCTTCATTGTTTATATTTAAAAAGTTGCTAATTGCGATTTATAATTCTGAATCACTGTTTTAAACAAATTCACATTGGCCTCCAGACTCTCATCTCTCTCGCCACCTGCCGCATTGAAATGTCCGCCCCCGTTAAAATGCTGGCGTGCAAAAGTATTACAATCAAACTCTCCTTTGCTGCGGAAGCTCCATTTTCTTTTTTCGTCCCTGTCAATAATCAAAGCAGCCAGTTTTATGCCCTGTATACCGAGTGGATAATTCACCAAACCCTCCGTATCGCCGGTTTTGATCTGGAAACGCAGCAAATCCTGCTTGGTTACCCAGATCAGTGCTGTATTAATTTCATAATCCACTTCCATCCTGTTCATCAAAACATGACCAATAAAACGGAAGCGGTTTTCTAAAAAGTTATCGTAAATATGATCGTGAATGACTGTATGCTCCAGCCCCCTGCGTTTAAAATCGGCTATCATTTCAAATACTGATGCTGAGGTTGATGCAAAACGGAAACTTCCCGTATCGCCCATAACTCCGGCATAAAGGCACTGCATCATTTCATTGGTAAGCTTTTCAATATGACCGCTGTGCATAATGAAATCGTACACCATTTCACAGGTAGAGCTTTTGGCCGTATTACTGATGCCATAAGCAAATACTTCTGTCTGTGGTTCACGGTGATGATCAATCAATACTTTTCTTGCCTTTGCACTTTCCAATGCAGTCGCCATCCGTTTGGTACGGTTCAGTGCATTAAAATCGAGACAAAAAATCCAATCGGCATCGTTTAAGATGGTATTGCACTTGTCGATATTCGTTTCGTAGTTGAGTACATTGTCGCAACCGGGCATCCAGTTTAAAAAAGCAGCCCAGTTAGTGGGAGAAATGACCTGCACGGTATGGCCAAGCTGCATTAATAAATGATACAGCCCCAAAGACGAACCCATCGCATCGGGATCGGGCTTCTGATGGGTGGTAATAACCACTTTTCCGGGTGTGTGCAGTAAAGGATATAATTCGTTGATTGCTTGCATATCGGGCGGTTGCAAAAGTAGGGGAAAAGAGGCAGTCAGGAGTCAGGAATTTGGAGAAGTACATGAGTTGTTAACTGCTTACCCAATTCCAAATTACAAACTACAAAATCCTTTCCCTTCTCTCATCTTCCTTATCTTTGCGGCGCAAAAAACAAAGAATACTATGAGCAATCGTACGTTTACAATGATCAAACCTGACGCCATGAAGAACGGTCATGCAGGTGCTATTTTAGACAAAATCATCAAGGCCGGCTTTCGTTTGGTGGCATTGAAGCAAACCAAACTTACTACTGAAACAGCAGGTGAATTCTATGCTGTTCACAAAGCAAGACCCTTTTTTGGTGAACTGGTTGAATTCATGAGCAGTGGGGTTATCATTGCTGCAATTCTTGAAAAAGATAACGCAGTGGCAGATTTCCGCACACTGATTGGTGCAACCGACCCGGCGAAAGCCGATGAAGGAACTATCCGTAAACTCTATGCAGCTTCAGTTGGCGAAAACGCTGTACACGGAAGCGACAGTGATGAAAATGCAAAAATCGAAGGAAGCTTTTTCTTCAGTGGATTGGAGCAATTTTAATTGACTTTTTCAAAATAAGTGTTCCCCCTTAGTTTTACCACTAAGGGGGATTTTTTTTAACGGATCATTGGTAATCTTACCCTGCTGCTTTATTATTGCACATACCAAAAACACTGCATCATGCGAACCCTCCTGTACCTGTTATTCCTGTTTTTTTATCATTCAGGTTTAATTGCTCAAAAAATTCCCTCGTTTGGCAAAATTGATAAAGCTGATCTTGAATACAAAGAATGCAGCTACGATAAATCTGCTGTTGCAGAATACCTGATTGATTATGGCGAAGTGAACTATTTTATCAGTCCATCAAACTTTATTAACGAAACAAGTTACCGCATACGCATTAAGATCCTGAATGAAAAAGGCCTGGAGCTGGCAAATGTGCGTATTCCCTATTATTCCAAAAACAACCGCCAAAAAATTGGAGGTATTGACGGTTATACTTATAACATTAATGAAAAGGGGGAAGTTGAAAGAACCAAACTGGAAAGAAAGTCGGTGATGGAGCAGCGGGTTGACGAAAATTATGAAATGACCGTTTTTACTTTGCCGAATGTAAAAGTGGGAAGTGTTATTGAATATAAATACGATCATTCAAAAACCAACTATTTTGAAATAGAGGATTGGATATTTCAAAGAAGTCTTCCTGTAAGGTACAGTGAATACAATGTAACTATTCCTCATGAACTTTTGTTTACATACCAGGTAAAACGTACCCTTCCGGTAAAAGAAACAACAGAAGGTATTAACCAGACAAAACGGTTTATCATGACTAATATTCCCGGTCTTGACAGGGAGCCGTACATGAGTTGTGCAAAGGATTATTTACAGCGCATCGACTTCCAGTTAAGTGCAATTAATAATCAACCCATTTTATCTTCATGGACCCAATTGAATGAAGAATTGCTCGATGATGAAGATTTTGGGTTACAACTGAAAAAAAATATTCTCAAGAATTTGCCTCTGGAAGATGATCTCAAGAAGTTGACATCTGATTATGAAAAGATTCTTGCGGTTTTTAATTATGTAAAGAAGAATGTAACATGGAATGGGGAAAATAGCAGGTACTCTTCCAAAGGATTGAAAACTGCTTTGGAAAAACATTCCGGAAACAGTGCAGATATGAACCTGCTGGTCATTAATCTACTCAGAGATGCAGGTATAGCTGCTTACCCCATGCTCGTAAGCACAAGAGATAATGGCAAAATCAACCCCTTTTACCCGTTTATCTACCAGTTTAACAATGTGTATGTTGAAACAGAATCAGACGGCAACCATTATGTTCTGGATGCAAGTAACTCTTATAATCCCCCCTTTATGATTCCCTGGGATGTACAGTTTTCCGACGGGTATTTAGTAGATAAAACAAAGCCCGGATTTATTCCACTTGCTGATACAAAACACCGGTTCAGAATCAGTGCTTCCATGTCGGCAGATCTGGATGAAAAAGGATTACTGAAAGGGTCGGCTTACCTGCTGGCCTATGAATATGCAAAAAATCAACGGCTTTCTTCACTCAATAAAAGCAAAGAAAAATATCTTACTGAATATTTTTCTGAACCACACCCTGAATTCAAATTCGATTCTTTGCTGGTGAAAAATGAAGGCAATGATTCTCTCCCTCTTGAAAACCAGGTAAAATTCAATACACAACTCAATGCAAGCGGAGACTACTTCTTCTATTCACCTAACTTTCTGCTGGAGCTGGAAAAGAATGAATTTCTTTCTGATCAGCGGTTTACAGATGTTGAATTTGGTTTTACTCAGTATTACACCATTGTTTCTACTATTCGCTTTCCTGAAAATCTGGAACCTGAAGAATTGCCAAAGAATATTAAAATGATCATGCCCGATACAAGTATTGTGCTGCAGCGTTTCATGCAGAAAAACGAGAACAGTGTATCACTGCGAATTATCCTGGAAATAAAACGCCCTACATACTACGCAGAGGAATATGCTGATTTTAAAGAATTTTATGCACAACTGTTTGAACGGTTAAACGAGCAGATCGTATTTAAGAAAAAAGCTAAACCAAAGCCATGAGAAACATCTTAACAGCCCTGTTCATTTTTATCCAGTATGCTGCTTTTTCGCAAGGCTTACTTACCTATTCATCGTTAACGATTCCCGACAGTTTAAAAAAAGACGCCGATGCGGTATTCCGGACGGATGAAACGATTATTGAAATCAATTCTGCCTCAAAATTCACAATCAGTGACCACCAGGTTATTACGATCCTCAATAAAGATGGGCTCAGGCACAGCCAGGTTGTTTTTCTCACAGACAAATTAATCAAACTGGATGAAGCGGAAGTTAGAATTTATAATGACCTGGGGCTCGAAATAAAAAAATACAGGAAGAAAGATTTTTCCATTGTTGGCAACCCCTATGAAAGTTCGCTGGCAACTGACAATAAATATTATTATCTCGAAGCCCCAATGCCGGATCCACCTTTTACCATTGAAATAAAATCTGTAACAAAATTCTATGGATATATTGATTTCCCCGATTTGAAATTCGGTTCCTCTGCCGAGTCTTTTGAAGTAACCCGTAGTAAAATCGTTGTGCCAAAAGAATTAGATGTCCGCTATAAAGCCTATAACACGAATATCAAACCCGTTGTTTCTGCAGATGGGAATAATATAATTTATGAATGGCAGGTTAAAAATCAAAAAGTAATACCGGCTGAAAGCAAAAGCTATGGATCTGTTTTAACAATTCCCAGGATAAGCATAGCACCTACCGCTTTTGAATATGATGATTACAAAGGTTCTTTCCTGTCATGGAAAGATTACGGTGCATGGTACTACTCATTTTATGAAGAGGAAAATCCTTTTTCGCAGGATAAAGTTGCAAAGATTCAGGCATTGATAGCTAATGCAAAAACCAACAAAGAAAAGATCAGTATCCTGTATAAAAAAATGCAGAGCGATACAAGATATGTAAGTATACAATTGGGAATAGGCGGATTAAAACCGTTCCCGGCAACATTTGTTGAAGAAAAAAAATATGGCGATTGTAAAGCGTTGTCAAACTATATGAAACATTTGCTGAAGGCGGCAGGTATTAAATCGTATGCTGCAATCATCAAGTCTGGAAAAAATGCTTATCCTGCCGATCCCTCCTTCCCCAATGAGGGGTTTGATCACGTAATACTTTGTGTGCCGAATGAGAAGGATACAATCTGGCTTGAATGCACATCCAAACTTCCGGAACCCGGTATATTGGGAAACTTTACTGAAAACAGAAATGCACTGCTGATTACTGAAAACGGAGGAGTCCTGGTAAATACACCAATAAGTAAAAGCTCAGATAATCAATGGCAGGCTAAAACAAATGTTGAGCTGTTTGATGATGGCAGTGCATTTGTGAAAAGCCGCATTTTTGTATCGGGTGAATTCTGGGATTATATTTACAGTTATACTGATTCAAAATCAAAAGACGATACAAAAAAAGCCCTGGTGAATGTGTTTGGCTATAAGGCTCCCGATGATTATGAATTGAAAATTGTAAGTGATTCAGCTGAGGGTCATGTAATACAGCTGAACATGGAATACCGGCAGTTTTTTGATTTTAAAGCCGGATCAAAACATTTTTTTCCGCTGCGGCAATACAAGTTGAATGATGAAACAATCAAAACAGCAGAAACAAGAAAGTTTGAATACCTGTTCGACTTTCCTTACATAAAATCAGATTCCACTATTTATAAAATACCCGGCAATTTCAAAAAAGAAACCCTGCCTGTAATTAAAGAAATTAAAAACAATTTCGTCTTCTATAAAAATGAAGTGCAGATAAATGAAACCGGCGATGAGCTGAAAGTAGTAACTCAACTGACATTAAACAAACATATTATACCTGCCCTGCAATACAATGAAGTGGCAAACAGTTTTGAAATCATCAAAAAAGATGAAGGCCAGAAAATAGTATTAAAGAAGGAATGAGCCAACGGAAAAACCGCAGCTGAAACCAGTAGATATATTTTCAGTAAACTCTATGCATTGAATTTTATGCTGATGATAACAGCAAGTGTAAAGAAGATCAGGAACACAATCAGTGGAATGTCTTTTCGGTTGTATACAACCTGAGTTTTTTCAAAACGTTTCATAGCAATTGGTTTTTAATGGATGAATGAACAGTAACGTACAAGATAAAACGTTTTTTTGGTAGTTTCATTGTTTCTGCCCCAAATTTCAACATTGCCTAAGCTTTTTTAACAGATGTTCAACAGGCAATCAATGAGTTAAGGTAGAACTACAGCTCTCTTCATTAGCCAATCTGTCTGCAAATCACTGCCCAGCAGGAAGCTGTGCTCACTGAATTTTTCAAACCCCCAACGGGTGTAAAAGGCAATGGCCCGTTCATTTTTTTCCCAAACACCAAGCCAGATCACTGCTTTATTTTGCTCTGCTGCAATGTCAATACACTTCTGCATTAAGGCACTCCCCACTCCTTTCCCAATTGCAGATGCTAATGCATAAATACGTGCAATTTCAATTGCATTTTCTTCCGCTAAAATATTCTCGCTGTTTTTTAACCGCATTCTTGCATAACCTGCTGCCTCATTATTTACATGAGCCAGCATAAAAATACCGTCAGCTTCTTCCACTTCTTTCTTCAAAGCAGCTTTAGTAAACTGTTCATTCAGAAAGAAGTCGATGTCTTCTTTTGTGTTGTCTTTTGCAAACGCATCATAAAATGTTATGCGGCTCATATCTGCAATCAGCTCCGCATCTTCTTTATCTGCAAGCCTTATACTGATTTCATTCATTTATCTGCGTATTAATTTTGACTGGTTTCTGAATCACAGGATGATTCCGGAACTAAAGATAGCATCTGATGATTTCTTCTGAAACAAAAAAATTATCTTTAAACAGTTTTCATTGCCTCACTAACCAATACAATACATGGATAGAAAATACTGGGAACGCATTGCACCGAATTATAACGTGGAAATATTTGATGTGCTGCAAAATGACAAGTCTGGAAAAATTGTAACTGCCATTGAGCAGGTTGCCTCTAAAGAGAAAACAGTTACAGATATTGGTTGCGCCATTGGCAAGTGGATTCCGCTGTTAGCAACCGCTTTTAAACAGGTTATTGCAACGGATATTTCTGCCATTAATCTTGAACTGGCAAAGGAAAAATGTTCAGCTTACCCGAATGTTGAATATCAGCGGATGGATATGAGTGCAGACACACTCACTGTTACACCCTGCGATGTTGCAGTTTGTATTAATGCCATCCTTACAGATAATCTCAAAAAGCGAATAAATTTTTTCCAGGCGCTGAATATTTGTTTAAACAAGGAAGGTTATCTTATACTGGTGGTTCCCTCTCTTGAATCAAAACTTTATACCAACATCATTGCCAACCGCTGGAATGTAGACGATGACAATAAAGAAAAGATTGAATCGGTTGAAAAAGCATTTGCTCTCGCAAAAAATATTAAACAGGGTGTTACAGATATTGATAATGTTCCTACCAAACATTACCTGAAAGAAGAACTGGAGTTATTACTGACACTGGAGGGCTTTACAGTTAAACAGGTTGAAAAAATAAATTATACCTGGAAAACAGAATTCAACACTCCACCTAAATGGCTCGCCGAACCTTTTCCCTGGGACTGGATGTGCGTTGCAAAAAAGAGCTGAGGCTTCACTTCTTTATTCGTCAATGAAAATATATGAAGTGCCCGCTTTATATTAATAGAATTGAAGTTTACAGGCACTCATTTCTAAACTTCAAAGGCTGCCTTTGTTTTTTACTTTTTTATTGCCTGGAATTTTCCCGGATTAGCTGATTCGCCTGTGAACCCGATAATATTGATTGCTTGAATATTACTGCTTTCAATTGCATGAGCAAAATAATCGGGGCGGTTAGCTCCCCACAGAACAGAACTGTTCCTGATACTGACCAGACCTGCACCATCAATATAAAAACCTGAAGTACGTCCTTTTACGAATCCATCCACTTCACAGGGACGGCGATCATATACTCCACCAGGCAGCGTTGTGATTTTATTAATCATTACATCCACCTGGTCGAAGACGATATTGTCAATTTTATCCTGTGATTCAGCGCTAATATAGATCCCGTTTTCACTGATGCATTTTATATTACTGAAAGCGATATTGCTTACCTGTCCCACTCTTCCTTCCATAGCACCTTTCGGGAAACGCCAGTTGGCGTCTTTGTTATTTCCTTTTGCCCTGCGGTAAGCTGTTATATAAATGGGCTCTGCTTTTCCCCACCACACATCGCTGAATAAATGACTTTCAATGATCATGTTTGAAAAGACCACATCTCTTACCACACCTTCATCTCTATGCTGAATACCAACGCCACGGTTACTGTTTTTAATGATGCAATTATTGAACAGCACCTGCTGAATCGTATCCATATTTTCTGAACCAATTTTTATAGCACAGCTGCGGCTCGTCATGGTGCAATTGGTAACGGTTATGTTTTCGCATTTTCCAAACTCTTCAAACTCTCTCCTGTTCTTAATGCAAATACAATCATCACCGCTTTCAATATAACAATCACTGATCCGTACATTCTTACTGTGATCGAGATCAATACCATCGCTGTTTCTAACTTTTAAACTGTTCAGCAATGTAATTCCTGATATCACCACATCATTACAACCAACCAAATGAACCGTCCAGTAAGCTGAGTTGCCAATATGTACATCATGAATCCGAATATTGTTCCCACCGATAATTGTAAGCACATGCGGACGTGGATCAAACACATTGAAAGGTTTCAGCACATACGAGTCTTCCAGTTCAGCACCCATGAATGCAATTCCGTTACCATCGATTTTTCCACTGCCGCTGATCGTAAGATTCTGGATATTTTCAGCACCAATCCAGATACTACCTTCACCAGGGTTTGTACGGAATGCGCTTTTTGTATACAGCTTTTCATTTGCACTTGCTTTTACCATTGCACCGGCTTCCACATGAAAATCAATATTCGATTTTAAATTGAATGGTCCAGATAAAAATGTAAATGGTGCAGGCACCAATACTCTTCCTCCTCCTGCTTTATTGCAGGCATCAATTGCTTTTTGAATAGCAACAGCATCATTTGTTAGTCCATCGCCCTTTGCACCATATGTACGGATGTTAAATACTTTTTGCGCTGTGAGTTGTAACCCTGTAATTAATACTATCAGTATGCAGATAATCTTTTTCATGCGTGCATTGTTTTATTTGCCCGACAATCCTTTCGGTTGGTTACTCATTTTTGCTCCCCAATCTGAAGGTTGTTGCTGCAGCCATATTTCTAATCTACCTCCCTGTACAATCATTGCGTGGGTGATAAAATTCTGATTATACAGTTTCCCATTCCATTTTACTTTGCTGATATATATCGCATCAGCAGAAGTTTTATGTGAAATGATCTCGAATTTTTTCCTGGTATTAGCACTGATGCTCACTTTGTCAAATAATGGAGAACTCAACAGGTATTCACCTGAAACAGGGTCAACAGGATAAAAACCCATTGCTGCAAAAACATACCACGCACTCATCTGTCCTGCATCATCATTACCGCTCAATCCGCCGGGGCCATCTGTATACTCTTCCTGTAAAATATTCCTTACGACCTTCTGTGTTTTCCATGGAGAACCCGTATAGTTATAGAGATAGGGAATCTGATGCCCCGGTTCATTTCCATGCCAGTACTCGCCTTTTGCAAACAAGCTGTCTAGTGAATTTTCAAAATTCTTTCTGCCGCCCATCAGGTTCGATAATCCCGGGATATCATGCGGCACGTAAAACGTATACTGCCTTGCAGTGCCTTCTGTTATAAAAGATTCCCGTTTGTCCGGGTTCAACTGCTGGTAAAAACTCCCATCAGAGTATTTTCCATTCATCATTTGTACTGATGGATCAAATATTTTCTGATAGTTGAATGAACGTTGATATAACGTTTTATAATCTTCCGTTTTCTTCAATCCCTTCGCAACAATACTCAAAGCATAATCATCATAAGTATATTCAAGTGTGCGGCTTACCTGCTCTTTTTTATGGAAAGCAATCGGTACACTGTCTTCAAGCGGAATATAATTGTACTTTAAGTAAGTGATCATTGCTCTTCTTCCGGTTCCATTTACATAATCTGTTTCATTGGCAACATTAAATGCATTTTTTCGCATCAACCGGTATGCTTCCTGCACATTATAATTCCGGATGCCTTTGTTATAAGCAGATGAAATGAATGCTGTAACATGATCCCCAATCATGGCAGAGGTATAACTGTTCCAGCAAGGGAAAATAGGTAACCATCCACCCTGCTTCCCTTTTTCAATCATCGAGAAAACAAAATCATTTGTTTTTGAAACATCGAGGATTTCAAATAAAGGCAACTGTGCCCGGTAAATATCCCACATGGAAAAATCGTCATAATAATCCCGATAGCCATCGGGACTGTCCCCAGCATTCATCAATTCATTCTTTCCGGCATATTTTGGATAGGTTCCATCAACATCATTATACAGCCGGGGGTGCTGCATAGAATGATACATAGCTGTATAGAAAATTCGCTTCGATTTTTCATCAGCTGTTTGTATGTTAATTTTTGATAGCGAATTTTCCCATTGCAGTCTGGCTGCTTTTAAAACTTCATTGAATTGCTTATTTCCAATTTCAGTCTGCAGATTTCTCTTTGCTCCTTCCATGCTGCTGAAAGAAGTTCCTATCCTCAGGATGAGCTTTTCTCCTTTGTTTAATTTGAAGCCCACATATGCGCCCACTCCTTTTTGCTGTTGAATGCTGTCGGATTGAAAAACTTTTCCTTCTGCAAATGTTCCTTTGGAAGCAATTGCTTTTTCAAACCTGATATAAAACCATCCGTTGAATCCTGCAGGTTGGCCCCAGCCCTGGTAAATGCGATGCACAGGATTATATCCCCAAACAATTCCCTTTGCTGCATCAATTTTTATAAATCCCTTTTCATAATCGCTGTTGGGCATCAGGAGAACATACAAACTGTCGTCCTGCATCATGGTAAACTGCATGATACCACAACGTAAAGAGGCAGTCATTTCAGAAGTAAATTCCTTTAGCTCCAGTTTGTAATAAGCAGGTGATACTGTTTCATTCTTATGCGAAAAAGGAATAGCATAATTGTTTGTTTTCAATTTCCCTGCAATTGGCATAACCGTAAAACTTCCATAGTCCTGCATACATGATCCGCTGATCCAGTGCGTTCCACGAAAACCTGTTAACAAACTGTCTTTATAATAATAGGGCGAAATGCATTTTGTTTCTGTTGTTCTTGTCTGAGCAACCCATTGTGTCATTCCAAATGGCAAACCAACAGATGGAATTGTGTTGGCATTTTTTTCACTTCCTGCTTCACTATGCTTTAATGCTGCAGATGTGGTGGAAGATGCGGTTCCGGAATAAGGCTGAACATATTGCAACAGGTTTTGACTGTAGATTTTTATATTGGAAAGAAGAACGACTGCTGCAACCAGTATGATTTTGATACAGATGTTCAAAATATTTCTATTTGCTGTATGCTTGAAATCCTGCATCATTTTCTGAAACGCTATTTACTGTTACTATAATTTTTCTTTATAAATTTCTGTCCTTACCAGAACACCGTATACAATGCTGCCAGTATACCGCAAATAATAAATGAACCCACAATAAATCCCGGTGATACCTTAAACAAAGATGTATCCATTTCAATTACATGCTTATCACCTGCAGGTTTTGGTTTGATTAAACTGATGGCAACCATAATAATGACTACTGCAAAAAAAGCTATGGTCATCCTGTCTAAAAAAGGATAATCTGGAAAAGCACCGTTTGTCCATGTGGGCAGAAATTTCAACACAGTTGAAATGGGCACTGTCAGCAATGCTCCTGCAAGGCCAGCTGATGCTGTTGTTTTTTTCCAGAACATACCCAGCAGAAAAATCGCCAATACACCGGGAGAGAAAAAACCTGCATACTCCTGTATGAATTGATAAGCCTGGTCTAATGATTTTAATGCAGGTGCAACTATTGCAGCAATCAGCATCGAAATAACAACGGCCCATCTTCCTGTAAGCACCAGCTTTCTTTCGGATGCGTTCTTGTTAAAATACTTTTTATAAATGTCTAACGAAAAAATAGTGGAGATACTGTTGGCTTTTCCTGCAAGTGATGCAACGATAGCAGCCGTTAATGCTGCAAAGGCAACACCTTTTAATCCTGCAGGCAATAAATTCATTAAAGTAGGATATGCATGATCAGGCTTTACCACTCCTGCATCAGCCATTTCCGTTTGAAACATCCCGTTATTGTGCATCACATACATGGCAATACCCGGCAACACAGCAATGACCGGTACAAGCATTTTTAAAAAGGCCGCAAACAAAATTCCTTTACGTGCTGTATGAAGATCGGCTCCCAACGCCCGTTGCACTATGTATTGATTACATCCCCAGTAGGCAAGGTTATTAATCAGCATACCACCAATTAAAACCGACAGCCCCGGCAATTCCATATAATGCGGATTCGATTTATCAAAGATCATGTGAAAATGTCCCGGGGCTTCTTTACGCAATACAGAAAGTCCTTTCAAAATATCTTTTCCAAATCCAAACTGCTCCGATAATAAGGTTAGGGATAAATAAGTAGTCACCAACCCACCAATAATTAACACCAATACCTGGAACACATCCGTATATCCAATCACTTTCATCCCACCAAGTGTTACAACAATAGAGAATACACTCAGTCCTGCAATACACCATTCAAAACTGATGGGCGCAATGGATGAAATCGCTAATGCCCCGAGATAAATAATGGAAGTAAGATTCACAAACACATATACCAGCAGCCAGATCACCGCCATGATAGTACTCACAGTATCATTATACCGTTTGGCCAAAAACTGCGGCATTGTAAAAATCTTATTCTGCAGGTACATAGGCAGAATAAAGATGGCTACAATAATCAGCGTAGCTGCTGCCATCCATTCATAGGTTGAAATAGCAAGACCCAATGCAAAACCTGATCCACTCATTCCAATAAAATGTTCTGCTGAAATATTTGAAGCAATCAATGATGCACCGATTGCCCACCACGTTAGTGAGCCTTCAGCCAAAAAGAAATCGTTGGAACTGGTGGTGGCTGCTTTCTTTTTCTTATAGATATAGATGCCATACGCTGATACAAGGATAAAATAGATAAAGAAGACAATGTAATCAGCTATTTGTAATGTATTCATTCCTTTAAAATAATTTGCAATCGTTATTGATATTCTTAATTAAGGTCGGCAACCTTGAAACTATACTTTTAAAAACCATTTTTTCTTATATAAAAAATACAATGCACCAAATTGAATAACTGCCACACCCACCCACATCAATGCATCATGCCATGCTTCCGGGGCTTTGCTGTATAAACCACGAAACAGGAATGCCGAAGTTGATTCAAAATTTACAAGCCCGTGTGCAGCCATATAGATTAAAATAGAATTACAGCCTACCCAAACCAGTGGCATACTCCATTTTTTAAATCCGGCCACATCAATGATATAATAAAAGATAGCCAGTAACAACACACTCCAGCCTCCTGCAAACAATACAAAAGAACTCGTCCACATACTTTTATTAATCGGGAAAACAATATTCCATAACAACCCAACTAAAAGTAATCCCAGCGCAGATGGAATTAGCCAAAGTACTTTTTTAGCCGGAGTTATTTTATCGTTACGCAAAAACTGTCCTGCAAAAATGCCCAGCAAAGCTGTACCTATAGCAGGAATGGTAGAAAGTAATCCTTCAGGATCAAATGTTGTATTATGGAGTCTGCCCGGTAGAAAAAGTCTGTCAATATAGCCTTCGAAATTACCCTCAGGTGTTAATACACCTGTGCCAAAACCGGGAACAGGTATGAGCATCATTACTGCCCAGTAAAAAAGAAGCAATCCAACAAACCAAATGATTTGTGCAACCAGTTTCGTATTTAAAAATATGATGGCCGCAAAAAAACAGCTCAAAGCAATTCTTCCCAACACACTAGCGAATCTTGTATGTTCATATCCTTCCAATTGAAACAAACCATTCACCACCATTCCCAGGAAAAGCAGGATGACTGTACGTTTGATTAAAGAACGGTAAATGCTCTTCTTTGCAGCAGCAATTGTAATTCCTTCTTTATTCAATTGGTTACTGAATGAAAACGGCATGGACACCCCGGCAATAAAAATGAACAACGGGAAAATCATATCATAAAAAGTAAACCCATTCCAAACTGTATGATGTAATTGATTACTGATACCTACAGCAATGCGTTCCCAAAAATTTAAATCGCTGCTTGCTGCAATCTGCCAGTCAGCCGGGTTACGGTATAATGAATGATTCTTCAGCACCACATTTGCAAGCCCATGAAAAATTCCTTCACCACTGATGATCCAGAACATATCGAAGCCACGCAATGCATCCAGCGAAAGTAATCTTCCTGATGCTTTCGCTTTTGTACCGGTTTGTTGTAGTTGAGTCATTCGCTTTTTGCTGTTCAGAATATGTTAACTGAATGTAAGCTTATGCTTAAAAGGTGTTGTGCCGGTAATGTATACATGCATCCCTTCGGTTCTTAAGGTACCGAAATGTGTGCTGTATTTTTCACCTTCCAGATCTGTAATTTTTTTATGTGTCATTGCCCCGGGACCAAACCGTATTACATCGCCACCCAATTCATATGCGGCAAAATCATTTGCTAAGAAACTGTTTCCATTTTCGGGTGAAGTAACACCGGTTAATTGTCCGCCCTCAGCAAAACAAAGTTCAATAGTTACAGGTACTCCGGTCTGCCCTGTAACACTGATGTCTAATTGTATTGCTCCATTCGTTTCAGTAAATGTAATTCGTGTATCCTGTGTTTTTACATTGCTTACCGGGCGATTTCCAAAATCCATTTTATTCCAGAAGCGTCCATCAGTACTTGGTACAAGTTTATAATCTCCTTTGCTGTTGCGCAGGTTCTTAGGTAAGGGCTGGTAGTAAGGAGCAGTTAATTTCTTATGCAGTATGTATTTACTACCGTCTTTTTTTAATCCTTCGCTGTAAAAATATCCCATGCCAAAAAAAGAAGTTGAGAGACGCATGTATTTTAAAATGGCATTGCCTTTACGGTAGGAAAAAAAATTGGGACTGCTGGAACGGCCAGATGCAATGATCAGTGGCCAGTCAACCCCACCGAATAAAGTAGCAGTAGTAGCCCCTCTTTTAATACGAAGCAGATTGGATGTGGTAAATAATTTTTCGTAATTCTCCGGTACAGTACTTTTTTCCGGCAATGGCTGCTGCAATAATACATTTTCCAAAAAATGAAAAAGATCTTTTTTTATGACCTCTTCTTCAAAGCCTTTCATATTTTCAATTTGCTGTGCAATGGCAGCAAATTTTTTATTGCCATCTTTAATAGCCATATAACGGTAATGCAGATAATATCCCATGACATTTTTTGCCACCCATTGATCCTGTCTTCTTGAATCTGCAGTCACCATATCACCATTGGGTTCTATATAGTAATAGGTCATCTCCAGGTTCTTTCTTACATAGTTGAGCAAGGCTGGCTTATTTAATAACCTCGACATGGTGATGAGGGAATTATCTTCAACTACTGCGTAAATACTTGCACTACGTTCGGGATAATGCCCATCAGCATCCATATAAATACCTTCGGCCAACCATTCTTCAATACGGTCAACATATTTTTTATTTGGATACAGTGAATGCAATCTTGCCAGAGCAGCACAAATAACCCAACGGTGATTGGGTGTATGCACACCTCCTGTTCGTAATCCTTCCCCTGCCTTCAACAAAATATTTTTGATCGCATTATTTGTATGCTGTAATTCAGCTGACTTATCTTTTTTCAAAATAAAAGCAGCTGCGGAAAGTAATTCAACTAAAAAGCCGGTATCAGGCGGAGATTCCAGGTTGGCGATATTAACGGTACCATCTTCAGCCTGCTGACTTGCAATTGCACGGGTTAACAATTCCAGTTTGGGAATAAGTAAGGGACTGTGATAAAATTGCGAACCTGCTGAAGCATAAGCCGCAGATAAAGCTGCAAAGTCATACCCAATCTTTCTGCTGAAAACAATCTTTCCTTCAGTAACGGTTTGTAACAAAGATGTAACCTGCAGATCATTGGCAGCCGTCAGCCGTTTCATGATATCATCCGACACTACAGGTTCTCCCGCTGCTTTCAGTAAAGAAGGATGATTCAAAGATGCCAGCACAGTTAAGGCCGTCATCTTTATAAAAGATTTTCTTTTAATTCTTTTCATGCAAGATCGTTTTAAAACTACACTGATTTAATGTTCTCACTTATTAATTCTTGTGCTGTAAATAAGTTTGCCGTCAGCATCAATGGTTTGTACCAGCAACTGTTTGCCTGTAACTGAAAAAATCATAAACCCATATTCCGAAGCAACCATTTTACTTTCGGGTATTGAATGCACAGCTGTTTTTTCGGATGCTGCACCAGAAATAAAATGCTGCGTTTTTGTATCGGCCACCAAATGCTGCAGGCTGTGTTCGTGTCCTGCTAAATATACATCCACTCCGTATTTATCGAAGATGGGTTTTAACGAACGGCGAATGGCCTTTGTATCATAAGCATCTGTTCTGCTACCGCCGGTAAACATCGGATGATGGCCCACCACAATTTTCCATTTAATCTTTGGATCAGTATTACTGAGTTCTTTTGCGATCCATTTTTTTTGTTTACTGCTATCCTGTGTTTTAACATTGGGACCATATTCAGAGTTGGAATAAAACTCAGGGATCAACGGATTGGTATCAATAAATAAAATCAACAGCTTACTGGCAGTATCGCCCGGAATTGGAATCAGCTTCGAATAGTAACGTGCAGGCATTTTCCACCTGCGGCTGATCTTTGTATAAGCCACCTGAGCGTCAGGATTACTTTTGTAATCATGATTACCTAATACAGGATACCAATCCCATTGAAGTGAGAAAGCAGTATAAATATCTTCGAACGAATATTTCCATAATGGATCCTGCTCACTGATAACGCCACTGGGATAAAAATTATCACCTGTTGCAATAATGAACTGCGCTTTTATTTCAGCTGCTGTTTTACCCATTTGCACAGCTATCTGCTTTTGATGATCTTCTCCATTTCTTCCCCAATCGCCCATGGCAATAAAATTTAATGCAGAAGGGCTTGCAGAAATTTTCGGAGCCTGTATATAATGCAAACTATCTTTTATTAATACCTGCGCAGTAACCGACCCATTAATTAAACCTGAATACAATAAAACGACCATCATTTTACGCTTCATGCTGAACCATTTTTCTACAATTTAAAATTAAAACCCGAAGTATAGACTCCGGGTTTAGATGTACTGCTAATATGAAAAAAATCAGTATCCGGTATTTTGTACCAATTTTGGATTTGTGTTCATTGCCGCAGTTGGAATCGGGAAAATACGACGGTAAGTATCTGCATTTGTTTTAAAACCATAAGAGGTTTCATACTTACCAAAGCGTATCATATCATTTCTGCGCCAGCACTCCCATGTAAACTCCCTTGCACGTTCAGCATACAAATCATCAAGTGTTACAGTAGCCCACGCAGCCGAAGTGCTGCGATTGCTGCGTACCATATTTGTAAGTGAAAGAGCAGTATGGCCGCTTGTTGCCGTACCACCTCTTAAGATTGCTTCTGCTTTCATCAGAAGAATATCTGAATAACGGAATATCGGTGCATCATTACTTTGATTACGGCTTGATGAATTTGCATCAGGAGCAAACTTGACGTTGCGGATACCCATGTTCCATGCAATTTCATCGTTGCCTAAATCGATGGAAGTAGGATTCAAACGTGCAGAAATAACTGAATCAATAGAAAGATGATAGGTATAATCACCATCAGTGCCGGTATAAAACTGGTCATACCCTTTTTTAGTAGTTTTCACCATAATCGGGCTGCCATCGGGCCAGAATTGATTGCCCACAAGCCATTGATTATTTCTGATATCATTAGCGTCAGCATTAAAATAACTATTATAAAAACTGGATAATGTAGCACGGGGGCCGCTGGGCTTTGCATTGATCAAACCATTTCCGGAAGTTTGATTCAGGATGATTTGATTGAATGAATAACTTCCTGGTGTGCTTCCTGAATAACGATACTTAATACCGAGGTTACGGTTGAGATCGTAACGGCCGTGAAATAAATAACCATTGCTTGTTGAAGGATCGTAAGGAATTGCAAAAATGAACTCTTTGAAAGAAGGGCCGTTTGTTGGAGCAAATTGATTGAGGTATGTATTTCTGCCTTCTACTGCAAAGTTTCCGGAGCTGATGATTGCATCGCAGGCAGCAATACATTCATTGTATTTAGCAGTACCTGCATACACTTCTGCATTTAGATAAAGCTTTGCCAGCAAAGCATTGGCCATCCATTTTGTTACTTTTCCATATGTGCTGCTGCCGGTAGCGGTTTTCAAATAAGGAAGCGCAGCTTTTAATTCAGATTCTACAAAGCTGAACACCTGTGCACGTGTAGCTTTTGCCTGTACACCGGGGCTTGGATAAATAGTATCTAAAGGAACATTACCAAACATATCCAGCAGTTCCCAATAAGCAAAGGCTCTTAATGTTTTCAGTTCTGCAATTGCTGTATTTTTAGAATCACCTTCCGGTGCATTTTTGAAAATATACATGGTTTGGTTACAAAGACCAGCTATTGAATTAGCATCATTCCACACCGTTGTTATCCAGCCATGATCCTTGGTCCAATTGTGACGGTGCAGTTGAATATATCCTTGTCCATCGAACCAGTTACCACCATATACAGGAAGAATGGATTCATCTGAACTGAGTTCCTGTGCAAACCAGTAACCAAGGGAATAATGCCCACGTAAACTGGTATAAATAGTACCCATCACCGATTGAAATTCGGCGTCTGTTTTAGGGAATACATCTTCTGTGTACAGTGAATTGGGCTTTACCTCAATTTTGTGGCAGGAGCTCATAAACAAGCCGGCTGCTATCACTATTATTAAAAATTGTTTCAAATTCTTCTTCATAAAATGTTTTTTTTTAATCGTTAAAAACCAACTGATACACCTAAAAGAATAGTGCGTGTTTTCGGATAGAAACTATTATAGTCTACACCTAATGATGCGCCACCCTGGTTTATCTCGGGATCTATGCCTTTATATTTTGTAATAACAAACAGGTTGTTTACAGTAGCATAAAATCGCAGCAAACTGATGTACTCGTTTTTGATATTGAAACGATAACCTAAAGTTGCATTATCGAAACGCAGGTAAGAACCATTTTCTACATAGCGTGATGAAAAAAGGTTGTTCCGTGAATCAGTTCTTTTATCATCTGTGGCATAAGGACTAATGTTGGTTTGTCCTGCAGTTACTACATAAGAAAGATCTGCACGGGTTGCATTAAATATCTTATTCCCAAGCACACCTCTTACAAAGAAATTGAGGTCGAAATTTTTATAACGGAGAGAGTTGTTCCATCCAAACATCAGTTTGGCATGCGGACTGCCCAGTGAAAAGTAATCTGTTACATTAGAAGGACTTGTTGTTGTTGTTTTGTCTTTCTTATAAAACAACGAATTACCCGAACCATCCTTTCCTGCGTACTGGAACGAATAAAACTGACCTAATGGACCACCTACTGCCAAAATCTGAAGGCGGCTGCCGGAAGTTCCCGGACCATCAATTTGTGTGTAATAAGTAGAGTCAGCATTTACACCGTATTGCTCTGGTCCTTTTAAATCCAATATTACGTTTTGGTTAGTAGCCAGGTTTAAACCGGTATTCCAGCTGAAATTCTTTTGGCTTACTGCATTTACATTTACACTAAACTCAATACCACGGTTTCTGATTTTTCCCACATTCAACCATAAGAAACCACTTGGGTCAATTGATTGTGCTACGGCATAAGGGAATACCATGTTGGTAGTGGTTTTTTCATACAAATCGATCGAACCGTTGATTTTTCCTTTCAGGAATCCATAATCCAAACCAATGTTTTTGGTAGCTGTAACTTCCCACTGTAAATCGGGGTTAGAACCCTGAGATGATCTGAACGAAGCTGCAAAAACACCGTTGTTATAATAAGTACCCGATTTGCTGTAAAGGCGTTGTGCATTATATGCACCCAAGCCAAAAGCATTTCCTGTTTCACCGTAACTCACTCTCAACTTCAGATCGTTAATGAAAGTGATACTCTTCATGAAATCTTCTTCTGAAAGTCGCCATGCAACACTTGCTGCAGGGAAATAACCCCATTCTTTGTTTTTACCAAATACAGAGCTGCCATCTCTTCTAACAGAAGCCTGTACCAGGATCTTTTCGTTAAAATCGTAGTTAACCCGAAAGAAGTCAGAGATAAAATTTGTTTCTTCATAAACAGCTCCGCCATAATCTACTGCAAAACCATTTACTGTTTGGTAGTTACCAAGACCCAAATTAGTATATCCTGTATAATCGTTTACAAAATTGGTCTGGCTTGTTTGTAACCCATCGTTGTTTGTATTTTTTTGCCAGCTGTAACCCAACACAGCCTTGATATTATGTGCGCCAAATTTCTTACCCCAGGTTAAATAAGATTCCAGTGTTTTAGAACTGCTTTGGTAATAGCCTCTGTAAGCAAGACCATTGGAATAAAAATTACGCAGACTTCGGCCACCACCCGGATCACCATTGGTATAAAAACTTCCTGTACTGTAGTTACGTGAATAGTAACTGTTATAATACTCGCCATGCAGCCAGGTACCACGTTGGTAAGCCAGGTTTACATTAGCCGTTAAATTAAAAGGAAGCTTAGCTTCTGCAGTAAAATTTCCCTGCAATGAACCGTACTTGGTATCATCAAGCGCATTTTTTACAATGGACACCGGATTGAAGTACTGGGTATTATTTGGATTTTCAAAAAAAGTACCATCGGTATTATACACCGGCGACATCGGATTGAATTTTACGGATTGCTGGAACACCATGTTCTGTAAAGGAACGCTGGAAGCTTTGCTGTTGCTGCTCATAATGTTCAAACCCAAAGTCAATTTGTCGTTTAATGCATGGTGCTCCGCACTGATTCTGCCAATTACCCGTTCCAAACTACTTTGCAACATGATACCGTCTTTTTTCAGATAGTTTAAGCTTGCGCTGTACATGCTTTTATCTGTTCCGCCACTGAAAGAAAGATTATGGTTATGTGATAATGCTGATTCTTTTTGCACAGCCTTCATCCAATTGGTATTAGCGCCTTTATCATCGTTAGTGCTTGGCGTAAAATTATTTTTTTGCGCATACGCTCTTAACTGATTTGCATCCATTAAATCTAAACTGCTACTTACAGTTTCGAAACCTACATAACCGTTGTAGGCAGTCTGTAGCTTTCCTTTTTTACCCTTTTTGGTAGTAACCATAATAACGCCGTTAGAAGCTCGGTTACCGTATATTGCTGTTGCAGATGCATCTTTTAAAATGTCCATTGAAGCAATATCATCCGGAGCAACAGCATTGATATCTGCACCTGGTATTCCATCAATAACATAAAACGGGCCTTGCGGACTGTTTACGGTTGATGCACCACGAAGAATAACCGCAGCAGGGCGGTTAGGATCACCACTCGCCGTAATATTCAGGCCGGGCACTTTACCTTGTAACAACTGGCCCACATCGCCAATAGCACCACGGTTCAGATCTTCAGGTTTAATAGAAGTGATGGCACTTGAAATTGTTCTTTTAGAAGAACGGCCGTAACCAACCACCACCACATCTGTTAATGCACTGGCAGCAGCCTCCAGCGTAATATCATATACTGAGTTGCCTGTTACAGTCACTTCTTTTGGAGCAAATGAAACGAAAGTGAACACCAGTACATCGCCCTGTTTTGCTTTAATGGAAAACATACCTGCAGCGTTTGTAACAACTGCGGTTGATGTACTCTTTACAGCAACGGTTACACCAGCTAAAGGATTACCGGAATTATCGGTAACCTTTCCACTAACGTCTTTTGTACCTGTTGGTTGTGCCAGCATAAATAGCGGCAACAATAAAAAGATGGCAAGAATTTCAAAAGCCCTCTTTTTAAGCATTGTTAAATGAAGCAATCTCATAATCGGTTTTTTGGGGTTAATCGAAAAAGTTGTTATGTTAAACTATACTTTACACTTAGTGCCCTGACAAAAAAAGTCTCAGTTAATACAGAATTTAAAACGCAGATGGTATTAACTAGAACTTTAATGTTTCAGGTAAAAACTTCCTTACCAGATTTTCATAGTAAGGTTTTAATTCCTGCCAAACTGGTACTGTAGGGCTTTTGGAATACAAATCGTAAGGATTAAAGAGGTTCACCCATTTCAACATATCCCTGTCGTGGTCATCGAGCAGATATTCATACTCCCCTTCTCTGTGCCAGGCGTAAAAGGAGTGATAGCGCAGCATGTATAAGCCCGGTTCAGGTAAATAATCTTTCAGCATCTGGTACACATATTCATCATGGCCCCAGGACATATGAACATTCCGCAAACCACAGCCATTGCTGTAAACCCCGAGTGTAGTATTGTAAGCAGGGTTATTATAATCTGCATTGTCTTTAAAAAATTCAGGATACACCACTTTATCTGAGTAGGCACAACCTACCGGGAATGTATCGCCAACTACTGCCCATTGAGGTTCACCAAACAGGCAAAGCACTTTTCCCATATCATGCATCAGTCCGGTAAGGACCATCCAATCCGGATGACCATCCCTTCTTATTGCTTCAGAAGTTTGGAGTAAATGCTGAAACTGATCCAAATCTGTATCAGGGTCAGAATCGTCAACCAACTGGTTAAGAAAATCAAAAGCATTCCATACGGGCATCTCTTTTTTATCAAACTTTAGAAAATGCTCCCGTTTTTGCTGAACGAAATCATATGTCTGGTAAATATGATTTAACCGGTAAAATTCCTTTACAGAATCTCTGGCAGGATCTTCATAATTGCGGTATTCGGCTGTAGATTTTGCAGTTGCAATTGATTCAGGATCAGGATAACGTTCCAGCACATCGTCTTCCCATTGATCAAGACTGCTTAAAGGATTTACCTCACTTTCAGTGAAGCGTTTGTTTACTGGCTGCATGCAATCGAATTTAGTTTGGTAATTGTTTCGACTGCAAATTG
>CAZOLW010000018.1:0-81875 GCA_964580775.1 uncultured Chitinophagaceae bacterium | reverse complement strand
CGTCAATCAATCGTTGTTTAAATAACCTGTATGAAATATCAATAAAAATTATCGAGCTAATTTATACAAACAGCGCTGATAATTTTTATGGATATACTATGTGTCAAAAAACAATAAAAATTACACATGAAAATTAAATCCATCAATGCATGGTTGCAGCAATTGCCTTTAACCAAACCATATACCATCGCTTACAAAGTAATTGATGATACAGAAATCATTTTTCTTGAAATTATACTGGAGAATGGCATTACAGGAATCGGTGCTTCGAATCCGTTTACTGAAGTAGTTGGTGAATCACCGGCAGATACATTACTGAATCTGCAAACAGATTTTGTACAGCAAATGATTGGAAGAGATATCAATGATTTCAATCAATTCATAGATGAAGCAGTTATTCATTTCCCTCACCTGCCCGGTACAGTTGCAGCTATTGATCTCGCTTTGCATGATGCGTATTGTCAGCTGAAAGGTATTCCTGTTGTTGATTTATACGGCAGAAAGATTGATGCACTCCCAACATCCGTTACAATTGGAATAAAAGCCACCACTGCCATGCTTACAGAAGCAAAAGAAAATTATGCAGCCGGATTCAGGATCATCAAGATCAAAACCGGATTGAATGTGGAAGAAGACATTGAACGGGTTACAAAACTCAATGAATTGTTTGGCAACAACATGCTCATTCGTGTTGATGCCAACCAGGGTTACAATTTGTTACAATTGAAACAGTTCATTCAAAAAACAAAACATCTTTCACTTGAACTGATTGAGCAACCATTGCCTGTTGGCAAAGAACATGAGCTGGCAACTTTAGACGAAGCCGACAGGAAAATTTTAGCAGCTGATGAATCTTTGATTGATGCAGATTCAGCAACTATTCTCTCCCACCCTCCTCAGCCTTTTGGCATCTTCAATATTAAACTGATGAAAAGTGGCGGTATAAAAGGTGCAAGAAAAATTTCAGCAATTGCAGCCAATGCAAAGATTGATTTATTCTGGGGCTGCAATGATGAGAGTATGGCAAGTATTACGGCTGCACTTCATGTTGCTTACAGTTGCAGCAATACAAAATATCTTGACCTAGATGGAAGCTTTGATCTCAGCAGAGATTGGGTGAAAGATGGATTTATTTTGAAAGATGGATATATGTACTGCAGCAATCAACCTGGTCTTGGGCTGAACAGAATCTAAATACAAAAGAGTAAAACTGACCATCATCATTTTACAGTACTATTTTTGCTTTTACTTTTCCGGTACTTATTAAACCGTTATGCTCCGGAAGAAAATATTTGACCCGCTCAACTATGAACCGTTCCGTCACAGAAGTATTGAAATAGTAAGAATAGAAGCATTGAGTGATGCTGTGTTTGCTTTCTCTGTTTCCTTATTAGTTGCTTCGTTGGAAGTGCCGCAAACTTTTGAGGAGTTAAAAATAATTGTACAGGGCGCCCTTCCTTTTTTTGCAACCGTTACAATTATATTTCTCTTCTGGTACCAGCAGTATATGTATTTCCGCCGTTATGGTTTAAATGATCTGCCAACGATTCTTTTGAATCTCTGTTACCTCGCCATTATCCTGTTTTATATCTATCCGTTAAAGTTCCTCTTCTCCGTTCTGCTTACCAGCTGGACAGGTATTGATCTTTTTCCTAAGGCTACTGAAAAAGGATTGGCTGTACTCCACACAGAAGATTTCGCACAGTTAATTATCTTATTCAGTATCGGCTATTTTTTAATCTGGATGATTATTTTCTTCCTGTACAAAAGAGCGTTGCATTTCTCCAATAAACTTGAGCTAAATCAATATGAAATACTCTTCACCAGGAAAGAAAAAAGAGGCGCATTATGGAATGCGTTGATTGGAATAACAGCAATTATCCTGGCATGGTCGGGTGCAGAAGGACTTGCAGGTTTATGTTATTTATCAATACCCATTCTGTTATTCCTAAACCAGCAGTTGTTTATTCATCAGCAGAAAAAGAAAAGCAAACCCAGCAATAAAGTAAATAGTTGAGGCTGGCTAAATGAACTACCTTGTTCGATTAACTGAAAAAATGAACAACCCGTTTGATTTACTGATTGACAGTTACCTCGACAATAAGATAGGAATTGATCCCGGGTTTATGTCAAAGTCGCTTTCTGATGGTCTGCAGCAAAATATTCTGCAATTACAAAACGACAAGCTGATGACCGTTGCCGGAATCGGAAATGAAGCAGTAAAAGATCAGCATCAGAAAATGAGGGGCGACAAAATTTACTGGATGGATAAAAGTCACAGCAACCAATACGAACAGGAGTTCCTTCAATTGGCTGAAGATTTTATTGACCGGCTGAACAGTACCTGCTATACCGGTATCAATGGCTATGAATTTCATTATGCCATATATGAAGAAGGCAGTTTTTACAAGCGGCACAGGGATCAGTTTCAAAACGACAGTAACCGGAAATTTTCTTTGATCAATTATTTAAATGACAACTGGATGGAAGAAGATGGCGGGCAATTACTGGTATATCAAAACGAAGTAACACAAACAATAGAACCCCACGCTCAAACAGCAGTGTTTTTTAAAAGCGATGAAATGGAACACGAAGTATCCAAAGCAAACCGCAGCAGAATGAGTATCACCGGCTGGTTGAAGAGAATTTAATTTTTCTGCCGCCTTACTTACAATTTCCTGGTTTCTTTCAGATAATCATATTGCAAATCTTCATGCAGTGTTTCAATTGCTTTGTTCACTTTCTTCAGTTGATTTTGATAGATATTCGTAAGTACAGGGTTTTTGTCAATAGGAATATTCAAACCCTTCATTGTTGCCAGGAAATAAATCAACAGTTCTATTTCCACAGTGGCAAGCCCGCTGTACCTTGTATATTTTGCGGCAGTACGGATGATCTTTCGCAAAGTCTTCTTTACAAAATACACATTGCTTTTATTCATTCCTTCAAACTGAGAATCCATTTCTTCTTTTACGCTCCTAATATAAGCAGCTGTATCATGAGCTTCAAAAAGCAAATAGGTTAACAGTTCCTTATTCTCCTTTTTAAACCGGGCAAGCCGCAGGCAGAGTTCGGTTAACTGTGTCGGAGAACTGTTAACCAGCTCCTGCTTTAGTTCATTGATCGTTGCTGCTTTCATGTAATCCTGTTTTGTCGTTTGTATAAGCAGCTAAAATAGTTAAAGCTTCGTATCTGCATTCAACGGAATCCTGATTATTTTTACAAACCTTTTTTGATAGTAACTGTTCAATGGAGTGATTGTTACGCCATATGCTTTGCCTGAAGTAGAATGAATAAATGAAATTTTTCCGTTCACATTTTCGGTTATAATACCCATATGACCAACTTCAGTAGCAGAACTGTCAGTTCCTGTAAACAAAATCAAATCTCCTGATTCTGCATCCTTAGGATTTATGGTAATTCCAAAATCGGTAAAATCAACAGAAGAACGGGGAACCTGTAAACTAAAGTGATTAAATACATGGGTAATAAATCCAGAACAGTCAAAACCTTCCACCGGATTAACTGAGGCATACTTATAAGGTGTGCCGATTAAGGTTTTTGCATAAGCAATCAATTTGTCATTAAACGTTCTGTTAGCTAAATCAACGTTTTCATTTACTTTAGTTACCGGGGGAATAAATGTATCCTTTGCTGTCGTTTCGCCCGGTTCCGTAATTTCGGTATTACGGGCAGGCAGTTCTGTATCATTACTTTTTGCAACAGGTATTTCTTTCGAAAAGTAATTGCAACTGATTAAGAATAAAAAATAAATGAGCAGGCCGCTTTTCATAAAACCGATTGAATCGTTAATGTGAATGTACATGATTCAACCCGGTATATTCCTGTTCTTTTGGATTCAGTCTGTTGTTGCTCCTGGTTTTGCAGGAATATCATCTTTTTATCCGGTATTGTGTGGAAGAAAGAAAAATCCCTTTCAGAATTTTCGTATTTTTCGATACTCAATCATCTCTTTCATTTCTAATTGCATTGTATGCCATCGTACAAACTTAACATCAACAGCAAAGAATATACGGTAACTGCAGAAGCTGATATGCCCGCTGCTTTGAGTACTTCGTGATTTACTAAATCTTACAGGAACAAAATATGGTTGTGGTGTAGCAACATGCGGAGCCAGCACAATTGTAATCAATGGAGATGCAGCCTACGCCTGTCAGCTGAAAGTATCAACTTGCGTCACTAAAAAAATCATCACCATTGAAGGATTGTCTGAAGAAGGCTCATATCCGATACAGAAAGCATGGCAAAAGGTCGATGTGCCGCAGTGCGGTTATTGTCAACCCGGACAAATAATGGCTGCTGCAGCCATGCTCAGAAAAAATAAAAAGAGTTACCGGCCATGTACATTACCGATTGTGAAAGAAGGATTTAAATGGGTATAATAAAATGCTGAAGTGTTTTTTTTTGTAAGAAAAGTATATTTTAAAATCGTCTACAAAAAAAGAGGTCCGCCTTAAAGCGGACCTCTTTAGATTTCAATTGAGTTCTCTTTTAGTTTTTCAACAATTTTATGCTCTGAACATTTCCCTGTCCGTCATTAAACCGTACTTTGTAAACTGCTTTGGTAAGGCTCCCGATACTGAGTTGTGTTTGCAGGACGTACCTGTTGCAATAATTTTCCTTCCTGGCTGAAGACCGTGATCAGCTTCGTTTTCCCGGTCAGGAATTGCTGACGTAAAGGTGATTATATGGAGTGTTGAATTGTTATACAATTCAGGAAATACATTGTAAAATTCACACATTTTCAGCTTTTACTTTTTACTTGCCTTACTGAGATTGCGGAACATAAAACTTACATACTGAATTGGCCCTGAAAAAGCTACCGGTAATATTCTGCCGACTTAATTCAGGTCTGTGTTTATATGTGTGAATTATGTAATTCTTTCTGAAGTTATGTAACAAGTTCCTTCGAAGGATAACAGACCTTTAATACGATCATTAATACGGTAATTATGAAAAAAGAGAGCACCCATCTAAGTGATCTTTCCAGTCAAACAAATCATACAGATGAAAAAAGCAGGAAGTCATCGGGTGAACTGGCGAAAGCGAAAGTGCATATCATTGTTGAAATACTTGAGTATATACCAAAGGCCGTTGTAAGCAAAACCATTATCAAAAAAACAACCGGGAACATTACTGTTTCTTCGTTTGATACTGGCGAAGAGTTAGCAGAAAAGACGACCCCGTATGATACCTATATCCAGATCATAGATGGCGCTGCTGAAGTGATTATTAATGAAGTAAAGCACCAGTTGACATTAGGCGAGGGGATTGTTATACCAGCCAATACATCCCATTGTTTCAATGCCAATGAACAGTTTAAAATGATTTCAACTGTGATTAAAAGTGCATACGACGATTAACGTTCTTAGTATTTTTTTTCAGTTTTTCATAAGCTTACCCGCCTGTTTCCAGTATATGTTTACTGTAACTAATTCATGAATAAAAAAACAAAAAATATGCCCGCAGGAAAAACAACTCCGATAAAAAAAGAAGAAGAGGTACAGCAAAATTCCGATAAACATATTGACCAGGATTTCCCCGGCTTTCCGCATCTTCCGGCTGATAAAAAAAGTATTATGCCCAAAACATCTACAGAGAAAAAGTCAGCCGGAATTACTAAGAAAAACTCAAAGAAGACTTATGGCGGATGAAACATCTCCCGCCAGGGGATGTTAATTCCTGAGTATGCAATATGATTATTTATTCCTGACTAAACAGACTTTTTTGAGGAGATGACTGTTTAAAGTTCTTTAATGCAACTGTAATTTTTTCCCATTCTTTCCTCTCCCTTTTTGTGCTGACTCTTGGATCAGCCTTGTTGAAAAAATCAACCACGTTCAGCTTCAGTTCAGCAGTTATCAGGCTGAAATCATTTTCATGGAGTTTTAATAAAAGCTTTCCATAAGTTTTATCTGCCAGCATATATTCACCCGGTGCTGTTTTATTCCCTGTGTCAAAATCAATATTCATAAAATCAACATCACCTTTACCTAATTTCATAATGGAGTAACTGTATTTTATCAGAACTGTATCAAAACTCTGAATAAATAATTTTTCTGCTTCAGGTCCGGGTTCTTTAATTTTTAATGCTTTCAGTGGCCCAACTTTAGGTAATACAAGAATAAACCAGGAGGCGATATTACCGGGAACCCTCAGCTTCTTTTGATCCGATCCTGCATACTGGTAATTATTTGATCTGTTCATCCTGTATCGAAAACTTCTGGAGGTTGCAGTAGGCTGAGCTTTCAGGATTTCATTTTTTTTCGTGAGCCAGGCTGCCCTTGTAAATACCGGAAATAAACTTTTAACCGACCAGCGGAACACGTCAATTGCAAGTGACAGGTTTCCAAACACATCATTTAAATTCAACCCGTAAGTTTTTCTGAATGCTCTTTCCAGCACCGGGCGTGACACATTAAATCCAATAAAATCATGATAGGCCAATGTTGCATAGTTTCCCTTTGCTGTTTGCAGAACGTCAAATGCAAATTCAATTCTCTTATGTGCAATACGATCTTCCTCATAGGTAACAACGCTTCCATACTTCTTTTTCACTTTTGGATAAACAATGGGCACACAAAGGTTTGTTCCTAATAAATGCCCATATTTATCGGCCATATAATGACAAAGAAAACCCAATGCAAAAGCATACTCATTTACATCCTGTGCTTCATCCAGTAATGCATTCACAAAATTTCCACTTCGTACATAATGTACAAGATTGGTGAACAATGGACTGCCAAACGGAAAATATCCCATATCGGGTGCAATAGCTCCGCCATAAGCATAAGAATGGGCAATGTTTAATGCAGAATCAGCTACCCCGGGATACTTTTGTTTAAGCAGGGGCTGAATTGATTTTTCCCAACTGGCATCTATAATTGCTTCATGTGTAAGTACCGAATAAGCAAAACCTGAAACAGGACAACTCAGAAAGCCAGTAACAGCAATCAATAAAAAGAATTTTGAACAGATTGACTTCATGATTTTTTGATCATTCATTTCAGTCAACCGCATCAACTGTATAAATTTTTCCCTTAAAGAAATTCAATTGATTTTTACAGGCTTAAGCAAAGAAGAAAATTTATACTGTCATTTTCGTTGCAATGCAGCATCATGATTGAAAGACAATCTTAAAATTAAATCAATTGTATAAGGCTGTTGTTACACTTCGCTGGAAATAAATTGTATAATTCCTACTTTTAAATAAACCTGTTAAGTATAAACGGGGAGTTAACCTGGTGTTTTATCTTATCAACGTTACCGTACCTTTTTTGAAATAAATTTTATTATCAATACCCACACCTTTTAAATACCAAACATATACACCGGGCTCCTGCTGGATATTTTTATAAGTACCATCCCATCCCGTATCACTTTTCCCCATTGAATAAACTTCACGTCCCCAGCGGTTTACTACATTAAATGAATACAACTCTTTTAAACCGATGGTTACAGGGAAAAAACGGTCATTAACCCGGTCGTTATTTGGTGTAAATGCTGTTGGCACAAATACTTTTACTTCCTTAATTGCTCTTACCACCTGTGTATCTGTTGTAAAACACCCGCCAATTGTAATAAAGTCGATGAGGTATCTTTGTATTGTTTCACTGCTGCTGATGAAATTTGGATTATACGTTAATGGTTTATCCAGGTATAGAGCCGGTCTCCATAACACCGACACTCCTATTGATCTTGCCTGAAGAGGTAATTGCGTATCTAAGAAAGTATATTGAATGGGATACGTTATACCGGGTATAGGCTTTTCAATATTAATCACTACAGAACGTGTTGGCAAATTACATCCATTCGGGTTTGTTACAACGGCATAATAAATACCGGACTCTGTTACTCTGAACCGGTATGGTTGCGAGCCGGACAAAGCTGTTCCATTTCTGTACCATTGAATTTTATTTGTATTGGATAATACCAATACTGCACTATCAGATGATTGACTGCAAAAGTCAGTCTTCCCGAAAAATCGCATGGTTGTATCGGGAATAGAAGTTGTTACTATTACAGAATCAGTATGACTGCACCCACCTCCACCGCTTGTTGCCGTTAAAAAATACTTTGTAGTAACAGATGGGCTGGCAAATGGATTTGCAATGTTTGGATCGGATAAGCCAGCTGCCGGTGTCCATTGATAACTGATACCCGGCTTGGAATTCTCTCCAATTAATACAGGCTCAGGTGCACAATAAACAATATCAGGCCCGGCCTGTGCCCGTACAGTTAATGTATCAATAAGTCGTGCATATAACGTGTCTTTACATCCATAACCATCATACGGAGTTACTTCAACCGCCAATAGTGAGCCTGCCGCTGGTGCCGGCTGCAACCGGAGCGTTTGCTGATTACCCAGCACCTGTGTAAATGTATTGTTGAACCAGGTATAAGTTTGAAATCCAAAAGGTGCTTCAACATTTACAGCTGTATCCCTGGGGCAAAAAGTTGCTCCAGTAAATTCGCCACTGCATTCAGAGTTTACATCAATATAGGCATACCCAAAATGTCGTCTGAATGTACAGTCAGCCGTTTTAAAAAAAAGTCGAATAGTTTTTCCTGCTTTCCCATTTAAGTTGATGGTAACAGCCGTCCAGTTTTTACACCATACAGCAGTTGTATCCTGTCCCTGTGGCGATAAAAAGAACCCGGGCAATGGAGAACCAAAAGGAATAAATGTAAAGGAAGAACAATCAATCAGCTGGTTGTCGGTCGTATTCATTACTTCAATCTCCAGCCTTGGTTGTTCATATATCTGATGCCTGGGATCCTGAAATACAACCGCATAGTGATAGGTCAGTGAATAAGTGTTCCTGTTTGAAGGAATCGTAAACTCGTACGATAATCCTTCGGCCTGAGCACCTCCGGAATTGTTGCCTAACTTAACAGAATACCCGCTGCCATTGGGACAGAGAACAGGAAACCCACCATAGAAATCTGTAACTCCAGTATGATTAGTCCGTGAAAACATTTCATGCTGATCGAAAGCAGGACCACCGGACGGGTTTAAGTAGATTTGATTTTGGCCGGTAGCAGCAGATACATTTCCGGTATAAGTTATCCAGTTTGAAAAATCTGCCTTTTCAAAGTCAATGTTTGGTGGACAAACCTGTGCATTCGTTTGAAAACATAACAGTAAGACAGCAAGGGTGCTTAAAAAAAAACCACTACCAGGTAAGGGTTGATTAAATTTCATATTAACTTTTAGCTTTCTGTACATCCAAAACTGAATTTCCCGGAAACTAACATAAGAAAAACTATCTATCTGTAATATACAAATTTACTGAGTCGGTACAAAGAGTTGTTGAACTGGCCAGATTTAGTCTCAGGAACCAGTTTTCTGTGCCTTTTTGATGGTTTCAGGCACTTACCAGGTTACTTTCCGCTGATACAAAAAAGCACCCCTATTCAACAGAACTTGCTTTCATATTCTATTTTTCAATAAAACCAGCTCCTTACCAAATATTTCCTGTGTTTTCAGAACAGATAAATAACCTGCAATGAAAATTACAACACCTGTAACCTCGGCACCAGTTACATAATTATCAAATAAGTCTTATTTGCGCAGATTCAGTAAACAAAATGATCGGAAATTAAAAATCATGGATACAGCAGGTATTTCTTCCGCATGGTTTTGTACTTTGATAAACCTGGTTCCCAGGAGCCCTGAATTTCTTTGATTGATTTGCCGGCAATGATTTGTTTCCTGAACTCTGAACTGCCGGACAGTTTATCAATATCACCCATTTCTTTACTCTGGCTTTTATCAAAAAACTTTTCTTTGATGGGATAAGCTGCATACAGATCTTTCATCCATTGAATATTGATCCGTTTAGCTTTACGGAGTTTGTTGATATCATAAGTCCTGAGGTCAAGTCCGTAACAGACCGTATTCATATGCAAGGGTGTTTCACTCATGCCGGGAATACTGACGGGTGTATAAGAAAAGCTGAATTTACCTTTTAACAATGGGCTGCCAAAAACAGTAAAAGGAAAGTAAGTACCACGTCCATGATTCATTATAGTTCCTTCAAACAAACAGGTTGAAGGATACAGCATAATACTCTGCTGCGTATTTAAATTGGGCGAAGGTTTTACCGGCAAAGTATATAACAGATCATGATTGTAATTGGCAACAGTGATAATTTTCAGTTTGCATTTCATTTTTCCGGGCAACCATCCTTCACCATTGATCATTTGTGCAAACTCAGCAATGGTCATTCCGTGTGCAATTGGAATGGGAAACATACCAATACCCGATTTCAGCTTCATATCCAGCACCGGGCCATCAACTAAATAGCCGTTAGGATTTGGCCTGTCGAGTATCAGCAGCTCTTTCTTATTTTCTGCACATGCTTCCATGATATGACTCAGTACATTGATATAGGTATAAAACCTGCAGCCCACATCCTGAATATCGAAGATCATAATATCAACATCGGCCATATCTTCTTTAGATGGTTTGCGTTTCGGGCCGTATAAAGAAATCACCTTCACTCCAGTTGCCGGGTCTTTTTCATCTTTTACTTTCACCCCGGCACTTGCATTTCCCCGGAAACCATGTTCGGGCCCGAAAACTTTTACAATATTGATCCCCTTAGCAAGTAAACTATCCACTAAATGTTTTTGGCCAATTATGGTAGTTGGGTTGGCCAACACAGCAACACGTTTACCTTTCAGGTAAGAAAAATATTTTTCTGTTTGATCAGCACCTGTGATAATCTGATTTTTATTTGTATCGATCGATTGTTTGTCCTGCTTAACAGCAATTGATTTAAAAAGGAATAAACTTGTGAGTCCTGCTGTCAATATGAATATAAGTTTCATGAAAGAATTTTGAACAACTAAAATATTATTGTTTTCTGAAATTCGGTTTACCGTTAAGCAAATAATTACTTAAAACTTATTTCTCTTTCACTGCAACTTCAACCACTGTTTTTTCTTCCGGCTGCTGCTGAATTGATTTTTCTGATTCCACTTCTATTTCCTGTACCCATACTGCATACTTATTGGGGTAAATTTTTGATCCGGTATGTGCAGCATAAACATGTGTAAACACAGCTCCAAAATACAGAATCATAGCAGAATAATAAACCCATAACAACAGAACAATTGCTGACCCGGCTGTGCCGTATGTTGTGGAAAGTTCACTTTGTCCCAAATAAAATCCAATCAGGAATTTTCCTGCCATAAAAAGAATGGCCGTTGTAAAAGCGCCTGCCCTTACATGCCTCCATTCAATCTGAGCATCAGGCAATACTTTAAAGATCATACCAAACAGTAGTGAAGTAATACCAAATGTCAAAATCAGGTTAAATGAATAAACCATAATCACCGTCATCTCAGGAAACAATTGTGTTAAGCGGTGAATCAGCAGGTCCATCAATCCGTTCACTACAAGCGATACAAGTAAAATAAACCCAAGACCAATCACCAATGAAAAAGAAAGCAGACGGTTTACAAGTAAACGCAGGTATCCCTTCCCTTTATATGGCTTTGCTTTTAACTTCCATATCTGGTTGATGGAATCCTGTATTTCACTGAATACACTTGTGGCACCAACCAACAGGGTAATCAAACCAACGATGGTTGCAAACCTGCTGTCGTGCGATAAAGCCGCATTGCGGATGGTATGCTGGATCTGTATGGCTGCTTCAGTTCCTACAAAACCTGAGATCTGTTTGTATAATGTTCCTTCAATTGCTTCCCTGCCATAAAAAATATCACTCACTGAAATAATGATAATGAGCATTGCAGGAAGTGAAAACACTGTATAAAAGGCAAGCGCTGCGCTTAACTTCAGCACTTTATTATCAATGAAATCAGAAAAAGATTGCCTGGTTATTGACCACATAGATGTAAATAATTGTTTCATACGTTCAATTGCAATGACTTTCATTTAGCACAGATACAATTACCTGCACATCAAAACAATTACTTTAAAGGTAAGCCTATTAAAAGCGAAAGACGGTTTATGTTCTTTTCCTGCAACCCGGCAGGCCTAGCCTTTTCCCGCCTGCCAGATAAAGAAAGCATTTAAAAGAATATACACACACAATACAAGTATGGCAATCCTGTTATCAAACCTGACAGCTTTTTCAATCTGGTTCTTTTTTATCAGTTTCAGTGAAAAAGCATTTGCTGCAATAATTGCCATAATAAAAAATAGTGTAATACCATGCAGGGTATCAACCAGTGTAAATGATGCCGATTCAGGTAAGGAAGAATCAATAATATATTTATTACCTATTACTGCAAACAGTGAACCAACACTTAATCCAAAACGGGAGTCCATACTGTCGGCATGAATATAAAAACATATATAAGCGATAAAAAAAGCAATGTACATACCTAAAAACATTTTCCAGAATAAACCACCGGCTTCTCTTGTAATCACGAGCCTGGTTCTGAAGGCACTGTACTTTGTTTGTGGTTTTGAAAGGCTTTCATCACCAAAACCTGTTTCATAAGTTCTGATGTTGCTGGTAATGACACAACTGTCTATTGACCAGCCACGCAATGTAAACCGCTTATCAAAATGCTGACCAACTGTATCCGGGAAAAAAATCAATGAGCTTGAATCGAATTGTGAATTTTCAATGGAAAGCCGGAGTGTTTGCCTGTCGAATGGGAAATTTTCAATCCGCCATGAATCCTTCATCACACATTGCAACTTCATTTGCATGGATACAATTTCACCAGAGGTGTCAATAGTTGAAAAGGATTTGTCAACACTTTTTGCCTGAGGCACTTCAAGATTGTTCACGAAGTCAAAGTCCCTGTTTTTGTATTTCAGCCATAGCCAGAATGTAATGGTATATTCCTTTTGTTTGAAATCAATATCATGAATACTGGTAATATAAATTCCAACCTTTACTGTATCAGGGGGTGCATCCTGTGCATTGGAGCGTAAAACAAGACAGCTGATATAAACAATGAAAAAGGCAGGAAACAGTAATAAATTTTTCATAGCATTTTCTTTACAATGGAAAGATAAACCACGTCGTATAAAAAAACAAAGTATTCTTACCCGATTGAGGCTCTTTTGCTATTTTCACAACATGCATCAGCACATCCAGACATTATTACAATGCATCAGCCTGGAAGAAAAAGAACAGGCACAGCGTTACAGCTTAGATCAGCAACACACGTTAAAGCAACTGAAAGCCGAAGGACTTGCCCTGCACCCCATCATTGTTACGAGGAAAAACTTTGGCTACGCCGACTATCCGGAAATCAGTTTTAAACTCAGCTTTCCACCCGAAGCAAATATGTTTAAAGATGGTGCAGCCATTGAATGTTTTATTTCGGGTGAAGAACCGGTGAAAGGAGTATTGATCAGTTTAGATGGCAAGAATGGTGAGTTCCGTTTGTTTGCTCCAGATTTTCCTGACTGGATTGAAGATAATGGTGTTGGAATTAAACTGGCACCTGATACAAGAACCAGCAGCATCATGAAAAAAGTGCTGCATGAACTGGAAAACAATCAACCGCTATATAAACTGTTTGAGCAGTTGCATGATGACACATCAAAAAGTTCTGCATCAGAGGTAATCGAAAACTCACAGCTGAGTTTTGGTAATCAAAAATTGAATGAAAGTCAACAGCAGGCAGTTGCTGCAATTACTCAAAACGAACAGATCACTATTGTACATGGCCCGCCTGGTACTGGAAAAACAACAACATTAATTGAAGCAATTCTTCAACTCATCAAAGTAGGTGAAAAAATCCTGGTATCGGCTCCAAGTAATACTGCCGTAGATAATATTTCCAAAGGGCTGATTGAAAAGGGAGTGAAATTGTTAAGGGTTGGCAATACAAGCAAAGTTGATGAAACTATTTTTTCACATACACCTGAAGGAAAGCTGTCGAACAGTAAACAGCAGAAAGAAATCAAGCAATTAAAAATAAGAGCAGAAGAATTCCGAAAGATGGCGTTGAAATATAAACGCAGTTATGGCAAGGCTGAACGGGAACAACGAAATCTTTTATTTAAAGAAGTAAAAAACATCCGTACTGAAATAAAAAAACTGCAGGCTTATAACGAAGAAAAATTATTTGAAGAAGCAGATGTCATTGCAGGCACTCCTATTGGTTTATATGACGCAAGATTAAATCATTTACAATTTCAAACAATTGTTATTGATGAAGCCGGGCAATGCATTGAACCATTAGCCTGGTGTATTTTTCCAATGGCAGATAAAATTGTACTCGCCGGTGATCACTGGCAGCTTCCTCCTACTGTGTTAAGTAATGAAGCAACAAGGCTTGGCTTTAACCGATCAATTTTAGAAACAGCTATTGAAAAAGTAAGCGCTGTTTTTCTGCTGAACATACAGTACAGGATGCGGGAGGTAATTGCCGGGTTCAGCAGCGATTATTTTTACAACAATCTATTACTGACAGCTGCACATTTACAAAACAAAGGAGTCCATCTTACATTTATTGATACAGCGGGTTCCGGTTTTAATGAAGTGCACGGACCTGATGGCAGCAGTTTGCAAAACAAAGGCGAGCTGCAGATTATTCAGAAATTAATTGAAACCGAATCGCTTGAACTGTCAACCACTGCAGTCATTTCTCCGTATGCCGGACAGGTAGCAGCTGCAAAAGAATTATTCCCCAAACAACTCCGCATCAGCACCATAGACAGTTTTCAGGGACAGGAAAAAGAAACGATTATCGTATCACTTGTACGGAGCAATGATGAAGGGATCATTGGCTTTTTAAATGATTACAGAAGAATGAATGTTGCCATCACCCGTGCAAAAGAACAATTGTTTGTAATTGGCGACAGCGCTACTCTGGGTGGAGATAATTTTTACAATTCTTTTTTAACTTACATTGAAAAGGCAGGTATGTACAGGACAGTTTGGGAATTTGAGCTGTAAAAAATCATTTGATGCAAACTTCATGATTTCACTCATTCCATAAATTGACAACACTCATCTCAACGTATCAAATAAAACATCAATTTTACAGTTGGGTTACTGAAACAGGTTCAACTTTTAAATGCAAAATTATTGAACAGTTTCCTGATTAAATAAACAAAAAAATATGACTACTATTCTCGACACGAAATTGATGCACCCAAGAGACCAGATTACATTAGTAATTGCAAGGATATACGGCATGGGTTTAACAACCACCAGCGGTGGAAACATTTCTGTAATTGATGATGAAAATAATATCTGGATCACACCTTCCGGTATTGATAAGGGCTCATTAAAACCTGATGATATCATTTGTGTAAAAGCTGATGGCACGATTATCGGAAAACATAAACCTTCTTCTGAGTTTCCGTTTCACCGGTCCACTTATAATATCCGCCCCGATATCAAAGCGGTGATTCATGCTCATCCTCCTGCATTGGTATCCTTCAGCATTGTACGGGATATTCCCAATACGAATATTATTTACCAGGCAAAAAAAGTTTGCGGTGAAATTGGTTATGCTCCTTATGCTCTGCCCGGCAGTGAACAGTTAGGTGAAAAAATTGCAGCTGAATTTGCCAAAGGTTTTTCTGCAGTTATTATGGAAAATCATGGAACAGTTGTTGGTGGCTGTGATTTATCGGATGCGTTTCAGCGTTTTGAAACACTGGAGTTTTGTGCAAGAACACAGATCTACGGAAGCCAGATCGGCAAGCCACGCTTTTTAAGCGAAGCAATGATTGCTGAACATAACACACATATGCGTCTTGAATTTCCGGAAATGAAAGAAGTTTCTCACCCAAGCCAGGAAAGAGAAAAGAGATTGGAAATATGCCAGATTGTGAAACGTGCCTGTCAGCATGGATTAATGAAAAGTTCATACGGAACAGTTTCTGCAAGATGGAAAGGAAATGATTTTTTAATTACACCCAATGGGATTCCAAGATGGGATTTAAAGGCAGAAGATATTGTACAGATTAAAGATGGAAAAAGGGAACCTGGAAAAATTCCAAGTCTAACTGCATTTCTGCACCAGCAGATTTATGCACTTCATCCTGAAGTAAATTCCATTATCCTTACACAATCACCTTACCTCATGGCTTTTGCTGTTACCGGTGTTGAAATTAATGTAAGAACGATTCCTGAAAGCTGGATCTTTTTGAAAGATATGCCGCAGTTAAAATTTGGTGTACAGCATAACGGATCAGATGAAGTGGCTACTTGTATTTCAAGAGAAAAACCTGCAGTACTGATTCAGAATGAATGTGTGGTAGTTGTTGGAGATAAGCTCTTACAAACATTTGATTATTTAGAAGTAGCTGAGTTCAGCGCCAAATCAATTGTAATGGCAGCTTCTTTAGGGCAGATGGTACCAATTAACGATGAGCAAACAGAGGAACTGCGCAAAGCTTTCTTAAAATAAAAAGAACAGCTGATAAGAGTTTTTTAGTTAAAGTTGAATAAGAAAAGAAATCAATCATGACTTCCCTGAAAAGAAATTATGGTTGATTTTTTTATTTTAATGTTTGACTCTCCACTCCTTCAAAACTGATCTTAACCGGTTTGATGAATCCTTTTTCATCAAAATACATTCTGTCAATACAGGTTGCCCTGTGATTGTGGTGTGTTTCTCCCAATGGTCTTCTGTGATAAACAATATACCAGCTGTCGTCTTTCGGATTATGTATTACGGAATGATGCCCGGCTCCTGTTGCAATTGCAGAATCCTGTTGCAGAATTTTATCAATGCGTTGAAAAGGCCCGAAAGGAGAATCAGCAATTGCATAAGCAACTGAATAATTGGGGCCACCCCAGCCTCCTTCACTCCACATAAAATAATACTTATTGTTACGGATAAACATGATCGGTCCTTCCACATAACTATCAGGAGTGATTTCTTTAAACACTGTTCCATCCTCAAAAGGAATAAAACCGGTGAAATCATCCTTCAGTCTTGCTATATTACAATGCTTCCATCCCCCATAGATGATATAATATTTCCCGTCTTTATCTTTAAAGACAAATTGATCAATTGGCTGTGCCCCATTATGAAATTTATCAATCAACGGTTTCCCAAGGTAATCACGGAATGGGCCTTCAGGTTTATCTGCAACTGCTACACCAATTCCACCATACTCATTGTTGTTTTGAATATCATTGGCAGCAAAAAACAAAAAATACTTCCTGTCTTTTTTTATAATTGCCGGCGCCCATATGGCACGCTTTGCCCATTTGATGGAAGATGTATCAACAATACGACTGTGCTTTTTCCAATGAACAAGATCAGTTGAAGAAAATGCATCAAAGAAAACCTGTTCTTCATACGGAGCAGAATACGTTGGATAAATCCAGTATTGCTTCCCGAACACTGCCGCTTCAGGATCGGCATACCAGCCTTTTACAATTGGGTTACCTGACGTTGCAGGTTTTACTTGTTGTGCAGCTAAAAAAGTTACAGCAGTAAGCAGCTGAAGAACGCAAATTATTTTTTTCATAAAGTATGATTATTTAAAATACTGGCTCCATACAACTGTTTTACCTGTTTTTGCAGAATGCTTTGCAGCCTCCAGTATTTTCATTACAATTTCATTGTTCATTGGGGATGAAAGATCGTAACTGCCAACCTGTATCTTTCCGCTAATGACATTGGCAAAATACACAAAAGGATCATTCCTGTCTGCAGGCAATTTTTCTGCTGCTAAAGCTTGCGTTTCTTTCTTTTCATTTTCTTTCAGCAGCATATTTGTTCCGTCTTTACAAAATACAAAACCGGTTTTCCCATATACTTCCATGTCTTTACGGCTGTAAGGCCAGTTCCATGATGCCTGTATGATTACCTGTGCTTTTTTATACGTTAATAGAATAGTTGCTTCATCTTCCACTTTTGGATAAAGACCAGGTTTCATCTGCTGCGTAATGGCGGTTACTGTTTCAGGAGTTTCTCCCTTCATCATCCATGTACTGATGTTGGCACCATAACATCCAAAGTCAGTTAACGCTCCTCCCCCGTTTAAAACAGGATCAGTCAGCCATTCAAGAAATTCAGGATTACAGCCAATTTCAATTGGCCCCGGATGACCGGTATGAAAAACCATCTTCACAATATCGCCGACCAGTTGTTTTTCATGAACGATCTCATACGCTTTGGCATTGCTTCCATACCAGGTGGTTTCATAGTTGGTGAGTAAATGAATCCTGTACTTCTTCGCCAGTGCAAGCATTTTTTCTGCATGATCCATACTTACGGCAAGAGGCTTTTCCACCATTACATGAATACCAAGCGGGGCACAGTACTCCACTACTTTTAAATGATCATAAATGGTATTAAAAGCAAGTACAGCATCTGGTTTTACCTTTTCAATCATTTCCTCCATCGAACTGTACACCAGGTTCATATTATAACCATGCTGTTTTGAATACGCTTCTGCCAGTTTCCGGCTCGGTTCAGCAATACCAACTATTTCAATATCGCCCCTGTTTTCCCTGCCCAGAATCCAGTGTACATGTGTATGCACCAACCCAACAATTCCAACCCGTAAAGGCTTTTGACGAACAGTATCTTTTTGTGCGGTTAACTCATCAGTGAATCCTGCAAAAAGGGTCATCAGTAAAACTAATCTTGGCAGCATGGGAAAGGTTTTAACAAATGTAGAGAAAGCAACGGTTTATCCTGACACAAATCATCAGCAATTCGATTCAGCATCATTGTTTACGGCTGATTGCTAAGTTTATATTTAAAAGGAATAAAACTTACAGCACCTTCCTTAAAAAACTCACACAGTATTCATAGATATTTCAAGTATTCCACCACTTAATTCTAAGTTTATGAAAATTAGATTTATCCTTTTTTTCTTTTTTTTTGCATTAGTAAGCAGCATGGAGATCAATGCCCAAATCCTCAACCCAAAAAAAGTATTGGAAAGAAAGGTCACCAACAAAACCAACCAGGTGATCAATAAAAAAATGGATGAGGTTGTTGACAGTGCGTTTAATAATAAGAAAGATCCAAAAACTGCAGTTAAAAAAGACAGCAGTACTTCAAAGATCACAAAGGATACGATGGTTGATCCATCAAAGGAAACGCAGCCTTCGCTGCAGGCTTTTTCAAAATATGATTTTGTTCCGGGCGAAAGGGTGATTTTCTACGATGATTTCAGTCAGGATGCAGTGGGCGACTTTCCCGCTTTATGGACCGCCAATGCAGCCGGTGAAATAAACACATTAAACATAGCGCCAGGGAAATGGTTTAACCTCAACAGTACAGATGGAAATTATTTCTATTTAAAAAATGTTGACTTCCCCAAAAATTTCATCATTGAATTTGATATTGTTCCTAAAAAAACGGGAGGCCGTATTGCCGCAGGTCTTATTCTCTATGGAGAAAATGCGCCAAAAGAAATGGACAACAGTCCTCATCCCGGAAACAGTGGTCTGTTTATTTCCGTTGAAAAAGAAAAATGGAATACGATGGGTTACAAAACCGGGGCAGCTGAACAACTCAGAGGATCGTCTGTATTAAATCCAGTTGAAGCAGAAAAAGTAAATCATGTAATCATCTGGGTACAAAACAGGAGACTCCGGATTTATCATAAATCAGCAAAAGTGCTCGATATGCCAACCAACATTTACGAAGGGACAAAATTCAATCGTTTTTGCTTCAGGTTATCAAGAGGCGCTTCCTGCGGATCATATATTTCCAACTTCAGAATTACGGATGCATCACCAGATATACGGAGCAAACTCATCACAGAAGGAAAACTGGTGAGCTACGGAATTTATTTTGATGTAAACAAAGATGTGGTAAAACCTGAATCATATGGCACACTAAAAAATATTGCGGATGTGCTTACTGAAAACCCTGATGTTAAAATAAAAATCATTGGCCATACTGATGCCGATGGAGCAGACCCAGCCAACCTTGATCTTTCAAAACGAAGGGCCGCTTCTGTTAAAAATGAACTGGTGAAGACCTTTGGTATTGATGCAGCCCGCATTGAAACAGATGGCAAAGGTGAAGTGCAACCGGTGGCTCCAAATGATACACCATCCAACAAATCGCTAAACCGCAGGGTGGAATTTATAAAACAGTAATAAAAAAGATCATGAAACCATTACAGCTATTGCTTGCTGTTTCCGGCATGTTCCTTTTAACAGCAGCACTTACAAGTAATAAAACAGAACGCAGCAGTTCAGGCACTCAAACAGATCTTGCACTGATGCAGATCCAATACATCACAGCCAACAGTGCCAGTTGTGAATATGTTATCAGCGGAACAGGTATTGCTTCCCATGGTGTTTGTGCCAATGAAAACGGCAGCCCGAACATCAATTCAAAATACAGGGCCACCGGCATGCAACAATCCACATCTGGTACAAAGAAAATTTACAAAGCATCTCTGAAAGGGTTGAATCCAAAGACAACATACATGGTAAGGGCTTATATTAAAAAAACTGATGGTACAGTAATGTACAGTGGCGAAAAAAGCTTCACCACTTTACCGGCTAAATAAATCAAGATGGACAAACTGCTTAAACTGACAGTGACTGATAAAAAGCCCTTGGCATTAAATAAAACATACCGACTGTTTTTATTACTCATGTTTTTTTCTGTTACTACCGCATCTGCCCAAAAGAAATTTAAACCGGCACCTGATGCACCCGGCAAATGGAATTTCACCTATCTGAATGAAGCAAGAGGAGGTTACAGGAGTGATGCCAATTATGTGCTGTCTGCTGCTGAATTAGCAACATTCAAAAAGAAAATCAACCAGGTGGTGGAAACCCTGAAGAAAAATCCTGTAACCACCAATCCCGCGGGTTATGAACCTACGGTAACCGCCGGCATTTTTGCCAATATGTATCGCTACAAATACAACCCGGCGAACATAGCCGGCAGAATTCCACAGTCTGAAATTGTTATCCGCTTTTGCATCCTGCACCAGGAAATAGCTACGGGAAAGTTGACCAAAGATTGTATAGAAGTGCAACATTGCGATGTATGGCTCAATTGTATGGACAGAACGATGAGCAGCAGTGGATATCATTCCTACGAAACTTTAGGAACTTCCAAACCTATTGATGAAGCCTTTGGCAAAATGAATGAAGTATTTCAGGCGCCGGAACCATTTCAAACACTGGCAGAAGGAGTAATCCTTTATACGAATGGCGTGATTGTGGTTGCCCGAAAAGACCGGCCTTACTGGATACCCGTAACTGCCGGTGAATATTTTGATCTGCAGATCCGTTACTGGACATTGAAATCAGTGGAAGATGGAAATTCATATTTTCTGGATATGCTGAAGCAGGAAAAAGAAAGCTTTTCGGAAGCTAATTTAAAACTACCTGCCTACAACGGAGAAAACCCCGCTTCCTTAATTACAGTGAGCCCCAACAACAGGCCTTACATGCGTTTCAACCCCAATTACTTTGATAAAAAAATACCCCGCACCGCCCTGCAGCTACTTACCATTAAAATAAACGACGATCTTTTAATTAACAACTTCAATCCAAAACAATACCTCGCAGGCGAACATTACATGGACATCCTGCGTTACTTCGAATTTTCAAAAGCCATTGATGCTGTTGAAATGAAGGCTTTGTTAGATGTGAAATAAAAAGTATTAATGGCAAAAGTAAGCAGCTTATCAACAATAAGTGTTAAACAGCTCCGGGAACAGCATATATCATTCGCACTCCTTCTTCAGCAACTTACACCGGATCAAATGTGTGAATCATGTAACTTATTTCAGCAATTGTATAAGATAAATCTGCTGTTACACCCAACCTTTGGAGTGATAAGAAATCATTTCACCTGGTTCAATAAACAATTTTATTATGCCTTTTATCACTTCAACCCAGAATAACAGTGAGCCTGTAAATATTTATTATGAAGATACCCTGTTTGGTAAACCGGTTGTGTTTATTCATGGCTGGCCACTCAGTGGATCAATGTGGGAATACCAGTTAACTCAACTACCTCAACAGGGATTACGTTGCATTACTTATGACAGAAGAGGCTTCGGAAAATCTGACAGACCTTTTACCGGTTATGATTATAATACACTGGCCGGAGATTTAAAAGCATTGCTGGATCGGTTAAATCTTACCGATGTTACGCTTGTTGGATTTTCGATGGGTGGCGGAGAAATTGCAAAATACTTTTCTTTGTATGATGGCAAAAGAGTGGCAAAAGTTGTACTGATCAGTGCCGTAGTTCCCTATATGCTTCAAACTTCAGGCAATCCTGATGGGGTTCCTCAGGGTGCATTTGATAAAATGGCAAAGGCCATCATTGACGACAGACCAGCCTTCCTGGAAGAATTTAATAAAGCTTTTTATGGAGTTGGTCTGGCTCATCATCCTGTTTCAGATGCTTATCTAACCAGCAGTTTAATCAAGGCAATGGATGCATCACCCATTGCTACGTTAGAATGTGCAAAATCATTTTCATCAACTGATTTCAGGCAGGATGTACTAAAAATAAATGTCTCTACACTCATTATACATGGCGATAAAGACGATACAGTTCCAATCAAAGCAACCGGTGAGCAATCAGCCAAACTTATTGATGGTTCGGTATTCAAAGTATACGAAGGAGCGCCTCATGGACTATGGTTCACCGAAAAAGAAAAACTGAACCAGGATCTGATTGATTTTATTTAGCCTTTTTTAATTTCTATGCCCTCTTCCTGCATTTAATGAATAAATGCTTACTGTGACCTGAACAGCAGCATTTATTCCTGTTTCATTACATTTATGAAATGGAACAAGCTTATATCATTGCCCGCCTCAAAGAAATTACAGTCCCTGAATTACTGAATGCACTTGCTGAAGCAAATGCCGGCAAACGCATTGATATCTATGAACACCTGCAACCGGATTTGATTGATAAAATAACCGATACACTTTACGAATTTATTGATGCTGTAAAGCTGATAAAAAACTAATTCACCAATCTTCAAACCTTAACATCAAAAAATATATTCCATGACTGATCATGTAAACATTCTGAAAACTGAAATCCTTTCTGACAATTGGTATATACTGAAAAAGATAACTTACGAGTATGTAAAAAAAGATGGGAGCTTGCAAATTCAGAACAGGGAAGCTTATGATCGGGGAAACGGAGCCACGATTTTGTTATACAATAAAGACCAGCAAACAGTTATTCTTACCAGGCAATTCCGTTTACCAACATTTATTAATGGAAACGAATCTGGAATGCTGATTGAAGCCTGTGCAGGTCTTTTAGACAAAGACAATCCGGAAGATTGCATCCGCAGGGAAACAGAAGAAGAAACCGGTTACAAAATTACGCATGTGCAAAAAATATTTGAAGCTTATATGTCGCCTGGATCAGTAACAGAAATACTGTACTTCTTTATTGCAGAGTATCATCATTCAATGAAAGTTCATGATGGCGGCGGCATTGAACATGAACAGGAAAATATTGAAGTGCTGGAAATCCCTGTTGCAAAGGCAATGGATATGATCAAAACGGGAGAAATAAAAGATGGCAAAACAATTATGCTGCTTCAATATATTAAGCTGCATAACCTTGTGTAATAATCCGGGCTAACAAAGTATGATCAATATCAGGCTGACACAAAGTTTCTGAATCAAATATTACAATTACTTTTGACAGCAATAAACAGCAATACTGCTGAACGATAATTTGTTTAACGATGCAGGAGGCTTACAATATTCTCCTTCACATCATCAACTAAAAAGTATAAAATGAAAAAGTTAGCATTACTTCTGATGGCAGTTTTCACCTTCTTTTCTTTTACTGCCATTGCACAGGATTCTTTAAAGCACAAAGAAAAAATGAAAATGAAAATGGAGCATGCAAAATACAGCTGTCCCATGCATGCTGATATTACAAGTGACAAGCCAGACAAATGTTCTAAATGCGGGATGGATCTGAAGAAGAAAGAAATGAAATCTTACTCCTGTCCTATGCATGCTGATGTTGTAAGTGATCAACCCGGCAAATGCTCCAAATGCGGAATGGATCTGAAGAAGAAAGAAGTAAAGGCTTACTCCTGTCCTATGCATGCTGATGTTGTAAGTGACCAGCCCGGCAAATGTTCTAAATGCGGAATGGACCTGAAGAAGAAAGAAATGAAAGCTTATTTCTGTCCCATGCATACAGATGTTGTAAGTGACCAGCCCGGCAGCTGTTCCAAATGCGGGATGGATCTGAAAGAAAAGAAAAAGGACTAACTTCTTAAACTGGAATTTACTGTTCTTATCATAAAATAAGTGGCAACGATCTCATTAACGAATCATGTAAACACATGCATAAGAAAAAAGTACTCTGCTTTGGAGAATTATTATTCCGTATTTCACCTGCATCTAATGAAGATATAGCTGATAAGAATCCCATGCAGTTATATATCGGTGGAGCAGAAGCAAATGTTGCAACCGCTCTTGCAGGATGGAATGTACCGGTGAAATATTTCACAGTACTGCCCGATAATTTTATGAGCAGGCATGTGATTGACTATTTAGAATACAAAGGAATTTATACTTCATCCATTTTGTTTTCAGGCAACAGGGTTGGTGTGTATTATCTTGAACGTGGTGCAGATCTGAAAGGCAAAATGGTGTACGACCGTGATCATTCTTCCTTTTCAGAACTCAAAAGAGGAATGGTTGACTGGGATAAAGTGCTGAGAGATGTGGAATGGTTCAACTTAACAGCTATCAGTCCGGCATTGAATGAGAACGTTGCCGATGTTTGCCTCGAAGCACTGGAAGCTGCTTCACAGAAGAACATCATGACCTCCATGGATCTGAATTACCGTGCCCGTTTATGGAAATATGGAAAAGACCCCGTTGATATTATGCCAAAGCTGGCGGCCCATTGTGATGTACTGATGGGCAATATCTGGAGTGCAAACAGTTTGCTGGGTACAAAAATTGATGAAAAGATTCATGAAAAGAAAAGTAAGCAGGCTTATCTCGATCATGCAGAAGCAACATCAAAAGAACTGATGCAGATGTTTCCCAAATGCAAAGTAGCCGCCAATACATTTCGGTTTGATGGAGATAACAATTACATCAACTACTATACGGCTTTATTCATGAACGGAAAACAATACCACTCTCCCGAATTCTCCTGCCAGGGAGTAATGGACAGAAGCGGCAGCGGTGACTGTTTTATGGGCGGGCTGATTTACGGCCTCTATCATCAGCAGGAACCACAGGAAATACTGGATTATGCAACAGCCGCTGCCTTTGGCAAACTACAGGAAAAGGGCGACGCAACCGGGCAGGATGTGTTTACCGTAAAGAAAATAAAACAGGAAGCAGAAGAATAACTGAATGTTATTTACAGTCTTTAAAATTGATTTATCTTAACCGCAAATTCATGCAACATGAAATTTGCGGTTTCTTTTTTTGCTTTACTTTTTATTTGCATCCATGCCTTTGCGCAAAGCATGTTAATTACAGCCGGTATGAAGATCACAAAATCTGTAAGCTTTAAAAAAAGTAACTACTCTGTTAATGGGAGCAAAGAAAAACCGGTGATTTTGATTGAAGGAAATAACATCGTCATTGATTTCAACAATGCAACATTAAAAGGAAGCAATCAAACAACCAGGCCGGATGAATTTTCAGGGGTTGCCATATTAGTACAAAACAGCAAACACGTAACCATTAAAAACCTTCAGGCAAGAGGTTACAAAGTAGCACTCCTTGCAAAGAATGTGCAATCGCTTACACTGGAGAATTGTGACTTCAGCTATAATTACCGTCAGCATTTAAACAGTACGCAGGAAAAAGAAGATATCTCCGACTGGATGAGTTATCACCAGAATGAAAAAGATGAATGGTTACGCTATGGTGCGGCTATTTATTTATCTGGCTGCGATTCTGTCATTATCAAAAACTGTACAGTAACCGGCGGGCAGAATGGATTGATGATGACCAATAGTAATAACGGAATGATTTATAACAATGATTTTTCATTCAACTCAGGTATTGGCATTGGTTTATACCGCAGCAGCAATAACAGGATCATGTACAACCGTGTAATCTTTAATGTGCGTGGATACAGTCATGGCGTGTACAACCGTGGACAGGACAGCGCCGGCATGCTTGTGTATGAACAGAGTAACAACAACCTGTTTTACGGAAACAATGTAACACATGGCGGTGATGGTTTTTTTCTCTGGGCAGGACAAACAACAATGGATAATGGCAAAGGAGGCTGCAACGATAATGTATTATATCAAAATGATTTTTCGTATGCTCCCACCAACGGCATTGAAGTAACCTTCAGCCGTAACAAAATTATACAGAACAAAATGATTGAATGCGATCACGGCATCTGGGGTGGTTACAGTTTTGAAACATTGATTGCAGAAAATCAATTCGGGCAAAACCGAATTGCGATTGCGATTGAACATGGTTTGCACAACAGTATTCAGCAAAACAGTTTTACTGCTGATAAAGAAGCGATCCGTTTATGGGCAAGAAAAGAACAGCCGGCCGATTGGGGTTATGCAAAATTCCGTGATACAAGAAGTGCCCGTTATACAATTGCCGGAAATACATTCACGAATGTTCCGCTTGTTTTTAATCTAAACAGAACAGATTCACTTTCAATTTTCAATAATTCATACAGCGGAACAATCAATACAAAGTTTAAAACTGATTCAACAGTACTGAATCTGGATACATCATCCACAAGCCCGGTTGTTATTCTCAGCCCATCTATCAAAGAAATAAAATTACCTGCCGGTGAAATTCCAAAAGATGTTTTTACAGAATCAAAACAACTGGCAGGCAGAAAGAATATCCTTGTAACAGAATGGGGGCCTTATGATTTCCGTTACCCCATCATGCGGAATATTAATCCGACCGATACTTCCGGTATCATGAAATTTGATCTGCTGGGGCCAAAAGGCAACTGGAAAATAAAATCAGTGAAGGGTGTAAAAAATATTTCAGCACAAAGTGGAAGCTTTCCTGCAACCATCACCGCAGTGAAAATAAAATCAGCCTTCACTGATATACAGATTATAATTGAATATACCGGTGAAGGATTTACTGATGCTTTCGGCAAATCAATCATTGCAGGAACAATTCACAGTTTTTCTTTTTCAAAATTTTTCCAGCCAATTGATTGGACTGTTCGTTTCTTTTCACTCGATACATCCAGTTATAATCCCATCAAAGAAAAAAGTTTGTTTGCACCCAATGTAAGAATGCGTCCTGTTAAAACAGAACAGGTTAACAAACTTGACTATGCATGGTGGGGCGGCATTAAGACTGATGAACAGTATAAACAGTTCATTACAGTGTCGGAAGCAATAGCGAAAATTTTACCCGATTTGTATGAACTTTCTGTTACATGGGATGATGCCGTTCGTGTCTACATTGACAACAAACTGGTGCTGAATGAATGGAACCCTGCACTGTATAAATTCGACGAATCGCCCAACAGAAAAATAAAAATCAAACTGGGAGGAACGCATTCATTCCGTGTCGAGCATCTCGAATTGGGAGGCTTTGCAACCTTATCGGTTAAGCTGAACCGTTTGAAGTAGAATACTGTTCAGATTTCGTTGATAAAAAAAATTATGAATTGATCAAAAGAGCGATTATCTTTCTGAATTGATTACAACTACCGCTGTTTTTCCAATCCCTGTTATAACGTTTGTGCAATTTGATTTGAGCTGTTCAAAGCAGTAGAAATTGTTTTTTAATTGTCTGTTGTAAAGCAGATTTTATTTATAAACTAAAATAACCAGCCATGCGTAAACCAGTTCTACTGGTGGCAATCACTATGATTGTCATCTTCCTTGTTAATTCCTGTAACAACCAGCCGGCCGAACAAAAAGAAACAGCTGCTGCACCCAATGCTGAAGACAAATTGAAAGAAGGTGAACGTCTTGTTGCTACTCTCGATTGTGAAATCTGTCATTCACCCAAGCGTATGGGGCCGAAAGGTCCTGAAGTGATCCCTGAACTTCGTTTTGGCGGTCATCAGGCTGGCACACAACTACCTCCTATTGATGAAAAAACTTTAAAGTCGGGCTGGGTATTGTTTGCCCCTGATTTTACTTCTTTTGTTGGTCCCTGGGGACAATCATACTCAGGCAATATCAGCAGCGATTCAACCGGTATTGGCATGTGGACAGAAGATCAGTTTAAAAAGGTTATCCGTGAAGGAAAGTTCAAAGGTCTTGACAATACAAGACCTATTTTGCCACCCATGCCATGGGAAGCATATAAAAATTTAACTGATGAGGAGATAAGTAAAGTATTTGCATTCCTCAAATCAACCAAACCGGTTAAGAATGTTGTACCGGAGGCAAAGATTAATCCTCCGCCGAAAATGTAATTGCTGATAATGCAAATATTATAAAAACGGGATTGCTGAATGCAATCCCGTTTTTATATCGTTCAGGAATTTATTTCATCAAATCTTTTGTTGCCTCAATAATTGGATGCCTGTCGATGTATTGAACAATGTAATCAACTTTACCAGCATCGCTGAAGTGCGTTGCGTTATGTGCCCAGAATGTAATGCTTTTGCCGTTTTTATATTTTGCATCAACCCTATGCCACGACAGCATCCATTTCCCAGGTTGAGCAATGCCGTTAGGACTTTGATTTGCCTGAATGGGTAACCAGATTTGATCAGAAAACTTTAATGTTTCCAGTAATTTCCATCTGCCTTTGTAATAATCAGTAATGGCCTTTTTCCCTACAAGGCTATCCCCTCCGCTAAAATTCATCCGGGCATTGTCATCAAAGTTGGCAGTCATTGCATCAGCATCGCCTTTGGAAAAATTCTCCCAGATGGCTTTGGAAGTTGCATTGAGTTCATCGCCCAGTAATTCAACGGGGGCTTTTGTTGCTGTTGAAGCAGTGTCAGTACCTGAAGTAGTGGCATCGGTTGTTTTGTTTTCGTTGTTGCAGGCAGTAAACAGGAATGCAATCAACAGAATCATGAAGATTTTTTTCATGCTTTTTGTTTTGAAGTGATTAAATAAAAGGTACTTAAGTAAATCAGGGGGAAGGATGGCAAGGATTGACCCGGTGCGGAGAACAATATCTAATGTAGGAACAATATTGAAACATTGCAAATGAAAATGCCAAAACAGGAATAAAACAAAAAGAAAGGCTGGCATTACTGCCAGCCTTTCCTTTTGAAACTTTTTATCTTTTACTGCCCTGCCGGTTTCAACATCAGTGCCTGTATCTGTTTCATTGTATTTTCCATGCCGCTTGCACTACCGTCCAGGAAAATCACATTTCCTTTCCCGTACTCAGCAAAATTCTTCACAGCTTCTGTCCACATACTGAAGAGAATAACATTGGTATCAAGATTGGCCTGCTTCATTTGTTCAGCTGCTTCCGTCATACCCTTGGCTACTTCCTGGCGGAAGAGGGCAACACCCTGTCCACGTAAACGGGCTGCTTCACGTTCTGCTTCTGCAGCAATTTTAATGGCATTACCCTCTGCTTCTGCACCTTTTGTTTTAGTGATCAGTAATGCCTGTCCTTCGTTTTCTGCGGCAGCTTTTAAGTTGTTACTTGCCACAACCCGGCTCATACTTTCCATGATCTGCTGATCGAACGTAATATCATTGATCTGCAGATCCTGCAGGTGATAACCCCACTCTTCCAGTGAATGATCAATCTGCTCTTTTACATACTCCACAATTTCACGACGGGCAGTTAAAATTTCTGCCTGGCGCTTTGTTGCAACAAATGCACGGATGGAGCCTTCTACTGTGCGGATCAATGCCTGCATCAGATCTTTATCACTTACGAATTTGAAGGCTACTTTCTTAATCGTTTCTTCATCCGGATTCTGAACGGAATAAAGAAGCATACTTTTGAAATACACATTTGCCTGATCAACAGTTACCGCCTGAAACTCCAGTTCCACACTGCGGTTCTGAATACTGATACGCTTATAAATCTGCTCCAGCACCGGAACTTTAAATCCTAAACCCGGGCGCAGAATACGACGGTACTTCCCAAAAAGAGTAATAACGGCAATGGTTCCCTGGTTAACTGTTACCAACCCGCTGAAAATGATAAACAGCAGAACAAGAACCCACCAATAACTGACAAGAAATTGCATAACTTAAAAATTTCGTCCAAAGTAAATCATTCCGTTTGATAAAAGGAAAGAAACTCTGGTTCAGGTTCATTAATTTTATGGAAACAACCCTGCTATGTCTAAGAGTAAAAAAATCTGGATCGGCATCTTATCCTTCCTCCCGCTTTTCTTCGCTGCTATTTTATTGATTTACATGTTTGCAGCTTTTTTGCCAGCCATACTTGAAATGGATCGGCATGGAGACGGAGATATTCCACCGGCATTGTTTTTCAGTCACTTTATGCCGTTTATATTACTGTGTATTTTCATTGGCATACTTCACCTCGGCTTAATGATCTATTTTATTATTCACGCCATCAATAACCAGCGTGTAAAAAGTGAAGAACGCATTATCTGGGTGTTGGTGTTCATTTTTGCAAACAGTATCGGCTTTCCCATTTACTGGGGTATCCGCATCTGGCCGGAAGAAAAACCGGAAAGCAATTTTGTGAAGATGTAAGAAAAAAAACATAATCACGGTCAGTAGTGAGGATATGCTTATTCCTTTACTTTGTGATAAACGAACACAAATGAAAACTGCATTGTTCACTTTACTCCTTTCAGTTTTTTTCGTTTTACATAGCTCTGCATTCAACCGTGCTGCATTCATATCAGTACCTGTTGCAAAAGAAACAACGGTTGAACCGAATGCAAAAAATAAACAGAAACAATCTTTTAAAACGATTCGGCAATCACTCGAAAAAAAAACGGGACGAAAATTAAAGCTGACTGAACGGCTTGGGCTGTGGTATTATACGCAACTGCCCGGTTACGATAACGAGTACAAACGCACAGCAAACAACCATGCTTTAACAGGTTTTATATTAGGAGTTTGCTCCCTTGTTTTATTTCCTCTTCTTGCCATACCGGGATTCATTTTTTCAACCTCAGCATTAAACAAAGAAGGAATTGATCCGGGTCTTTTGGAAGGTGGAAATAAAGGTCTTGCAAAAGCAGGACAAATACTGAGCATCATCGGCTTTCTTTATCTTATCCTTCTGGTTGTGTACATCGTATTACTATTAAGTATCGGGTTCTACGGAATTTAAGATTTCTCTTCCCATACCTGCACCAGCTGCACCAGCATGTTGGCACTCTCTTCCATGTCTTCCACTCCAATCCATTCATGTTTGGAATGAATTGCCTGCATACCCGTAAATAAATTGGGACAGGGCAAACCCATATAACTGAAGCGGCTTCCGTCTGTTCCGCCACGGATTGGTTCTTTTACAACTGTTAAGCCGCAACGCTGATACGCTTCTATTGCGTTATCTACAATGGATGGATGATGATCCAGAACTTCTTTCATGTTGCGGTATTGTTCTTTCACCACAAATTCCATGGTACAATTCGAATATTGCTTCAGCACTTCTTCTGCAATTGTTTTTAATCTTTCTTCATGCTGTAATAAACCGGCAACTGTAAAATCTCTTACTATAAATTCGATGGTTGCCTTTTCTGCAATTCCATTCAAAGCCAGTGGATGTACAAAGCCTTCACGCTTATCGGTTGTTTCCGGGCTCCATTCTGTTTTAGGAAGTGCTGCCAAAATTTCCCCGGCAATTTTCAGTGCATTCACCATAATTCCTTTTGCATATCCCGGATGAGAAATTACACCATGCACAATAATCTTTGCACTGTCTGCACTGAAAGTTTCATCTTCCAGTGTTCCCAGTTCACCACCATCCAATGTATAAGCAACGGTTGCACCCAGTTTTTTCAAATCTGCTTTATCGGTTCCTTTACCTACTTCTTCATCAGGCGTAAATAATAATTTAATTTCTCCGTGTTTTATTTCCGGATGCTGAAGCAGGTAATTCGCCATACTCATAATGATGGCAACTCCGGCTTTATCATCACTTCCCAGCAATGTATTTCCACTTGCAGTAATGATATCTTTACCAATATGCTGTTTGAGGTAAGCATATTTTGCCGGGCTGATGATCTGAGTTGGATTATCGGGCAAAACAATATCAGCACCATTATAATTTTTATGCAGAATGGGTTTTACATTGGTACCGCTGCAATCAGGTGCTGTATCAACATGGCTGCAGAAACAAACAACCGGAACCTGCTTACTGCTGTTTGATGGAATGGTTGCGTACACATATCCAAACTCATCCAAATGGGCATCAGCAATTCCCATTGTTACTAATTCAGTTACCAGTATTTTTGAAAGATCTTTCTGTTTCTCCGTTGTGGGCGATGTGCCGGAATTGGGGTCACTTTGAGTATCAACCTGTACATAACGCATCAAACGATCTCCTGTTCCGTAATTGTTTTGTAAAACCATACACTTATTTTTGAGGATGTAAAGTAAAAGAGTTCCGGGCTCTTACCAAAATCAACTGTATGCAATCTACTGCAATCATCAAAAAAGGCTGGCTCAGAGTTCTTCTGTTTCTTATTGCGTATTTCCTCGTAACCATTTTTGGTGCAACACTGGTTGGAGTTATTGCAGCTTTTGCATTTCCCAATCCTGGAGAAATGAACCTGTTTTACACAACTATTCTTCTTAGTTTTTTTGTTGGCTTATTACTTGTTTTCTTTTTCAGAAAAACTTTCGACAGGCAGAGTTTCATCAGTCTTGGATTTACTTGGAAGGGATTTGGCAAAGAAAGAATTGCCGGCTTAATTGCAGGCATCTTATTAATTACAAGCATGGCTACGGTTTTATGGCTGATGAATTTATTACAGTGGTTTACAGTTGATATTGATGCACAGGGCATGCTCCTTGTTATTGGTTTGCTAATCATTATTGCAGTTGGTGAAGAACTGGCGTTTCGTGGATACATACTAAACAACCTCATGCAATCCATGCCAAAAGAAATGGCACTGGTACTGTCGGCTATTTTATTTGCAGTGTTTCACTCACTCAATCCAAACTTCAACCTTATTGCATTTATCAATATTTTTCTGGCGGGCATTTTACTCGGCATTAATTATATCTACACAAAAAATTTATGGTTTGCTATCTTCTTTCATTTCAGCTGGAATTTTTTCCAGGGACCGATACTTGGCTTCCAGGTAAGCGGTATTGAGTTACCAACATTGCTACTGCAAAACATCAGGGGTTCAGTTCTATTAACCGGCGGGCAATTTGGTTTGGAAGCCTCCTGGCTGGCAACCTTTGCCATGAGTATTACAGTGATTATCCTGTATTTCATCTTTCAGAAGAAGTACAGCACAGCACCTGTTGAATAATAGTTTACTGTTTGCTTGTAATTGCTAAACAGATTCTCTAATTTTCTATTTCACCAAAACCATCCTCAGATGAAGAAGATTCTCATTGGCGGCCTTGTTGGCGGCATTTTATTATTTGCATGGCAAACCGTGTCATGGACAGTTGCTAATCTTCATGAAAAAGGACAACAGTATACAGCGAAACAGGACAGCATTCTCAGTTTTCTCAACAAGAGCGGACTTTCTGAGGGATCCTATTACTTACCCAATTCAGCACCGGGAACTTCTATGGAAGAAATGCAAAAGCAAATGGATGCAAGTATGGGCAAACCCTGGGCCATGATCCGCTATTACAAAGAAATGAATTTTAATATGGGGATGAATATGGCCAGAGGCGCCATATCAAACATCATCATTGTCTGTTTACTCTGCTGGATTTTTGCAAAATTCGGTTCAGGAAGTTTCAGCACATATTTAATTGCAAGTATTGCAGTTGGTATTATCTGCTTTACCAATGGAGCTTATACGGGTCATATCTGGTACCCCATGCACGACATTAACGCACACTTTATTGATGCACTGGCCTCATGGGGATTGGTTGGCGTTTGGCTGGGATGGTGGATGCCGAGGAAGTAGTTTGTAGTCATTAGCCGGTAGTTGTTAGTAATAAATACAAAAAGTCCACAGTTGAATTAAATTCTGCTGTGGACTTTTTACTATTGGCTAATGACTAATATCTATCGGCTGTTCTTACGGCATTATGATCAATCCTTTCGAATCAATCTCTACCATTTCAATATCAAATACCAATTCTTTTCCTGCAAGGGAATGATTGGCATCCAGGATAACCACTTCTTCACCCACTTCAATAATGGTAACAGGGAACTGCTGTCCGGCACTGTTATTCATCATCAGCTGCATTCCAACTTCAGGAGCCATATCATCCGGGAAGTTTGAACGGGGGAAATCAATCACCATCTGATCATTGCGTTCGCCATATCCTTCATGCGGAGGAATATTAATTGTTTTTTTATCACCAATGGTCATACCCACCACTGCGTCATCAAAACCTTTGATCATCATACCTGCACCCACTTCAAATTCAAGTGGTTCACGACCAGCACTTGAATCGAACTGCTCGCCACTTGTTAATTTACCGGTGTAATGCACACGTACGGTATCACCTTTTTTTGCCTGTTGCATAAACGTTTAAATTTTGTGCAATTTACTGCCAAATACAGCCCCTGCCAATAATTTTTTTACCCGAAACATTTCTGCAACTTTGACCTTATAATTCAATAAAAATGAAACAATTCCTTCTTCTGGCAGCACTGTTAATTTCCTTTTTCAGCAAGGCCCAGGTTCAACGTGGAACCGGTGGTTATACCCGTGGAAATATAAAAAGTCAGGGGTTACAAACCGGTGCTGAAAACATGACTCAATATCTTTCCCTGCTAAAAGGAAAAGGGGTTGCCGTTTTTGCCAATCAAACTTCAAATGTCGGCAAATCGCACCTGGTTGATACCCTGCTGAAACTGGGTATCAATATCAAAGTAATCTTCGGACCCGAACATGGTTTTCGTGGAACTGCTGATGCAGGAGAAAAAATCGGCAACTATACCGATCAGCAAACCGGGGTTCCTGTAGTTTCTTTATATGGCAGCAAACACAAACCTTCGAAAGAAGACCTGGCAGCTGTTGATGTAATGATCTTTGATATACAGGATGTGGGTGTCCGTTTCTATACATTCATTTCATCGCTGCAGTATTATATGGAAGCAGCAATGGAGAACAATAAACATCTCATTGTTCTGGATCGTCCAAATCCAAACGCACATTATGTAGACGGGCCTGTACTGGAACCTGCTTACAAATCATTTGTTGGCATGCAGCCTGTACCTATTGTTTATGGTATGACGATCGGTGAATATGCACAAATGATTTATGGTGAAAACTGGTATGATAAGAATGCCTATAAATGGAGTGGCAATAAAGGTGAGTTCGAAATGACAGTTGTTCCATGCAACAATTATACGCATACAACTAAGTATGAGCTACCGGTGAAACCATCACCTAACTTACCAAACAATCAATCCATTTATCTCTACCCTTCCACCTGTTTTTTTGAAGGCACTGTATTAAGTGAAGGAAGAGGAACAACAAAACAATTCCAGGTATTTGGTCATCCTTTGTTACCAAAAACGTTAATCTCTTTTACACCACGCAGTATGGATGGTGCAAAAACACCCAAGCTGCAGGATCAGTTATGTTATGGCTGGGATCTCAGCGGAACAAATGAAGAAGTGCTGAAAAAAGTAAATGGCAGAATACAATTAAAATGGTTACTTGAATCGTACAAATTATTTCCTGATAAAAATGCTTTCTTCATTTTACCCAAAAGCGGCAAAGCAGAAGATTGTTTTTTCAACAAGCTGGCCGGCAACAGCGCATTGATGCAGCAATTGAAAGATGGTAAGAGTGAAGAAGAGATCAGGAAAAGCTGGGAACCGGCATTAAGTAACTTCAAAACCATCAGGAAAAAATATTTACTGTATAAAGATTTTGAATAACTACAGTAACTGTAATTGTGCAGCAGTTTTTATTAATGAAGCTGTATTTTTCACGTCAAATTTTGCCAGTAAATTTTTCCGGTGTGTATCAACGGTTGATGTGCTGATAAACAGTTTCTGTGCAATCTCTGCATTGGTCATTCCTTCTGCAATCAGCTCCAGTACTTCTTTTTCCCGACGGGTGATGACAGGAATATCTGATGCTGCATATTTGCGTAAAGAAGAAGCGGCTTCATCGCTTAAATACGTATTGCCTTTTGCAACGGCTTCAATCGCTTCCATCAGTTCTTCCTGAGATGCATTTTTCAATACATACCCGGAGGCCCCGTTATCCATCATCTTCTGAATAAAGCTCTGCTGGTTAAAAGTGCTGAGACCAATCACAAAAACTGAAGGAAATTTTTCTTTTACTTCCTTACATAATTCAATGCCGCTTTTACCGGGCATATTAATATCCATTAAAATAATATCAGGTAACTGCTGCTGTAAAAAAGCAAGACAGGAATCTGCATTCGATGCATGACCAACCCATTCAACGGTTTCTTCATTCTGCAGCAAAGAACGGATACCTTCCACCACCATGTAATGATCATCTGTTATAAAAACTTTTATTTTCATCATACCGTCAGTTCAATTAATACCGAAGTTCCTTTTCCAGCCTCTGAATTTACATCTAATTTTCCTTTTAAGAAATCTACACGGTTTTGAATATTTGTCCAGCCAATGCCTTTTGACTGTTTTAATATAGCAGTATTAAACCCTTTTCCATCATCTTCCACCGTAACTGAAATTTGATTTCCTGATTTTGTTATCTGTACAATAGCAGCTTTAGCACCTGCATGCTTCATTGTATTATTAATGAGCTCCTGCACAATACGGTAAATCGTAATGGCTGTTGTTTGATTTATTTCCTCTCCTTCCAATCCAATGGACTGATAGGTTATACCTAAAGCTCCTGTTTGATTGATATCATTACAGAAATCTTTTAACGCAGTATCCAATCCAAACTTCACCAGCGCTTCGGGCATCATGTTATGTGCCACTCTGCGCATTTCTTTAATGGAACTGTCCAGCATATCCATGCTGCGTTCAAAAGCCTGTGCATTGTCAGGCGTCATGATCAGATTTCCTTTCATGGTATTGAATGAATATTTAATTCCTGATAACATTCCTCCCAGCCCGTCGTGCAGATCTTTTGCCAAACGGGTTCTTTCCTGCTCTTCACCTTTTAATACAGCTTCGGTTGCTGTTAACTGCTGTTGGGTTTCCAGTTCACTGATCCGTTGCTGCTGCAACTTTTGTTTTTGTCTGTAGGTACGGAACCCGAGAAGTGAAATCAACAGCAATGAAGCAAACCCGCCAATGAGAATATAGTTGAAAATATTTTTCTGTCTGATAGACAACAGCTGAACTTTTTTTTCTGCTTCCAGTTGTTTTATCTGCGATTCTTTCTTTTCAGTTTCATACTTTTTTTCCAGGTTGGCCGAATTCTCCGACAGAACATCTTTGATCATTGCCTCTAAAATTGTATTGCTCTCCTGGTCATATTTTGCGCCTTTATCTACATCATTTTCAACATAAGCAATGATTGAAAGAACTCTCAAAACCGAAGACTCTTCCCGCTTGAAGTTATTTTTCCTGTCAATCACCAATGCCTGCTCTGCAAACTCTTTTGCTTTAGCAAAATTTCTATCCTGCAAATAACAAATAGCCAACGCCCTTAGTATAGTGGCTTCGCCATCAAGAGAGCCAATCTTCCTGTATAAAATCAAACTCCGTTCGGCATAGTTTTTTAATTGTACATAATCACCCTTTTTGAGAAATACACCTCCCAGGTTTTGCAAAGCAGTAGCTTCAAACCTTACATCCTTCAACTCCACTGCAATTTGCAATGCTTCTTTAGTCAGCTCCTCCGCTTTCCCCAGATTGTTTCTCTCTGCATAGCTCAAGGACAAATTGATCAGCGTTTGTGCAAGAAATAGTTTCAATTTTAATTCCCTGCTTTGCTCAACTGCCTTTTCTCCAAATACAATTGCTTTATCATATTCAGTACGGGCAGCGTATAAAACCTGTAATGCATCATTCATTTGTACCTCTATCTTCTTATTTCCCTTTTTTTCCATGATGATCCTTCCTTCCAGACAAAAAGTGATGGCTTTTTCAAAATCAGATTTCTCCCTGTAGGCAATACCAACATTAAATAAAGAAATACCGATACTCAGGGAATCGTTCAATTCCCTGGCAACGATCAGTGCCTGCTCACTGAAATAAAGCATTGAATCCTGTATACCCTGTATAAGAAATGTATTTCCAATTCTTGACAGCGATTTGTAATACCAGTTCCTGTCGTTGGCTTTTTTACTTAACTGAATAGCTTTCCGGTAATATTGCCTGGCTGTTTCCGGCTCATTATTTTCATACTCATTGGCAATCTCGATATATAATTTAACTTTTGAAGTATCTTCTTTTGCAGCAGGCAACAGCTTCAGCAAACTGTCAGAAACAGCCGTCTGGGCATCAACTGCCAGTGAACATAAAATATACAGGCTGATAAATAATAAGTTCTTTCTCATACAGTAAAATAATCCTTTACTCCCGATTTACAAATAAAACCAATTGGCAAACAGGAAGCACTCCCCTTTTTCCATGATTTTTTCCACTTTCAAAATATCCTGTTTTTCAGGGATGTTAACTGTTTACCGTTGAATATACTTTCACAGTATAATAAAAAATACAAAACATGAAAAAGTACATTCTCTCACTTATTTGCCTTACAGGCTTTGTAAACTTCATATTTGCGCAAACCCTGACTAACAGAACTGTGTTAACTAAAAAAACAAAAGCTGACAGTTTAAAACCAGTGACACTGAAACAAACACCGCTTCATACAATAAACAATTCAAAAACCCCTGCTACTTCTCCGGCTACACCTCCTGCCACAAACAATTCTACGCAGGATTTACCTGACTTACGAATTTTAGAGTTAACGGTTATGGCAGCAGGCACTCAGGTTATAAACGGTGTTACAAAACCAATTCTGGAAATATCATTTACAATTGTAAACCAGGGAAATGTACCTGTAGTTGCAAGCGCAGTAGGTTTGCAGGGCTGGATTGGTTACAACCAAACTGATCCAAAAGCTCTTGCTGCCTGCGGAATAGCACTCAGCAGCTCTGCAACAGAGATATTAAAACCAGGGGACAAAAAATCAGGAACTTTCAGGTGTTCTGCAGTTTTCAATACTGCAAATAATCCATTTTATACTCTCGATGTAGATGCCCCCAGAACTATAAATGAATTGAATGAACAGAACAACTCATTTCAGGTTGTAATAAGATTATAATTCAGCAGAATATTATTCTGCTGTAATTGTATGCATGATTTTTTAAAACTAAACTGAAAAAATCAAAAGGTTAGTTTATTTACAGGAATGAGGAATCTGCTGCCATGCTATTTTATAACACTGTTCCTTTGTGTAAACAGTACAGGGCATAGAAGCTATCAATAAAATCATGGGAAAATAATCTCTTTGCAACAGCAATCTTTTTTTCTTTTTTTTCAAAACTCCCCTTTTTTAGGGATTTCCCTGTATTTAATTTCTTTTCATTTTCACAAAGAAGTATCTTACTGTTTCAGCCACTGAACCGGTTTGTTACAACTTCACAAACTAAAATCAAACACATGAAACAAAAACTCATCCTGCTTGCAGCAATTTGTGTAACCATTTACAGTTGTTCAGGCGGATTCAGCAAGGGCGTAAAGAAAGATATGTCTACAGGTTTATCTGCCAGTTATAATGGTTTTGCACTGGAGGATATTTACCTGACTGATACAAAAGGAACCCGTCTCAGCGATAATAAAATTGCAATGGGATCACCTTTAGCGGTTGTTGCAACAGGTGTTGATTATTTTGTGGAGAAGAACGGAAGAGTGTACCCGGGCTGCACCATCATTCTTACTGATAAAGCAGGAAAAGAAGTATTGAACCTGCCCGATGCATTTGCAGATATGAAAGATGGCTATACCGCTGCCGAAGCAAAAGTGCTGCAGGCAAGTCTTAACACAGGTGCACCAATGGTTGTTGGAGAAACCTATCATTTAAGCGTTCGCTTCTACGACAAGAATAAAAAAGAAAGTGAAATTGTTTCCAGTGTGGATCTGCTGATGAAAGAATAACCATAAACATAGTGCATCAATCAACTTAACATTCTGCCATGAGAAAATTTGTATTCTTATTGCTGTTGTTCTGCAGTTGCAGTGCAGCTTTTGCACAGGAAGTTGAGCATACTTCAGCCCCCGGCAATCTGAGTGGAGAAAATACGCAGCTTAGTATTGATGTACTGTACAATAATCCAAAAGCAATTATTGTAGCTATCCCACTTGATGAAACAAAAAAATTGTTGAAGTACCCCGTAGGTGTCTGGAATAACGGCGTTAACTGTTACATCTTTAATGAAGACAGAAGCCCGATGAAAGAAGGAATAAAATTCAAAGTGATTTATTCCCTTAAACCCGATTCAGCTAATTTTTTATTCCAGGCTGTCGATAAAACATTGAAAGGCGATGTGGCTTATATTGACAGACCTGTACTGAATAATAATCCTGGAGCAGTAATACTTGCTTCCATGTCTGAGAATCCATCGGGTGTTTACAACAGATCCGACATTGGTTTTAAGTATGATGAGCAGGAACAAAAATGGTTTGTGTATAACATTGACAAAACACCTGTTCCAAAAGATCTCGGCATTTATATTATGGTTCAAAAACCGGCAGCTGTTAAAACAAAAATGCAGATAACAAAAGATACGCTGCCGCAGGTGTTACGGCCAATCTTAAAAACTGATTCGCTTGCATCGAATGTTCCAAAAGATATTGATTTTCCCAACTGGAATTTTGAAAAAGGACTAAGCGGCTGGACCAAAGAAGGAACTGCTTTTAATAATCAGCCCACATTTGGTGATAATGTTGCTACTACCCGTATACTTTCTTCTATGGAATTGAACAACGGCGGTGTTGGCGGCGATTACTGGAAAGACCAGGGATATAATATCGGTCGGACTGGAAATAACTGGATTGGTACCTATGAAAACAACCCCGCCGTCGGTGGCCGGTTTTTTCAAACTCAAGGCGATGCACCAACCGGAGCTCTTACTTCAGAGGAATTTTCTATTACTGTAAACAATTGCTATTTCACTATTGGCGGTGGTTCTGATGCTCAAAAACTTTATGTTGAACTGCAGATTAAACAGGCTGATGGAGCCTGGGCATCAGCCGTTAAAAAAACATCTTTCAGGAATAATGAACTGATGTATCGTGAACGGATCGATCTTACTCCATACAAAGGAAAAACAGCAAGAATAAAAATTGTTGATAACAGCAATGGCAACTGGGGACATATCAATGCAGATAATTTCCGGTTTACCAATGATGTACTGAACAGTATTACATTAAGGGATGATGCAAGCGGCAAAAATTATGAAGTAGATGTAAATACTCCTGTGTGGGGCATTGCTGATACACATGCGCATCCGGCACATGAAACAGGATTTGGAAAACTTCTTATCACCGGAAAGGCCACTACAGCATTATCAGAAACATACAGCAGCGATCTCTGTGTTACCAATCATGGTGCACTGGGAACTTTTGTTATGCGCAAACCATTTATCATGGGTGCAGATGCACATGAAGCAAAAGGCTGGCCCGATTTTATTGACTTTCCCCGTTTTAATTCAAAGACGCACCAGCAGCAGCACGTTGAATTTCTCAAGCGTGCATGGCAGGGTGGCATGCGTTTATTCTGTGCCCTCGCCATCAATAATATGTATGTACCATCTTTATTCATGGGGCCCGGCAATGATGGTACTCCGTTTGATGATGAAACAGTACTCATGAAGCAGATTGAAGAAATCAAACAAATGGTTACTCAGAATGCTGACTGGATGGAAATTGCTTTAAGTCCAAAAGATGCACGCAGAATTATTTTACAGGGAAAAATGGCAGTGGTACTTGGACTGGAAGCAGATAACCTTGGTAATTTCAAAGCATCTACTTATAACTGGATTGACAAAAATGCAGGTGCATTATGGAACAATCCATTAATCACATTAACAGAAGCCAATGCAGATCAGTTACTGGATGCAAAACTTACTGATTACCGTTTTAAAGGAATACGGCAAATCACCCCCATCCATTATATTTCAGGATTGTTTGGTGGAGCAGCTTTGTTCCGTGCTGAGCTGGCAGTAATGCAGGCAGCATTTAACAATGATATAAAAGTGAAAGCAGGGGTAGATAAACGAATTCCGTTTTCATTGTATGCCGATTTCACGATGCTCACTTCATTCAGTAATCCGCCGATAGTAACAAAAGATGCTTATGTAAATCTTATCAAAAGTTTTGGCGGAGGTCCAACTAATCTCAGTACGGTTAATAGTCTGGGGTTAACCAATATCGGCAACAAACTGATACAGAAAATGATGGTGAATGGGTTTATCATTGATGGTGAACACATGGGTTATGAAACAAAAGAAAATGTATTCTCTGTTGCTTCTGTAAGAGGTTATCCCATTATTTCCTCTCACACAGATCCTGCAGGACTCAGTATGAACTGGACAGGATCACCTGTTGAATTTAAAGACAATGGCGGACCAAAAGATAACCAGATTTTTAACCAACAGAATTTTGGCACAACCAATATCCGCAATCTTGCCAATGAGTTTGAAATGGCCGATGAGCATTTTGCAAAGATCAGCAGCAGTGGCGGAACAGTTGGTGTATTCATGCTTCCTTATTTCAAAAAATCATACGTTGGTTTTCTTGGTTCTGTAAACAATGATTGTGCCGGCAGTTCCAAAACATTTGCACAGATGTTTTTATACAGCACCGATAAAATGAATTTACGTGGAGTTGCCCTTGCAACAGACAGGGGAATGACTGATTTTATCGGGCCCAGGTTTGGACCCAATTCAGCCTATGCACTGAAAGATGAAAAGCTACTCAGTTTAAGAATTAATCAAAGAAGAGAACAGCGGCTTGCACAAACCAACGGTGTAAAGTATGATGTGCCGATGCTGAGCTACCATCAGGAATGGTATGAAAACCTTGAAATGAGAAATGGTTTGCTGGACGTCTTTAATGAAATCGTTGTTACCTACGTTGAAGAAGATGCATGGAAAGTGTTGGCAGCTTTCGAAGCCGGTATCGGAAAAGATAATGCACCACTCAGCCGTGAAGCCTTGCATCTGGGACGTATCAAAAATTTTTATGACGGTCTTACAATTACAACACTGGATAATCCTGTTATTAAAAATGCAGACTATTTTGAACGGGCAGCAATGTATTGTGCAAAAAATAACGTAGGGATAACTTCATTACCCGGATATGAAGGCTGGTTCGCATTTGATAAAGAATATATCATGACCATGCACAATACAATCGTTCCGGTAATGCGGTCATGGAAATCAAGAAATGGCAACAACCAGCCTATAAGAAGATTTAAAACCGGAAACCGTTATTGGGATTTTAATACCGATGGCATGGCTCATTACGGATTGATGCCTGATTTTCTGCAGGATCTCCGGAATATCGGTGTAAACCCAGATGCTCTTGGAATACTGTTCAGAAGTGCTGAAGACTATATTCAGATGTGGGAAAAAACGGAAAAAGCATCGGGCACTGCTGGCCCTGCTCAGCAAACACCTGTTATACAAACACCAATTATTAAAAAACCTGCTGCCGGCGTAATTAAAATAAAACAGTAAAACAGCTTCCCGCTAATTCTGCCCTTTATTATACCTTTACGGTGATGAGAAACTCATCACCGTTTTTATTTGCACTGAGCAAAAACAAAACGCTTTACCTTAGAAACATAAACCAGCCATTTAAAACATGAAGAAAATGATTACCGTATTACACCCCTGGCATGGCGCACATTATGGACCAAAAGCTCCTGAACATGTAACCGCTTTAATTGAAATTTCCGAAGGCAGCCGCAGTAAATATGAGCTTGATAAAGACACCGGATTACTCAAACTCGACCGTGTTATTTTTTCTTCATTTATCTATCCCATCAACTATGGTTTTATTCCGCAAACATTAGGACAGGATGGCGATCCGCTGGATATTCTTGTCATCTGTTCTCAATCCATTCAGCCATTATGCCTGGTGGAAGCAACCGTGATCGGTAATATGCAGATGATTGACCAGGGTGAACGTGATGATAAGATTATTGCCGTAGCATCAAATGATCCTACTGTAAACCATATCACTGATATTGAAGAATTACCACAGCACTTCTTTCATGAACTGAAACATTACTTTGAAGAGTATAAGAAATTAGAAAACAAAGTAGTGGAGATTGATAATTTCCAGAGCAAAGCAGAAGCTTTTGCAGTTATCAAAGAAGCCATTGATTATTACAAGGACAAGTACAGCAAATAATTTCTGTTCATGCAAACAAAGAAAATGGATACAACACTTATTGTTACTATTTTAATCATCGGTTTGTGTGCAGGAGTATTGAGTGGAATGGTTGGCGTAGGTGGTGGATTAATCATTGTACCGGCACTGGTGTTTTTTCTTGGAATGAGTCAGCACTCAGCACAGGGAACTTCATTGGGACTGTTACTTTTACCGGCAGGTATTCTTGCTGTAATGAATTATTACAAAGCCGGGCATGTGGATCTGAAAGTAGTAGGATTGCTGGCTCTTGGTTTTATTGCCGGCAGTTATTTTGGCAGTAAATGGAGCTTGGCTTTACCGCAGGAAACTGTGCGGAAAATCTTCGCCATTTTTTTATTTTATACAGCCTTTAAAATGATTGGCTGGGAAAAAGCATTGGTGAGTTGGGTGAAGGGATTAATGTGAAGAAATAGAAACGCTGATGACACGGATTGAGCGGATTAAAACGGATACTCATTCAAATAATATTCTTTTTCTTTCCTTTCTTCCCGCCTTACCGGCACACTACACCCGTTTCAACACCCTCAACCGATGCGTCCTCAACCCGGTTTCACGGCTGATGATTCCTTCCCCGTCAATACTGTCAATTTTCACCCTTCCTGCTGCATGCATTACTTCATGATCGTTCAGCAGCAAACCAACATGAATGATCTTTCCATCTTCATTATCAAAAAAAGCAAGATCACCGCAACGGGCTTCCTGTAAAAATCCAAGATCCTCTCCCACCATTGATTGATTAGAAGCATCCCTTGGCAAATGTTTTCCAAAGAAGCGCATCAGCAACTGAATAAATCCGCTGCAGTCGATCCCGAATACAGAACGTCCGCCCCAGAGATAGGCCGTATTTAAAAAGGTGAATGCCACCTGTCGGATATTATTTTCTTCAAACACATACGCACCTTCCATTACCAGTTTGCTGCTGCTGCGTATTTTATAATCGCCCCAAACAGCTTCACCATTTTGTAATGCAGGAACTGCACTTCCAAATGGAACATGCATGGGCAAATCATTCACCATCATTACACCGCTCCAGGTATTCACTAACGGCAACTGATCCTGTGAAGCAATTTCCTTGCTGATTTCCACCAGCTGGTTACGCATACAGTAACCCGTGTATCCATCATACACACACATAATTTCCACCCACTCATCATGCTGGGCAATCAGCTCAACAGCTTCACCAAATAATACTTGAGAAGTAAGTTCCGCCTCATGACGGGGTTCTTTACGTACGGCACATACAGGTACTAAACAAAGGGCGGTATTCATTCAGGTTTTACTTTTTGTGATATATACTATTGCTCTCAGCAGATCAGGCGAATTTACAACTTTCCTTTTCCCCAAAGCCACGATGAACAAAGTATGGAATTTCAATTCCCGGCGCATCTATACTGTAAATTAACTAAATTGTCTTTGTAAACGCAATTTGTGCAGTTGCCCCACTCCACCATACCCGACAATGAACTGCTTAACCATTACTATACAGATGGCGACAGCAAATGGCTGGGCATCCTCCTGCAACGCTACACCATGCTGCTTTTTGGTGTGTGTATGAAATATTTAAAAAACGAAGAAGAAGCCAAAGATGCCGTGCAGCAGGTGTTTGAAAAAAGTATTAAGGAACTGGGCAAATACAAAGTGGATTATTTTAAAAGCTGGATCTACATGGTGGCCAAAAACCACTGCCTCATGAAACTGCGGGATAAAGGAAAAGTGCCGAAAGAAATTACCGAACGCATGATGGCAACTCCCGCCGAAGAAGACAATCATGCCGAACTGGTGGAAAAAGATGAACTGCTTGAACGTTTGGGCAACTCCCTGCACGAACTGATTCCCGAACAACGCTTATGCATTGAACTGTTTTACCTGCAGAAGAAAAGCTATATTGAAATAACCGAACAAACCGGTTATACACTGATGCAGGTGAAGAGTTATATTCAAAACGGAAAGCGTAACTTACGGACGCTTTTGCTGAAACAAATCAATCATGAGAGATAAGCTTCTTGACATATTAAAGAATGAAGCTGATATCAGTGAACAGGAAATGCTCAATTACCTGGAAGGAAAGCTTACACCCGAAGAACGCCAGTCGGTAGAAGAACGGATTGCCACTTCTGAAATGCTGGCTGACGCAGAAGAAGGATTAAGTCAGCTGAAAAATAAAGAGGACATTAATAAAGCCGTTGCCTCTCTTAATAAACAACTCGCCAATCAACTGATTAACCAGCGCCGCAAACGCAAACGCCGTGAACTCCCCAACCAATCCCTTATTATCTTAAGCACCTTTATTATTTTAGTGCTGATTGTAATTGCCTTTGTGGTGATTTATAAAATGCAGGGGAAATAAATACAAAAAATTCAATTGGCGTAATAGCAATGAAGATGGCTAATTGCAAAGAGTTGAAACCCAAACATTGTTTTGGAAATTTTTCTTTTATAGTGTCGTATATTTAAGTGTTATCGGCTATTATTAGACGCCTCAAAATATTGAAGAATATAAAAGAAATACTTAATGATAGTTTTCCCTGACAGTAATATTTTTATTCATTTCAAGCCCATAGAGAACTGGGATTGGGGGCGAGACAAAAATCATGGGCTTACAATAGGGTTATGCATGTGTGTTGTCAATGAACTTGACAAGGTTAAATATTCCGCAAATACGAATGTCACTAAAAGACGTGTACAAGATCTTGTTAGAAAATTTAGTTCTTCTGTAGATAATGTCTTTAATAATATTCCTTTTTTAATAGTTGTGCCCGAGAAGCTTATCGAACTTATCCAAAGTACTAACCTGGACAAAGAAGATAAAGATGATGTGTTTATAGCTTCTGTCTTAAGTTTCAAGATTCAACACCCAGAAGAAGATACTTGTATTATAAGCAATGATTTAGGCGTTCAGCTTAAGTGTAAGGTTCATAAACTAAAATATAAAGTTCCGGCAGATGAATATCTAATCCAAGAGGATGACTCTGTCACAAAAGAAATTAAAAAGCTAACAGTAGAACTAAATAGAGTTAAAAACTTACAGCCTACTTTAAGATTACAATTTGATAACGGGGAGACTTTTAAAAAATTTGATATTAACGAGCCTTGGAAGGAATATGAGGATGTCATAATCAATGAAATGGAAAGAGTGAAAAAGGAAAGCCCTTTCCTTCAAGCGGAGACTGACGAGAATACATATGAATTAACGCTCTTAAACCTTTATAAAAAGACTCCTGAGAGAGTTGCCGAGTATAATAAGGCATTGGAAAAATATTATTCTGACTATGAAGTCTATTTGCGTAAAACAAAAGTTTCATTCTATAAAGAAAATTTGACGCTTCTACTCAATATTGAATTAAATAATACGGGAAATACTCCTGCAGAAAATATTGATTTATATATGCACTTCCCAGATGGATTCACATTAAGCCAGAAGGAGGATTATTATTCAAAGGAAATCGAGCCTTCTCCTCCAGAGCTTTCAACGTATTCACTTGCTCCGTTTGATATGAGTAAAATGTTAACTCGGTTTGCTTTCCCGTCACTTTCTAATATAGATTTAAGCGGGTTCTCTATAAAGAAAACAAATAGCTATGACGTCAAAGATCATTTTAAAGTAGTAAAGCACAATCATGTAGGTTCTGTATACCCATTATACGCAACTTTCGACAGCTTTGAAGATGTGCAAAGTTTTGAAATCACATACAAAATTACAGCCGCTAATATGGTTGACATGGTTAAGGGAGTGCTTAATGTTGTAATTAATAAAATTTCGGATACATAATTTTATACTTGCGCATTATGTTCAACTTTGACCACTACTAACATTTATAGAAAAAATGGGTTACGAACTTCACATTACGAGAAGAGACCATTGGTTTGACACAGAAACTTCTGACATATCAATGGAAGAATGGCTGGCTTATGTTAACAGCGACAAAGAATTGGAACTGACAAATGGGTATGACATTAAGATTGGTTCGGAGACACAGTTTCAAAATAATCCTGGTTTTTGCGAATGGAATGCTCATCCTACTGAAAAAGAACCAAATGCAAGACCTTGGTTTTCCTTTTGGGAAGGCAGCATAGACACTAAGAACCCTGATGCGCCAACTATACGCAAGATGATTCAGATTGCTTCAGCCTTAGGAGCTAAAGTCCAGGGTGATGATGGTGAATTATATACCGAAGAATATTTAGCTGAAATGGAAAGTGCAGAAGAACAAAAGATTATATCAAGACAACCAGAAAAAAAGGTCTGGTGGAAGTTCTGGTAAGATGCGCACTCCACATAATAAACCCCACAATTGACAATGAAAAATTTAGCCGTATTACTATTAATAATCTTTACTCTGACAAACGTATTTGGACAGACCGATAAAAATGGTAATCCAATTTTCAATAGCGAATTAATTAGCGAAGAAAAATTAGAACACTTTGAATTGACATCAGTCTATTACAATATCAAAGAAAATATATCCAACAAAAAGTCGTCTGTTTATGTAAGTGACAACCCCACTTTGGACGAGTATATCAAATTTTCAAGAGATTTACCTGCCACCTTTTTTATTGCACACAAAGGGCAAACAGTAATTTGCATGATTCTGCTGTTACAAAAAAACGACAGCAATAAGACAACTCTTACTTTCAACATTGTAAATCCAAATACAAAAAATAGCACCCAGGTACCCTGCACTGTTTGGGGAGAAATTAATGAAAAAAGGGCATATGAACTTTTGAACTTAAAGACTGATACATCGTCTGCAATTATAGAATTGCCAAATAATGGCAAAGGTCTTGTGTTTAATGGTATCACTTATAGAATTCAACCATTCGACCAATTAAAAGCAGAAGTAATAGAAATTGTAAATCAAATAGTGGGTATCGGAAAACAAACAGAAGAAACTAAAGACCTGGAACAGTATATAAAAAAAGAAACTATTGGCGGCGCCCTTGATTTTAACAAAGTACTTGAAAAAGAAAAGCAATCAATGTTCATGCACGATGGCGTTATATATAACAAAAAAGATTTTGCGATTTATTTGTGGGCAAAAAAAGTGAAAATGTCAGGCATTACTTCCTCAGGTAAAGCGATTACACTTTGGCAAGAAATACATAATAGAGAGTTGACAGCACCAGAGAAAAAAGCTTTGGAGAAAGGATTTAACAGCCAAGACATAAACAAATAAATTCATCATATCTGACGCAGGTCTCCCGACCTGATGCCAACACGTTACTTCATTAAGCAAACCAAGAATTTCTTTTTCATTTCCCTGCTTCTAAATTCACTCTTTATCTATTTCGACACCGTTCCAAACAGATCGCCTTTATTCCATGTTGGTCGTTCTGTTGTTTGTGCAATGGAATAACTGATGAGAAAATTTAACTGCACATAGGTTTTGGCCGCAGTAAAATTAAAGATGCCATCTAACCCGTCGGCACTCTGATGATAATATTTCGCCCGCCATTGTTTTACAAACGCATCCATATCAAAGCCCGGGATAGTTGTTTTATTACCGTACTTGATATGCAATGCAGGAATGCCATTCATAACAAAGCTGTACTGGTCACTGCGTACAAAACGGTTTTGTTCAGGTTCAGGATCTTTCTCAACATCCAGTCCAAGATAGCCTGCAGCAAACTGCACATTGTTCATAATGCTTGAATGTTCTGCACCCAATGGAACTACTGCCAGTAATGGAGCAATCACCGTTGGCATATCAGTATTTACATCTGCAACAATGCTTGATTTTGGTACAGTTGGGTTGGCGGCAAAATAAGAAGAGCCGATCAATCCCATTTCTTCACCGGTTACCATCACAATCAATACAGAACGCTTTGGTTTTGCTCCGGAAGTTTTATAGATCCGGGCAATCTCCAGCAACGAAGCAACACCCGATGCATTATCATGTGCACCATTGTAAATTGAATCGCCATTTACTGCACGGCCAATACCTACATGATCAAGATGCGCAGAATGTACCACATATTCATTCTTCAATAGTTTATCACTGCCGGGTATCAATCCCACCACATTATAACTTTCAAAATCAGAATGCGTAGTAGTATAAGATGCAGTAATTGTATAAGGCAGATCAAAAGAAGAGTTCTTTCCTTTTTTGATATCAGCTAATACCTGCTCTGTATTTTTACCTGAATTCATCAATAAACGGTTGAGTAAAGCTTTTGTGCCACTCAATGCAATACCCAGGTTGCCGACAAAACCACGACCGTATGCAACAGATTTATCAGGATTCAATGCCACAGTCGATTGAAGAACAGGATTTGGATTGGAAGGAGCCCTTGTTGTTATATTAATCATGATCACACCTGTTGCGCCTTTTGTAAAAGCGGTGGTTGCTTTGTTTCCGGCATTGGAGAAATGCGCAGTGAGTGTAGATAGTAAACCATCGGGTGCACCACTTACAAGCACCACAATTTTTCCTTTTACATCAACACCTGTATAATCAGAATATCCGCCGGGGATCTCCACACCATAACCTGCAAAGACCAATGATCCGTTTGCAGAAGCAGACGCCTGCATGGGGTGTGGTACTGCTGTATAATCAACTGCAAAGTCTAATGAATCAAGATTACCCTGTTTATCTTTTACTACTGCAACAGCCGATTTATTATTGACTACTGACTTACGCAAAATCAGCTTTTGTGTATAGCCACCATTGTCTCCGCCGGGTGCAACACCCATTTTTTTATACTGATCAACCACATAGTCAACTGCCAGTTGGTAACCTTCAGTACCGGGCAGGCGGCCTTTTAATTTGTCATCGGCCAGGTAAGCAATATGCGAACGGATCGTATTCGTATCGATCCTGTTCATGGCCTGTTGAATATTCCTGGAGATTTTTACCTGCTGTGCTGAGGATTGGTATGCTGCAAAAACCAGCAGCAGAAATACATATTGTTTCATGCAGACAAGATAATGAAATTTAGTGGTGGGGCATTTCACAGTTGCAGAAGATTTTTGTAACTTCCACTCAAGCCAATCAATTGCAAACAAAATTTTACATACCTCATCCTTTATTGCAGGAATTTGTGCAATGTATTATGCTGGTACATGCAGAAGTTGATCCTGGCTCCCCTGCTGTGATATGTCCCTATCCTCCCACTCCTCAAAACTCATTGTTCTTTTATATCAACGACCGTATTAAAGTACAGCAGGAGGAGAATGATGCGTTCATCTTACAGCCACGCAGTGTTATTGTTGGGCCGCAGCTCAACCGTGTTACAATTGATATCAACAAAAATCACAAAGCTGTACGGGTAGGTTTTCATCCCGGTGGTTTGCACCGGCTGCTTGGTTTATCAATGGCAGAAATGATTGATGGCAGTTATGATGCAGCAGATGTATTTGGAAACGAGATGAATGAACTCACTGAAAAAATGCAGGAAGCAAAAAGTTTTGATGCCATTAAAGATGTGACAGAACTGTTCCTGCTGAAAAAAGCAAAAAGATTAAAAGATATCTTACCATTTGATAAAGCAATGCTTGAACTGTTGCGTGTTGAAGGTAATATGTCAATAGAAAAAATTGCATCGATGGCCTGTTTAAGTTTGCGGCAGTTTGAACGGGTGAGTAAAGAACGCATTGGCCTGCCGCCGAAATTATTTTCAAGGATCGTTCGTTTTTCCAAAGCTTACCGGTTAAGAGAAAATTTTCCCAACTGGAGCTGGACAAAGATTGCTTATGAATGTAATTACTTCGACCAGATGCACCTTATCCGTGACTTTAAACAATTCGCAGGCACAGTACCCGGCACCATTGAAAAAGAATTAGACAAGACTTCCATACGTCTTCAGGCCGATCTCCGTTTATAATGTCGTTTTCATACTATTTACCGGTTTAATGGGTAACGAGCTTTGTATGAAAATAATCACCATGCAAAAAACAATTCTGCTTTCTTTCGTATTGCTCATTTCCTTGGTTCATCCATCAACTGCACAAAACTTTGAAAAACTTACTGCGTTAGAAACTAAAACCATCAAAACGTATTACAGTGCAGGCCATCAGCAAAGAGCAACGGCCATCAGTAACCGGGTAGAAAAAGCAATTGCCTTTCACGGCCGGTTAGTGGGTTTTACACCAACGGTTACCTTACTGATATTATCAGCTGCCGATTGGAGCAGCTATACCAAATTCCCTGTGTATGGTATGCCGCATTACAACGATCAGCAAACATTGATTGTGGCAGCAGAAGATAATGCTATGTGGAAAGGTTTTATTCCGCCAATGGATCAATTACCTGCCGGGTTACGTACACAAATTGAAACTGTTTACCGTAACAGCGAAGGCAGCATCAGCATGGAAGCTTTTTTTGATCTGCTTGCTTTGCACGAACTCGGTCATGCTTTTCATATCCAGGGTGGCCTCACTATGCAACGCAAATGGATGGGCGAGTTGTTCTGCAATATTTTACTGCATACTTACATTGCAGAAAACGAACCGGAGCAAGTGCCTGCGCTCACACTCTTTCCACTTATGGTAATCAACGGAGGAACCAAAGAATACAAATACACAAGCTTGAAAGATGTACAGGAACGTTATGATGAAATCGGACAGTATCATGCAAAGAATTATGGCTGGTACCAATGCCGCTGGCATAAATCAGCAGGCGATATTTATGAGGCAGGCGGAAAGGAATTGATTTTAAAACTCTGGAATGCGTTCAAACAGCAAAAAGAAAAATTAACCGATGAACAATTGATTTTGTTTCTTGAAACATCAGCACACAAAAGCATTGCCGATATGATACGGAATTGGGATAAGGATTTAATCAGGTAACAGTGTGTTGAATCGCATTTGTCTTACTTTTACTTCAAAGGAACAATCAACAAATGAAAGCAGCCATCAACACAATATACGGTCCGCCTGAAGTAGTTACTGTACAGGAAGTAGATAAACCTGTTCCCAAAGACAATGAAGTGTTGATAAGAGTTCATGCATCAACAGTCAACCGCACCGATTGCGGATTCAGAAGTGCAGAGTATTTCATCAGCCGTTTTTTCAGCGGCTTATTTAATCCAAAGAACAAAACCCTGGGCAATGAATTTGCCGGAGTGATTGAAGCAATTGGAAAAGGTGTAACATCCTTCCAAATTGGTGAAAAAGTATTTGGTTATAATGATCAGCAATTCGGTGCACATGCAGAATATATGACGATGGGTGAAAACGGTGCTCTTGCAACCATGCCTGCCAGCTTCACTTACGAAGAAGCTGCTGCAATCAGCGAAGGTGGGCATTATGCTTTATGTGATATCAGGGCGGCCAATGTAAAAGCCGGGCAAAATGTATTGGTCTATGGTGCAACCGGTGCTATTGGTTCGGCAGCAGTGCAACTTATCAAACAGATGGGAGCAAGAGTTACCGCAGTGTGCAGTACCCAACATGTTGAACTCGTGAAGTCATTAGGTGCAGATGAAGTGATTGATTATACCCAGCAGGATTTTACAAAAACAAACCAGCTGTTTGATTTTATTTTTGATTCCGTTGGTAAAACTTCCTTTGCAGTCTGTAAAAAATTACTCAGCCCAAAAGGAATTTATATTTCTACTGAACTTGGAAAAAATTGGGCCAATGTTTTCTTATCATTGTCAACCCCGGTATTTGGAGGCAGGAAAGTATTGTTTCCTTTGCCAACCATCAGTAAAGAAGATATTCTTTTCCTGAAAGAACTGGCCGAAACAGGGAAATATAAACCAATCATCGACCGGAAATATTCTCTGGACCAAATTGTAGAAGCGTACAGGTATGTTGAAACAGGACAAAAGACCGGGAATGTAATCATCAGTATTGCGGAATGAACATAACAAGCTTAACAAACCAATTGGATCAAAGCGGATTCAAAAAACAATGTCCTGACGCAGATCAAACACCTGCGTCAGGACATGTATATTTAGTACCTATATTCTGTTATTAAACTTTTACTTAAAACCTGTAACCAACAGAAAGACCATAACCTGTATTGCGGTATGCAGTATTGTCATTCGATACTCCTTCAATTTCCGGGTTGATCTTTACCAGTCCTAATTGTGCATTTAACTGTACACTGAATTTGTTACTGAGTTCGTAGCCAAACAACAAATTTGCACCGGCATCTAAACGACGCAAATAAGGATCAGCAAGTGACTCAGCAACTGTAATGCTATTTTTGAATTTGATCGTTTCTTTTGCACCACCCGGTTCTGTAACCTTTCCATTGATGGCAAATCCTGCATAAGGCCCTACGCCTAACAGTAAATGACCTGTACCAAGTACTGGTTTAAACAAAAAAGTGACCGGTATTTCAAGGTAAGAAACTGAGATCTTATTATCAGTTTCTTTTGTCTTTGCTCCTTTTCCGGCAAATAACAAACCCGGCTGAACATAAAATTGATCAGCTAATGGAATGTCGGCAGTAATTCCAACCTGGAAACGGGGAACAAGTTTATTTTCAAGTTTCTTATCATTAAAATCCCGTCCATTTATATTTTGCATGTTTACACCAGCACGAATTCCGATACCGATGCCTGAAGCAGTTGTTGTTTTAGTTGACTGCGCTGTTACTGTAAAAAATGCACCTGATAACAGCATTGCTGTTGAAAAAAGTATTCGTTTCATATTATAATACGTTTTGTTTTTAAAAATTTAAGAGATAGCCGATTCAGTTATTGTCCGCCGTCTGCTTCCTTCTTTGCATCTGATTTCATTTTTTCATTGGCAGTAACCAGAAACTCAACACGCCTGTTTTGTGATCTTCCTTCTTCTGTATCGTTACTGTACTTAGGATGGTCCTCACCCATTGCTTTTGGATTCAGCCTTGTATTTGCAACTCCCCTGTCCAAAAGATAGATCATTACAGCGTTTGCCCTGCGTTGCGACAATGCACTGTTGTATGCATCCGTACCTTTATTATCAGTATGTCCCTGGATTTCGATATTGGTATCGGGATATTTTTTAAGGATCGTAACAAGATCATTCAAACTCGTTTTTGCTTCCGGCATTAACGCTGACTTGTCAAAATCAAAGAGGACTTTACTTTCAAATTCAATTTCAATCCCTTCGCCAACACGTTCTACTTTTGCATTGGGTACTTGCTTTTTAATTTCTTCGGCCTGCTTATCCATTTTCTTTCCGATTAATACACCGGCCGTTCCTCCAACAGCTGCGCCAATAATAGTTCCCAACGCTGTGTTTCCTGAAGCACGGCCAATGACAGCACCAATTGCTGCGCCGCCTGTAGTGCCGATAATGCCACCCTTTTGAGTTTTTGTCATCCCTTTACATGCTGCAAATACAATGCTTATTGCCAGAATGTAATAAATGGCCGTTGTTGTCTTTCTCATAAAAAAATTGTTTTAACCTGAATTTCCAAAGATTATGCCAAGTCACAGAAACAGAAAAGATGAATTCACTCTGCTAAACGGTTTTATATAACTAAAATCTTCCCGGATACTCTGGCACTTCAGTATTTGATGTTACTAATCCCTGCAAGGTACTTCCATAAACTTTCGTGCTTATTACACAATACCTCTTAAAGATTACATAATTCACACATATGCAGTTTGAGTTAAATGTCAGTGCAATCTGTTATTGTTACGTATATTTAATTTTCAGCCGAACTATTATGAGCCGCATCATATTTAATCTGTCAATTTTGCTTCTATTCATTTCCTGCAACCGGGTTGAACAAAAAGAAGTGTACGTAAGTGAGCCAAAGCTTTCGCCTGTTAAGAATTATTCAACTGAAAATTTCGATGAGTCCTTTTTTTCAGAGAATCATTATGGCTATGCACAGTTTATGAAATTTGACAGCAGCGGAAAATTAACCTATCAATATCCCGGTGGCCTCACTAATCAATTTGTTGATACAACCAAATATTATCACAGCGCTGAAGTCATTCTGCAGATTGATACATCAACCTATTATTTCAGGAACTGTACAGCAACGAAAAATGCTGATACAATTGTATTGTCGTTCAGCGACAATCCTTTTTCAAGAAGCCATTATGAATTAAAAGCATGGAAGGATCAATCATCCATTCGCTTTGTTTACAATCAGAACTTTTCAGTTACTGACAGTTCTTACAAACCGCCAACCTATTCTGTTGCTGACCCGGTTTTGATTCTTGATAAAAAAGAGTATGCAAAAGGCAACCGCATCAAAGGGAAACTTCATGTAACCGTAATTGGCAATCATACATGGCCAAAGATTTATACTGACACTGCAGTTATTTACGGACTCTTTAAAACAGTTATAGAATAAAGAATAAAACTATTCTTCATGACAATGCTTTCAAAATACAGGATCAACGCATTGCTGATTGTACTGTTCTGCCTTGTAGGCCTGTTTACATCTGCTCAAAACTATTATCTATATATTGGTACTTACACAAGGTCTTCCAGTGAAGGCATTTTTATTTATCAGTTTAACAGTAAAACAGGCGATCTCACTCCCGTAAGCATTGCAAAAGGTTTTACCAATCCATCCTTCTTAAGTATTTCAAATGATCATCGATTTCTGTATGCATTGGGCGGAACAAGAGGAGATTCAGTAAGAGCTTTTTCGATTGAACAGCCATCGCATAATCTGCGCTTCCTGAATGCACAATCAATTGCTCCCGGTAACGGAGCTGCACATCTGCAGGTTGATGAAACAGGTAAATGGCTCATCACCGGCAATTATGGAAGCGGTGGTATTACGGTTTTATCTGTGCTTCCTGATGGATCAATTGGAGCTGCTGTTCAAAACATTCAGCTGGAAGGAAAAAGTATTGACCCTGCACGGCAGGATAAACCGCATGTGCATTCCATCAATATTTCTCCCGATAATAAATATGTGTTTGTTCCTGATCTTGGCACTGATAAGATCAGGACTTATACACTCAATCAACAAACAGGACAACTTGTTGCAGCTGATCATCCATTTACAACTGTAACAGCCGGTTCAGGCCCGAGGCATTTTACCTTTCATCCCAACGGAAAATTTGCTTATGTAATACAGGAAATGTATTCTACCATAACTGCATTCAATTATAAGAAGGGAACATTAACTGCTTTTCAAACAGTACAAACTCTGCCTGCTGATTATACAGGTCGTAAATGGTCGGCTGATATTCATATTTCACCCGATGGAAAATTTCTGTATGGCTCGAACAGGGCGCATGAAAGCCTGGCGATCTTCCGCATCAATCAAAAAAACGGCCGCTTAACATTTGTGGGACATGAATCAGTAAGAGGAAAAACGCCCCGCAATTTTGTGATTGATCCAACCGGTAATTATATTCTGGTTGCCAACCAGGATTCAAATAATATCACCGTGTTTAAACGGGATAAACAAACAGGAAAGCTTACTTATACCGGTAAAGAAATTTCAGTTTCGCAGGCTGTTTGTTTAAAATTTATGGAGTGATGATTTATAGAGTGATGATTCATAACTAAACATATTATACAATGACCACCAAATCAACCACAGCCGAAATAAGAGAACGTTTTGATAATGATGTAGAACGTTTTTCCAACTTAGACACGGGGCAACTTTCTACCATTGATGCAACTTTATCATTAGAGCTGATTACAGAAGCTGCCAAGCGTATCAACCCCGATGCAACAAACTTATTAGACATTGGTTGCGGGGCAGGCAATTATTCATTGATGATGTTATCAAAAATCCGTAACCTCAACTGTACACTGGTTGATTTAAGTAAACCCATGCTTGATAAAGCATTTGAACGTGTTTCAGCAGAAACAACAAATGAAGTAACCGTCATTCAGCAGGATATCAGGGAAGCAGAGTTGAAAGAAAATCATTTCGATATTATTCTTGCAGGTGCTGTTCTGCATCACTTAAGAGATGATGCGGATTGGGAAAAAACCTTTGCTAAAATATACTCCCTGCTCAAACCGGGCGGTTGTTTTATGATCTCCGATTTAATTACACAGGATACGGATGTACTGAATGATTATATCTGGGAAAAATATGGCGAATACTTAGAAGGCTTTGGAGGTGCCGACTACCGTACAAAAGTGCTGACTTATGTTGACAAGGAAGATTCACCACGTTCACTCAACTACCAGTTAGACCTGATGAAAAAAGTTGGTTTTACAAGTGTGGAAATTCTGCACAAGCATATTTGCTTTGCAGCCTATGGAGGAATAAAATAAGCAGTTCTCCTGCCCATCGCCCAACAAAGGCAACATTCCTCCGTAAAATTTTCTTTATGATTAGAATCAGTTTTCTGATTAATAGATTACGTTCGGTTCGATTATATCTTTACGAAATTATGAAACCTGTCCTCACCCTCCTTTTCTGTTTATCAGGATTACTTTCAGTTGCGCAGCAGGATACGATTGATGCAAGCCTGCTGCAGGTGGGTTATACCGGGATACCGGTAAAAAGCCGTTTGATCAATCCTGTTTTTGTAATAAAAGGTGATGATATCCGCCGGTTTCCCGGATTAAGTTTTCTTGAAGCGGTTGATGGATTGTTCCCGTGGGTGTGTTCATTTGAATCGAACGCCAATGATTTTTTATATATTATAGATGGCAATGTAATTGTAGACGTAAATGCTGTAAGTCTTTATAACATCGAAGATGTTACGTTTATACGTGGAGGAGTGGATGCTGGAAATTATCCATACACTAAGAGAGGTACCTTTATTATTCACAGCAAAAAAACATCAACCCTCTCTTCGTTTCAATTTAACATCACTAGTGGTTATCAATATCTAAAAAATGACAGCCCTTTTTTCGCACCCCAGAATGCTTTGTCAACAAGTTCTTCTGCCAGCACAAAGGAGCTTCTTCAGAATTACCAGATTTCATATTCAGGGAAAACAGGAAAAGCTGTTTATTTCTTGTCTGCGAATTATGCGAACGACAAAAGCCCTTCACTTTCCTTTCAACAATTTTGGTTTCAGGGCACTTCTACTTACAGGTATCTGCAACAAAACAGTTTATTCAGATTTTATGCCGGAGCTTCTGTACCAATATTACCATCACTGCAATTTGATTTTATGGGAATAGCTGATGTGCAACATGGCACAAATAATTCAACGGCTGTCTATTCTACATACAACGGAATAGCAACTGTAAACAGCAGCCTGCCTGAACGCTATTATACGTTGCACACATCTTTAAACTGGAAAATAAATAACTCATTTTCCAATAAATTATCATTGGCTTACAGTAATAACAAAGAAAGGCTGGAAATGGATTCGAATTCTATCAGCAACCAGCCTTACATTTATAAAACTTCTGTTACTGATACAAGTACTGTAAAAAGAGGCTATCTGGAAAATAATACTGTATTTGAATCTGGCACAAAAACTTCACTGAAACTGAAAGCCGGCTTTTTATTGAAGTATAATTTTGATGTCTTAAACAGGTCGCATTTAGGGATTACGGTTTTAAATAATCAATATTACAGTGCAGAGGGAAATCATTACCAAAACAGGATGAAGATGCTAACGGGTACACCGTTTATTAATCTGGACTATAAAAATCTGCTATCTTACTATGGAGGTCTTGGGCTTATTCTATATAATGCTTTTGATTACGGAAATTTTCGTTTGAGAAACAGTAACAGGATACTGCCTTATACCGGGGTTGTTGTTTCAGTAATGAATTTATTTTCACAAAAGAAAATTATTAATCGCCTTGATATAGGAATTCATTACAGTGTAAGAAATACAAACCTGTCGGATTTATACAGACTTGAAAAAAAGGAAACTCCCTATCAATTTTCTGTGTTTTCAGTTTATACTCTGTATAGTCCGTACGATTTTTTTAAAGATAAATTACTCAGCGTGCAGGCAACTGCAGGATTTTCAGATGATCGTTTTATGATTGGTGCCGAATGGTTTAAAGGAAAGGAAGAAAAATATCTTATATTTTATCCTTTACTACCCGGATCTCCATCGGGAATTACTCAAGGTAATGTTGAAACGAAAGGTCTCTGTATTTTTGGCAAAGCTCAATTACTAAAGAGAAATAAATATTCATGGAATATGCGTCTGAATGCCGTAAAACAGGAAAGAACTAATTCAAATAAATATACTTTCCCGGAAGGCTATTATCCTGTTACGGTGGGGTTGCAAAACAATATTACAATTTTTGATTTCTTTTTTCAGGTTTCTGCTGCAATGGGATTTGATAGAGAACTTAATCCTGATAATTCCAGTTATACGCAACCTGAAAAAGTAAATGACATTTCCTTACGTCATGTTCTGTTTGGTTACAAACTTCCCATCACTAAAAAATGGATAAACAGCATGCAGGTATTTGTTCAGGCTAAAAATATCATTACTTCAAGGAATCCAAATTTCTACAATAGCTTTTCCAGGTATTTTGGAACGGGGTTGAATATTGATCTGTGACCATACCATACCCCGCTGCTGATTTGTCAGAGAAAATTACGATTGATAAAGAAAACACAGGTTGATCTTCCATTTACCAGTTAGACCTGATGAAGAAAGTTGGCTTTACAAGTGTAGAAATTTTACACAAGCATATTTGCTTTGCTGCTCATGGAGGAATAAAGTAAACTGTCCCCGTTAGTCAGCGGCAAATCACCATATTCAGCTACCAATAAATTAATTTTGAAGGAAGGAATTCACAGATAATTAGCTCTGCATCCGATTCAATAAAAACAATTGTGTATTTTCTTTTATAAGGAACACATTTATACCCGAATGCAGCTCTTAAAGGTTCTCTGCAAATAGAATATGATTTTCGTGTATCAGCTAACCTTACAAGATAATCATATACACTATCTGTAAACCTATCTGCAGTTGCTATTAGACCTTTTGCTTCTATATACCAGGAAATGGCTGCAATACTTTCTGCGGCAGATTGTTTTACAGTTACTTTTCTGCTGCCCATTTACGGATGAGTTTTTTACTGTAATTACGGGCATCTTCCAGTGAAAAAAGCTTTTCAGGTTTTGTTTTCAGGGCAGCTTTTTTTTGCATTGCCTCATATTCCTTTTGAGGAACCAAAACATACTTTTTCTTATCGATAACAATCTGTGTCATTGCGAAAGGTTTACTGTTTCAAATTTACTGGAAAATAATGACGAAATGAAATACCAGCAGTTTCCATGCCTGTATTGATCGCTTACAAGCACAAATTCATTACAACTTTCCTTTCTTCAACTGATCCACTGCATAACTGCAGGCCCTTGCTGTTAATGCCATATAGGTAAGCGAAGGATTCTGACAGGCAGTGGAAACCATGCAGGCACCATCGGTAATAAATACATTCGGTGCATCATGGCATTGATTGAATTTATTAAGCACTGATGTTTTTGGATCGTTGCCCATACGTGCCGTTCCCATTTCATGAATGGTATTACCAGGTATAGAAGGATCATTGATTTCTGCCACCCATGTCGGCCCTGCACTGTTCAGCATTTCTTTGGCAGCATTGATCATATCACTGCGCATGGCTTTTTCATTTTCACCATACTCCATATCAATATTCAGCACCGGTAAACCCCATTGGTCTTTTTTGGTTTCATCTAAGTATACACGGTTTTTATAATCAGGTAAACATTCGCCATATGCATACATGGATGCATGCCAGTTACCCGGTTCTGATAAAGCATCTTTCCATTCTGCACCAACACCCGGTTGATTATATCCTCTTGTCCACTCTCCTCTTCCTACATAAACTTCATACGCAAAACCCCTTGTATAATTCCTGTCTTTTTGTTTCAGGTTTTGAAACCTCGGCACATACACAGAAGTTGATCGTTGCCCGAAATAATATTGGTCTTTCAGTATATCAAAACCGGCAGCTGCACCGGGACCTGAATAATGATCCATTAAATAATGACCAAGTACTCCACTGTTGTTTGCAAAGCCATTGGGAAATGTTTCTGATGTTGACTGCATCAGAATTTTTGTCGTTTGCAACGCAGAAGCATTTAAGAAAATGATGGGCGCAAAATATTCAAAGGTTTCTTTTGTTTCTGCATCAATCACCCGTACACCGGTTGCTTTGTTTTTTTGTTTATCCCAGATAATACTGTGTACAATGGAATGAGGACGTAAGGTTAAATTTCCTGTTGCATAAGCCGCTGGCAGCGTAGATGAATTACTGCTGAAGTAAGCACCAAAGGGACAACCACGGTGACAAAGATTTCTCGACATGCATTTCCCTCTTCCGTTATGCGGCTGTGTTAATACCGCCATCCTGCTTTCAATTAAGTTCCGTTCTTTAAATGTTGCTTCAATTTTTTGCTTGAGATGCTTTTCTAAACAGTTCATTTCAAAAGGAGGAATGAATTGTCCATCGGGCAATTGAGGCAAGCCTTCATTCCTTCCGCTTACACCAATAAAACGTTCTACATAATCATACCATGGTTCAATGTCTTTGTAACGGATGGGCCAGTCAATACCAATACCCTCTTTTAAGTTTGCTTCAAAATCAAGATCACTCAAACGGAAGGTATGCCTGCTCCACAGCAACGACTTACCACCAACCTGGTTACCCTGTGTCCAGAGAAAAGGTTTTACCTGTCCGTAACTATGCTCGGTATCTTTTACAAAGAAATGTTTGTCATCCGGGCCAAAGTGGTATACCCTGCTTTGAATGGGATATGTTTTTTTATCTTCTTCCGTTAATATATTATGATTGGGTAATTCCCAGGGATCAAGTGTGGCAGTGGGATAATCTTTTACATGTTTTACATCACGGCCTCTTTCGAGTAATAATGTTTTCAATCCTTTCTCCGTTAATTCCTTTGCGGCCCACCCACCGGAGATTCCGGAGCCAACTACAATTGCATCGTACATAACCTGTCTGTTGTTTGATGAAATATGTTTTACCAGTACATTAAAAATGTTTTAGCCAGAGCTTTGTCTCCTTTTTTGTAAGGAATGCAGGCTTTATAATCAGCCGGTATTTTTACATAGTTCAATGCTTTGCTCATTCCTTCCTGCGATGTAAAGTATCCGATGGTTGCCAGTTTTTTAAAAAAACGAAACCAGGCTTTATCAGCTTCATCTTTAAAAGCAGCTTCGTCTGTCTGCTGCACCAGTTTCAGTTTTGCTTCTGCAGAAAGCAATGTAAATTTCCCGTTTGCCTCCTCGTTCAACTTCTTCAATCCGGCTTTGATTAACTGCTGATCTTTTTCATTCATACATTCTTTCACAACCATATCAATAAAATAAGGCACCCTTGCTTCCAATGCACCGGGTGTGGAAGTTTTAGGAATCAGGATATCCGTAAGCTCTTCAATTAATTCAAACTCATCTTCCGAAAAGAAACCGGTTCGGAGTTCTTTACCTGAAACATTACAGGAAGAAATAAATTCGGTGAGTACTGCGGGGAAGCTGCTGTACAATGTAAGTACACTCATTCCTTTCAGCAGGTGGCGACGGTTCATGGCAGTGGCTGTTTACTTTACCGGAAAGATAATATTAATTGATATCTGTGTAAAGCTGACTGTAATCAGTCAGCTTTTTTTAAAATATTAAAGCGCTGCAATGATAAGACAGGTAGCTTTGTAACAGCCGGTTATCTTTGTAAATAGCAAACTTACCCTCCATGACAAACGATGAACTTATATCATGGCTGCTTGAATCTGATAGTTCCATTCAATACCAAACCCAAAGGGATTTGCTCCTTAAAGATGATTCCCGTTTGAGAAAAAGAATTGAAACAGAAGGCTGGGGAGCAAAGCTGCTTTCTCTGCGTCAGCCAAACGGTCATTGGGGCAATGCATTCTATCAACCAAAATGGACTTCAACTCATTACACTTTACTGGATTTAAAAAACCTTGGCATTTCGCCGGGTAATAAAGCAATTGAAGAAACGCTCAACCTTATTTTCAAATATGAAAGAGGATTGGATGGAGGAATTAATCCATCCGGGTCAATCCGTAACAGCGATGTTTGTATTAACGGCATGGTGCTGAATTATGCATCTTATTTCCACATCAAAGAAGAACAGCTGAAGCCTGTTATAGATTTTCTCTTATCGGTTCAAATGAATGATGGTGGCTTTAATTGTCACTCAAACAGGATTGGAGCAATACACAGCTCTCTGCATTCAACACTTTCTGTTATTGAAGGAATAAATGAATACAGAAAAAACGGGTATACTTACCGGCTCAGTGAATTAAAAAAAACCGAGCTGGCTTCGAGGGAATTTATACTCCTTCACCATTTGTTCCGTTCAGATAAAACAGGCAACATTATTCGTTCTGATTTTTTAAAACTCCATTACCCCTGCCGCTGGTATTATGATATTCTAAAAGCATTGGATTACTTTCAATCTGCCGGGGTAAAATACGACAGCCGGATGGAAGATGCTCTGCAGATTATTCTCAGCAAAAGAAATAAGAACAGGCAATGGACAGTTGCAGCTATGCATCCCGGACAAATTCATTTTGAAATGGAAAAAGCCGGACAGCCAAGCCGATGGAACACATTAAGAGCTTTACGGGTGCTGAAACATTTTAAAATAAAGACCTGAACCATGAAAAGTATTTTCACAGACAAGGAAAAAAAACCAACAGATGCTGATTTAAAAAAAGCAATTGGCCGCACTTACAGCAGTTGGAAGACGCTCTCTGACTTTACGTATCAATCTTATCCTGCTGCAACAGAAGGCTGGAACTTTTCAGGAGATAAGTACGGCTGGGGTTTCCGCATCAGCGATAAGAAGCGGGCACTGATCTATTTGTTACCCCGTGATGGCTTTTTTAAAGTGGCTTTTGTATTTGGGCAGAAAGCAACAGATGAAATTTTAAGCGGTGATATTGATGAAACAATCAAAACAGAATTAAAGAATGCAAAAGTTTATGCTGAAGGAAGAGGCATCAGGTTAAATGTAAAAGATCAATCAATGCTGAAGGATCTGAAAAAACTGATCGGCATTAAAATTTCACATTAAAAAAGCTGTAACAATTACTTGTTACAGCTTCTCAATCATTTTTTCTCTCCTTAATTACTGTTAACCCTGAACTGGTAATTCAAACAATCCAGTTCCTGTTCAACATCAGCAAGCGCTTTTACAAACTCTTTCCTGTTTGCAGCGGCAACACCGGGCAATTGCTGATAATAGGTAATCCCGTTCCTGAGATTTGTATAGAAGGTTGAAATATATTTCTTCTTTTTTGCGTCCTGTTCTGTTTCCGGATGCTCACCCAGTTGTTCTTTGAGGTAATCAATATATAAATACAGTTCGGCAATAAACATATGGGGCCGGCTTTTATGGGCCAGGATATCTTCCCTTCCGTAAATATGATCGGTCATTGTCTGCAATGAAACAACTTTTGAAAAATTCACAATATTCGGCCCGGGGCAAATAGTTACCGCATTCAGTTTCTTCACAAATGTTTTTTCGTAGTTGATGGCAGCAGAATTGCTTAACCCGACACATAAACATTCTTTGTCAAGCACCTGATTCAATTGCCTGTTGAATTCTGCTTCCGGCAAATTGAGTGATTGCAGTTGTTCAATTTTCAATTGCTGGTATTTCTTAGATGCTGTGCAGATGGGTTCTTTCGTAAACTCTGTATTAAAAGCCAGCAACTTTTCGGTGCAGGGGCTGCCGGGACTTCCTTTGCTGATCCGTGCTGCTTTCTCCATATCAGAACTGGTTCCTTTCAAATAATGAAACCTTACTCCTAATGGAGAATTATTGCTCAACATCACATCTTCTTCTTCAGCGGCACATAATAATTTCATTGTATCATCATCAACAGTTGTTGCTTCAGGTACCAGTAAAAATGGCGTACCCCAACCGGTACTTTGTATATCATAATGCTGATGTAAAAATTCATCTTCTTCGTGTGTGCCGATTCCCCCCTGCACAGAATAAATAATTTCAGGAGCTGCCTCTAATATGCGGCCAGTTTTTTTCTGCAAAGCGGCATTGTAGATAGCAAACAGTTCATCACTGAGTTCCTGCTTATTTGTTTTGAATTCTTCCAGGATCGGTCCAAGTAAAAAACCATCTGTTGCAAATGCATGACCACCGCAGTTCAAACCCGATTCAATTCTGAACTCACTTACCCAAATCCCTTTCTTGGCTAAATATTTTCCCTGGATCAATGCAGACCGGTAGTCGCTTACTTTAATCACCACTTTTTTTGCAAAAGCTCCTTCTTCATTTATATCAAGCTCTTTACAGTTTTCCAGGTAATTATATAATCTCGGATTCATACCCGCAGAAAAAATAACTGATGAATTACTGAGGTTACTTTTTGCAAAGCCCCTCAATGCTGTTACAGCATCTGAGCCATCTTCTATTACTTCATGCTGTGCATTAAAATTATTCCGGTCAATTTTTGTCATGATGTTTACATCAATACTTCCGGGTACAATCTGTGTGCGTAAATAATTTTCAATCTTTTCTTTTTCCGGCTGATTGGTCAAACTGAGCATTTGCCTGTACATCTTTTTCACTGTGCTGTCTTCAGGCAGCATCTCAAAATATTTCACAATTTCAGAGCCCTTTTCAAAAGCAGTCGTCTTCATCTTCTCCACCTGTTCGTGCACAATAGTATTCACAAGATTGAGATAATCAGTAATCCGTTTTGCACGGTAATCTTCTTCATGTACAGTGATGGGCTGGTACTCAAGATTAAGCGTTGCATAATAATGACTGCGCATCATCTCCACTAACCTGTCTTCAACAATGGAAATAACAGAAGAAATTCCAAACCTTGCTACTTTAATGGGACTGTCAATGGTATAAGCCAAACCCATTACCGGGATATGGAATTTATGATGTGTAGAATAATTATTCATGCGATACAATAAGCTGGTTAAATGTGTAAAGACTTTTTTGTTATTAAGTGCAGTAAAACAAACAGTTGTGAGCAGTAGCTCATAAGTTCATTCACTCCGTAAAACTCTCCCCAAGCAAAGGTTTCCATTATTTCATTGAAACTGTCTGACCATGGTCATAGGTTTCTGTGATCATAAACATCAAACAGGGGGAAAAGAAAAAATAATTTACATTCAAATCAATTCCATGAAAGCCTTTTTGAGGTGGATCGTGTTTCCACGAACCACAATTTTGCAGTAAATTGTTCTTAAATAACAGAAAAAAGCTTTTTAACCATCGATCTTTGAAACAAACCAACTATTTATTTATATCCAAATGAATTGCCATGTTATTAAAATTACTGAATGACGACCAGTTTATTTTTCTTGTGCTGAATTTTCTTGCTGTGGGTTTAATCGCCGGAATCAAGATTATGGGGCATGAATTCAGAAAAGTAAAAAAAGATTTTTAACGAACTGGTTTCTACTCTGCCTCAGCTGTTTTTACCGGGTTTATCTCCCGGTAAACATTTTCTGCACCATTACTTTATCATGCCCGTAAATATCATCGGCAAAATGCAGCAGGCCATTGTCATCAACCCACGCAGTATAATAGGTAATTAACACCGGCACAGGCTTGTCCAGTTTTACATACTTTTCTTTTTCACTGTTCATAGCAGTATCAATTTTCTCCGGTGTCCATTTCTTATCATCCTTCAACAGGTAATTAGCCATCTTAACCGGATCACTTAAGCGGATACAACCATGACTGTAAGCCCGTTTATCACTATTAAACAAACTCTTTGCCGGTGTATCATGAAAATAAATATTGAAACTGTTGGGAAATAAAAACTTCACCCTCCCGAGTGAGTTATCTCCTCCCGGTAATTGACGTATAACAGGTAAGCCATCTTCATAACCGGTAATTTCCATATTGTGTTCAGCCAGGTAATGGCTGTTTTTTTCTATTGCCGGCAGGATTTCTTTTTTCACAATACTCTCCGGTAAATTCCAATAGGGGCTGAATACAACCTGGTTAAGGTTTCCTGTAAACATCATCGTATTATGTCCTTCTTTTCCTACCACCACCGGCATGTCAAAAACAGTAGCTGCCCCATCTTTATAATGCAGGATGAATTCAGGGATATTCACCACAATCATCTCTCCTTTTGGTTCGCTTACCATCCACTGCATTCGTCCCATATTCAGCAATATCAGTTCAATGCGGTTGGTTACAGGAACGTTCATATCCTTTATTAAGCCATCGGTTAAAATACCGGTTGGTTTATACCCATATCTTAGCTGGAATTTTTTGATGCCTGCTGCTAACTGATCATTAAATAAAAGCGTGGTATCAGCAGCCATATCACCGGTAAGCTGAAGTCTTCTTTTCACCTGGATAACAGAAGAAGATGATCTGCCTTTTTTTAATTGTTTGGCAGTTGCTGTAATGGGCTGCCATCCTCCCTGTTTGGCAATAACAACATACTTTTCCAATTCGTCCTTTAATAATTTATAGCTGTTGTTTACTTCTTCATAATATTTATTGTCTTTATGCTTTTTCGAAATAAGAGAATCTGCAAGCTGCATCGGATCAGTTTTCCTTACCGGGATAAAACGCTCCATTTCCTTCCGCTTCACATATCCATCTTCAAAATTATTCAGCGTATAAAGAATAAAATGCAACGTGAGTTTCAGCTCTGTTCCAATGATATTTTTATCAGTGGGCGAAACGGCAAAGCCATCTTCTTCCGCAGTATATCCATTCATTCTCTTTTGCAGACTTTTATCTTTTAAACTGGTATCCTTACCATAGGCAGTTGCATAGTTATGCATGTTCCAGAAACCACGTGCCTGTTCAGTAAGTCCACTTTCGGCAAACCAGGCTAACTGGTAATTACGGGTATTGTAAAAACTGATCATCCGGAGCCCTAGTGTATCATTAATTTTTTGATCTGCTATGAAAGCAACAAGCTTCATACTGTCAAAAAAAAGAGGGTTGTATGCATTTTCGGCAGTAATACTTTTATCCCTTTTAGATATTCTTATACCATTCTTTGTTATGGTGTCTTTGTTATCTTCATTACTGAAGTTGCAGGAAACAATAACTGAAAAAAACAGGAAACTGCTGGCCAAATACTTTATCATAGCCCTGCTTATGCAAATGCTGTGCCTGATACTGAAACGGCGGTATTTGCGGGGAATAAGCCTCTTTCAACAGTTATTGGGGAAAAATTAACCGCAGTAAAACGGATTACACCCGGAACAAACAAACCGGTTTCTGTTAACTGCATGACTTCAATCATATATTTTCTGCCCCGGGAACTGCAATTTTGCTATATGAATATCTGGAAAAATATTATCAGCAGGCCCTCTTAAGACTCTCTCCTTCCTTCTGCAGTATTCATTTTTTTCAAACACATTTACTTTAATTCATTCTTGTATGAACACAATCATAGAACCGTTCCGCATAAAATCTGTTGAGCCCATTTATTTCAATACAGCTGAAGAACGTCAGCTCATTTTAGAAAAAGCTTTTTATAATCCCTTCCTCATTCACTCAACTGATGTACTGATTGATTTACTTACCGACAGCGGCACCAGTGCCATGAGCAGTAATCAATGGGCCGGTATGATGCAGGGCGATGAATCTTATGCAGGCAGTCCCAGCTTTTTCCGCTTTGAAGAAACCGTGCAGCAGATAACCGGTATGCCCTTGATCATACCAACCCACCAGGGAAGAGCGGCAGAAAAAATATTATTCAGCATACTTGGCGGCAAAGGGAAATACTTTATCAGCAACACATTATTTGATACAACAAGAGCCAATATTGAATTCTCCGGTGCGGAAGGAATTGACTGTATTTGTGAGGAAGGAAAACATCCGGCCATTCCTGCTCCCTTTAAAGGAAACATGGATACAGATGCCTTAAAAAAAATCATTGCTGAAAAAGGTGCTGAAAATATTCCGCTTTGCATCGTTACTGTTACAAACAACTCAGGTGGCGGACAACCGGTGAGTATGCAGAATATTAAAGAAGTAAGAAAAATCTGTACAGAACATAAAATCCCTTTGTTCATCGATGCATGCCGCTTTGCAGAGAATGCATACTTCATTAAACTGCGTGAAAAAGGTTATGCTTCAACATCAGTACGTGAAATTGCAAAAGAACTTTTTTCTTATGCTGATGGATGTACCATGAGTGCAAAGAAAGATGCCTTCGCCAATATTGGTGGATTCTTAGCCATGCGTAATGAAGAACTGGCGCAGCAATGCCGGAACCTGCTGATCATGACGGAAGGATTTCCAACCTATGGCGGACTCGCTGGAAGGGACCTCGAAGCAATTGCGATTGGATTGAATGAAGTATTGGATGAACATTACCTGCAATACCGTATCCGCAGTATTGAATATCTCACTAACAAATTAATTGCTGCAGGTGTTCCTGTTATGCAACCGGCAGGCGGACATGCTGTATATCTCGATGCAAAAGAATTTCTTTCACATATTCCGGTTGATCAATACCCGGGCCAGGCGTTGGTTGCTGCTTTATATGTACATGGAGGAATCAGAAGTGTGGAAATAGGTTCACTCATGTTTGGAAAATACAATGCAGATAAAAAGTTAATTCCTGCACAACTGGAACTGGTTCGATTGGCGATACCGAGAAGAGTGTACACACAAAGTCATATTGATTATGTAGCCGAAGTAATCATTGAAGTGTTTAACAAAAGAAATAAAATCAAAGGACTGGTGATCATTGAAGAAGCACCAACGCTGCGCCATTTCACAGCAAAACTAAACCCCGTTCAATAAATCAACCGATTGAAAAATGAAATGAATGATTAAAACAACAAAAAATATACACATGAAAAATATAAACAACAGTTGGGCCGAACCCTACAAAATTAAAATGGTGGAGTTGTTGAAAATGACAACACCTGCACAACGGAAAAAAGCCCTTCAGGAAGCAGGTTACAATACTTTTCTGTTAAGATCAGAAGATGTATATATTGATCTGCTGACAGACAGCGGCACTTCGGCTATGAGTGACCGCCAGTGGGCCGGCATGATGATGGGTGATGAAGCCTATGCAGGCAGCAGAAATTTTTATCATCTCGAGAACGTCGTGAGAGATGTGTATGGATACAAGTACCTTATCCCCACTCACCAGGGACGTGGTGCTGAAAATATTTTATCAAAAATATTAATTAAGAAAGGTGACATCATTCCCGGCAACATGTATTTCACTACAACAAGATTGCACCAGGAATTAGCAGGCGGAAAATTTGAAGACATTATCATTGATGAGGCGCATGATCCGGAAAATGAATTTCCTTTTAAAGGGAATGTTGATTTAAACAAACTGGAGAAGCTGATAAAAAAATATGGAGCTGAAAAAATTCCTTACGTAAGTATGGCCACAAGTGTGAATATGGCTGGTGGTCAGCCAATCAGCATGAAAAACTTAAAAGAGCTGAGAGCATTGACAAAAAAACATAAAATCCGTGTAATTCATGATATGACGAGAGTGGCAGAGAACGCCTACTTTATTCAGCAAAAAGAAAAAGGATACCGGGATAAACCCATCAAAGCCATTGTAAAAGAAATCTGTTCGTTAACTGATGGTGCTACCATGAGTGCAAAGAAAGATGCGTTGGTAAACATCGGTGGATTTCTTGCTGTCAATGATTGGGATGTTTTTGAAGAAGCAAGAAATATGGTGGTGGTATATGAAGGTCTGCACACGTATGGCGGACTTGCGGGAAGAGATATGGAAGCGATGGCGATTGGCATTGGCGAAAGTGTCAGCGATGATCACATCAAAGCAAGGGTTGGACAGGTTATTTACCTTGGAAAAAAAATGATGGAATACAATGTGCCGATTGTAAAACCAATTGGCGGTCATGGCATTTTTGTGGATGCAAAAAAATTTTTACCGCATATAAAGCAGGACCAGTTTCCGGCACAGACACTGGCTGCAGAAATATATCTTGACGCAGGTGTAAGAACAATGGAAAGAGGTGTGGTTTCTGCCGGAAGAAAAGCAAATGGTGAAAATTATTATCCTGAACTGGAGCTGGTTCGGTTTACCATTCCACGTCGTGTGTACACACAGGCGCACATGGATGTCATCGCCGAATCTACTGCAAGAGTATACGAACGCAGAAAAAAAATCAACGGAATGAAAATGGTTTATGAACCAAAATATTTACGTTTTTTTCAGGCGAAATTTGAAAAACTCTGAAGAAATAGTTTAGCGTAAGATCAGGGGGCCAGTCGTTCCGTTTTCCATTCACCTGTTTCTGTTTTTGTGTACAGCATCCGGTCATGCATACGATCAGGACGGCCCTGCCAGAATTCAAAACGGTTTGGTTTTACCCGATAACCTCCCCAATGTGGCGGTTTGGGAATGGATCCATGTTTGAAACGTTCTTTATAAAAATGATAGGTTTCTTCCAGCCATGTTCTGCCCGATACAACCAAACTTTGCGGCGATGCCCATGCGCCTAATTTACTTCCTTCGGGCCGGCTGTCGAAATATTGAATACTTTCTTTAACAGATATTTTTTCTGCTGCACCATTAATTCTTACCTGGCGTTCCAGCTCTTTCCAGTGAAAGAGCAAACAGCAGTTGGCATTTTCATCAATCTGTTTACTTTTTGAGCTGTTATAATTGGTGAAAAATACAAAGCCATTTTCGTCAAAAGCTTTGAGTAATACTATTCTTGCATCTACCATGCCGTCGGTGCTGTTTGTAGCTAAGGTCATGGCATTAAATTCATCTCCTGCTGCTTCTGTAATCTCCTTCCACCAATGTTCAAACTGTTTAAAGGGATTGTGTGACAGGTCTGTTTCGTTTAAAGAATGCAGCATATAATCCTTTCTTAATGCGGCTATGTCAATGGGTTCCATATTCTTAAATTATAATTGAAAAACAAAATTCACCTTTTTTAACCAACGGGGCTGCAATTTAATCTGTAAATACCTCTTTTCAGGATTTATACCCACGCATATTAAAAAAAGCGGCAAAGACTGTTTTGTTTAGAAAAATCAATAATATTACACACAGAACCTGAACAACGATTTATCTAAGTCTCAACAACTGATGTCAATATCCAATCCACTCCTCTCTGAGTCTTTGTTTTCAGAATTACCGGGAATCCTGTACCGTTGCAGGATAATCAACGACGTTCCCTTACTTACCAATATTTCTCCCGGTGTGGTTGAACTTACCGGCTACAGCGTAGAAAAAATTCTACGTGAAAAAACCACTTCCTTCTATGATATCATTCACCCTGATGATAAAGAAAGAGTGTACAAAGAACATCGCAACTTTTCCCGAACAGGTACTGATCTTACCACACAATACCGCATCATCGACAGTAATGGAATGATCAGGTGGGTAAAAGAAATTGCCGTTTCTGATTATAATGGAAATGAACCATTTCATATTGATGGATATGTGATGGATATTACCGGCAAAAAACAATTCGCAGAAGTTGTAAAAACGTTGAGAGCTTACCAGCTTGCCCTCAACGAAAGTGCCATTGTTTCCCTTACCGATAAACAGGGAAAGATTATTTATGCCAATGAAAAATTTATTGAAACATCAAAATATAACAGGGAAGAACTGATTGGCAAAACACACCAGGTCGTTAACAGCTCCCATCATCCGAACGATTTTTTTAAACAGATGTGGGAAACAATTCTGTCGGGCAGCCACTGGCGTGGAGAAATTAAAAACCGTGCAAAGGACGGCACACATTACTGGGTTGATACTGTCATTACACCGGTGCTGAATGAAAACAGGGAAATAACACAGTTTCTTTCTGTACGAAATATCATTACAATACAGAAAGAGCAGGAAGAAATACTGAGAGCGAACGAAGAAAAATTCAGAGATCTGATTGAAAACACTTCCGACCTTATTCAAAGTGTGGATGCAAACGGACAGATTGTATTTGTAAATGAAAGCTGGAAAAAAAGGCTCGGCTATACCGATGAGGAAGTGATTGGTAAAAACATTTTCAATTTCATACATCCCGCAAACCGTTCGCATTGCGAAACTATTTTTGAACTGATCAAAAATGGAGAAGAAGTCCGTTCAGTAGAAGTAGCTTTTCTGTCTGCAGATGGTGAACAGGTTTTTTGTGAAGCCAATATCAATGCCCGTTTTGATAATTATCAGATGGTGTTATCCAGGGGCATTTTCAGAGATGTAACAGAAGCACGCAAATACCGGGCAATGCTGCAACGGGAACGGGCCCAGTTAAAATCGGCTCAGCAGATGGCCAAACTCGGAAGCTGGTTCTTTGATGTGAAAAATAATATCCTCGAATGGTCTGATGAAGCACGCAGGATCTTTGATATACCCCTTAACAAAAAGCCAACCACGAACGATTTTATTGAAAAGGTGCATCCCGAAGACGTGGATTTCGTTGTAAAAACATGGCAGGATGCAATGAAAGGAGAAAAATATGATATTGAACACCGCCTCCTGATAAATGGAAAAGAAAAATGGATAAGAGTATTAGCTGTTGTTTCTTTTAACGAACAGAACGAGCCCCTGCACTCGAACGGTTCTGTACAGGATATTACAGAAAAAAAGAAAACAGAAATTAAACTCTTAAGAAAACAGCAACAGCTCAACGAAGCGCAAAAGATTGCCAAAGTAGCCAGTTATGAATGGAATACAGAAACAAATGAATTGCACTGCAGCAGTGAAATGTTTACTATTCTTGGACTGAAAAAAACAAAAAAACCAATTTTGTTTGATGAGATTTTTTTGTTGGTACATCCGGAAGACAGATCTTTTGTTGCAGAAAAACTTGCTGCTTCAAAAAAAACAAGAACCGCTTTTTCCGTACAGTTCCGTTGTATTACTCCTGATGGCACCATAAAATACCTGGAAGGAAAAAGACAAAAACCGGCAGCTGCTGAAACTGATCATATTTATTTCAAAGGAACGATGCAGGATATCAGCAGCTTTAAGCAATTTGAAAAAGAGCTCTTTAATTCTATTATTGAATCAGAAGAAAATGAACGCAACCGTATTGCTGCCGAATTGCATGATGGTGTTTGTCAGTACCTCGCTGCAGGTAAACTGATTATTGAAACAATCCGTTCAATGGCATCAAGCGAAAAGCCTGAGTTAAAAGCTTTGATTGAAGACTGCTATGATGTAGTAAATGAATCATTCCAGGTATCACGGCATATCTCACATCAGCTGGTGCCGCAATCATTGTACGACAATGGCTTTCTTGAATCATTACATGAAATGATCAACCTGCTGAATAAAGTGGATAATAAACGTTACAGGCTGTCAGTAAGTGGAATTGAAAAAGAACCCGAATCACATATTGCAGTAAATCTTTACCGCATCATCCAGGAATTTACAAGGAACAGCCAGAAATATTCCGAAGCAGACAAAATAAAAATCAACGTGCATTATACAGAATCTGCCATTGAAATTGAACTGTCTGATAATGGCAAAGGCTTTGATCTGGATAAAGTAAAAGAACAGAAAGGAATCGGTATTTTTAATATGATCAACCGCATTGAATCAATTGGCGGTAACTATTCATTCACATCCAAGCCGGGAAATGGTGTACTCTTAAAGATTCACACAGTACTTGCTATTTAGCAGTTGCTCCATCATCTGCAGAATGTTTCAATCCATTTGTTGTGTTGCGGATATTCCTTCTGCAATTGCTTTTTTTCTGCCAGTTCAAAATCGGCAAAATCAAAACCCGGTGCAACAGTACATCCGGTAAAGGAAAATCCATTTTCAGTAATTGGTTTTGATGCAAACCAGCATCCGGCTTTTACCACATGCTGAAAGGAAAAACCATTGCTGAGATCATTACCAAGCTTCAGAATCTCTCCTCTGCCATCCGGATGAATCACATAAATCTGCAAACCATCTCCTGCATAAAAATGCCAGAGCTCATCACTCTTAATACGGTGAAAAGCAGAGAAGTTTTTTCCGTCCAGTAAAAAATAAATAGCTGTTGAAATCAAACGTTCTGCGTCAAACCGTTCGGGCAATGCATTAGCAGGAATAAGTTCTTCACTTTCATACGTACGGCTGTAGTAACCACCTTCCGGATGTGGAAGCAGTTGATATTTTTCGATAAGTTGTTGAACAGTGATCATAAAAAAGGCTGTAATAATTACAGCCTTCAATTTAGTTTAATTGCCCGGATTTTTTACAGGCGGCTCTTCATCGCCGTCAAATTTGTCTTTTACTTTATCCCACAGTCCTTCAGCTTTTACTTTCAGGTCATCAATCACATCTTCAGCCTTGTCTTTAAATTCTTCAAACTTTACTTCTGCTTTGTCTTTCAGTTCTTCGAGTTTGTCTTCTGCCTTATCAGCATAAACAGCAGCTTTTCCTTTCAGATCCTGCAGGCTGTCTTCTGCTTTGTCGGCCCAACTCTGTTTTTCATTGTCGGTAGCCTGTGCATTTTTGTTTTCTTCCATGATTGTAAGTTTTAATAGTGAAAAATCATTGGACATCTAATTTACAGCATCCACAAATCAAAACACTTGATTCTGTAAAAAATAACAGTTTAATGATGTTGCAGAAGTAAAGTCGGTCTGCACAAAAAACTAATTGCGGGCAAGCAGTTTATACAGGAGGTAGCCGGCAATTCCACCGGCCGTATTCAGAATGAGATCATCCACATCAAAGGAACCAAGTCCGGCCCCCAGTTGCACAATCTCAAAGAGCAGACTGATGAACAAAACCATTCCTGTTAAGGCGAAAAAATTCCTGAACACCGGAATTAGAAAGGGCAACAGCAATCCAAGCGGGATAAAGCCCACAATGTTTCCGCCAATATTTTTATAACTGTATTCAGATGTTACATACCTGCCCGATAATATACGGATGCTTGAAAATGGTTTTGTATTGGCATGTTTCCAGCCTTCTTTTACGGAGTAAGCATTATAGCCATGATCAAAATAACGTTTGTAATAGCCGGGAGATTTTTTAAAGAGAATAAACTTCGACAGAATCAGAAGACAACAGAACAACGCTATCCACAAAATAAACTTCGATGCTTTTTTTTCCTGTTTCATTGATACTATACCAGGGCTTTGGTGGTTACAATTGAAATTTGATCCTTAAAGATAATGGTCTTTCCAAATATCCTTCCGTTATACAGTCAATTATGATTCATTTATCTGTTGTATATTACCTGCACCAAAATCTGCGCTATGCTCAAACGTTTCTTTTTCCTTGTTTTAACAGCTATCCTTGTGTTGTCGGCCGTATTGCTGTTCAATACAATCCGGTTCAGTAAAACAATCCCTGTTCATCCTTCCGTTGAAGTAACCGGCATCAGCGATTCGGCTACCCTGCATCTCAGCCAGGCAATCCAGATCAAGACCGTTTCGTTTGGTGATACACTCCCCATCGATACAACTGAGTTTCTGAAATTCCGTGTGTTTTTAGAAACAACCTATCCAACAGTTCATCAAAAATTACCGAGGCAGATCTTTAGTGAATTCAGTTATGTATATACATGGAAAGGAAAAGATACAACCCTGAAACCTTATGTGATTATGGCGCACATGGATGTGGTACCGGTTGAAGCAGTTGCAGAAAAAAACTGGACCGTTCCATCCTTCAGCGGTACAATTAAAGGCGACACCATCTGGGGAAGAGGTGCAGTAGATGATAAAGCTTCGGCCATTTCTATTTTTGAAGCTGCCGAACAATTGCTCAAAGAAAATTTTCAACCCGAACGTACCATTTATTTATGCTTTGGTCATGATGAAGAAATTGCGGGAAAAAGAGGTGCTGCAAAAATTTCTGCCTGGTTCAAAGAACAGAATATCCATCCGGAGCTTGTACTCGATGAAGGCGGCCAGGTAGACAGGGAACATTTCAAAGAATTGAACCGCCCTGTTGCAGTAATTGGTGTAGGTGAAAAAGGATATGTGAATATTGATCTAACTGTTGAAATTCCCGGCGGACATTCTTCTATGCCCTTTCCAGAAACGGCTATTGATGTATTGAACAAAGCCATTGTAAAAATAAGATCGCAACAGATGCCCGCAAAAATCACTCCTCCTATCCAGGAATTATTTTTACGTACCGGCCCCGGTGGCAGATTATTAAACCGCATGGTATTAAGCAACCAGTGGTTATTTAAAAGTATGCTCATCACCGAACTGGAAAAAACAAAACAAACCAATGCATTGATTCATACAACACTTGTTCCTACAATTGTAAAAGCAGGGATCAAAGACAATGTAATTCCATCGGTTGCAAAAGCAACTTTCAACAGCCGCATTCTTACGGGTGAAACAAGTGATGATGTAGTGAACTTTGTAAAGAAGGCCATCAATGATGAACGGGTAACAGTAAAAAAGCAAACCATTTCACTGATGGAGCCTTCTGCATTAACTTCATCCGAACATCCAATGTTTAAAAAAGTAGAAGCCATTACGTATAAGATAGTCCCTGAAGTCATTGTATCACCATACCTGATGGTTGGCGCAACTGATTCCCGTTACTTCCGCCCCTTCAGTGATGCAGTGGTGAACTTTGCACCAATGACTGATGCAAAAGGTTTTCATGGAATTGATGAACGTATTCCCATTACTGATTTAAAACGGATGATCTTTTATTACAAAATGCTGATAACAGATAAATAAATCTACTTCCGTTATTTCGAATCCTGCAACAAACACGCCCCGTCATTTCGAATCCTGCTTGAAACATCTTTCTATATGTGTAAGAACAATTGCAGGATGAGAAATCTCAATTCACTCATACTGTTTGAGTACAATGAGATTTCTCCCTCCGGTCGAAAAGACGTTCTAAGAAACTGTCTAAAAATAAAATTGCAAATCACTGTAAGCCGTTGGTGGGGACACCAACGGCGGCGGTGCGCCGTGGTCGGTGTCCCACCGACCACTTTCAGCCACATAGGAAATTAACAGAATTATTTTTAGACAGCTTCTAAGAATATGTATTCATTACAGCTTCGCTGTTCGCATTTGTTTATGCAACGCATAATATGCAACAATAGCACTGGCCAGCATAAACAGAAAGCCCAGGAAAAAAGAAGAACCCGGAAAATAAACCGGTGCACTCTTCGATGTGAAGTAAGCAAAAATATTCGTCATCATTACCGGTCCAACAATAGTAGTGGCGCTCATCAATCCTGCAAGTGATCCCTGCAGTTCGCCCTGTTCGTTGGCAGGTACATGCTGAGCCATGATGGATTGCAGTGCCGGGCCACAGATACCACCCAAACAGTAAGGAATTAAAAACACAAACATCATCCAGCTTTCAGTTGCAAATGCAAAGAGTAACATACCCAATGCATATAAAGCCAGACCGATGTACACACTCTTTTCATTACCAAGTTTTGGATTGATCACTCTCGTTAATCCACCCTGCACAGCACCTACCAGTAAACCAACAGCCGCTAAAGAAAAACCAATCATCTTCGAATCCCACTTAAACTTTTCAATAGTAAAAAAACTCCAGTTACTCTGTACAGCATGTGAACCGAGATAAACCAGAATCAATGAAATAATTAAACCGCCAATGGCAGGATATTTTTTCAGGTTCATTAAACTCACACCGGGAATCGCTCTCTTCCATTCAAACTTTCTTCTGTTTTCCGGTTTCAATGATTCAGGCAAAATAAAATAACCGTATAAAAAATTCAGCAAACATAATCCTGCTGAAACCATGAATGGAACTCTTGCACCAAAGCTGCCCAGCAGTCCGCCCATCACCGGGCCAATAACAAAACCCAATCCAAATGCAGCTCCAATCATACCAAAATTCTTTGCACGGTTTTCTGCATTACTGATATCAGCGATATAAGCAGTAGCAGTTGAAAAACTGGCACCTGTAATACCTGCTATTACACGACCAACAAACAACCAGCCCAGTGTTGGTGCAAAAGCAAGAATAATATAATCAAGTGAAAAAGCAAACAATGAACCCAGTAAAACAGGTCGACGGCCAAAGCGGTCGCTTAAGTTACCCATCATGGGAGCAAAACAAAATTGAGTGGCAGCAAATGCAAACAATAACCATCCGCCAATTTGTGAAGCCTTGCTTACACCAACATGTGCAAGGTCTTCAATCAGTTTTGGTATTACAGGAATGATGATACCAAAACCAATCACATCAATCAATAAAGTGATAAAAATAAATCCAATTGCTGCTTTCTGATTGCCTGCCATAAATAAGAATAAGCTGTAAAGATGATTTTTTTCTCACAGAGAAATGAGAGTTTTTTTCACAGCAGAATAACTGCAAATAAAAAAGCAGCAACATTCAAGTTGCTGCCCTTCTAAATTCTATCTTGTAACTTCTATATTCTTTCTTACGCTCTCTTCTTCGCCGGTGCTTTCTTTGCTTTCGCCAGTTCATCAATCACTTTACTGAATGCACTCAGGTTAATGGGACCTTTATAAGGCTCATCATTGATATAAAAGAATGGTACATCTTTAATTCCTTTGTTCGCACCTTCCAGCAAATCAACCCGTACACTCCATCCGTAAACAGAGTCAACCAGTTTGCTTAAAAAGTTTTTATCTGTAACACCGCTTTCTTTTGCATATCCTTTCAGACTGATGGTTCCCAACTGTCTGCGTTTGGCAAATAACAAATTATGCATTGGCCAAAACTTTCCTTCCTGTGCCGCACCAATAGAAGCTTCTGCTGCCTTGTGTGCACGCTGATGAATCCTTGTTAACGGAAAATGACGGAAGTTGAATTGTAATTTACCTTCATACTTCTCCATCAGCTGATTTACTACCTCATTGGCTTTTGCGCAGGGCTCACTTTCGTAATCACCAAACATCACCAATTTTACCGGAGCTTCCTTATCACCCACCCAGATATTCTTGGTTGGGATAATCTCAATTTCCGGTGCTTTACTATGTGCCATATATTCCTCTTTTTTTTGAAATGATGAATAGATCCTTTCTTTCTTCTCTTTGTTGCTTATTCTATTATAACAATCCAGTTCTTATGTTGTTGCCTTTTCGTTCTTTATTGTTGGTATATGCTGACCAGCGGATTCATTTCTGAATACCACTACCCCATCAAATACATCTACAACTACAGTTTTGGTTTTATCAACATCCCCGGCTAAAATCTTCCGGCTCAATGCGTTAACGATCTCCTTCTGGATCAATCGTTTCAATGGTCTTGCGCCAAATTGGGGATCAAAGCCCTGTTCCGCTAAGAAATCAAGGGCATAATCTGTAAAATCCAGCTTTATTCCACTTTCAGCAACCAGTTTTTGAAGGTTACCCAGCTGAATTCGAACGATGGATTTAATTTCCTTACGCAGTAGCGGCGCAAACATAATGATTTCATCCACACGATTCAAGAATTCGGGCCGAATTGTTTGTCGCAACAACGTCATAACATCGGTTTTGGCCTTTTCGGTTGCATTTTCGATCTGTTCTTCCGTTTTCACTCCCTCAAATGCCTCGCTGATCAGGTGGCTGCCGATATTGCTGGTCATAATAATGATGGTATTCTTGAAATTCACCGTCCTGCCCTTATTGTCGGTCAGTCGGCCATCATCCAGAACCTGCAAAAGGATATTCCACACATCCGGGTTGGCCTTTTCAATTTCATCGAGCAGCACCACACTGTAAGGCTTGCGACGAACAGCTTCGGTCAACTGTCCGCCCTCATCATAACCCACATATCCCGGAGGCGCACCGACTAATCTTGACACTGTATGTTTTTCCTGGTACTCACTCATATCAATCCTCGTCATCATACTCTCATCATCAAACAGATATTCTGC